>CBHTSG010000007.1:0-172143 GCA_966095315.1 uncultured Cyclobacteriaceae bacterium
CTTCTCGACTGAAAAGAAACTTTTATCTGGCCCAATTATAGGGGGAGCTTACAGATTTGCTCGAATGCTAAATTGAAATATATTTGTGGCCCTTAAGGGGGATTAGCTCAGCTGGCTAGAGCGCTTCCATGGCATGGAAGAGGTCATCGGTTCGAATCCGATATTCTCCACGAAAAGCTGTCAGGTAAATGGCGGCTTTTTTTGTGATCTATTTTGTTAGCTCAAGAACATTTCCTTTTCCCGAGCCTTCAAAACTAAAGCCCAAGAGATTGGCAATCGTGCTGGCAAGTTGATTCTGATACAATTGATTATCCTTTGTTTCTCCGAAGCGCTTGATGTTCGGGCCGATGACGGCCATCCAAATCTGATCTGCCCCTTGAATTTTTCGACCATGACTTTTCCAACTCTTGGCGTCTTCACCCCTTCCGTGATCAACGGTAATGATCATGGCTGTTTTGTTTTTATAGGTTGGGTCCGATTGCAAGTAATTCCAGAGCTCCCTCAAAAAATTATCCGTTGCGTGCGCTGAATTCAAATAGGCTGCATATTCACCCTGATGTGCAAAATCATCCGTTTCATCAAAAGAAAGATAAAGAAGTCGAGGCTTATTCTTTTTCACATACTCCATGGCATAATAAAACGTCAGTGCATCCTGTCGTACTTCGGGTATCGCATTCGGCAGACTTATCAATAATTGATTCAACAACTTTTCTCCTTCCGTTAAGAGAGGACCTTCAGCTTTTACAAGCCCTGCACTTACTGGTATTCCACTGCGTTTGTCATTAATGATGTGCGAAAAAACATCCCATGAAGTAAAGGCAGCAACTTTACCTTTAAAGCTTGGTTGTTGATGGACAAACTCCAGCACAGTGGTGTTTGGATTATAAATCTTATCGTTGGAAGTGATTCGTTCATCATCCGCCTTTCCGGTGAGTAATTCGTTATATCCAGGATAGGAAAACCACTGCTCGTTGGTCGCATTCATTTTTGAATTCACATCACGATTTCCATACAACTGACCTTCCGTTACCATGGTGCTCCAGAAAAATGGCAGCAACGCTTTTCTTCGCTCGTTCAGGTCTGCCCGCCAGTATTTCTCTTTTACTTCTTTATCCTTCAGATAGGTCTGTTGCTTCATAAATGAAGAGTCAGCACCGCGAAACAATTCCTGCCACCGAAAGCCATCGAGCGTAACAAGGATGACGTTTTCAACTTTTGCCTTTTGACCAAACGATGTAATGGATACACCGAAGAGGATCGCAAAGAGTAGCTTCTTCATAATCTAAAATCAGTTTGAATTTTCTGCAAGCGATCGTGTCTTGCGCACACGCTCAGGATCTACTGTGCGAATTTTAAATTCATCACCTTCGGTGCCCATGCTCGCAATAGCGTCATTCTTAAAATTCATTTTGCTTTCGCGATAAGCCACGGCAGAGAAGTGAATTTCTTTCGCACCTGTATTTTTTACAATGGTCTGCACGGTTTCTTCATTCAAACCCGAGCCAGGCATAATGGCAATTCTTCCATTTGCTTTTTGTATAAGTTGGTGAATGAGACTTACACCTTCTACTGCTTTTGATTTTCCACCGGAAGTAAGAATCCGATCAAAACCTACCTCAATGCAATCTTCCAATGTTTGAAAAGGATCTCGCGCCATATCAAATGCACGATGACAGGTGACCTTAAGTGGTCGGGCTTTGTCAATTAATTCTTTGCATCGCTTTTTATCCAGCGTTCCATCGGGATTTAAAATTCCAAAAACAACGCCATCAACACTGATCCGCTGGCACTGGCTGATGTCTCGCTTCATCGCATGGAATTCGTAATTGGAGTAACAAAAATCCCCACCGCGTGGACGAATCATTACGTACACATCAAGGCTCACATTTTGGCGCACGGCTTCGATCGTTCCATAGGAAGGTGTGGTTCCTCCTTCACCGGGATTGTCGCATAATTCGATTCTATCTGCACCACCCTCTTGTGCACGAAGGGCAGACTCAATATTATAGACTACTATTTCCAGGATCATCGGCAACTGCTAAAGGACAAATTTTCCATCCATCACGCGACCACCACCGCTGTCGTGCACGGCATAGGTGAATCCTTTTTGAATGCAATAGGCTCCAAATTCACCATTCTTGTTCAGTGCTAAAAAACCAACCTGTATCGCTTTTGCTCGTTCGCGGTTCCGGTTCACAATGCGCTCCACCGCCTTGCGGCAGGCATCTTCAGGCGAATTGCCTTGTCGCATAAACTCTACCACCAGATGACTTCCCACCATTCGGATTACCTCCTCGCCCTGCCCGGTAGCAGTAGCTGCGCCAACCTCATTATCAACAAAAAGTCCGGCCCCAATGATGGGCGAATCGCCAACCCTGCCACGCATTTTATAAGCCATGCCGCTGGTGGTGCACGCTCCGGATAAATTTCCGCTTGCATCGAGCGCCAGCATTCCAATCGTATCGTGATTTTCAATGTTTACCACCGGCTTGTACTTGGCAGTCTTCAGCCATTCCTTCCAGGCTTTTTCAGATTCTGGGGTCAAAAGATTTTTTTTCTTGAAGCCATTGGCCAACGCAAATTGCAGCGCGCCATCGCCCACCAGAAAAACATGAGGCGATTTTTCCATCACCAATCGCGCTACTGAAATAGGGTGCTCAATGTGTTCTAAAAAGGCAACGGATCCACAATTTGAATTTTCATCCATGATGCAAGCATCCAATGTTACGCGCCCCTCGCGATCTGGGCTTCCACCATACCCAACCGTGGTTATTTTGGGGTCACTTTCGATTACTTGAACTCCTTTTTCAACGGCATCCAACGCGCGCCCTGACGAGGACAAGACTTTCCAGGCCTCCTCATTTGCCCGCTTCCCAAAATCCCACGTGGAAATAACAATCGGGCGATTGGGGTTGGAAAAAGTATTGACAAAAGAACTAAGAGGAAGCATTGTGCTCAGCGCTCCAAGCTTCAAAAATTTTCTGCGTGTTGTCATGGTATTGAGTAGGTCAATCGATGATCCTTCGGGCCAATCGAAATCGTTTTTTATAATAATCGGAATAAAGATTTGTTTCTACCACACCCAGCGATGTGGAGGCATGAATAAATTTTACGTTATCATCGGCCTTGACTTCGGTGACGATTCCCACATGAGTGATCTCCTTCCGCTTTTTTCCGGTAGCAAAAAACACCAGGTCACCGGCTTTCAGGTCTTTCATTTTTATTTTCTCGCCCAGCAGGGCCTGACTATCGGCCGTTCGTGGCAAGGTGATGCGAATCGCATTGTAGGCATTTCCCGTAAGGCCCGAACAATCAATGCCCGACCGCGTGGTGCCGCCCCATTTATAAGGAGTGCCCATAAAAGAACGTGCAGTCTGAATTACTTCATCAACCTGTTTCTCACGAATGCGTGCCTTACGTGCCCCGGCACAAGAAGAAAGAATTATTAAAAGAGAAAGAAATACAGCGGCAGGATAAAAAGGGAATTGATTAATTTTGAAGCTTCTGAATAGGAGCATACGTCACAAATTTAAAATAATCATCGAATACAAAAATGGAAGCGCTTGCAAATCTGAATGTGCGAGAAGAAATCATAAGCCAGTTTGAGGCCATCGTGGGAAAGGAGCACATGATCCTCGAAGAAGAAGCACGATTGGAGTATGGACATGACAAGACCGAAGATTACTCCTTCCTGCCGGATGTAGTGCTAAAACCACGAACACCGGAGCAGATTAGCAGCATTCTTAAACTTTGCAATACGCACAAACTGCCCGTGACGCCTCGCGGAGCGGGAACTGGATTGAGTGGCGGGGCGCTCCCAATAAATAAAGGAGTGGTCATTTCCATGGAGCGTTTTAACACAATTTTGCAGATCGATGAGTTGAACCTTCAGGCGACAGTAGAGCCAGGAGTAATCACTGAAGTATTTCAAAATGCAGTAAAGGAAAAAGGTCTCTTCTACCCGCCTGATCCTGCGAGTCGTGGCTCCTGCTTTTTAGGCGGAAACCTCGCAAACAATTCTGGCGGACCAAAAGCGGTAAAGTATGGCGTTACCCGCGATTATGTGATTAATATGGAGGTGGTACTCCCCACTGGAGAAATCATTTGGACGGCTGCCAATGTTTTAAAAAACTCTACTGGCTACAACCTCACTCAATTAATGTGTGGAAGTGAGGGAACTCTTGGTATCATTACTAAGATTGTTTTCAAACTTCGTGGCCTTCCGCAGAAAAATGTACTGATGATGATTCCATTCGTCACCAACGAAGAAGCATGCAATGCCATTGCCGCGATTTACGTTGCCGGTATTACTCCTTCCGGAATGGAATTTTTCGAAAAAGAAGCGGCTGCAAAAACATTTGACTACTGTGAAAAAGTTTTGAATAGCCCAGTAACCACCAAACTCACAGAAGGAATGAATGCCTATCTGCTGTGTGAGTTGGATGGCAACGATGAAGAAGTGCTGATGCGCGATGCCGAGCGTGTGATGGGTGTGGTTGAAAAATTCCAATCGGGCGAAGTTTTGTTTGCCGATAGTGCCGCTCAAAAAGAGGAGTTGTGGAAAATCAGGAAAAATATTTCACCTGCCGTAAATTGGTACACCCTCACGAAATCGGACGATGTGGTAGTGCCACGTGCCAACCTTCCGAAGTTAATCAATGGTATCAAAGAAATTGGCAAGCGTTACAATTTTAACACCGTTTGTTTCGGTCATCTTGGCGATGGCAATCTTCACGTAAACATTTTGCGCGAAAACCTGGATGAAGAATATTGGAACACAAAAGTAAACGAGGGCATCGGTGAAATCTTTAAGCTAACGGTGAGCCTTGGTGGTACGCTTTCCGGTGAGCACGGTATTGGTATTGCCAAGCGGCCTTACATGCCTATCGCCATGAGTGAAGTTAATCTTCAATTAATGCGTGGCATCAAAAAAGTATTTGACCCTAACGGTATTTTAAATCCCGGCAAAATATTCTAAACCATGAAAAAGTTCCTCTTTTTTCTTTTAGTGTGTGTTGTGCTTTGGTCGTGTGGCAACCCCGGCAAAACTGTAAATGAACTTACCGAACAACAAAAAGCCGAAGGTTGGAAATTGCTTTTTGACGGCAAGACTATGAACGGGTGGAAGTTTTTTAAAGATCGCAAGAACAACAGCTGGGAGGTGATTGATGGCACACTTCATTGCAAGGCACCGATTGAAACGTCTGGCGTAGACAACGAGCGTTCTGACCTGATGACCACGGATCAATATGATAATTTTGAATTTTATACCGAATGGAAAATCACTCCGGTGGGAAACAGCGGCATAATCTATCGAGTGACGGAAGAATATGAACAGCCTTATTACACTGGCCCGGAATACCAGGTGATTGATGACAAGGGGTATCCGCAAGAAAAAGATTTTCACATGACCGGATCAAACTATGATATGCATGCTCCGCCTTCAGATAAAAAAATGAATCCTGTTGGGGAATGGAACACCACGCGAATTGTGGCAAGAGGCAATCACATTGAACATTGGCTGAATGATGTAAAGGTGGTGGAGTACGAAATCGGATCAGAAGATTGGACCGCCCGCAAAAACGCAAGCAAATGGAAGGAGACAGTGGGTTATTGTGTTCCAACAAAAGGTCATATCGATTTGCAGGATCATGGAAGTGAAGTGTGGTACCGGAATATTATGATTAAGCCTTTGTAGCAGGCTAATTCATGTGCGGCATCACCGGCATTTTTGCGTTCAATTTAGTTGGGAAGTTCAATCTCATCAATGTAACAGCCGCCACACAAGCACTGAGTAAACGCGGGCCTGATCACCAGGATATTTACCACGATAATTTTGTGGGGCTCGGTCACCGAAGATTGTCAATCATCGACACCAGTCGTGCAGCAGATCAGCCCATGTGGGATGAAAGCAAGCGATATTGTATCGTATTCAACGGAGAGATATTCAATTTTCTCGAACTCAAAAAAGAGTTAGAATCCAAAGGCCACTCATTTCGCACTCATTCTGATACAGAGGTACTCCTTAAACTTTTGATCCTCGAAGGCATAACATGCCTCCATAAACTTAATGGGTTCTTTGCGTTTAGTTTGTATGATCGGGAGACCCAGACTTTTCTATTGGCGCGCGATCGCTATGGTGTAAAGCCCCTGCTGTATCTTCATGATGAAGACAAATTCATTTTTGCTTCTGAGATGAAATCCATTCTTGCTTATGGCATCGAAAAAGAACTCGACTACACTTCGCTACAAACCTATCTTCAGCTTAATTACATCCCAGCTCCGCGTACCATTTTTAAAAAGGTACACAAACTTCTTCCAGGTCATTTCATGAAGGTGAAGAATAAAGAATGCAGCACTCGATCCTATTATACAATTCCATACAGCGGAGCAGCGAATAATGAGCAATCATCAACAAACTACGAGGAGTCAAAAGAAAAATTAAAATCATTGCTTGAAGCTTCCGTTCAGCGCAGGTTGGTTTCAGATGTGCCATTAGGCGCATTTCTTAGTGGCGGCATTGATTCATCCGTAATCACAGGACTAGCCAGCAAGCACAAATCCGATCTTCACACATTCTCCATCGGCTTTCGCGAAGAGAAGTTTTTTGACGAAACAGAATATGCCCGATTAGTGGCAAGTCATTTTAAAACAACGCATACGGTTTTTTCCCTCACCAATGATGATCTCTATCAGCATGTAAATTCTATTTTAGATTACATCGATGAGCCCTTTGCGGATTCTTCCGCCATTAATGTTTACATTCTTAGCAAAGAAACACGCAAGCATGCCACGGTTGCCTTGTCGGGCGATGGAGCCGATGAACTTTTGGGTGGCTACAATAAGCATGCAGCCTTTCAGCGATTGCTAAATCCGGGCTGGAAAGAGAACCTTGTCACTTCCCTCCTGCCACTTTGGAAATCGTTGCCGAAATCGCGCAGCAACCCACTATCAAATAAAGTGCGACAACTGCAACGCTTTGCCGAAGGCGCAAAACTATCTTCCTCCGAGCGATACTGGCGCTGGGCCGGGTTTACCGATGAAGCTGGAGCAAGTGCATTACTGAATGAGCATTCAAAAACCCAACTTGTACAGGACGAGTACCATCAGTTTAAAGCAGCGCTGCTAAAAACCATTCCTTCCCACGAAAGCATGAATGATATTTTGCTCACCGATACACAACTTGTATTACCAAACGACATGCTTACCAAAGTTGACTTAATGAGCATGGCCAATGGACTTGAGGTGCGTACTCCTTTTCTTGATTTTGAAGTGGTCAATTTTATTTTCTCATTACCTTCTGATTACAAAATCAACTCAGCGCTGCACAAGCGTGTGTTGCAGGATGCATTTCGGGAGATGCTGCCGGCAAAACTTTACAATCGACCCAAGAAGGGTTTTGAAGTGCCGCTCTTGAAATGGTTTAGAAAAGAAATGAAATCAATGATCAACGATGATCTACTCTCAGAAAAATTTGTATCAGAGCAAGGGATTTTCAACTACTCGGAAATTCAGAAACTGAAACAAAAACTATTTTCCTCAAATCCCGAAGATGTGCACGCCCGCATTTGGGGATTGATTGTGTTTCAATGGTGGTGGAGAAATAGTATCAAGTAGTAAGTATCAAGTAGCAAGATTCTTAATATCTCTTTCTCCTGCTTGATACTCACGTCTTGATACTTATGTCTAACTCCTATTTCTTAAAAGTATCCCTCAACGTCACCGTTCTATTAAAGATCAATTTCTCGGGAGAAGAGTCTTCATCCAGACAAAAATAGCCCATGCGCAAAAACTGAAAGTGTTCACCCAACTTTGCATCCTTTAAGGAAGGCTCAGCGTAGACCGTCTTCAGCACCTGCAAGGATTCCGGATTCAAATGATTTTTGAAATCATCTTCAATCGCATTCATGTCTTCCGTCAGGAACAACCGATCGTAAAGACGAATCTCTGCAGGGATGGCATGCTTTGCACTCACCCAATGGATCACGCCTTTTACTTGTATGCCAGACGTATCCGATCCACTGCGGCTTTCGGGAATGTATGAACAGCGCAGCTCCGTCACATTGCCGTTGCTGTCTTTTATAAAGTCATCGCATTTGATGATGAAGCCACTCTTCAGGCGCACCATCTGTCCGGGTGCCAGTCGAAAATATTTCTTTGGCGGCACCTCCATAAAATCCTCGCGTTCAATCCACAGTTCTCTGCTGAACGGCATCGTGCGCAGCGTAGGGTTTTCTGCCTCGGGGTTGTTCTCACTGGGCATCATCTCCGACTGACCTTCTGGATAATTCGTGATCACCACCTTCAACGGATCAAACACCACCATGCGTCTGTCCGAAATTTTATTGAGATGCTCGCGCACACAAAACTCCAGCAAGCCAATGTCAATCAGATTGTCGCGCTTGGCCACGCCAATGCGATCACAAAAATCACGAATCGCCTCGGGCGTGTAGCCCCTTCTGCGCGCGCCACTCAGCGTAGGCATGCGTGGGTCATCCCAGCCTGTCACATAGTTTTCATTCACCAGTTGCAGCAGCTTGCGCTTGCTCATCATCGTGTAGGTCATGTTCAGTCGCGCAAATTCATACTGACGCGAAGGATAGATTTCCAGTTTCTCAATGCACCAATCGTACAGCTCGCGGTGCGGCACAAACTCCAGCGTACAAATGCTGTGGGTGATCTGTTCAATGCTGTCGCTCTGACCGTGGGCAAAGTCATACATCGGGTACACACACCAGGCATCGCCCGTGCGATGATGATGCGCATGTTTGATACGATACAAAATCGGATCGCGCATGAGCATGTTCACGTGCCCCATATCAATTTTAGCACGCAGCACTTTGGAGCCATCCGGATATTTACCCTCTTTCATTTCAGTAAACAGCTTCAGGTTATCATCCACCGAACGATCACGATAGTGATTATTTCTTCCCGGTTGTGTGGGCGTACCCTTTTGCTCAGCAATCTCTTCGCTGGTGCTGTCGTCAACATAGGCCAGCCCCTTGCGAATGAGCTTCAGCGCAAACTCATACAACTGACCAAAATAATCCGAAGCATATAATTCTTCCGACCATTGGAAGCCCAGCCACTTCACATCGTTTTTGATGTTCTCTACATACTCGGTCTCTTCCGTTACGGGGTTGGTATCGTCAAAGCGCAGGTTCGTTTTGCCGCCATACTTCAGCGCCAGCCCAAAGTTGAGGCAAATGCTCTTGGCATGCCCCAGATGCAGGTAGCCATTGGGCTCCGGTGGAAAGCGCGTGGCAATGGCGGTATACTTGCCCGACTTTAAATCGTTTTCAATAATCTCTTCAATGAAGTTCAAACTCTTCTCTTCAGCCATAGTCAATAATAAAAGACCGTAAAGGTAAAGATTGGGCGTCACAGTTTGAAGCCAAAAGGTGAAAGTTCACCCGATTCCTCACCCCGCATTAAAGCCCAGGGTTCGCTATGATCCTATCCCGGAGCGAACGTTTGAACCTTGTCATTTGCATTTTGGAATTTTTAAAGAAGGGCGTCCTGTCCCCGACCGGGGCCACCGGGCTGTCGGCAGTCGCCAGTCCGCGCACATGCACTTTCGGGCTCCAACAAATGCCTCCATCCCTGGCCGAGATGAAGTTTAACATTTCAGTATTCGTACTTGAATTACGGCTTAATCCGAAACACATTTCAAATCAAACATGAGGCATTCCATTATGCACAAAAAATATATCACCGTCTTCTAATCACCTTGCATCAATTTCAATTAACTTTAACCACATAGGCATATTGGAAATATATGTACAGTGTATATAGGCAAGCATTGTGGCTCATTTTTTGCGACAGAAGAGCAACTACCAAAAAGAAAGAAATGAACCTCAAGCTTTTACTATTACTTTTAGCGACAACTGCATCTATTACAACCTTTGGACAAGTATCTAATAACATATTCATTGGACTTAATTCATTTATCTCCGGACAGAATAAGACATATAATGAAAAACTTACAAGCAGTGGATTTAATAACGGTGCGACTTGTAAGTCGACTAAAAAAACGCTGACAATTACAACAATTCCTCAAATTGGATATAAAATTGATGAAAATAAAAGAGTTGGATTGGGATTTGGATTTCAAAGAAGTCAAGAAAAAGAAAAACTTGGGATTGATGAACCTAATCCCTTTAATATTTATAATAGAACAAATTCGTATTTCGTAAGAGCACTTTATATTCAAGACATCAAGATTACGAATAGGGTAAATTTCCTCCTTCAGGCTAATTTTGATTTTTTAAAAGAAAGAGAAAAAAGAGAGACGTACGACAACCAATCATACGGACAACAATTGTTTAGGTCATACTACTTTAATCCTAACTTAGTTCCAGGAATGCGGACCGTGTTAAATAATAAAATTGAGTTAGAAGTTTCATACGGATCAGTAGGGTATTTTAAAGGAAAACTAATAGCGGGTTCTGGAAATAGTGAAACTAATTACGACTCAGAGAAATTTGACGTTGATTTCACAATCAAAAAATTAACACTTGGAATCAAGTATTACCTAAAATCAAAGTCGAACTAAAAAAAACGGGCCACAACAGCGTGTTTATGCCACTTTGGGGTTTCAGTTCTCCGCAGAGTCTCCGTTTCGGGACTCTGCGGCATTAGTGGTCATCTCAAAACCATGAAATAGATGATTATCGTATAGGCCGTATTCGATAACTTAGCTATATGGCTGTAAGAAAGACCATACCCAATAAAGACGGATTATATTTCATCACAATAACCTGCGCCCGTTGGCTATCGCTTTTCGAAATCTCCAATGGCTACGACATTGTCTATAGCTGGTTTAAGAATCTCATTAAACAAGGCCACTTTGTTTGCGGCTATGTAATCATGCCGAACCACCTGCATGCGCTTATTGGATTTCGCAGCTGTGGCAAATCCATCAATAGTGTCATCGGGAATGGAAAACGTTTTATGGCCTATGCATTAGCAAGGCGACTACAATCATGTCCAGACGTAGTGAACCAATTAAAAGAATGGGTCAATGATACGGATCGAAATCGAGGTAAAATTCATGAGGTATTTGAACCTTCGTTTGATTGGAAAGAATGCACTCATCGGTCATTCATTGAGCAGAAACTGAATTATATTCATGACAACCCTTGCCGTGGGAATTGGAATCTTGTTCATTCTCCGCAGGACTATCAACATAGCTCTGCACGATTCTATCAGCTGTCTGAACCAGGAGAGTTTGAAATTACTAGCTATAACGAATTACAGGATATTGATTTAACTTGGACAACGAGGCCGCAGAGTCCCGAAGCGGAGACTCTGCGGAGAAAATAACACGCTAGGCCCAATATGTTTATTTGGCCTTCATCATAAATGATTAAATACGAATAACCTTGGAACAAATTGAATTTTTTAAACTCTTTCATAACATCAGCACCGCTGACAATGATTTGCTATCCAGGAACCTGAAGACAAAGACCTTTAAGAAAGGTGAGTTCATAACCGTTGCCGGGCAAACACAACAAGAACTTTATCTGGTAAAAAGCGGTGTTCAAATGTCTTACTTTGATGCAAACGACAAGACACATGTTATGGCTTTTACTTATCCGTTTTGCCCGTGTGTCATTCCTGAATCATTTCTGTTTCAAATTCCATCAAAATATTTTCTCACTTGCCTTTCCGATAGCGAAATGGGCTATATCTCATATGAGGGATTACAAGAGTTGTTTGACCAATCTCAACAATTAGAACGTCTCTTCAGACGAATGACCGAGTGGGCCTATACGGGAATGATTAATCGACATATAGAACTGCACAGTATGACCATTGAAGAGCGCTACAAGTCATTTTGCAAGCGCAGTCCGCATTTGCTGCAACTGGTGCCCCACAAGCACATCGCCTCCTATTTAGGTATTGACCCTACTAATTTCAGTAAACTTTACAATAGTGTAAAATTCTAAAAGTTGGTCTGCACCAACTTTTATTTTCATAACGGTTATGATTTTTGTTGTAACACAAAACCAACCTGTTATGAAAAACAAATTATATCATTTCTATATTCTTGGATTTGGCCTTTTCCTATTCATAGGGCTAAGCTA
Organism: uncultured Cyclobacteriaceae bacterium; assembly: GCA_966095315.1. Taxonomy (GTDB): domain Bacteria; phylum Bacteroidota; class Bacteroidia; order Cytophagales; family Cyclobacteriaceae; genus ELB16-189. The sequence continues at coordinate 12,090 of CBHTSG010000007.1, forward strand.
TGCGCAAACCGATTTAAAACAAGATAAGCTTCTTAAGCGCACCCTTGTGTTTACGTTTAAGAAAACATCGGCCGATAGTATCAGGGCTGTGGATGATGCTTGTATAGAGTTATCCAAAATAGCTTCGGTGAAAGCCTTTGAGTGGGGGGTTGTAAAATCAAATAATGACGCGAATCAGATCAAACACATTTATGTTTTTGGCTATGCCTCTGAGAAAGACATTGAGGCATATGAAAAATCACCACAACACGACAAGTTGATAAAAGTAGCAACGCCCGTGATTGCAACTGTGCAGGGATTTGATTATTGGGCAAAGTAATGAACTACAACGGTGGACGTCTGAGTATTCTGACACCCGGCCAAAAAATCGAACCGATTCACCAACGAACACTTCCATTCCCGTGATGAATATCATCCGCGTAATGGTTTACAAACCCACGAATCATGAAAAAGCTCATAGTATTCATTGCACTTCTCTTATGTTCGATAGTTGGCATGGCACAATCAAAAATAGAAGGACGTCTTGCCAACGCTAAAACCGAACCATTACCTTATGTGAGCGTAGTGTTACTTAGCGCTACTGACTCATCGTTTGCCAAAGGAGGAATCTCAGACGTTGAAGGGAAATTTATCATTGAAAATGTGCAAAACGGAAAGTATTTACTGATCAGTTCCTATGTGGGGTATAAAAAAAGGACACTGTCTAACATTGATATTAACTCAAAACAAGATTTGAATTTAGGGCTAATAACCTTAGAAGAAGAAACCACTCAATTAAACGAAGTTGTGGTCACCGCAGAGAAGCCATTGTTTGAACAACAAATCGACCGCATGGTGATGAACGTTGAAAACAGGGTCTCCTTTTCAGGCAATACCGTATTAGACATCCTGCAAAAATCACCCGGGATAATTGTTGACCAGCAAAACAACACGATCAACATGAATGGTAAATCAGGGGTACGCGTGATGATAAATGGGAAGATGATGCAATTGCCATTATCAGTCGTGGTTCAAATGCTGAATGGTATGAGTTCAGCAAATGTGGAGAAGATTGAATTTATTACGACACCCCCGGCTAAATACGATGCAGAAGGAAATGGCGGAATTATTCATATTGTAACAAAACAAAACACGGACTTAGGCACAAACGGCTCGTTCGGAATTACGCTCGGCTATAAAGCAAAAGAAGTTTATGGAAAAAATTTCAACATTGCCCACCGAGGCAGAAATTTTGCCTACACGTTAAATTATTCGCTATTATCAACACATAATGTTCATACCATGGAGATTATGACACAAGGAAACAACCGCGATTTCATACAAGTAAAAGACTACAGTCACCGCGATAATGTTACTTCAGTTCAAGACTTATCGGGCGGTATCGAATGGAATCTCGGTAAAAATACTTCTTTAGGACTGCAGCTAACGGGTTACAGGTCAAACTGGGAAATGAATGCCACCACGAATGATGTAAATCAAGTTAAAAAAGATTCGTCTATAATCACCGATATGAATGTTTATGAAAAAAATCTCTGGCAAAGTGCTTCGGGTGCATTGACTTTTCAATCACGATTGGATGATAAGAATGAAATCAATTTGAGTATTGATTATCTTCATTATCATAATAACAATCCATCAAGGTATGAGAACAATATCCTTTACCTTGAGGATAATATTCAAGGTAATTCATTCATCAACTTGAGCAAGTTCACACCAATAAAGATGCTTATTGGAAAAGCTGACTATCAATATTACCCCTCCCAAAACACCACAATAGAAAGTGGAGCAAAATTCGTAACCTCAACACTTGACAATGATGTAGTGGTGACTAACTTAGTAAGCAATGAATGGGTAACGGATAATAAATATACCTCCTACTCTTCCATGAATGAACAAGTAGCAGCAGCCTATTCCTCGATAAGCCTAAAACTGAAGAATAATTATCATCTTTCTGGCGGACTACGTTATGAATACACTCAAACCGTGATTAGTACACCAACAGAAAGGTATTTAATAAACAGAAAGTACGGGTATTTTTTTCCGAGCGTTTTTTTCAAGAAAGATTTATCAAAAGAAAGAGAAATTCAATTTTCATACTCAAGGAGAATTACACGCCCTACCTATAATGACATCGCCCCATTTGTTTTTTTCTTCGGTCCGAACACTTTTTCTGCAGGCAATACATCATTGTGGCCCTCCATTTCAGATGCCGTACAACTTAGTTATCGCTATCAGCACTGGATTACATCACTTCAATTCAGCCATTCTCAACGGGAGATTAGTTTTTTTCAACCCGAAATAGAACGTGGGACGAGCAATACAATCTACCGATCACAAAATATGCGCTATCTTAATACACTCTCTCTTTCAACTTCATACTCGTTTCATATTGCAAACTGGTGGGAAGTGCAAACTAACTTGAGCGGTCGTTATCAAATAATTGAATCATCAAATTTACCCGTTAACATCGCACTAACCGTTTACGGCATCAATGTTGACCTAAAAAATATGATCAAGCTGCCGAAAGACATCTTAATAGAGGTATCAGGCTTTTATCAGTCGAAGACTTTTCTGGGCATTTCGCAGCGTAGACCCTTAGGTTCAATCAATGCAGCAGTTCAGAAAAAATTCAAGAGAGGGAGTTCACTGAAATTGGCTATGGATGATATTCTTTACACCAGAGAGTGGTATTTAAAAACAAATATCCCAGCGAATAACATCAACACGAACGTAACGTACGATTGGCACGCTCAATATGTTCGTCTGGTGTACACAAAGAGTTTTGGGAACAATAAATTAAAATCAGTACATCTAAAATCTGGCTCAGAAGAAGAACGCGGACGTGTAAATAATTAAAGGCCAGTGATTGAATGAATAACAACAAACATCAACCCAAACCAAGCGATAAAGAAGCATGAAGTCATTATTCAATGCCGTTGATTATGAGGAAATTCGGAATCGAATAGCAGGTTTAACAACCAATAACCATCGACAATGGGGTAAAATGAATGTTGCTCAAATGTTGGCGCATTGTTCAATAGGGTTTGAAATAGTGATTGGAAAGTTGCCTTTTATAGATAGAAGCAATTTCATTTTGCGAACACTCGTAAAAATGATCGTCCTCAAGTTCGTTAAGAAAGGCGACCTCGGTAAAAACCAAAGGACCTTTTCCATCTACAAAATCACAGATGACAAGGAGTTTGAAACAGAAAAAGTGCGTCTTCTTGAAAATATTGATGCTTTTTACAAGCTCAGAGGCAAAAATGAAATTGGCAGGCATCCATATTTTGGTCGACTCTCAAAAGAGGATTGGGGTGCAATGCAATATGTTCACGTCCACCATCACTTGACCCAATTTTCTGCTTGATCGCCAGTAAGAACTAAAACTTCTGAGTAGCAAAGTATAGCACTTTACATTCCAAGCTATAGGACTGTCTATTCGAGAACCAAGGTATGGTGTGCTGAAAACAACGGCTCTCCCTAACAAAAAACTGTCGAGCATTAGATAAATTTGAATACAGGACAGCTCAATTTGTAAACGGCTCAAAAAGAAACTAATTCTTGAAAGGCACAAACAACACGAATGCAGCATTAAAAAAATGGAGCGTGGCAGGGTTCTTCATACTGACAGCACTCGGATTTCTTTATCATTTTATATTTAAATGGACAAATCAATACTACCTCATTGCTGCATTTGTACCTGTCAATGAAAGCGTATGGGAACATTTAAAATTAGGGCTTTGGAGCTTGATTACTTTTTCATTGGTGGAGTACACAGTGCTTGGCAACACGATGAGCAATTATTTCTTTTCTAAAGCGATAGGTGTATTTATTATTTCATTTACTATTTTATTGATCTATTATACCTACACAACATTTCTAGAGGTCAATAATCTTACTCTCGACATTGCTTCCTATATCATTGGCGTATTTTTATGTCAATTATTTTGTTACAAAATAGTTCAATCAATACATTCAAAATTACTGAACATAGCGGGGGCTATTCTTCTAACAGCAACCTGTACGATATTTATTATCTATACTTACCACCCTCCACACCTGGAGATCTTCAAAGACAAAAGAACTGGCGCGTACGGATTTACGGCCAATAAGAATTGATCTATGATAATGTGAGAAGAACTCCGTTAGAGCCACACTTTCGGCAATCCTCCGTCTATTCTGATATTTGATATTTAAAAGATCCCACGTCATCTGTTACAAATTCCGAATAGCAAAATTTTTGGATTACTTTTGGTCATTTACATTCATTTCGTGCGATATTTTTTTCACATGGGTTTCAATGGACGCAACTATCGTGGTTGGCAGCGGCAGGCTAAGGCACCCAATGTGCAGCAGGTAGTAGAAGATGCATTGAGTCGGGTATTAAAAACACCAACATCGGCCATGGGCTGTGGCCGCACCGATGCAGAGGTTCATGCTAGTCAATTTTTCTTTCATAGTGATATTGAATCGGAATGGAGCTTTGATTTATTATTTCGCCTGAACAAAACATTACCAGACGACATTGCTGTATTTGAAATTATTCCCGTACTGGAAAAACAGCATGCCCGGTTTGATGCTACTTCCAGAACCTACGATTATTTTATCCATCATTATAAAGATCCGTTTCTACATTCCTTCAGCTCACTGTATCTCGAAAAAGATCTGCACCTTACTAAAATGAAAAGGGCAGCCAATCTGCTGCTCCGCTATCAGGACTATCGTGCATTTTGTAAAGCACCCAACGATCACAACACTACCATTTGTAAAATAACATCGGCATCATTTTTCACGAATGGTAATGGAGATCGATTGCGTTTCAAAATTACGGCCGATCGTTTTTTAGCAAAGATGGTGCGCATACTGGTTGCAAAACTTTTGCTGGTAGGCAAAAACAGGCTTAGCGTTGATGAATTTGAAAATTATCTCATCACCAAAAAGCCACCGGAAATTTTTGAGCCGGCCTATCCGCAAGGCCTTTATTTATCCAAAGTGACTTACCCATTTTTAGACCTTACCCCCCGAACGGATTTTTCTGCTATAGTTCAGCCCCCGGGCGATGAGTGGAAGCTAGTGTAGTCTTAGGCTGCCCGTTGAAAAAAACGCCAGACATTTTCATGCCTGGCGCTTTCACCAAAAGAATTCTGTTAGCCTTAATCAAGGCCACCTTTGCGGGTTGCCTTCCTTTGTTCAGGCCACTTGCCAGGCTCACCTTTTTGGTTAGGAGGTAGCACACTTTTATCACGCTGTGTGCGCTGCGGATCTTCGCAAGCCATGTACACCATGATTGCGGCAAGCATTGCATTGTTGCGAACATCATCAAACACAATCTTATCATACGTATCGCGGTTGGTGTGCCAGGTGTAGTTTCCGTACGACCAATTCAATGAACTCAGTGAAAAGCCAGGTGCGCCCACTGCAACAAACGAAGCAAAGTCAGAACCACCGCCACCGGGAGTGCCGGGAAATTTCGTCTCGATACCTTTCTTAATATCTTCTGGCACACCGGCAAGCCATCGTGTGATGTAATCATACGAATGCAAAAAGCCCTGTCCAGAAATATTTACCACACGCCCGGTTCCATTATCTTGATTGAACAATGCCTGAAGATTATTGACAATCTCAGGATGATCTTCTACAAAGGCGCGTGATCCATTCAATCCTTGCTCCTCACTTCCCCAATGGCCAACCAAAATAGTTCGCTTAGGATTAGGATAAACCTTTTTCAAAATGCGCATGGCTTCCATCATCACTAAAGTACCTGTGGCATTATCAGTAGCACCGGTGCCGCCATCCCATGAATCAAAGTGAGCGGAAAGCATGACGTATTCATTCGATGATCCTTTGAGCTCTGCCAGTGTGTTGTAGGTGGGAACAACACCGGTCTCTTTTGAATCAGCGCGCAAACTAATTTTCGTTTGCTTGCCTGACTCGATGAGTCGATAGAGCAATCCGTAATCTTCCAGCGCCACATCAATCGTTGGAACTTTTTTTGTGTTTGCACCAAATATCTTATTCACCCCAAAACCCCGCGACCATAAGGAAGTTACCACGCCCACCGCACCTGCTTTTTCTAAAGCTGCCGGCAACGTGCGCGTGGTGTATCCCGTCTTTTCAATTCGTTTTGTCCATGCATCCGTCTGTGCTGTTCGGGCTGCCTTCATTTTTTCAAATGACTCTTTGGTACCAAACTCTTCCCAGTTGTAATCTGGTCTGCCGGTGGGTTGCGGCATGGACACCATCACAAATTTTCCTTTCACCGAAGGCAACCATTTTTGAAATGCTAACGAATCTGCAAGGTCAGGAATAACGATCACTTCTGCTGTTACTGTTTTTCCTCCGGTGCTCGGGCTCCAGGCTAATTGAGTTCCTTCTAACGATTTCACCCAAGGGGACACCATATCGATATGCGTTACTCCGCGTTCCCAACCACGCCACTCGCCCCACTTTTCATTTCGCGCAGTGATGCCCCATGACGAATATTTGGCAACTGCCCAATCGTGAGCCTGCTGCATCTTTGGTGAGCCCACCAGGCGTGGCCCAATCTGATCGACCAACTCGTGCGCCAATTTCTCTAATTGTGAATTCTCGGTTGCTTCTTTAACAATGCTAGCAACTACAGGATCCTTCGTCTGTGCATGCGCCAGGCTTCCGCAAACGAAGAGAAAAATAAAAAATACGTAACTGTTCTTTTTCATGGTTTATTCTTTGCTCATTGAATTTTTTAAAAATACGATAAGTCAGGCACCACGAATTAACAATTACATGATTGGTAAAATAGCAGAAGAAAAGCGATCAGAAGCAAGCTAAATTTAAATGCAATAAATGAAATCATGCTTAGTTGACCAACTGACATCATCAAACAAAACGTTTGAATTTCAAGCAGATTTTCGCGGGAAATCGACTTTGACGGTCACGCCATAAATCTCATTTGGAGTGATTTCAATTTGACCACCCAACGCTTCTAAAAGTGTTTTAACCGTGAAGAGCCCAACTCCTTTCCCGCTCACGTTTGAATGAAATCTCGAATAGAATTTAAACAGTTTCTGTTTATTTTGAGCAACGTCTAAACCTAATCCGTTATCTCGAATTGAGATGTAAACAAAATGATCATCGAAACCGGATTGAACAAATATTTCTGGTACTCGGTCTGGATGTCTAAACTTCAAGGCATTACTTAACAACGCTGTAAGTATGCTTTCAAAATAGGATTTTACAGATCGCACTTCATTGACAGCACTAAAATCTTCACTAAGATACGCTCCTGTTGATTCGATTTCATTTTGTAAAATATTCTTCACAAATTTCATCTCCTCTGAAAATTCAATGGTGGTTGACACAGCCGAAGTGTTCGTCCTGATTTCCAAAACGTGATTAAGATCTCTAACCACGGTATCTAGTTCTTGGGTAGTTCTAATTATTCTACTTTGAACGTCCAGTGCCTCCTCCTTTGTTTGTGCATATTTTAAAATTTCTCCAAGCCCTAATATTCTTGCCACAGGACCTCGTAAATTGTGAGCAGCCATAAAAGCAAATTGTTCCAATTGCTGAACGTTAGACATCAGCTCTCTCGTTCTATTATTTACCTCTTCTTCCAGTGTTTCATTCTTCCTCATTATCTCAAGATTTTTCATCTCGATTTCCTTGCGAGCGTCCTGGAGGTGCTTATTCTGTTCTTCAAGCTGATCACGCTGGGTACTAGTTTCCTCTTGGGCTATCATCAGCTCTTCGTTTTTCGCTTTTATTTCCTTTTCTGTTTGAGCCAGCTCACCGTTCAATCTTTTTAATTCACTGGTTCGTTGCTCAACCAGTTGCTCCAACTTAATGTTTTGAATTTTAATATTTCTTATCCGATAATAATAAAACGCAATTGACCCCGAGACAACAACCAAAAAAGTCAATCCTCGAAACCAAATAGTCACCCACCAGGGAGGTAAGACAATTATTTCAAGTGTTTTCCCCTCATCGTTCCATAGACCATCGTTATTACAAGCCTTAACTTTAAAAAAGTATGTTCCAGGAAGAAGATTTGTAAAAGTTACTTCGCGTTTTTCCCCAACATAGTTCCAATCGTCATCAAACCCCACAAGTTTGTACGCATATTGGTTTTTATGTGTAGCCGTAAAGTTGATTCCAATATATTGAAGTGTAATGAAAGCCTGAGAATGATTCAAAGTTATTGTTTTTGAATTTAGAATAGATGACTTTAAGATTTGGGTTTCATCATTTGGGTCAACTGTTCTATTAAACAACTTGATCTCGGTTATGTAGACCTCCGGTTTATGATCATTGTCCCGCAAGCTATCCGGATTAAACACATTGATTCCCTTACCTCCGACATAAAAAAGTCCTGAACTACTGCGCAACATAGTTTTGATATTATCAGAAAGAAGCCCATCTGTTTCGTTATAAACTCTGAAAGAATTTTTTTCTGGGTTGTACTTAATGAGCCCCTTGGTAGTTCCAATCCATAAATTATTATTGCCATCTTCCGAAATGCACTCAACAATATCAGATGGCAAGCCGGACGATGTATTATATGTATTAATTACCTTGTTATTAATGACTTTATGCAGCCCCCCATGACTCCCCACCCAAATTTCGCCCCTACTGCTTTCGAAAATGCTATTCACCCGGTAGCTGGTCAAAGTGCTATCCGTGTTCAGGGGTATTTTTGCGATTCGCTTTGCATTCAAGTCATAGAGATTTAGGCCACTATAGGAACCTATCCAGATATTCCTTTTACTGTCTTCCAGAATGGCATTTATCAAAACATCGCCCTCTTTTATATTATCATATAAGTAATCAAATTTTTGCCGGGACTGATCTTTCAAAATATTGAGTCCACCAAAAGTACCAACCAGCAGATCGCCCGTAAGAGAATTTTCACCGATCGCAAAAACATTTGGATTTGTCATTGAGCCCAACCGGCCTGATGGGTCTGGCAAAAATCGGGTAAAAGTGTTGGCATCTTCATTATGCCGATTAACTCCTCCGTTCCAACACCCTATCCACATCTGTTTCCTGGAGTCTTCAAAAAAACAAAGGACTGCATTGCTGCTTATGCTTGACGGATCATTTACCTTATTTCGAAAGCGATATTTTGCATCTTTGTCGTGCATGATAGCACCATCTTCGGTAGCAATCCAAAGTCTGCCTTTGGAATCCTCAACAATATCGTTCACCAATTCATTTTGATATGGCGTTAAAACCTGAAACCGCTGCTCCAGTTTATCGAGTACACACAATCCCGCAGCAAAAGAACCTATCCAAATGCGCCCTTGCCTGTCTTTATGCAAGGACCAAATGGAGTTGCTAACAATTGTATAGGGATCATAACGATCATAAAGGAAATTTTGAACCGTATTGGAGGGCAAATGAAATCGAGAAAGGCCTCCATTTTCTTTGGCTACCCACAGATACTGACCATCGATGCAGAGATCAAGTGCTGGTATATCATTTTTTGGCGAATCCTTATCTTCACTATCAAAATAGACTTTCTGAAATCTCTGATTTTGCGCATCAAATTTTGTTAGACCACTTCGAGTACCTATCCAAATATTACCCTTATCATCTTGAATGAGCTTTTCGATATTCTTCCCAATTATGTTAGTGGATATTTTTTCCAAAACCCCAGTTTTAGAGTTCCATTTAAATAATCCCTTGTTTTCCTGCATCCCAATCCAAAAGTTACCTCCGCTGGTCGGTAAAATAGCGTCTATTGGAATTGAGGCTGGCATTAGCAAATACTTCTTCCATTGCAAAGACCTTCTGTCGAGTGAAGCTACAAACGCATAAGACTCAACACCACCGGCAATCCAAAGTTGCTTATGTTCGTCTTCAACTATTTGCATAACTTGGCAATGTGCATTCGTCCACTCCGGCACACGGACAAAAACATCCATGTCGCGATCATAATAATGAAGACCAGTGTTTATAGTGGATACCCACAGTTTACCTTCACTATCCTCAAAAATAGACTGAACTTTATTTTGCGCTAATGAAGCAGAGTCATTGGGCTGATTACGATAGATTTTAAAATCGTACCCATCAAATCGATTCAAACCATCATCAGTACCGATCCATAAAAATCCAAATGAATCCTGTAAAATCGCATTTATGTTCTGATGCGATAATCTTTTATTTGCCTCAAGGCGTCTGAATTTTATATTTTCGGATAAAACCTGTCCCCTGCTAAAAGAATTCATTAAAAACAGGATTGCTAGGAGAACAAGATTTGAAGCTCTCATCAAGATAATTTAAACCAATTGTCTCACAAGACAAAAATTGCTCTCGATATATTAAAATAAAATCTATCGAAAACGGGAGAACCTACTTTTATGCATTCCTCCACTTCTTTTCATCAAGTGATTTTTTGGAAAATTATCGGGTTGGGAAGAATTTTATTAACCAATTGTTGAGCGCTAACAATGTTTCTCCCCTTTTTTATTGCATCAAACATTTAGAGTGCGGTGACTGTCTGTCCAATAGGCCCACACCACAAACAACCATTGCAAATGACCGGCCCATGCAATTGCGCCAACATTAGGCGGAGGTGGACCAAAAATATTACCAATATGAATGATCACCAAAAAAGTGATTAAACTCCAGAATCCAATACTACCAGCGCGATCGATCGCTTTCGTCTTCTTCACATAAAGCCACGTGCCGATGAGGAATAGTGCTGACTCAACAAGCACGGTTGCCATTTTAAAATTCCATAAACCAAGACCCACCTTCGTAGTTTCCGAAAGTGTGAGGGGCAGATCGGGCCGGTGTGTGGCAAAATCTAAAACCCAGTGGCTTCCCACGCAAAGTCCCAACAAAAGCGAAACAGAAAAATCCTTTTTGATCAGATAGGTCAATCCAAAGCCAAGCAAAGACCAAACAAAAGCCATTATCAAACTATGCGTGTACGGATAGCTGATGAAATCCAACGGGGTCATAGCGGTAATGCCTGGAACAATCGCCACTTGTTCAACACCAAGTAACAACAACGTAGGCCAAAGCAGGTCAACAAACTGCACCGCTAAAAAATAAGAACCGAGCGAAGCCGATGGCTTTACTGATTTAGCACCAAGGCCGAGGGCGAAGTGTCCGATGAACATGGGATAGATTTTAGATTAGGGTAATACGATTTTAAAGGAAACACGTTGGAATTTTCCTAAATTAAATTTCGTTTTATATTCAACTATGAAGTTATTCATCAAAAATATGGTTTGCAACCGCTGCGTAATGGCGGTGCAGCAAGAAATAGAAAAACTGGGGTTGCATCCGGAAAAGGTTGCTCTTGGTGAAGTGACCTTATCAGAAGAGCAGATCGATGAGCCCATACTCAGCCAACTGGACATAAATTTGAAAAACCTTGGTTTCGAGCGCATTGATGATCGCAAGGCCAGGCTTATTGAAGCAATTAAGAACAAAGTAATCAAAATGATCCATCACTCCGATCGCATGGACCGTAAGCACAACTGGTCGGATATTCTTGCAGAAGAATTGCATTACGAATACAATTATATCAGTAATCTTTTTTCTTCTGTGGAAGGAATTACCTTGGAGCAATACATCATCCGTCAGAAAATAGAACGCGCCAAAGAGCTGTTGTTTTATGATGAACTTAACCTTAGCGAAATTGCCGATCGATTAGGGTATAGTAGTGTTGCTCACTTGTCCGGGCAGTTTAAAAAAATTACAGGCCTCACTCCCTCTGATCTAAAAAAATCACGCGACAAAGATCAGATACGTAAACCTCTGGATGCCGTGTAATCCCGTTGACACGATTTCGGACAGCGACCGGACAGCACCGTGGTCACGACAAAAAAGTATCACTTTGCGACATTAATGATTCAAAAAGCGAACTGGTTGCAAAAATTTACAAATTCTATAATTCCATCGGTTTAAAATATAAAACCCTTCAAGGACTTGTTCGTTGTAGCGAGAAGTTAAAATAAAACTTTTATGCTATCACGTCATCACATTCTCACGTATGCAATCCTCACGCTGGCCATGCTGGCTTGTAAAGATGAGGAGGTCATCACTACTAACCCAGCCGCTACCCCATCGGTCATACAATTCAATCAATCACAAGTAACACTCAACGAAAATGAAAACGGAAGTATCATCACATTGTCGTTGAGTAAAGCTGCCACACAAGCAGGCAAGCTTTACATTGCTCTCTCATCAGAGCAGTTATTAAAATTTAATACTGAGCCTAGAGCCGTAGACGGCAAGATAGAATTGCCCATTGTGGTTGGAAGCACTACGCTTTCCTTTACGGTGAAGCCTATTGATGATGCTGTTATGGATGGAAACAAATCATTGTCTTTGTCACTCCTTCAGCCTACAAGCGGTTTTCAGCTCGGCACACAAAAAACGGTAACCGTATCAGTAATAGACGATGAGCGTCCGGTGGAAGCCAATTTTCTTCTCAACACTGGTACCGTGCGCGAAAACTCTGACGAAGGTGCCACAGTAATGGTAGCACTTTCTGGCAATGCACCAGCAGCTAGTTTGGTGATCGTTAATCTATCCTCTCAAACACTGGTTTATGGAATAGATTTCACCACAGAGCCCACATTGATCAATGGCAAAATTGTACTGTCTGTAGCGGTGGGGACTAATCAAGCCAGCTTTAAAATTAAGCCAATCAACAACGCACAATGGAACGGTGACCGCACCCTTCAGCTTGCAATGGAATCTGTTGAAGGAGGAATAAAGAAGGGCACTGGAATCACGCATAACCTCACCATTACCGATGACGAACTGGCGGTACACGGTAAAAGCTATCAAATTTCTGCTGGTGGCTGGAGTGTCAGCCGCAGGTATGAGTACCTGGAAAATGGAGCTATCGCAAAGATAACCTGGTCTCAATACACTCCTGCCTATAAAGGAGGAACTTACACCTACGAATACATTCAGGGCAGGCTTCACAAAATGATAGAAAACGAAAGACGCGAAACCTATTACCTGTGGGAGGGTGACAGAATTGTAAGATCAGAACAATTTACAAACGGACTGATGACTGAGCTGATTCACTACGGATATGATGATGCCCGTAATGTTGGCGAAGCCGCTATTCACTATCGCCAACCTGATGGATCAATGAAACTTGGTATACTATTGGTTTACCTCTACACTACACAAGGCGATCTTTACAAAAAGATGAATTATGCTCCAATCGAAGGAACTGAAGATTACAATTTGCTATCGACCTACACTTATGATAACTATTTCGATAAGGAAAATCCGTTCCCGTTAGAAATTTTGCCCAACGTAAATTCTCAACCTCGCTTACCAAGAACCTATCGTGTAGAGGAAGGTGGTAAAGATATTCTTTACACCTTCACGTATGAGTTTGATACTGAAGGTAGGCCAACGAAGCGTGTAGCAACTTCTAACTATGGCTCTGAGACTGCCACGTATAGTTACTTCTAAAAGTAATACCGTTTCAATATTGCATAAGAGGCTCTCAGCACGAGAGCTTCTTTTTTTTAATCGCCTAAGGTTTTAATTCTGTAACCCAAAGCAGAAATTCTGTAAAACTAAAGGCTGGCAAAACCGGTATTATTGTATAGAAATCAAGACTGAATTTATGTCAACGATAGCAATACAATCATCTGCAAAAAAAGAAGGTAAAATCATTAGAGAATCCTTTCCGGTGCTGGAAATGACGTGCGCTGCCTGCGCTGTAAGTGTGGAGTCAATGCTGAAGGCTACCGCAGGAGTTAAAGATGCTGCCGTCAATTTTGCAAATCAAACTGCACTGGTAGAATACGATACCAGCGCAGCACAACCCACCGATCTCCAAAATGCGGTGCGCTCCATCGGCTACGATCTGGTGGTAAATGTTGAAGATCCTCAGGCGGTAAAGGAAGAAGCTCAGCGCAAGCATTATGAAGAAGTAAAGAACCGTACACTATGGTCAACATTACTTTCAATTCCGGTTGTCATTATTGGCATGTTCTACATGAATATGCCTTACGGGAATTACATTTCTATGGTGCTCACGGCTCCCGTTGTATTTTATTTTGGCCGAACGTTCTTTATTCACGCCTGGAAGCAGGCACGGTTTGGCAAAGCTAATATGGACACGCTGGTTGCACTATCCACGGGCATCGCTTTTCTTTTTAGTTTATTCAACACTTTGTTTCCGGAATTCTGGCATAGCCGTGGTGTTCATGCCCATGTGTACTATGAAGCAGCCGCAGTGGTCATAGCGTTTATATCGCTAGGCAAATTATTAGAAGAAAGAGCCAAGTCAAATACAGGATCCGCTATCAAAAAATTAATGGGCCTTCAACCCAAAACAGTTCGTGCCATTTTAGATGGCGTGGAGATGGAACTTCCAATTGCATCTGTAAAAGTAGGGTATACGTTACTCGTAAGGCCCGGTGAAAAAATTCCGGTAGATGGGGTTGTCATTTCAGGTTCCTCTTTCGTGGATGAAAGCATGATATCCGGAGAGCCTATTGCGGTGGAGAAAAAAACAGGTGAAAAAGTTTTTGCAGGTACCCTCAATCAAAAAGGAAGTTTTCAATTTGAAGCACAGAAAGTTGGTGGCGACACTATTCTGGCGCAGATTATAAAAATGGTTCAGGAGGCGCAGGGAAGTAAAGCGCCTGTTCAAAAACTGGTGGATAAAATTGCGGGAATCTTCGTTCCTATTGTGATCGCAATTTCCATTCTCACCTTCATCACCTGGATGATCCTTGGTGGTGACAATGCGTTTACACATGCGTTGCTTACCTCGGTTACCGTTTTAGTTATTGCTTGTCCGTGTGCGCTTGGCTTAGCAACACCTACCGCCATCATGGTAGGCGTAGGCAAGGGCGCTGAAAATAATATCCTCATTAAAGATGCGGAGAGCCTGGAGCTGGCACACAAGGTAAATGCAATCATTCTGGACAAAACAGGTACCATCACCGAAGGCAAGCCAGTGGTAACAAACATGCTTTGGGCCGAAGGTGAGGAAGGGCTTATTGCTCATCAGGAAATTCTTTATACGATTGAAGTTCAATCCGAACATCCGCTGGCCCAAGCCATTGTCGATCGTCTGAAGGAAAAAAATATCAAGTCCATTCAGTTATCAGGATTCGAGAGCATCACCGGCAAAGGTGTTAAAGCAAATTTTGAAGGCATCTCATATTTCCTGGGCAATCAAAAACTGATGGTAGAAAAGGATATTGTTATCACTGAAGATTTGAAATTGGCCGCACAAAACTGGCAAGCGGAAGCAAAGACAGTAATCTATTATGCAAATCAAAATAAAGTACTTGCCTTACTGGCCATTGCAGACAAAATAAAATCAACATCAAGAAGCGCCATCGAAGCACTGCAGCAAAAAGGAATTGACGTTTACATGCTGACTGGTGATAATCAACAAACGGCAAAAGCAGTGGCTGAGCAAGTCGGATTGCATCACTACAAAGCAGAGGTGTTACCCTCAGAAAAAGCAGACTTTGTAAAACAACTTCAGGCAGCAGGAAAAGTAGTAGCCATGGTAGGCGATGGAATAAACGACTCGCACGCGTTGGCTCAAGCCGATGTTAGCATTGCCATGGGCAAAGGTTCAGACATAGCAATGGATGTTGCGAAAATGACATTGATTACTTCTGATTTGAATTCCGTACCAAAGGCCTTAACCCTATCCTCCAAAACAGTGATGGGCATTCGACAGAATTTATTCTGGGCGTTTGTCTATAACGTCATCGGAATTCCGATTGCTGCCGGTGTGCTCTATCCTGTAAATGGTTTTTTATTAGATCCCATGATTGCAGGCGCGGCCATGGCGATGAGTTCGGTGAGTGTCGTAAGCAATAGTTTACGATTGAAGTTTGCAAAAATTTAATCATGATGGAAACGTTAGAGAAAGTGACTGATACAAAATGGCATCCGGAGCTAAGCCTGATAGAAACAACCCTTAGCGGGGATGTGGATGAACAGGACATCCTGCGCTGGGAGAAATCGCTGCACCAGTCCATGTCAAAAATTCCTGATGGATCATACTTCAAAATCTTCATTAATCTTTATGGATTTAAAGCGATCAATATTCAGGCGCATAAACGGTATCGGGAAATTGTTCCGTTACTGTTAGCGAATCACGATTGGAAGGTGGGTTATGTCGATCTTTTTGAGGAATCAAAACTGATGAAGTTTCGGAAAATCAGAAACATTGGGTGCATTGCTGCTGTTCACGTTCATCAGGATGAAGAGAAAATAAAAAAGTACGAAGAGAATTTTAGTCGATAGAATGAGCATTATATGACCGATCCGCAAAAGGCAAAAGAGTGGATTCTCTCCTACCCTATTCAATAATAATGAAATTGAATTTTTATTTCAGTGCGTTATCTGATTTTTGATTTTGAGTCCTTTAATCGTTTCTTGATTTTACTTAAAAACTCCGCAGAGATTCCCAGATAAGACGCCACAAGCTTTTGAGGAATGCGTAGCTCTATCTTTGGATATTTTTTTTGAAAGGCAAGATAGCGGTCCTCCGCAGTCATACTGATGTTTTGAACTACACGTTGCTGAAAGGCCACAAAACCTCCCTGAGTGATGACACGAAAGTAGCGTTCCATCTTAGGAATCTTTTCATATAGCATTTCTAAATTTTCAAAGGGAAGCTCCAGGATTTCACAATCTTCAATGGCTTGCACATTAAAAGTTGCTGGCACCTGCATGATAAAACTCTGAAGATCGCTGATCCACCAGCCTTCAATGGCGAACTGAACAATATGTTCTTGACCATTCATGTCAATAAAATATGTTCGCACACTTCCTTTATTCACAAAGTTGGTGCACCTGCATACCGCTCCTTCATGAACCAAAAACTGCCCCTTCTTTACCTTGCGCTCACGGAAGCAAGCAACAATCGACTTCTTATCATTTTCAGAAAGCGGAATGTGTTTTTCGAGGCTTTCAATTAACAGGCTCGTGTTCATCTTGAACTAGTTCAATTCAATTCGATAATACAGTTCATTTTGTAGGATATGGTTTAGCCGCACCTTTGAACCAACAAAGCGCAATTAAACCATCATTCTAAAATATGAAAATAGCAATTATCTATCACAGTGGATTTGGTCATACCAAAGTAGTGGCCGATCGCATCGCCCTTGGAGCCAGAAAAATTCTGGAACACGTTACTGTTTACACCAGCGAAGAGGCAACCGCACAATTGAGAGAACTATCAGAAACAGACACCCTCGTGTTTGGCAGTCCAACCTATTTCGCCAATGTATCCGGAGAGTTTAAAAAATTTATGGAAGCCACTGCCAGCATTTGGGCCAAGCAGGGTTGGAAAAACAAACTGGCAGCTGGATTCACCAACTCTTCCAGCACCAATGGAGATAAGCTAAATACACTGATTAGCCTCTCACTTTTTGCAGCTCAGCACAGTATGCTTTGGATACCGCTCGGCCTGCTGCCAAAATATGCTCCGGATGGCAACCAATTACCGGAACACAACGGCATGGCCAGCTATCTCGGTCTGATGACTATGTCAGGCAATGCTCATCATCAATTCAATGAACCTGCCGATTTGATGACAGCAGAGTTATTCGGTGAACACATAGCTGAAATCACACTGAAGATAAAATCAAAAGAGACTGAATTGAAATCCATTTAAAACATTGCATCAATACAATAAAGACAAAATATGAAAACAGCTATTTTTAATACATCAGAAAATTGGGGCATTGCGACCCTTCGCATCGTTTTGGGAATTGTAATTTTCTCTCATGGTGCACAAGCCATGCTGGGTTGGTTTGGAGGTTCAGGCTTGTCTGCTACACTGCAAGCGCTTACGTCTTACATGGGCTTACCGTGGCTGGTCGCGTTGTTTGTCGTGTGCGTTCAATTTTTTTGTTCCATCATGCTCATTATGGGAATTGGTACTCGAATAGCTGCACTCGGGATATTCGGTATGTTCATTGGCATGATCTCGTACCATATCGACTTTGGGTTTCACATGAATTGGACTGGCACCAAACAAGGAGAAGGTTTTGAATATCATGTGTTGGTACTGGCAATGTGTGTGCCTTTATTAATCGGTGGTGGAGGATCAATGTCCTTGGATAAGAAATTATCAAAATCAAATCAGTCATGAAACTGCTACGACTCATGATGGTGATTGCTTCACTGAAGGCCCATTTTGTGAAAGCACAGTTTTTCACAACCGAGGTGATGACGGGTAACAAGAGTTACTACTATCAGCATTCTTTTGGACTAACTTTTCCCCAATCTAGATTTGGATTTTTTAATACGTCATCCTTGCATTTACTGCATGATGAGAAAACAAAGAATGAGTTGATGAGTCAGCAGTATATTACTTATCCGCTGGGAAGCCATGTGAAACTGGCACTAGGAACATTTTACGCCACAAAGCCAGGTATTTCGCCTGCGCTTGCATTACAATTTAAATATAACCTTCGCCACACAAATCTACTTTTTGCACCACGAGTTGATCTCAAAAAGAATGGAGCCATAGAAGCTATGGCAATGGTGGAATATTTGCCCCCAATTAATTATCGTTTAACATTTTACTCTCGTGCTCAATTGATGAGTAACTACGGGCCTAATCATCATAATCGAAGTTATCAGAATTTTCGAATTGGACTGAAGATGCAAAAGGCAATATTCGGTTTGGCCTTGAACATCGATGAGCGTGGCCGAGAAATACAAACACTGCGTAACTGGGGACTTTTTTTTAGGTATGATTACTAAGATTCTTACTCTGGCATTAGCGGAAAAGCAATCCTTTATCATCCTGCAGGCAGAAATCCCCTCTAACACTGTGATCATAGTAAAATGTCAAATCTGAAATTACTCGAGATGTCTATCGAGGCAACAAAAAAAAGAAAACTAAAAATCTCGAAGACTCAGAAAGTTTACCTACTCTAATAAGCTAAATATATATGAATTACCTTCATCTGCTCGCCCTTGTTGCCGGACTGATGTTGCCTTTGCAGATAGCATTCAACAACAAGCTCACCACTTTTTCCGGAAATCCGATCACCTCATCACTGATTTCATTTTCCGTAGGCACATTGTTCTTGCTTCTGTATAGCATTTCTAATCCTAGCGCATTTCAAAGATCGCTTCAGCAGGTCAGTCAGGCACCAGGGTATGCATGGCTTGGGGGCCTTGTTGGCGCATTCTATATCATCAGTACTATTGCAGCCTCGCACAAAATCGGCATGGCTATGTTTCTTGCTCTTGTCATTGGCGGGCAATTGATTACATCACTGGCCATCGATCACTTCGGGCTACTGGATGCAACAATAAAAACCTTTACCTGGACAAAATGCATAGGATTGATAATGGTACTGGGCGGAATCATCCTAATGAAAAAATGAAACTGACCAAATCATGATAAAGTATAAACATGATTCCCTAAAGTATAAAGTCTCCGACAAAAGTTTGATAAGTATAAATCAAACCCAAAATGCTGTAACGGCTGATGCTCCAGAACAGGATAATTTTGATTCATCAAACACAACGCCAATGAAAACATTTCATCGCATCATCCTTCTAACCGTAGGAATACTCACAGCAGTTTTGTGTGCCAGCGTAGTTTTTTAAATAAATTAGTATGAAAGATATTATCGTTCAATTAAACGAATCCGAACATCTGATTCAATCATCCATTGATGAGTCCATCATGCAAACTGCATTAAAGAGCGGTCTCAAATTAATTCACTCATGCTTAAAAGGAGAATGTGGCTCTTGTCGTGCCTACCTGGTGAGCGGAGAAGTGGATATGAAAAATAATTTCAGTCTTTTCGAAGAAGAAGTAAAAGGAGGTCAGATTCTATTGTGCCAGTCTCATCCTGTGTCAAGTGAAGTTGTCGTTAAGCCCATTCGGATGATCAAACCACGAACATAAATGCTATAAATTTTTATTCAGTCAAAAAAATTTCTGATCGTGACGCAGGTAAGCGGAGTCGAAATCTGTAAATGGAGTTCAAAATGTCAGTCTTCTGCTCCGCTCAGACTACTGCTTATTACTTTTTGAGACAGTCCTTATTTTTTCGATTCGATAGCATCATGCCTTGCACTCCACCAGCCAATCCCACGGATAAGGATCTTTCATCCAGGAGGGTGGCGAAGAGAATTCGCTGTTCCAATCGTATTCAATCCGTTCAATGGAAGTTACGGTAAAGCCTGCACGTGAAAACACAATATCAATTTCAGGTGCGGTGTAATGTTTCGTCAAGACACCGTTAATATTGATAAGCCCTTGCAAAATTTCATGTTTCTTCGGGCGAAAGCCGCTGATTTCATCATCATCAATCTCATTGGGCTTCACGCCTTCGCGTTTATACCAATCAATTAATCGCCAGCTGCTAAACAGCATCGATTCGATAGAAGGAATTACAAATACAGCAGCACCTTCAGGCTTCAATACTTTGCGCGCATTTTTAATCAACCGATTATTCATCTCCACATCCGAGAGGATGGCCACATTGCAGCAAAAAACAAAATCGGATTTAGGCAAGCGAAGCGAAGGTAGGGTCAGGTCTTTTTGTTGAAGTTTCACATTTACATAACCTAAAGCAGCAGCCTGATCGAGCAAGCCTTGTGAAATATCCACACCAATAACCTGTTTGAACCGTGGCGCTAAAAACGAAAATGCTTTTCCGTTGCCACATCCAAAATCAATGGCCGTATGAGTTTCGTTACCGTGCTTTTGAAAATAATGCAGTAACAATTTTTGCTTATCGCTTTTGAAGACATCAAAAATCTCTTCATTATACGTTGGTGCGATAGTGTTCCAGCGCTTCTTTTCGTTCATGCAGTAATACCATTTAGGGGTTGGCCGGTTAAATATAAACCATCCCATGAATTATATAAAGCTAAATATGCCTTGGCTCCGTTTATTTGTATAGAAATTAAAATCAAAAAAAATGGAAACGATTCAACTCACGATACCGAATATGAAGAGCCAACACTGCATGATGACGGTAACCGCTGCGGTGAAGGCATTGGGAGGAGCAAGCGTAAAAAAAGTGAGCTCTGGGGAAGCAGAAATTGAACTTTCGGGAGCAGCAAAAGATTCTGTAATTGCGGCCATCGAAAAAGCCGGATACACCGTAGCCAATAAATAAATCATTAACTGTAAATATTCTTTTGAGAAGTATGGAAACGTTAAAATTCAAAACCGATATCAAATGTTCGGGGTGTGTAGCGAAAGTAACACCCAACCTCAACGCGAGTGCAGGCGAAGACAACTGGAAAGTAGACACTACGAGTCCTGCTAAAATATTAACCGTAGTGAGCGATGCTACCGAAGAGCAAATAAAAGAAGCTGTGCAAAAGGCCGGCTATAAAATTGAGCGCATCTGATTTTTTATTCATACTGGGGTTTTGTTTGTGAAAAGCTGGTGATCTCGCCAGCTTTTTTTTCATTACACAAAAATAAAAGACTCACTTCTGGCGACTAAGGAACCAAAACCTTGCTCAAACGTTATTGCAAGACTCGGTTTCCGAAAGTGCTCATGAAAAACGAACGACTACTACTCTTTATTCTTGCCTCATCAATGTTTGCTCACATCATGGATTTTATGATCATGATGCCCCTTGGTCCACAATTGATGCGCACGTTTGATATTAATCCTCAACAATTTAGCCTGTTGGTAGCCTCCTATACCATTACGGCAGGTATCACTGGTTTTTTAGCGGCTTTTCTTATTGATCGCTTTGATCGAAAGAATAGCCTGCTCTTTATATATATAGGCTTCTCGCTGGGTACGCTGGCATGTGCTTTTGCAACTTCTTTTTCATTTCTCTTGATCACCCGCTCCATTGCCGGAGCCTTTGGCGGAGTGTTGGGCGCACTCATTCTTGCCATTGTCAGTGACACCATTCCTTTGGAACGCAGAGCAAAGAGTATTGGAATTGTGATGGCCTCTTTCTCAGTGGCTTCTGTGGCAGGTGTTCCGTTTGGATTGTATCTGGCAAGCACAATCAATTGGCAGGCACCATTCCTTTTCCTTGGAGTTTTTTGCGTGGCTGTAGCTGCGATGATTATCTTCTTTGTACCACCGGTTACTTCACATTTAACCAGCGGTCATGCGAAAAAGAATCCAAAAGAGGTATTGCAAGCCATCTTTGGCCATAAAAATGCACGCATGGGTTTAACCTTTTCATCATTGCTTATGTTGGGGCATTTCACCATCATTCCCTTTCTGGCGCCTTATATGGTAGGCAATGTTGGTTTCACAGAAAAAAATCTCTCATTGATCTATCTGGTTGGCGGAGCACTCACCATTTTCTTTTCACCATGGGTGGGAAAAATGGCCGACAAGCACGGCCGGTTGAAAATCTTTACCATCTTCGGTGTGCTGGCGTTGTTCCCGATTTTAATTCTTACCAACATGCCACCAACACCAATTTGGGCAGCACTCATCGTCACCGGACTCTTTTTCATTTTTGCTAACGGCAGAATGGTACCCGCTACCACAATGGAGACAGCCATCATTACTCCTGAAAATCGTGGCAGCTACATGAGCATTCGTTCATCGGTGCAGCAACTGGCATCGGGCCTTGCTTCGTTTGTAGCGGGGCTCATCATTCAGGAACGACCATCAACGGTAACCGCTTCCGCGAAAGCGTTGGTCAACTACCAATATGTTGGCCTTATTGCCATATTTTTTGGAGCGATTGCGATTTGGGTTGGCCACCAATTAAAAGTGGAAACAACTTCCTGATTCTTTCTCTAATTTTGAGTGATGCTGAAAATCACACTCACAATTTGCTTACTTCTTACCCTGCATGCAGATCTACCCGAAGTAAAGGTTGCAGGCTCTATGCGAAAGATTATGCAGCAAGCTGATTTTTCTGCTACAGTAAGGCTGGATTCTCTCTTAAAGAACAAAAACATCTTTGCCCTTGGCCCCGCAGAAAACTTAAAAGGCGAAATCATCATTTTGAATAGCGAAGTTTTTGTTACCACGATTGTGGATAAAAGACTAAGGAATCATAGCAATCAAAAATCAAGTGCGGCCATGCTTGTGTACGCGCAAGTGCCAAAGTGGAGTTCACGGAAAATTAATGAGCCTATACAATCGCTAAAAGATTTAGAACAACTGCTTGAGCAACAAGCCAAACTTAAAAATTGGACTTCGCCCATTCCCTTTCAGATCAACATCAATTCAGGGAAAATAAACTATCATGTGATTGATTGGCAAGAAGGTGTAGCACACACCGTAGCGAACCACAGGCAATTTTCGCTGAGCGGTCAATTCAATAACGAGCCGATAACACTGCTGGGCTTTTATTCAACCCAACACCAAGGTATTATTACTCACCATACTTCAGCTGTTCACCTGCATGCTTTGCAGATAAATAACAAAACATGTGCACACGTTGATGACTTAAGCTTGAGTTCCGCCTTTGAACTCCTTTTACCGAATTAATTGAAAGTACTCCACTTTAGTTGTCAGTATTCCTAAAAAAAAATTACTTTAGAGGACCAACAGAACGTGTCCGCAATCACTCGAATACATAGAAATAACAAAGAGGTACTGATCGTTGACTACTCCGATCTCAAGGAGTCTGAGATGATTGAAAAAGTCATTGCTGCAAAGGATACTATCCTTGCCGGGAATGCACCGGTTTTACTCCTCTCCATCTTTAATGACAAAAGTTATGCAACTCCGTTATTCATGCGCACCATTGAACGGGAGACGAAAGCAATACTGCCGCTGCTGGACAAGCAAGCCGTAACCGGACTGAACACCACGAAGAAGATGCTCCTGAAAGGGTTCAATTTTCTCTTCCGGTGGAACATCCAAAACTTTGATACGGTAGAGGAAGCCATCAATTTTCTAGTTGACGAAAAGACAACGGATAAAAATTTCCCATGGAAATAGATAAAATAAAAACATCGATAATAATTGTATTCACTTTCATTACCCATCTTAGTCTTGCTCAAAAAAGCAGCACGATCGACACTTGTCCGCAGGCGATTATAAACATTGAGCAGAAAGCAGATGCCGAGCGATTGGGGAATACACTAATGAAACAAATGCAGGCGCTCGAAGCTTGCATGATTGGAAAAACACTTCCTGAATTTAATGCCGTGAGTAGGGAGCACGGAGCATTTGGAAACAACCATCTTAAAAACAAAATAGTACTGCTGAATTTCTGGTTTATCGGATGTCATCCGTGTGAAGCAGAAATGCCTTTGCTGAATCAGTTGTATGAGGAGTATCGTGATAAAGAGTTTCTGCTACTCTCCTTCTCACGAGATGACGAAGCGCAGTTGCAGGAATTTCTAAAAGAAACCAAAGTCAACTTCCCCATCGTACCCAATGCATCTTCGATCATTACCAAAACCTTCAACCTAAAATCAGGCTATCCCACAACCATTATTCTCAACAGAAAAGGAGAAGTTGTAGAATACAAAGCCGGTGGCCCGCTGGAAGAAGAAGCGCTAAAGAAGGTAAAGGCGCACCTCACTGAAGTTATCGACCGTGAATTACGGAACTAAAACCCCGGCATGACAAAAGTCATTGATTGAGTATAGATCAACCTGCCACTTTCGTGCATTCAATCCAAAAATGAATTATCATGAAAGTAGAACAAATCTATACCGGTTGCCTTGCTCAGGGCGCGTATTACATCCAATCAGAAAACGAAGCTGCCATTATTGATCCCCTGCGCGAAGTTGCACCTTATATTGAGCGGGCCACATTACAAGGAGCAAAAATCAAATACGTTTTTGAAACACACTTTCATGCTGATTTTGTCTCGGGTCATTTAGATCTTGCCGCAAAAACAGGTGCGATGATCGTCTATGGCCCAACGGCCATACCCAAGTTTGATGCCTACGTGGCAAAGGATGGAGAAGAATTTAAACTTGGAAAAGTGACGATCAAACTGTTGCACACTCCCGGTCATACCATGGAGTCATCCTGCTTTTTGCTTATAGATGAAAATGGCAAAGCGCATGCGCTGTTTAGCGGAGATACATTATTTCTTGGCGATGTGGGCAGGCCTGATCTTGCCCAAAAAGCGGCTCACATGACCAAAGAACAATTGGCCGGATTGCTATACGATTCGCTGCGCAAAAAAATCATGACATTAAACGATGACCTTATCATCTACCCGGCACACGGAGCAGGCTCTGCCTGTGGAAAAAACATGATGAAGGAAACTGTAGACACTCTGGGACATCAGCGCGCAGTAAATTATGCGTTGCGCGAAAATATGACACGCGAAGAATTTATTAGCGAAGTAACGGAAGGCTTACTGCCTCCTCCCGGATATTTTCCTGAAAATGTTCGCATGAACAAAGAGGGTTATGAAAGTATTGATCTAGTGTTGAGCAAAGGAACACGTGCACTGACACCAATCGAGTTTGAAGCAGCAGCCAATGAAACCGGTGCCCTCATCATTGATACGCGGCCGGCACAAGGGTTTGCAAAAGGGTTTATTCCCAATTCAATTAATATTGGTATTGACGGAAGTTTTGCTCCGTGGGTCGGGTCATTAGTGCCCGGTGTCAACCATCCCATCCTTGTGATCTCAGAACCCGGAAGGGAAAATGAAATTGTTACACGACTGGCCCGTGTAGGCTATGATCATACCCTCGGATTTTTAAAGGGAGGATTTCAGTCGTGGCAAGCACTTGAAAAAGACATGGGAAGAATTCCAACCATTTCTGCCGAAGTATTTGGTCAGCGGATGAAGAAAGACGACCTCACCATCATTGATGTTCGCAAGCCGGGAGAGTTTGAAGCAGAACATGTCATCGGTGCCAAAAACATACCATTGGATTACCTCAACGACTACCTTGCAGAAATACCAAAGAAAGGAGATGTTTATCTCTATTGCGCAGGAGGTTATCGATCGATGATTGCAGCCTCTATTCTTGCCGCCCGCGGTTGGAGTAATATTATTGATGTTGCAGGAGGCTATAAAATGATTTCGCTCACAGACATACCGCGCACATCATTTCATTGCGCTTCTACAAGGTCGGTGTAATTTTAAGAAAGTTCATTTCAGTTATTAATTGATCCAGCCGCAATCCATTTTTTTATTTGATTGATCTGGCAATCAGAAAGCTTACCGCCTTTGGGCATGGGATAAAATCCGGGAACTTGAGTTACACTTCCTAATAGTTTACCGCTTAGTGAAGCACTTTTTATACCGCTATAACTGCTTAAATCAATGTTGCCACCGGGAGAGGCAGCGGAGTGACATCCCACACAAGCATTTTTAATGAGAGGATCGATGACAGTCGCAAAAGTAAACTTCGTTGTGTCGCACGAGCAGTTGCACTTGACCGTGTTCTTTGCGCCTTGATTGATCCATTTGGCAATGGTATCTCGTTGAGCTTTAGAAAGCGCAAGGTCCGGTGGTGGAGGCATCAAATCTTCACCGCTGGCAATCGTTACTTTGTAGAGTTTGCTTTCATTTGCCTTGCCGGGAACAATGCCATTTTTCGTAATACCAGCATAACTGGTCAGATTAAAACCTTCTTTGTGTGTAAGGGCATCGTGACAACCACTCTTCGCACAAGCCGACATAAATATCGGTAGCACCGAACTCTCGAAGCAGACATCTTGATAAACACAGTTGGCCGTGACTCCCCCATAAGTATTTCCAGGGTTGACTTCAATTGGTGGATCGGGAACAGGAAAAGGATCATGAACGCAAGACCACACGATGCTCAAACATAAAATACTACCAATCACAACACGAATCATTCCCCGAGTAGCCATCATCATTAATTTAATTGCATTCCTTCAAATCACTAAAAGATCACTTATCCATTCAAAAATATCGGAGAAAGTAACTCTCCGCAGAACTTTGCTCATTCAATTCAACATTTAATTCTTTATAGCCCACTTAAAGAACGGTGAATTACTTCACTACAGTAATGATCAAGATCATCAGGTTAAAAGTTTGCGATAGGGTAATGGCAGAATCAGGCTAATCTTTTAGATAAATTAAAATTATTCAGTTACTTCGGAAGATTAAATCATTTTCCATGGTTAAAAAATTCATGTTGCTAGGGGCAGCGCTCCTTGGCGCTGGCCTAATCTTTTTCTTCAGCTATCTTCCTCGATCGATCGATTCCTCTAAAAATACAGTTTCTTCAACGGCAGTACCTGAAATAGAACCAGCATACGCCAAGCTACCTTTCATAGCTGATTTGCACTGCGATATGCTTTTATGGGATAGAGATTTTTTCAAAGAACACGACTATGGTCATGTAGACCTACCCCGTATGCAAAAATCAAACATGGCATTTCTTGCTTTTACAATTGTAAGCAAGACTCCGCGCAACATGAACATTCAGAGCAACGACAGCAACACCGATCAAATTGGTTTACTCAGCTTTGCGCAGTTGCAACCCATCCCTACCTGGTTCAGCATCAAAACAAGAGCATTGAATCAATGCTACCAGCTTCAGGAATTCGCACGCGAATCGGCCGGCAAATTCAGAATTATCACCAATCAAAATAACCTTCGCAAATTTGTTGCCGACAGAGCGTCCGATCAACAACTGTCTTCAGGAATGTTGGGCCTGGAAGGAGCGCATTGCCTGGAGGGCGATTTGAATAATCTTGATATTTTTTATAATTCAGGTGTGCGATACATTGGCTTGGCTCACTTTTTTGATAATGAGTGGGCAGGCTCTGCGCATGGCATCAACAAAGGTGGCCTTACCGATATTGGCAAAAAATTAGTGAAGAAGATGGATAGCCTTCATGTGATCATTGACCTGGCACACTCATCGGTAAAAACCATTGATGATGTGCTGAGTATGACACCATCTCCGGTGATTGTTTCGCATACAGGTGTAAGAGGCGTGTGCGACAATCAACGTAATCTTACCGATGCTCACATTTTAGAAATTGGCAAGCGCAATGGTCTTATTGGCATTGGCCTTTGGGAAACTTCTGTGTGTGGAACGGATGCCAAGGCAACAGCAAAAAGTATTCGCTATGTAGCCAACTTGATTGGCGCTGACAAAGTGAGCTTAGGCAGCGACTTTGACGGAGCTGTAAAAACGCATTTTGATGTAACTGGGCTTCCACTAATTATGAAGGCACTACAGGACGAAGGCTTTTCTGAGAAAGAAATTGAAATGATCATGGGTGGAAACATTCGCGATTTTTTGTTGAAGAATCTTCCAGCTAACTAATCATTACCCTAATTACGGTAGGGATAAGCAATAAGATCTGCATTTGCCTCCGCTCATGTAATTCTTCCTTCAAAAAATCAATTTTAACAGGGAGTAGTTGCTTCCTATTTTGATTTCAAACGATCCGTTTGTAGTATTCCCGGCCAACTTAAACTAAACTTATAATACTCTTTATGACCAAACGACTACTGGCAGCGGCAGCCATTTTATGCTTCCTAATGAATGCAGGCCCCGCTGAAGCTCAAAAGAAAAAAGCAAAGCAAGAGCCGCCAAAAACTCAACCCACGGCTGTGAAAGCCGATACCGCAAAACGCAAACCGGCCGGTGGGCTTCAATCCTATCGCCAATTGATTACGGCAAAAGCGAAATCACAGAAAGGATTGTTTACAGTCCACAAACTAGGTGACGATTATTACTTTGAGATTGCTGATTCTATCATGGGCCGTGAATTCATGACGGTGACACGCATTTCAAAAACCCCAACTGGCTTGGGCTACGGTGGTGCGGAAGAAAACAGACAAGTCATGCGCTGGGAAAAAGGACCTAACAATAAAATGTTCCTCAGGGCGGTGCTTCACATTAATGTAAGCCCCGATAGTACCAAACCGATCTCGCAAGCTGTTCGCAACTCAAACGTAGAACCCATTGCCGCTGCGTTTGATATTAAGTCGATTCGAAAAGACACTTCGTATGTTATTAACGTGACTGAATTTTTTAAAGGCGATAACCAACTCATTTCTATTGACGCAACAAAAAAGCGTCAGTTCAATCTTACTACCCTTCTTAACGATCGATCTTATATTCAAAGCATAAAATCTTTTCCGATCAACACGGAAGTAAGGATGGTGAAAACATATGGTTCCACGACACCGGCACCTTCGCTTGGGCCAAGTCCTTTTCCTACGCAAGTATTGCCTGCCGGGGCAAGTGCAGGAGTAGTAACAATGGAGTTAAATACGTCTATGATTTTGCTTCCAAAAATACCGGCACGCAAGCGACTCTTTGATAATCGTGTTGGATACTTCGCCAATGGTTACACTGTATTTGGAGAACAATCACAGCAATCAGAAACGGAAGTATTTGCTGTTCGCTGGAAACTTGAACCAAAATCAGCAGCGGACATTGAAAAGATGAAGCGCGGTGAATTAGTAGAACCCAAGACACCGATTGTTTATTATATCGATCCGGCTACCCCTATGGTGTGGAGGAAATACCTGAAGCTTGGCGTAGAAGATTGGCAAAAAGCATTTGAACAAGCAGGCTGGAAAAATGCCATCCTGGCAAAAGAGGTTGACCCAAAAGATTCAATCAGCACAGAAGATGCACGCTACTCATTCATTCGCTACCTGGCATCGGATATTCAAAATGCATCAGGGCCCAATGTGCACGATCCGCGTTCAGGTCAAATTATTGAAAGTCATATTCAATGGTATCATAATGTGATGAACCTTTTGAACAACTGGTACACGATTCAAACCGCAGCAGTAGACCCAAGAGCGCGCACAAAAAAGTTTGACGAAGAACTGATGGGCCAGTTGGTTCGCTTTGTGGCTTCGCACGAAGTTGGTCACACGCTTGGACTGCGCCACAACTTCGGATCAAGCTATGCAACACCGGTAGAAAAATTGAGAGACAAGGCATACCTAGAAAAGAACAGTCACACATCATCGATCATGGACTACGCTCGTTTCAATTATGTAGCACAACCTGAAGATGGTGTTACTAATTTATTTCCTGGCATCGGTACATACGACAAGTGGGCAATCGAGTGGGGGTACAAACCAATCTTCGATACCAAAACACCGGAAGAAGACAAGAAGATTTTGAACAAGTGGGTACTATCACACGCGGGTGATCCGATGTACTGGTTTGGCACAGAGATCAATTCTTACGATCCACGTTCGCAAAGTGAAGACTTGGGTAACAACGCGATGCTGGCGAGTGAATACGGAATCAAAAATTTAAAGCGCATACTTCCCAATCTCAACACCTGGTACTTTGAAGAAGCGGAGAAGTATCAAATGCTGGATGAAATGTATAACCAGTTAATCGGTCAGTATCGCAGATACATGGGGCACGTAACGAAATACATTGGCGGCATTTATGAAACTCCGAAAACCACGGAGCAAGCCGGTGTAGTTTATGAAGCCACTCCAAAAAATCTCCAAAAAGATGCCGTTGCCTTTTTGAATAAGCAATTATTTGAAACGCCAACCTGGATGCTGGATCAAAATGTAATCAGTAGAACACGTCCGGGCACCGGTGTGGAGGCATTGCGCTCGATGCAGGAAGCAACGCTGAATAGTGTTTTTGATTATAGCCGCATGCAGCGATTGATTGAGGGCAGCGCCATTAACTCAAATGCATACAGCCTTGATGACCTCTTCACCGACATGAGAAAAGGAATATGGTCAGAATTAGCAACACGCAAAAACATTGACAACTATCGCAGAAACCTTCAGAAGGTACATGCCGAAAAAATGATTTCATTACTGAACCCATCTTCACAAAGTGGTGCTGGAATTCAGTTTAATTTCTTTGGCGGATCACCGGCATCTCCAGTAGCCGATCCAAAGAAGAGCGATGTGATATCATTGGCGCGGGCACATTTAATCTCATTGCAAGGTGAAATCGCGGCAGCAATCCCGGCTACCACCGACAAAATGAGTCGCTACCACTTACAGGATGTTTCCGCGCGAATTAAAATGGCGCTGGATCCCAAGTAGAAGTCAACTCATTATTAAGATCAAATCGGGAACTCCTAAACGAGTTCCCGATTTTTTTGCTGTTCATTTTTGTGCACTGAAGTGTTCAGCAGTGGAAAAAAAATCACGGAACTGTTTATAAATTGCCCGAATATCGATCAATCGTCAGTTGGTTCAATTATTGCGAATTGAGCAATCACTATCCCTGAACAAATGAAAACATCCATTGCCCTGGTACTTTGGTTCATGCTGTTGGTTATCTGCTGGCCGCTCGCGCTCGTTGCATTATTTCTCTTTCCACTGATCTGGTTAATCCTGCTTCCTTTCCGCATCCTTGGCTTCACGCTGGATATTGTTTTCAGCGTAATCAAATCCATCCTTCTTTTTCCGTTTCGGATTCTAAAAGCGATTTAGGTTTTCTTTATTTGAATGAGTGCACAATAAAGTAGATTTGCATTCATGAGTAGCCTTCAATACACACTGGAAATACTGGGCACATTTTTCTTTGCCATCAGTGGTGCATTGGCTATTCAAGATCGTCACGATGATTTGTTTGGTGCAGGATTCATGGGCTTTGTTACTGCCATTGGTGGTGGAACGCTACGCGACATGATGCTGTAGTGGTGGCATACATCTTCTACAAATACCTGATTCAGCTCAGGCGTACATTTTTATTTTTTGATGCATTGGGGATTTCCTTCTTCACCATCCTTGGCGTGGAGAAAGCATTGGGACTTGGTGTGCGTCCTGAGATTGCCGCCATTATGGGCATGTTCAGCGCGATCATGGGAGGTGTCATTCGCGACACACTCACCAATGAAACGCCTGTTTTATTCCGAAAAGAAATTTATGCCACGGCCTGCCTTGCCGGTGCAGTGGCCTACCTCATCCTACATTATTTGGGATTAGAGCGAAATTGGAATTTGATTTTATCCAGTGCTTTGATTTTTATCATTCGAATACTGGCCGTCAAATTCAAATTGGCTCTGCCTAACTTCAAACGCTAGTCTCTATTTTATGATGAGCTTCACCCCGATGGATGGGTCGGGAGAAAAGCCTACATAACCTCCTGATCCAAATTCAACAAATGGTTTCAAATCGATGCTAAATGAAAGTGGCACATCGGGCAAGGTGTATTCAAATCCCAGTGCGCCATCCACACCCAACGCCACAGCACTGCCATAAGTATAATTGGTGTCTCTCCAGAAATGATTGTAGTACGTTTTTCCATTGTAGAATGCGAGGTGGGCACCGCCACCATAATAGAATTGAAGGCCATCCGTTTCAAAAGCCATCGTTTGCTTTTCAATCAACCCGGTGATGCTCATTCCATTTCCAAAAAAACCAACGATGCCTTCTGCGGCAGTAGATCGTTCGTAGAAATGCTTGATCGTAAAACCACTGGTACCACCGGCTCGAATACCCAACGCTGTTTTATAATCTTGTGCCTGTGCATCGTGCGTTAACAATCCCATAACAAACAGACAAGCCATCACGATTACTGATTTGATTCTGGTTTTCATAAAAAATCAAGTTTGGTGAGTTTTGTGATTAGAACGATGAGATTAACTTAAGTTTATTTGACGCCTCAAAAACAGCGTTCATTGGCTCATTTTCACGATAAACAGCATGTAATCCGATCTAAAATGAATGAATTGTGTAAACGATTTTGATATTTGTGTAAATCTCAATTGACGGCTTTCCGTATATTTGAAAAGCCAATGAAAACCTATCGCTCCATATTATCTGTGTTCATCGCCTTTATGGTGCTGCTTTCTTCAAGCAGCTTCACGGTGAATATGCATTTCTGTATGGACAGGATTCATAGTGTTTCGCTAATTGAAAAGGCGGCACCCTGTCCTATGGAGCTAAACGTTCCGGTTTGCCATAATGCAAAGAAGCATAGCTGCTGCGATGATGAGCAATTGACTTTTGAAGGAAAAAACTTCAAATCACAAGAATCAATATCGCTGCAAATTGCGCAGCACAGTTGGATAGCAGTTCTTCCCGTCATTGCAGAAATTAATCAAATCAGTAACGAGTCTTCATCGACTCCGGTGGTTAGTTACAAACCCCCGCTCATAAGTCAGGATATTCCTGTTCTTATTCAATCATTTCTTATTTAGGCTGTAGTAGTAAGGTTTAAGATTATCTGTCTTAAATCACAATTCATCTTGCACAAGATTCTTGTGTCTTATGTCTTACTACTTATGTCTACTTCATGATCGAAAATTTAATTTCATTTTCACTTCGCAATCGCTTCCTGGTGTTGCTGGTAGCGGCCGGGCTGATGGCCTGGGGTGCCTATTCGGTAAAAAACAGTAAGATCGATGCCATCCCCGACTTGTCAGAAAATCAGGTAATCGTGTTCACCGAATGGATGGGGCGCAGCCCGCAGATTATTGAAGACCAGGTAACGTATCCTCTTGTCACCAATCTACAGGGAATGCCACAGGTAAAATATGTGCGCGGCAGTTCGATGTTTGGAATGAGTTTCGTTTACGTCATTTTTAACGATGATACCGATGTTTACTGGGCACGCGAGCGAGTATTGGAGCGATTGAATTACGCTACCCGACTTCTACCACAAGGGGTTACCCCCACGCTTGGTCCTGATGGCACAGGCGTAGGTCATGTGCTGTGGTACACACTCGATGCTCCGGGAATGGACTTGGGCGAACAACGCGCCATTCAGGACTGGTATGTAAAATTTGCCCTTCAAAATGTTCAGGGTGTGAGTGAGATCGCTTCGTTTGGCGGATTTCAAAAGCAATATCAGGTTACACTAAATCCAAACCGACTCAACTACTATAACTTATCAGTTCCAGAAATTATCCAAGCCGTGCGTGCTAATAATAATGAAGCCGGAGGTCGCAAATTTGAAATCAATGACATTGGCTACATCATCAAAACCACCGGATACCTGAAGTCAATTGAAGAGATTGAAAATATCTCAGTAAAAACAGTCAATACCATTCCTGTGAAAATCCGGGATGTGGCTACTGTACAGATGACTGGAGAATCACGTTTAGGAATTTTTGATCTTGATGGCACGGGCGAAGTGGTGGGCGGCATTGTGGTGATGCGCTATGGCGAAAATGCTGACGAAGTAATCATTCGTGTAAAGAAGAAAATGCTGGAGGTTGCCAAAGGGTTTCCGCAAGGCGTAAAGTTTAATATAGTTTACGATCGCAGCGAACTTATTGAAGAGTCCGTATCCTCCATCAAAACTACATTGCTGGAAGAGATGATTGTGGTATCGCTGGTGGTCATCATTTTTCTATTTCATTGGAGAAGTGCGGTGAGCATAATCATTCAAATTCCAATCACCATTGCCGCAAGTTTCATTTTGCTGAATGCGTTTGGAATAACATCCAATATTATGTCATTGACGGGCATTGCCCTGGCCATTGGTGTTATCGTAGATAATGGAATCATCATGGCAGAAAACTCGTATAAAAATTTGTCGCATCGATTTGAAGAGTTGAATAAAGCTGAATCTTAAGTATAGCCATCCCGCCTTCAGGATCCTTAACTGAAAATTATGTTCAAAAAGAAATCATATCAACCCATACCCGAGCAAGAGCGACTTGATATTATCGAGAAGTCGAGCAAACAGGTGTCGCGCGGAGTGTTCTACTCCACCATTATCATCATCACCTCCTTCTTGCCGGTGTTTATGCTTACTGGTCAGGAAGGGAAACTCTTTCATCCATTGGCCTATACAAAAACATTCATCATGCTGGTAGATGCCTTTTTGGTGGTGACGCTCGCTCCTGTTATCATCTCATTTTTCATGAAAGGCAAATTCAAGAGTGAACAGAGCAATCCGGTAAACCGCATTCTTGAAAAAATTTATGAACCAATTATTCGCACATGCTTAACATGGCGCAAGACAACCATCGGAGTAAACATTATCGCATTGGCCGTAAGTGTTCCATTGCTCCTTAGCCTCGGTAGCGAATTTATGCCACCGCTGGATGAGCAATCTATTCTCTTCATGCCGGTAACATTGCCCGATGTTTCCAATGAAGAAGCAAAACGAATATTGCAGGTGCAGGATAAAATCATCAAAGACGTGCCGGAAGTAGCAAAGGTATTGGGCAAGGCAGGCCGCGCCAGCACTGCAACAGACAATGCCCCCATCTCCATGATTGAAACGATCATCTTACTAAAACCAAAAACAGAATGGCGCGAAGGAATCACCAAGAAAGACATCATCAATGAACTGGATGCAAAAATGCAAATACCCGGTGTTGTCAACGGCTGGACACAACCCATCATCAACCGCATCAACATGCTGGCCACCGGCATCCGCACGGATGTGGGTGTAAAAGTTTACGGTCAAAATCTGGATAGCATTTATGTATTGTCAGAAAAAGTGAAGAAAGCCTTGGAAGGTGTTGCCGGAGTAAAAGACTTATACGTTGATCCCATCACTGGCGGAAAGTATTTAACGATTGATATCAATCGCGATGCCTTGGGCCGATACGGACTTACCGTGAACGATGTAAACCTTGTGATTGAGTCAGCCATTGGCGGCTCACCGATTGGTCAGACCATCGAAGGTCGCCAGCGGTTTAGCATTAGTGTGCGCATGGCACAAGACTTTCGCAATAGCATGGAACAGTTAAAACGCATTCCCATTAAAACACCGGCCCTGGGAATTGTGCCGCTCTCCTCGGTTGCATCGATTCGTTACGAAGATGGCCCGCCCATGATCACCAGTGAAAATGCAATGCTGCGCGGAGCTGTACTGTTCAACGTACGCGATCGCGATTTGGGCAGCACAGTGAAAGACGCGATTGACAAACTCAATCATGCCATGGGAGTTTTACCCAACGGTTATTATTTGGAGTGGAGCGGTCAGTATGAAAATTTAATTCGCGGCAAGCAAACCTTATTGATCATTTTACCCGTAGTCATCCTCATCATTTTTATATCACTCTACCTCGCATTCAAATCAGCACGTGAAGCGTTCTTGAGTTTGATCACCGTTCCTTTCGCGCTGATCGGAGGTGCATACATGGTTTATTTCTACGGAGTAAATTTATCGGTGGCCGTAGCCGTGGGTTTCATAGCACTATTCGGCATCGCAGTAGAAACCGGTGTTGTTATGGTGATTTATCTCAACGATGCCATGAATCAACTGGTAAAACTCCGTGGCAATTCAAGCGAAACCATTTCCATGGCTGACCTCAAAGAGTTTGTAATTGCCGGTGCAGCCAAGCGCTTGCGCCCCAAAATCATGACTGTGTCAGTTGCACTTTTTGGCCTTGTGCCAGTACTGTGGGCTACTGGCGTGGGCAGCGATGTGATGCAGCCCATTGTGCTGCCAATGATTGGTGGTGTGCTTACTTCAAGCACACACATTCTACTCGTTACGCCACTGATCTTTTTAATGACCAAAGAATACGAATTAAAGAAACTCGGCAAACTAGAAATCTATGAAGCCATTCATTAAAATAATGTTGGGCGGCCGCGGGCTATCCGCTGCAAGTCCTCGCACCCTCACACATGCCTTTCCTTCGCTGTGGGCTTTCCGCTTCTATCCCTGCCGCAGTGTTGCGCATGAAGGAGATCATCATTCGACATTCAACATTCAACATTTCATCCTTTTAAAGCACAAATCGCAAATCACAAATCGCAAATCACAAATCACTGAGCTACTCCACTTCATTAAAATAATATTGGGCAGTCTATCCACTGCAAATCATCATTCAGCATTCAACATGCAACATTCGATTTTATTAAATAGTAAATCACAAATCCTCGGGCTATTCATTCTTTTCTGCACAATAATTTCTTCACCCGCACAAGTTATCACGCTGGATAGTGTTCTTTCTGCCATCAACAAACAAAATCCAATGCTGCAGGAATATGATAACAAAGTAAAAGCGATGAATGCCTACACCGCAGGGGCAAAGAGCTGGATGGCGCCCATGATTGGCGCAGGGCCATTCTGGTATCCGTATCCAGGGCAGATGCTGATGGAAGAACGTGATAAGGGAATGTTCATGATTAATGTGGAGCAAGACATTCCCAATCCATTAAAACTAAATGCCAAAAAGAACTATTTCGCATCGCGTGCGAGTGTAGAAGAAAAAGGCAGGTCAATACAATTCAATAAGCTGCGCTCTGAAGCAAAAACCCTTTATTACGAATGGCTTGTTCTTGAAAAGAAAATGAAAGTGCTGGACGAGAACAAAAAGATCATCGAATTGATGCTCGAGCTTGCCCGGTTGCGCTATCCCTATAATCAGGGAAGCTTAGGCAACATCTATAAAACTGAAGGTCGCCTTCACGAAGTAGAAAATATGATTCTGATGACACAATCCGAAATTGAAGAAAAACAGTTTCGACTAAAGTCGCTGATGAAGTGGCCTGCCCAGGCTTCAATGGAAATAGACCAGACAACTAAGGTTGTCTTTGATCCTAACCAGGTGATTTATGACACCGCATCACTGAGCAGCAACCGCAGTGATGTGCAGCGCATCAATCGATCCATCGAAGTGATGAGACAAAATCAACAATGGCAAAAGTCGCAGGCCAAACCTGATTTTAGAATTCGCTATGAGCACATGCAACCGCGAGGCGATATGGTTACACAGTTCTCGCTCATGGCAATGGTATCAATTCCCATTGCACCATGGTCATCCAAAATGTATAAATCAGAAGTAGCCGGAATGGGTTATGAGATTGAAGCGATGAAAAAAGAAAAAGAAGGAATTCTGTTGGAGAGTCGTGGAATGCTTACAGGTATGGCAGCACAACTTATGCGCATGCAACAGCAGCTAACCAACTACCAGGATAAAATTATTCCTGCATTGAAAAAGAATTATGAAACGCTTATGCTTGCTTATGAAGAAAACCGTGAACAATTGCCAATTGTCATTGACGGCTGGGAAGCAATGAACATGGCGCAAATGGAACATCTGAATAAAATGCAAGATTACTACACCATGATTGCACGTTATGAAAAAGAAATTGAGAAATAAGCGAAGCGGTACGAATTACGAATGTCGAATTAAGCATCGTTCAGCATTCAAAATTCATTATTCACTATTTATTATGCTGTTGATGCTGCTTCTTGCAGCGTGTACCTCAAAGGACGCTGCGCAGGAAACCGCAGATACCTACACTTGCCCCATGCACCCAACAGTGGTGGCTGACAAACCCGGCACATGCCCTGTTTGTGGAATGGATCTCGTTCGCAAAGCAAGACCTGGTGAGGAAGTAAAAATAACAGAAGAGCTAACGAAACTGATTAAGTCACCGAATGAAATTGTAATCGCCTCCATCAAGACCATTCGGGCTTCCTATAAGGCAATGCCAATGGAGCTTGATGTAAATGGAATTGTATCGTATGATACCCGAAACATTTTCACGATACCGGCCCGCGTGGGCGGAAGGTTAGAAAAGGTTTATCTGAAATATAATTTCCAACCTGTAACCAAAGGTCAAAAAGTTGCCGAAGTGTACAGCCCTGAATTAGTCAATGCTCAGCGTGAATTGGTGTACCTGCTGCAAAACGATGCGAGCAATACTTCGCTGATCGAAGCTGCCAAAAGCAAGCTTATACTTTTGGGCGCCACGGCATCACAAGTAGAAACATTGGTGAAGAATCAGGAAATTATTTACTCATTTTCCGTTTACAGCCCTTATGCCGGTTATGTCATTTCAGAAAGTCAATCGGCTCCGGCTGCTCCGGTAAAATCTTCCGCTGCTTCTGCATCTGATGGAATGGGGATGGGTGGAGGAATCTCCGCCTCCCCTACTCCACTCAATGATGTGGCTCAATCATCAACACTCTCCATCATTCGCGAAGGAAGTTACGTAACCACCGGCCAGACACTATTCAAGGTTGTCAATTCAAATTCGATATGGTTGGAATTCAGTATACCGGCATCGTCTGGAAGCAAATTAAAAGTTGGTGATGAATTTTCGTTGGCGATGCACAGTGGATTCTCAAAAAGCAAAATCAATTTTATCGAACCTTTCAGTGATGGTGAAAATTTTATTCGCATTCGTTCTTATTATAAAGGGGAAGAGCTCCTGATTGGGCAGTTGATAAAGGCTAAGTTTTCATTCCAAACAAAAGAAACCCTTTGGCTTCCAAAAGATGCCATTTATGATCTCGGTACCACCAGCATTGTTTTTGTAAAAGAGCGTGGACAGTATAAACCGAAAAGCATTGAGACAGGGACACGATCCGATGGATGGATCGAAGTCACGAAAGGCATTACCTCCGGTGATGAAGTTGCCATCAATGCTCAATACCTGATTGATAGTGAAAGTTTTGTTAAACCTGCTAATTAACATGAAATCGATTTTCAACTCCTACCTATCAAAGATCTTAAGCTTGGGGCTGCTGATAATTCTCTTAGCAAGCTGTTCCACAAAAACCGAGAACGTTTCTGATCACGATCACACGTCACACGCAGTGGGTAAATATACCTGCCCTATGCACCCTTCGGTTGTGCAAGATGGTCCGGGCAAGTGCCCCGTTTGTGGAATGGAGCTTGTGCTTCAAAAAATATCTGACGCAAGCTCTACTGATTTAATGCTTACTGATACGCAAATCAAGTTGGCCAATATCACCACGCAAAAGGTAAAAGAACAATGGATAGGCCAGGCTACACTGATCAATGCAAGGTTGGTTGCCAATGAAGAACTAACTGAAGTCATTAGCACACGTGCCTCGGGAAGGATTGATCACCTGTATTTTAAGGAGCCAGGAAAAATAGTAAAGCAAGGCGAACCCCTATTCGAGCTGTATAGCGAAACATTGTTAACACTTCAAAAAGAATATTTGCTGGCAAAAATGCAGTTTGAGAAATTAGGAAAAACAGAACCTCGGTATGAGTCTATTCTGAAGGCTGCCGAAAAGAAACTAAGGCTTTATGGAATGACCAGCGAACAAATCAATAAAATAAGTTCCAGCGAAACACTAACATCAAAAATAACCTGGCTTTCACCCGCCACAGGGATCATTAAAGAAATAAAAGTTGCGGAAGGTCAATATGTAAATGAAGGGGCTGTACTTTATCAGATCGAAAATACAAAGCTGCTTTGGGTGGAAGCCGAACTTTATGCCGAAGAAAGAAATTTTCTCCGGAAAGGAGATAAAGTAAAAGTTCAAATCGGAGAAGGCGAAGATATTGAAGCAACTGTCAATTTTCTCAATCCTGAGTTTAGGGCAAATACGCAAGTGACGATCATTCGCGCAGTGATCTCCAACTCCAATCAACAATGGAGGCCGGGCCAGGCTGCACAGGTGCTCCTACAACACTCTACGAAAAAAGCACTCACGGTTCCCTTTGATGCCATCATCCGTGACGAGCGTGGAACACATCTGTACGTGCAGACTGAACAAAATACTTTTGCACCACGCATGGTAAAAACAGGAATTGAAAACTCATTAGCGGTAGAAATACTGGATGGGCTACAGGCCGGAGAAACTGTAGTGATCACCGGTGCTTACTTATTATACAGCGAAATGATATTAAAGAAAGGCGTAGATCCTTTAGCGACACTAAATAAACATTCACATTAATTCAAAAATTTTTAAAACTTAAACACAATTAACTTCTATGAAAATCAAAACACAATTCGCAACATTACTTCTGATTGGTTCGGCATTCATTACACTTACCAATTGTGGCGGAAAGCAAGAAGCCTCACACGAAGGCCATGACATGCAAGCTGAGGAGAAAAAAGCTCCGGAAGCAAGCACCCCTCAATTTGCTGTTGACGCGGCCTTTCAACAACAACTCTCAGGTGTATTTACTTCGTATGTCACCTTGAAGGAAGCCTTTGTAGCAACTGATGCGGCAAAAGTTAAAACCGAAGCAGCCAATGTTGCTAAATCACTTGCCGCAGCTGACATGAAGTTATTGACTGGTGCCGCTCATAATGATTGGATGACATATCTGGGCTCAATGGATAGCGCACTAAAAGAGATGCAAGCCAGTGACGACATTGAAGCGCAGCGCACAGCATTTAAAAATCTATCAGACAATCTCTACAAGAGCATCAAAGCCTATGGCCTTGGAGGCGTAACTGCATACTACGAATTCTGCCCCATGGCCTTCAACGACACAGGAGCATACTGGCTAAGCGATAATTCAAAAATTCGCAATCCTTATTTTGGAGATAAGATGTTGAGCTGTGGCGCTGTTGAGGAAACCTTAAACTAATATTTTGCAAACTCACGTGATTCATTTCGCATTTGCAGAGTAGGCATGGCATGAACCGAAGAGACTTTATCAAGCTGAGTGGAAAATCGGCCCTTACTGCGTGGGCCGGTTCTTCCTTATTGCTGCAGGCTTGTCATACAGAAGAAGATATGATGGGCAAACTTAATTGGATTGTGGAAGGAAGTTTTGATACACCGCTTTTTATCCCTCAAAAAATAAGTGGAAACACTTCATTACTTGCACAGCCCTCTACACACAGGGCAATGAGGGAAAGCACCACTAGCACGTTCGCTTATGGGAATGGAATATTAGGACCGACATTGGAAGCGAAGCAAGGTGACCTTGTCAACATTACATTACAAAATAAACTGAGTGAGCATACCAACGTGCACTGGCATGGCCTGGTACTGCCATCCAACATGGACGGGCATCCTGAAGATCTTGCAATGCCCGGTGGTTCCGTTAACTATCAATTGCCAATTCAACAAAGAGGAGGAACGTATTGGTATCATCCGCATCCGCACGAAGCAACAGCGAAGCAAGTGTTCATGGGGCTTGCCGGTATGTTTGTGGTGCGCGATGCAGAAGAACTCGCGCTGAATTTACCTTCCGGTGATTACGAGGTACCGCTGATTATCCAGGACAAGAGATTTTCAGGCTCATCATTAACCTATAATCCATCTGAGGATGAAATTATGACCGGCTATTTGGGCGAGACAATCTTAGTCAACGGAAATCATGCTCCATTTCTCTCTGTTGAAAAAAGGTGGTATCGACTGCGAATATTGAATGGTTCTACGGCAAGAGTTTATCAATTAGGTTTTAGTAATCAGCAACCATTTTACCTGATCGGTACAGATGGTGGGCTGTTGAGTGCCCCTGAACAATTGTCAACATTGATGCTTGGGCCAGGTGAGCGTGCCGATATTCTTGTTAATTTTAAAAATGCATCAGTGGGAAGTGAGGTCTTTCTGCAAAGCTTTAAGTTCAGTCAATTCAATGTTCAGGGCAGGCAAGAGTTCAAGATCATGAAATTCAAAATTGATAGAGAATCTTCAGATGCTTTCACTGTTCCTTCAAGGCTCAGCAACATCACAGCCTTGTCACCATCCTCAGCAACCTTAGTTCGTTCGCTGCTAATCTCAAGTTTAGTTGGTGGTTCGGGGGGGCATGGCGGTGGAAGTAAGCATGGCATAAATGGAATGATTTATGACAATGATCATTCTGCTTTTACTGTGA
Organism: uncultured Cyclobacteriaceae bacterium; assembly: GCA_966095315.1. GTDB lineage: Bacteria > Bacteroidota > Bacteroidia > Cytophagales > Cyclobacteriaceae > ELB16-189. The sequence continues at coordinate 54,389 of CBHTSG010000007.1, forward strand.
ATGCATCCTCAACAGAAATTTGGGAATTTGATAATCTTGCCGGAGATGAAATTCACCCGATGCACATCCATGGTGTTCAGTTTCAGGTGCTGAGTAGGCAGGGTGGTCGCAATCAGGTCTTTGCTTATGAAAAAGGATGGAAGGATACGATATTGGTAATGCCAAAAGAAAAAGTCAGTGTGATTATGACCTTTCCATCGTATCGCGGTAAGTTTGTGTTTCACTGCCATAATCTTGAACACGAAGACGATGGCATGATGCTCAACTATGAAATAATTTAAAAGAGAATCAGACTATAGAATTGCTAAATGAAGCTGAAATTTTTTATACCACTACTTCTTTCAATCTTGAGCATCGATTGCTCAACCAAAGAAAATAACGCAGCACAAGAGCAGGCCGCTGAGGCGGATATTTTGACTTCCATCAAACTTACCAATCTGAATGGAGAGCCAATTGATTTGAAACAGTATTCCGGAAAAACTATTTTTCTAAACTTCTGGGCAACGTGGTGTCGCCCTTGTATTGAAGAAATGCCCTCTATCGCTCGGGCAAAAAATGAATTCCAGGAAAATGATATCATATTCCTTTTTGCTTCAGACGAAGCCTCTAAACGAATTGTGAGCTTTAAAGAAAAAAATAAATTCGACCTGAATTTTGTAAAGGTCACCAATCTAGAGGATTTAAACATTCAGGTGCTGCCAACGACCTACATTATCAACAAGAATGGAAAAATAAAATTTTCAGAGAGCGGGTTTCGCAAATGGAATGACCCAGCCAATATCGAAATCATTAAACAAATCATTGAAAACACCACTAATGAATAAATTTCTATCCTCTCTTATCGCTCTTATTTTGTTCAGCGCCTGTACCCAAAAAAATATTGAATCTAAAGTTTCCATAAACACATTACCCTCACCTGCAACGGCACCCAGCGGTGAACCGTATCTCTACAGGGATGCTGCCGGTGATGTCTACCTTTCATGGATTGAAAAAGGAAAAGAACTAAACGCTCTTAAGTTTTCGAAACTAATGGAAGCTGAATGGTCCACCCCGGTTACCATCGCCTCTGATTCAAATTGGTTTGTCAATTGGGCAGACTATCCCATGATCTCAAAAAACAAAGATCATTACATTGCTCACGTTCTGGATAAAAGTGGCGATGGCACCTATGCTTATGATGTAAAGGTAACTCATTCCGATAATGGAAAATCATGGACTGAACCGAAAACAATCCACGATGATGCAAAGCAAGCTGAGCATGGATTTGTTTCACTTCTTCCGTACGAAGAAAATTTTCTCATCGTTTGGCTCGATGGGCGTAATACGGTAATGGAGGGCATGGAGCAACACGAAGGTCATCATGGTCAGATGAGTTTACGTGCTGCCATTATTGATGCTAACGGAAAAAAACTGAAGGAATGGGAGCTGGATAATCGCACGTGCGATTGCTGTCAAACAGCCGCTGTGCTGACAAGCGAAGGCCCTGTTGTGATCTACCGCGATCGCTCAGATGATGAAATCAGAGATATGTCTATTGTCAGGTTAATCGATAGTACCTGGACAGCACCAAAGCCTGTTTATACCGACAACTGGAAAATAGAAGGTTGCCCGGTTAATGGCCCAAGAATGGACGCTAAAGACAGTACCGTTGCTATCGCGTGGTTTTCAATGCGCGATAAGAAATCGGAAGTAAAAGTTATTTTCTCTGCGAACAGTGGGGAAACTTTTAGCAACGCTATTCAAATTGATGAGGGTCATGCCATTGGGCGGGTGGATTTAGTAATGCTGGATGATAAAAGTGTTTTTGTAAGCTGGATGGAAGGCCCTGAAATAAAGGTAGCCAAAGTATATCCTGACGGACGAAAAGAATCTGCCTTTACCATTGCAGCCTCATCAGAATCGCGTTCCAGCGGGTTTCCTCAAATGACCGCTACAAAAGAGAATTTGATTCTGGCCTGGACAAACAGCAAAGGGAAAACTATCGAGGTGGTGGCTGTCCCCTTATCGGGAAATTAATTCGAAACAAAAAAAATTCAACTGCTATTTCAGAGCGACAAATTCCTTAGCATATTTACAAAAACCTAAACCTGTGCTGAGCTCCCCTGCCTTCGGTTGGAAATCCTACATTTCTGACATACGCTTCTGGATTGTGCTTTTTTTTATTGTGAGACTTTACGGAATCACAAACCCACCGCTTGAAGGCGCATCAACGTGGAGACAGTGTGATGGATTGATGATAGCACGAAATTTCTACGAACACAATTCAAACATTCTTTATCCTACTGTCGATGTCGCTGGGGAAAAGTCTGGAATTGTTGGCTGTGAATTTCCCATCCTAAATTATTTGATTTATTTATTATCACTACCCTTTGGGTTTCATGATTGGTTCGGCAGGCTAATCAATCTCATTCTATCATCTATAGCCTCGTACTACTATTTCAAAACTATACGAGAATATTTTGGTGGGCGTCCAGCATTCATATCAACAATTGTATTATTGGTTTCAATGTGGTTTGCATACTCCCGAATAACAATTCCGGACATTTTCGCAGCGTCTCTTTGTATTATCAGCATCAATCAAATTCTCCGGTATTTTGAAAACGGAAACTTGAAGAGTCTAATTTCTTTTTTAATTCTTGCAACAATAGGGTGCCTTTCTAAAATATCCGCAGCCACTTTACTAACGGTATTAATAGTACCGATGTTATCAAGTAATTATCGAATTAAAAGAAAGCTTGCTTTGATCATTAGTTCAAGTATGATTATAGCGACCGTATTTTCTTGGTATTTTTACTGGGTCCCCTATCTCAATTTGAAATATGATTTTGGTACTCATTTTTTTATGGGCCAACCAGTTTTGGATGGAATCCGCCAACTTATCGAAAACTGGGAAATAACCCTGAAGCGATTTTATGAAACTCCCTTGAAATACTCTGGCTTCATAGTCTTCTTAGTGGCTCTTTATCTTATCATTTCAGGAAAAGATAAACAGGCACTCATTGTTTTCATCGTTCCATTCTTATCTTTCTTTTGTGTCGTTCTTGTCTCAGGGTGGGGCTTTTACGTCAACGCTTATTACCCAATTATGTTTGTTCCCTCAATGGCATTTATAATCGGAATGGGCGTCTCTAAATTAAAATCGAAATGGGCATTTCTACTTATCAGCATTATCGCCATTGAAGGGATAGCCAATCAGGCACATGTATTTACCATTAGGGAAAAAATGAAGCCATACCTTCAAATTGAGACTATCTTAAATAATAATGGTGTTGCCTCTCAAGACCTAATTGCCATTAATAGTAACTCACAACATGACCCTACAGCCATGTATTTTGCGCATAGGAAGGGTTGGGGGTTTTCAAACGCAGACTTAAATACCCCGGAGATCATTGCTGACATAAAGGCCAAAGGATGTAAATTCATTCTTATCTTGAATTTTGATAAAATGTCAAAAACTGAGTTGACACTAGAAAAATTATATGACTCTGAAGAATTTGTACTATACAAGCTATAATCTGATCTGATGAGTAACCCTGCTACAATTTCTATAATTATTCCTGCATATAATGAGTTTAACAATATTGATCCACTATTCCTATCGTTAAAAAAATCCTTAAACAACCCTGCCTATAATTTTGAGTACATTTTCATTGATGATGGAAGTTCCGATTTCACGCTACAAAAATTAAAAGAACTTTCCGGTCATAATCAAAACGTCTTCTACATCCAGCTCTCTAGAAATTTTGGTCATCAAAATGCATTAAAGGCAGGCCTCGATTATGCCAAAGGAGATTGCGTGATTTCTATGGATTGCGACTTACAACACCCGCCCGAAGTAATTTTGGAGTTAATCAAAAAATGGGAAGAAGGCTACGATGTGGTGTATACCATTAGAAAAGATTCAACTGACCTTTCCTGGTTCAAACGCAGGACTTCTTCATTATTCTATTCCTTACACAATACATTCTCTGATTTAAAACTTGAACAAGGAACTGCAGACTTCAGATTGATCAGCAGAAATGTTGTTGAAGCATTTTCACAACTGAAGGAAAGTGAATTATTTATACGAGGGCTTGTCAAATGGGCAGGATTTAAGCAGACCGCTGTTGAGTATACTCCTAATGATCGCTATTCGGGTAAGACCAAGTACTCTTTGGGAAAAATGATCTCCTTCGCACTGAAAGGATTAACCTCATTCAGCACAAAACCCTTGAAAATTGTTGTGTATATCGGGCTTATGTTCTTTTTGTTTTCGATGATGCTTATTCCTTACGCAATTATCAGTTACGTCATCGGAAGTGCCGTTTCGGGATGGACATCCATTATGATTACCATAATCTTCTTTGGAAGCCTTCAATTGTTAATGATTGGAATTATCGGTTTATACATTAGTAAATTAGTAATTCAATCGAAACAGCGGCCGCTCTACTTTGTAAAGGACTCCAATTATGGGGCAATACGACAGACTCCTAGATGAAAACAATTCTTTTATCTTTCGATCTGGAAGAGTTTGATGTGCCCTTCGAACATAACTTTTCAATACCTTTTGAAGAGCAGATAGAAGTTTCGCAAAAAGGAAGTGAAGTCATTCTAGATCTCCTCGATAGAAGAAATATCAAAGCAACGTTCTTTTCCACCTATACATTTGCATCGCATTCAAAAAGATTAATTACCAAGCTTTGCGAAAGCGGTCATGAGTTAGCATCGCATGGTTACTTTCACTCTCAGTTTGAGGAAAAGCATTTGATGGAATCACGGTTGGGACTTGAAGAACTATCGAATCAAAAAATCGTTGGATTTAGAATGCCGCGAATGATGCCGGTGGATTTACAAGCCATCAGCAATGCCGGTTACGTTTATGATTCATCGCTCAACCCAACGTACATTCCGGGCAGGTATAATCACTTCGCAAAACCACGGCTGTTTTTCCGATCAGACACGCTTTGGGAACTGCCTGCATCGGTAACACCTTACCTTCGCGTGCCCTTATTCTGGCTAGCATTCCATCACTTCCCTCTTTGGTTTTATAAGCTTTGCTGTCAACGGTCCTTCAAACCGGGCAACTATCTAAACATCTATTTTCATCCGTGGGAGTTCACCGATCTTCATAACCAATATGGATTACCGAAGCTAATCCAAAAAAATACTGGCAGTGATATGATTGAACGATTTGAGTTACTGCTGGATTGGATGATGAGCGAAGGATACCAATTCTCCACGATAAAAGATTTCATTGGTAAATTCTCCGGCAAGGAGCAACAAGCACTTCATTGAAAAATATAGGTGTCTCTGGTTGGATGAATCGTTAAACCCCTTGCCTTAGTTGAAGTCATTTCACACCGACTTGCAATTTCATTGATCACATGCTCAGAAAATTGTTTCAACTTGATTTGGTTTGAATAAACACTATAACTGGAAGTAAACAAGTAGCGCATGAATTTAATGAATTCTAAAATCCTTCCTGAAAAGATACAGTGATATAATAGTGCTAGCCCATCCATAACTGAAGACGTATTGGAACTAATTACATCAGCAATTACAATCTTGCCTCCCGGTGTTAAATAGGTTTTTAACATTTTGATCACCTCATTAAGTTCATCGTCATTATCAAAGTACTGCACAATGCTCAATACGATAATGTAATCGAACTTTTGGTCACCCAATCGATCAGAAAATATCTTCTTGTTGTTTTGAACGCTTGTGGTGATAGAGAAAAAATTACCGTCAGGATGATTCTCTATGCACTGATTAAGATAATATTGGTTGATATCTACGCCCGATAGCTGAACCCCTCGCTTCGCCATGTAATCAACTAAGAACCCAGGCCCACATCCATAATCAAGAACATGTTGAGATTTATTGAAATGGAAGTAATCATCTAATCGTTGGGCAAAAACAGAAGTACTGAGCTTCATAATGTCATGAAAAGCATCCTTTTCTTCCATCCAAAATCGTGACCAGTGCTCTTGCTTCATTATTAAATTATTAGGAGCCTTTCTAAAACATCAAGTTAAATTTTTATGTCAAACAAAAATAGTTTCTTGTATTTTCACACATGAAATAATATCTCTATAAGCATGAAATATTTGATTGTCTTCTCTCTCTCGGTAATTATCTTCTGCAGCTGCCAGACTAAAAAAGAAACCAGTGAAGCTAGTGACCCAGGCTCTATCGTTGTGGACACCATTAAAAAAAGCATACCCAAAGAAGAAAATGCAATGATTGGAGATGCCCATATCAGCATCAACTATCATTCACCGGGTGTGCGTGGCCGAATTATTTGGGGAGGGTTGGTGCCGCTGGATCAGGTTTGGGTAACAGGCGCCCACAGGGCCACTTCTTTTGAAATCGATAAGGACTTTGAAGTGAATGGAACGCTAATTCCTGCCGGGAAGTATGCCATTTTCACAATTCCTGGAAAGGAAACATGGATATTCATTATCAATAAAAACTGGGAGCAGCATCTTACCGATGAATACGATCCAAAAGATGACATCGTGAGAATGACCGTAGAACCCGAAACAGAAGAACCCCACACTGAACGCCTGACCTACTCTATCGAACAAGAAGGCGACCGTGCTGGCGAATTAGTAGTGCGCTGGGAGAAACTTGAAGTTTCACTACCCTTTAAAATCAAGTAAGTCGGTAACTTCAAAAAATTGATCAATTCTAAATTGACTGTAAATACAGTTCTTCTACCTTCTTTCTTGCCCATGGTGTTTTTCTGAAAAAAGTAAGGCTCGATTTGATACTTGGATCGTGACGAAAGCAATTGACGGGAATGCGATCGCCCAATTCTTCCCATCCATACTTGTCCACCAGAAAAGTCAAAATGAACTCAAGGGTTTTGCCATGCAGTGGATTGTTGGGCTGCTCACTCATAGTTGAACCGCTAGCTTAATAACAACAGAACCTACTTACCGTAAATAGCATTAAGCACACCAGCTAAACGGATACCCGCTTGCAACATACGCTGCTTTGCCGTTGAAAAATTTTTGTAAGAATATTTATATCCCAGATTTCCATCGCCTATTGCATAAACTTGCTTACGCAAACCCATCGATTCGATTGACCAATCGCGCACTGAAGCTGCTTGCCATTTTTTGATCGTCTCTTTATCGGGTGTACCCAATGATAGCGCAAGTTCGGTGTAGCTCAGCTTCGTATCATCAATCATATTGCTATCCCACACGCTGTGCAAGTTGGAGTCATTGCGTGCCCATTTCACTCTTACTTTGTTTCCACCGCTATCATCACAGCAGCCCACATGCAACGGTTGGTGAATATCACCCACCAGATGAAGGAGTATTTTAATTGCCTCAATCTCTTTTTCGCGAGTTAATTTTTTTGATTTCAACTCACCAATCACACGCTCCAGTGTCATAATTATATCTCCATTCGGATTTTTTCTCGACTGCTCATAGGTTTGACCGGTTTCCACCGTAACCCAATGCCAGTCGTCCATGTGATCATAGAGTGAATCTGATTTGATCTCGTCCATCCAGGTGGTAAGCATCGCAAGCGATTGATTATTCAATAATGCCTTTAATTTTTTCTTGGCCTTCGCATTCAAATATTTCTCAGCGATATAACCAGTCGTGCGATGGCCTGTGGCGCCCCATCCAAAACCATTAAAAACCAATCCCAAACAAAAGATTAAAACCAACGACTGCTTCATGAAATACAGAATTTTAATTCGGCCACAATTATACAGCTTTGATCGGATTTTAAATTTCCAAAGGATGATATAAAGGTTAAATTTGGGATAGAAGGTATGGAAAAGGTTATTCAACTTTCGGCCGTGCGGGTTGCCAATCAACTGGATCTCAAGGGCATTAAAGCATTCCTTGACCTGAAGCCCGTTTCCGATTCCTCTTCGGAACTGTTTTACGGATTTGGCTCCAACAAGTACCAATACTACTTTAATTATGGAGTGATTGTATTTTCTGGTCATTCAGAAGATGAGGTAAAATTGACCGTGAAAACAATTCACTCCTTTCTAAAAAGTCCGGTAGCAAATTGGATGCGTGATCTGCACGAAATCACGGTGGAGCCTGCTTCGGAATTGAAATTTGAGTTTAATCAGGTAGTGGTTGATCGGCTGGATTCCAAAGTCATTCAAATCACCATGCTCAACCTGGCCCAGTCCGTTGCGTTGGATTTTTATCACGATGCTTCAGATAATCTGCTTACGGAAATAAAAGGATTTGCGAATAATCTTGAAACCACCGGCAAATTAAAAATATCCAGAACGAATATGATGAAATTCATCGGGCGAGCATTAAATACTCAGAATGACATTGCCGATAATATTTACATCTTCGATGCACCCGAACAGGTTTGGGACGATGAATATTTAGATCGCCTTCATCAAGGGCTCATCAAATATTACGACCTGAAAGTTCGTTTTAGTGAAATTGAATACACCTTGAAAATCATTGACAATAACCTGCGTGTGTTTAGAGAAATATCACATCAGCGCGAGAGCAGTATTCTGGAGTGGATCATTATTGCGCTGATTCTCGTTGAAGTATTCGACCTACTGATTTCAAAATTATTTCCGGGATGACACAACGCCACGCACTATTTCTCAATTTCGATATAAAAGCTCAGCCCGATGAAGTAACGTGCGGACCAACATGCCTTCATGCATTATATCAATATTATAATGATCCGATTTCCCTGCGCGAGGTAATCAATGAAGTGAAAAGTTTAAAAACGGGTGGAACCCTTGCGGTGATGTTAGGCAATCACGCTCTAAAGCGAGGTTTCAAAGCACACATTTATACGTATAATCTTACCGTGTTCGATCCATCCTGGTTCAAACTTTCGCAAAGCAAAATGATTCAAAATTTGAAAAAGCAAATGCGCTACAAATTTCGAAGCAAGAAATTACAGGTGGCATCGAAAGCATATATAAAATTTATTGAAGCCGGTGGCAAAGTATTTCAAACAGAGCTCGATGAAGCGCTCATAAAAAAATACCTGAAGCAGTCTACCCCTATCCTCACGGGACTCAGCGCTACCTATTTGTATGGAACGCCACGCGAAATACCATCCAATAATCGATTTGACAGTATCAAAGGAGAGCCCGCAGGCCACTTCGTGATTATCAATGGTTTCGATGAAGCGACTAACATGGTTTACCTTGCCGATCCCATGAATCCTAATCCGCTGAAAAGTCAGTATTACAGTGTCACCTTCGATCGGCTGATCAATAGCATCATGCTTGGAATTGTGACCTATGATGCAAACCTATTGGTAATCGAACCGAAATAACATGCCGAAGCTGATCATTGTTGAAAAACCGGAAACCTGGAAATTCAGTCTAGAGGATGTTGATGTCATCACACCAGACCAATACATCTCTGATGAAACGTATCAATCGGTAAAAAATCTTAAAGTATTAAACCTTTGCAAATCCTATCAATACCAAAGCGAAGGCTATTATGTTTCGCTATTAGCCGAAGCGCGAGGCCATAAAGTTTTGCCCGGTGTTTCCACTATTCAAGATTTGCGATTTCCGTCCATCTTGCGGGATGACTCACTTGATTTTGACGCCCTCATACAAACTACTTTCAAAAATGAACCATACGATCGCATTGAATTCAATATCTATTTTGGTTCCACAAAATCAGAAAATTTAAACAAGCTTGCGAGTCAGCTTTTTCAGTTGGTGCAGGCACCCTCGCTTCGGGCAGTGTTCTCGAAAAAAAATAAATGGGTACTCACGAGTTTAAAGCCCATCAGCATTAATGAAGTTCCCGAAATGGATAGGCCACTATTAGCGAGTGCGCTTGAAAAATATTTTTTACGCAGAAGGGATTACAAACACGATCGAAAGAAATATGATCTCGCAATTCTTGTCAATCCCGAAGATCCGAATCCACCTTCCGATGATCGGGCATTGAAACGTTTTTATAAAGCAGCGCTCGAAGCCGGATTTAATACTGAGTTTATCACCAAAAATGATTTTGACCAGCTCATTCAATACGATGCTCTTTTCATCCGCGAAACAACCAATGTTAATCATCATACGTTTCGCTTTGCAAAAAAAGCTGCATCATTAGGATTAGCAGTGATTGATGACCCAACCTCAATATTAAAGTGTACCAACAAGGTATACTTGCACGAGTTGTTGAACACGAATAAAATTCTTACTCCAAAATCATTTGTTATCACAGAAGATAACTGCGAACAACTCCCGGTAAAAATGCAGTTTCCGTTTATTCTGAAACAACCTGATGGGGCCTTCTCCAAGGGCGTATTTAAGATCAACAACCTGGAAGAATTTAAAAAGGTGCGTGACAGCATGTTTGAGAAATCGGACTTACTGATCGCCCAGGAATTTTTGCCCACACCATTCGATTGGAGAGTCGGAATTATTGACGGCCAGGTGATTTATGTGTGTAAATACTTCATGGCCTCCAAACATTGGCAAATTGTAAACTGGAGCGCCAACAAGGAAGCTTCGCGCGATGGTGAGGTGGAATCCATTGCGGTTGATCAGGCTCCTTCTGGCTTGCTGAGGACAGCGTTAAAAGCAACATCGCTTATTGGCAAAGGTTTGTACGGAGTGGACATGAAAGAAGTAGACGGACGATTTTATGTTATTGAAATCAATGACAATCCAAACATAGATGCAGGCATTGAAGACAAAATTTTAAAAGACAAATTGTACTCCATTGTGATGGAGGTATTTTTAAATAAAATTAAACTCGAGAAATGACACAGCCATCCCGTTACCACCTCTTCCAGGGTTTTGGAATTGAGTTGGAGTACATGATTGTTGATAAGGATACGCTGGCCGTTAAGCCCATTACCGATGAATTGCTCAAGCATCAGCTGGGTGAATATGGTAGTGATTTTGAAAATGGAATCGTGACATGGTCCAATGAATTGGTTTTGCACGTTGTTGAATTAAAATCAACAAAACCAGAATTAAATTTTAATGCGCTGGAAAATGGCTTTGCTGAAAATGTGAGATTGATCAATGCAATCCTTGATAAACATCACGCAATGTTGATGCCTTCTGCGGCACATCCTTTAATGAATCCGCTGAAAGAGACAAAACTGTGGCCGCACGACAGCAATGAGGTTTACGAGATTTACAACAAAATTTTTGATTGCCGTGGACATGGTTGGTCTAATTTGCAAAGTACACATCTCAATTTACCTTTTTATGATGATGAGGAATTCGCAAAGCTGCATGCCGCTGTTCGAATTGTGCTTCCGCTTCTTCCTGCGCTCTGCGCAAGTTCTCCGATATTGGATGCAACGCTGTCAGGTTTTTTGGATACACGGTTGAATTTTTACAAAACCAATCAGGCGCGTATTCCATCCATAACGGGCAAGGTGGTGCCCGAAGCTATTTTCTCGAAACGGAATTATGTCAATACCATCTACGAAAAAATCAAGGCCGATATTGCTCCCTTCGATCATGAACAAATTTTAAATCCGATTTGGGTAAACTCGCGCGGGGCCATTCCTCGCTTTGATCGCGGATCCATCGAAATACGAATCATGGATATTCAGGAATGCCCAACTGCGGATATGGCCATCATCACGTTGGTTATCGAAACCATTAAGGCATTGTGTGCTGAAAAATTTATTTCACTCGAAGAGCAGATGAAATGGAAGACTGAGCCGCTTGTTCAGTTATTAGACAAGGCAATCGCCACAGGCCCAAAAGCAGTTTTTGACAATGCGGAATACCTGAACATTTTTGGCATCACCGCATCGCAGACTACTGCCAGGCAGGTATGGGAAACTGTTCTTTCAAAACTAATCACGAAAGGATCCCTTGAAAAATGGACGCCTGAACTATTGGTGATCCTGAAAGAAGGAACGCTTGCAGAACGAATTATAAAATCATTGAATGGCAACACATCCATAGACTCCATCAGAAAAGTATACCGCCAATTGTGCGGATGTTTGGCTCAGAATAAAATGTTCTTGCCCTAATGTCAATGACGATCATTATTACCTGCGAACATGCCGGTAATCAGGTTCCGGATCAATACTTAAAGTGTTTTTTGGGTAATGAGGAAATTTTACAAACACACAAAGGGTGGGATCCCAGTGCATTAGACATTGCAGAGAACCTTGCGCAACTTCTGCTGGCTCCATTAGCATACTACCCTATTACGCGTTTGCTGATAGAACCAAATCGCTCGTTGCATCATCATGAACTTTTTTCTGATTTCACCAGGCTGCTTTCTAAATCTGAAAAACAAATTCTGATCAATTCCTTGTACCTTCCTTATCGAAGTCCGGTAGAAACATTCATCCAAAAAAGTCCTAAGCCGGTTTTGCATCTTTCCATTCACAGTTTCACTCCTGTTTGGAATGGGGCAGAGCGTAACGTAGATATTGGGTTACTATTTGATCCTTCTCGAACACAGGAAACTTTTTTTTGCTCCAGAGTAAAAGAAACGCTTGAAAAATCTAATCCTGAACTATTGACCCGGCTCAATGAACCCTATCAGGGAATTGACGATGGTTTTACTACTTATCTGAGAACCCGGTTTTCTGATGCCGAGTATCTTGGGATAGAGCTTGAAGTGAATCAAAAATTTGCGAGCAGAACATCGTACATCAGCAACACGTTATACCATTCCATCATTCAACAGTAGCTATGATTAGTTTTTACCCGGGCCCATCAAAAGTTTACGCAGCGATTCCGAAATATGTAAAAGAAGCCTACACAAAAGGTATTCTTAGCCTAAACCATCGCAGCCCGGAGTTTGAGAAGATGATGGAGCGCACTGTGAACTTGGTCAAAAAGAAATTAAAAATACCGGCAGAATACACCATTCTCTTTAGCGGCTCTGCCACAGAATGTTGGGAGATGATTGCGCAATCACTCATCGTTTCGAAAAGCACACACATTTACAATGGAGCCTTTGGTCAAAAATGGTTTGACTATACCAAGCGACTTAAAAAGAATTCAGAAAACCTCACCTTCAGTGTAAACGAAACACTCAAGACTACCGGCTTAGTTTTTCCTGAAAGTGATGTGATCTGCGTTACGCAAAACGAAACATCCAACGGCACGCAGCTTACGAATGATATTATCACAAAAATCAAAGAACAAAATCCACATGCAATTCTGGCAATAGACGCAACATCATCCATGGGTGGCATTATTTTGAATTATGCTTCTGCAGATATTTGGTTTGCTTCAGTGCAAAAATGCTTTGGCCTTCCGGCAGGGTTAGCGGTAATGATCTGTTCACCCAAAGCGATCGAAAAAATTAAATCCATTGGCGAGCGTGATCACTACAACAGTCTTGATTTTGTTAATTCCATGATGGAGAAATGGCAAACACCCTTCACCCCTAATGTGTTGGCGATTTACCTGCTCATGCGAGTGATGAAAGATCAGGCTTCCATAAAAGTGATTCATAAAAAAATTGTTACCCGTCAGAAGAAATGGACCAAGTTCTTCAGCAAGCATAAAAGCCTGAACCTTTTACCCACCGTGGCAAGCACTCAATCGCATACCGTATTAACCATTACGGGCGATACGGGCCTGTTATCCAAAATAAAAAAGGATGCGAAGCACGGAAATATTCTATTGGGTGAAGGTTATGGAGAATTAAAAGCAACGACTTTTAGAATTGCCAACTTCCCTGCCATTAAGAAAGAAGAAATTGAGCGGTTAATGGCTTTCCTGAGGCAGTACTAAAAAAAGAGCAGGCCATTTCTGGCCCGCCCTCCAACTAAACTTATCTTATTTCTCAGGATGAACGATAGGCCATCTCGTACACCGATTTGGCGTGAGGACCCAAAAATACCCTTGCATAAATTCTAATGATCGCTAAACCATCTATGATAAAGCTCAGCGAAGTAAAAAATGCGAGTGGCAACTGATCTTCATGAATATGACTAAAGATTAAATCTTCGCCAATAAATGTTGGCGTCAACGGAAAACCCGTAGCCCCAAGGCATGCCAGCAGGAACACAATTGCCAATTTCGGATGCTTGTACGAATGCCCGTGAAACTGATCCAGATCAATACTTCCTTCCAGGTACTTCAGTCTCCGCAACGTGAAGTAACCGATTACACCTGCTACCAAAATTCCACTGAGGTACAGTGCTACTTCATTCAAATCAAAATGCTCATTGAAGAGAATGGCAAGCGCCACCCAGCAGTGATTTAAAATAATCAGCACCCAGCTGAGGCGCGCATGAATGCGCTCGGTAAACGATTTCAATACCATCACTAACCCGAGCATGGAGAATACGAATGGTAATGCATCTCTAACGGAAGATGGGATTGAATTCTCTGAGTAAAGAGCAACTATTCCGAGGAGGTAAGTAGGAATAAAAAAGATGATTGCTTTGCGTGTGGTGAGAAAATCCAATTTTCTTCCTGCCCACTTCACAGGATTCCACAAATACTTATACATGAACGAATCAAGATTCCATTCCTTCAGACATAGAATGTAGAATGAGTATTCAATTCGCTTAGGAAAAGAGTCTTCAATGGTTTGCTTGCGCGGAACAAAATTATAGAACTGCTCACGAATCAGGTAACTAACTACGGAAGGAGAAACCAGCAACTGGTAAGTTCTTAAAAAAGCATTTCCGGCAAAGTGAATTAAGGCCAGCATCTCAAGCCCAGCGGCTACCTCAATAAATATCAATCCAATTTGAGCAATGGACGAATACGCAACCTGACTTTTGATTGAGGATTGAACACGCGCTATTCCCGTGGCAACAATGCTGGTGGCAAGGCCTAATAGACCAATGATGATTCTTACGGATAACTGATGCTCCCAAAACGGAAATGTGCGAAGCAACACAAACACACCAATATGTACTGACAACGATCCATAAAAAATTGCACTGGAGGGAGTTGGGCCTTCCATGGCGCGTGGCAGCCACGATGAAAAAGGAAGCTGCGCAGATTTAGCGGCAGCGGAAAGTAATATCATCAGTGAAATAAAGATTCCGATCCAACTATGACTTTGCAAATGTTCGTGAACAAGTTCATAGTTGTTCAGCTTCATAAAGGTGATGTTGGAATGAAACAAATGGTGCGTCATCCACATGGCCAATAAAAGACCTACATCACCAATGCGATAGATTGAAAAAACCTTTACCGCATTTTTCACAGGCAGATAGCGATCGCGGTAAAATGCAATCAACAGAAAAGAAGATATCCCCAAAATTTCCCAGCCGATAAAGAGTGTTTCCATGTTTCCGGAAAACACGATGAGGTTGTAGCCAAGATAGAAGAACAAGATCGTGTTAAAGAATCTCTTGTAGCCCGCCTCTCGATGCAAGTAGTATCGGCTATATAGTGTGACCAAAAAAGTAAGGAATGAACCAACAAAAACATATACCGCTACAATCCGATCAAAAGTAAAGTCAATATAAAATTCATATCCGGAAGAGCGAAATAGCACAAAGTCCTTCAAGTCAAGCACAGGGCTGCCATGCAAAAACCAGTACACAAGGAAACCTTGAAACACGAGGAAGTGCAACCCTACCGTAATGAAAGACGACCAGGAGATAACATCTTCCAACTTGCGCGGAATGAGAAGGCTAAGCAAAAATCCTAAAAAAGGAATCAGTATGAAGTAATTCAAAAACAGCGTCATGTCATTAAGAAATTAAGCTTACCGGAATATTGTCCTCATGCGTTTCAATCAGTTGGTCCAGATCAGCAACATGATCTACCTTATTAATCACTGGTTCATAATGTTTGAACTCACCACCTCTGAACCGAAAAAATTCCTTTGTCTCAGGATTAACCGCTATCAAATGAACCCATTCATTGATAAACCATTCGTACACATCGTTGCTTCGTTGAATCGTTTTGAGCACCACTTCCGGGAAATGCTCTACAATGATCATAAGCCGGATGGGATCATGCACTTCAATCATTTGACTTGGCAAGCCAGGTCGCAGATCACCATCAATTCCATTGGCCACACCAAACAATCCCATCACATTGTGTGGAAGTTTCGTGCCTGCACCAAGTTTCTGGTTGTCAACTCTTGAAAAGAAATATTCCAGGTTGATACCACCACACACCGGCCCCAGTGGTTTCATGATGTTAAACAACAAATCACCATTTGGATCGATCGTATAGTCATACGAATTCAGGAATGCACGCCTGTCAAGAAATACACCTTTTGTAATTGCTCGTTGGCCAACAATGCACAGTGCGTTGGTAGCGTGATTTAACTCCGGGCGTGGTTCAAACAACGCCACTGAACGTGTGCGAACATCTTCATGAATTTTCTCTGGGGCCTTTTTAGTATCCACAGAAACAAATCTTCTTGATCGCTCTTTTGAATTGAGGTCAAGCGCCTTGGCAAAGGTTTCCAGATTTGCATTGTGAATCGATAAGTTGTACGGGGTGAGTGATTCCTCATCGAAGAAAACAACTTCATCGCGAGTGGTATCGTGCAGGCCACCAACAAACTGAGTGCCTTCCGGAATGTCAATGCCTTTTGTCTTTAAGATTGCCCGCACTTGCGGATGGTTTGCCATAAAACAAACCACTCGTGAATTCACCGAACCTGCTCTACCCGAACACGCACCACAATCATAGGCCGCATAGTGCGGATTGTTTACACTGCTGGAGCCATGGCCAATGATATAGACCACGGGCGCAAAATCTTTTATAAGCCCGATGCTTCGCAGGAGCGCTTCAACGCGCACCACCATTTCATCAATAGTAAAGCCAATCTGCAAATCATTTTCACGATGTGATGGATCTGTATTTTCGATGGTGAGCTGTGCAAACTTATCCATGTGTTTGAAAGAAGATGCCGTTGCCGGGCTCATCGTAGGCTTGAAAATATTCATGAACAGCTGCAGTGCTGACCAGAAACCAAGTGTTTGTGAAATGAGCCAACCTTGCACCAGGCCGTGCGATCGCTTGGTAAAGTGTGCATCTTTTCCGCGCTTCTCGCGGGTACCCACCTCTTTGATCAGATATTTTGGAGTGACCGGAGCTGGGCACAATTTGGTATAAAACTTACCTTGGTCAGGCTGGTAGAAAAACTCAACACCAAAAAATCCTGGTGTGCCATACGTCTCACAATTCGGATCAAACCTTTCGAGGTAACGCCTTACTGAACACTCGCGATCATCAATGCAAAACATCGCCTGAAATGTCCTAGCTGAAGTTAATGGAGCAGGATGATCACCATTCGATCGAATGCCCGTCAGCACCTGATCATAGAAACTCCATTCGTACGCATGCTGCCATAACCTTAGTACGTGATGTAATTCCGTTTCCGGAACAGGGTCAAACAAGCGAGAGGGCATTTCCAAGAGATTATCGCCTAAGGGTTTCCACTTTCCCGAGAAGTGATAATCCAGCGCATCGATTTCGAGCAACATCTCCAGATGAATTAAATCATGCATAGAAATCTTTTTCTGATCGATGAGTGATTGCGGCTGATCTTCAATTACCGAGACTATGCCCGACCAGCCCTGGTGAGCAAACTGTTGATCATACAAGTAGCGTTCAAATAATTCCTCCTTGCCAACAACAATCTTCAGCAGATCAGCAATGGAAAGAGTGTTCTGAAGCAATAGCTGCTTGGCGCGGGATGTTCTGAAAAAACTGGTGAAGCTGTTTTTCTCCATCTCGCGCACAGAGGAGAGAAAGCCAGACTGCGATGCCGGAAAATTCCAGATGGATATTCCCTGATCAAGGTAACTGCACAGAATTCGAAATAAGATGGGATGAACAAGCGAATCCAAATCCATTCGATATTGCTTCTTCCAGTTCGCCCGCAGCTGACCAATTCTTGGAAGATTATGGCCAGAATATTTTTTATGAAGGCAGTTCTCCAGCCACTGTTCTTTTTCTGCTGCGCCTTTGGTATCAGCAATTACGGCAGAAAGAATCGCTGCGTTAATCTTTCCATTCGCATACAGTTCGCGATACTCGTGTAAGGACAGGCTAACGCGATAGCCCAGAATTTCAGACGCATGTCTGAGCCCTTCATGAAATTTCATTTTCTGAAAGGCGTGTAATGTATTGTGGTGTATAAAGTCCTTCAGCGGAGATTGTGCCGGCAAATAATGTTTGAGCTCATGCAGCACCTCATGTTCCACGAAAGATGATGTCTCTGTTTTCATTCAGGAAAAAAATTGAAAATACAAACGTTCAAAATCAGAAATGCCTACACGGAAAACGAGCGCAGGCAGGCAGCATAGCGTTGAGCGCTATGGGCAACAAAAATGTAGACTTAAATCAGCAGTGTGAGATTGGTCAAATAAATGGGTGGCGCTGAAGCATGGCATCCCGATCGTGCTTCATAATGCCCGGCACTGCAAATAGCTACACCCGCATCGGTAATGGATGAGAACAGTTCCTGCGTAATGGGGTAAAGGAAATGAGTAGAACGATCTTCCGAACGATCCTCCGTTTCCTTTTCCTTTGCTTCATAAGGTAGTTGTGAATCGGAGGGAGCATTGCCTGAGGTTTTGGTGGTAACAATAACCCCTTGCTGCGATTTGCAAATGGGGGTAGCATTAAAGGCAATGGTGATCAGAGAGGTGAATAGAAAGATGATCAGCAAGGAACTGGCTAGGGATCGGATAAACAGTTGATCTCTCTTTTTCACGGTGAGCAAAGATATTAAAATAAAAATTACCCGGGTACAAGGAAGTAAACGCAGCTTATTCAATTAAAATTCTCCCGAAAGCAGATATAAACTTACACCTATCGAACAACCGTTTGCAAAAGTCAAATAGGCTGGGTCATAGATTTTTAACTAAAATATTCTAACCTTTGTTTATCACATGCACGTTTCAATGGCATTGAGGTACAGTAGAATATTGAAGCTTTTTGCAATCCTTTTATTCCTGTTGGAGTTTCTGGCTCCTGCCGCTATGGCGGCCAACCAGGCTGAGCCTTGCGATAAATCTGCCACCCATTTGGTGGATGGTGATCATGGCCAAAATTTTATTTACTCGCTTTTCAGAGAAGAATTAACTGAAAATGAAGAAAGCAAAGAGGATCAAAAAAACCCCATAGTTTTATTTGATCTCAACATTGTCTCTTCCTTTTTTCAAGTAAATGATTTATTGCCTTCACGGTACCAGAGCTTTTTAATCTCTGCCATTAAGTTTGATACGGAACCTCCGCTATTCAAACTCCACTGCATCTACCTTATTTAATTTATTTCCTTATCTGTGTGGGTACATACTTCCATTTGAAGCGTGACCTCCTGTTTTTTTATTTCTCACAACAGAGAACCTTAATTGAAAAAAAACAAGTCGGAAATTTCTGATTGAACAAAAGAAAGCCGATTCAACATTTCAGATATGAAAACATTAGAGATTCCGAAAGATGGCCTGGAAGGGCTAAAGGAGAATTGGAAATTTGATGCGCTCTCAGGATTTATGGTCTTCCTGCTGGCGTTGCCGTTGAGCCTTGGTATTGCCAAGGCAAGTGAGTTTCCACCTGCCATGGGCGTACTTACCGCGATGATCGGTGGAATGGTGGTGAGTATTTTTGCCGGATCGCGCTTAACTATAAAAGGACCTGCGGCTGGTCTGATTACGATTTGTGCAGGAGCCGTAACCGAAATGGGCGGTGGAGCGCAAGGTTGGCATCTGGCCCTCGGAGCTATTGTCATCGCAGCGTTGATTCAAATTGTTTTTGGTTTCTTAAAATTCGGTTCGCTCAGCGATTTCTTTCCTCACTCAGCTGTGCACGGAATGTTGGCCGCCATTGGGTTGATCATTTTCTCCAAACAGTTTCACATATTATTAGGAATCGATCCGGCATTGCTAAAAGGAAAAGAACCGTTGGAGCTTTTTCAAATGATTCCTGATTCCATTATTCATGAAGACAACCGGGTAACGTTTTTGGGATTACTAAGCCTGGCCATCATTTTTGGATTGCCGCTGCTGAAAGGAAAATTCATCAAGCGAATTCCTGCTCCCATGATTGTATTACTCACCACCATTCCGCTAGCGTGGATCATGGACTTCAAACACACTGAACCTGCGTTTGATATGGTTTCCATCGGAAACTTTTGGGGCATGGTAAACTACAATGCCGATTTCTCTGCCATCGGTTCAATGGTATTTTGGAAGTATGTGCTCATGTTTTTATTCATCAACAGCCTGGAGTCGTTGCTTACCGTGAAGGCAATTGATGGATTGGATCCATGGAAACGTACTTCAAATCCCAACAAAGATTTAGTGGCTGTGGGTGCGGGCAATGCCGTATCAGCATTGTTGGGCGGATTGCCAATGATTTCAGAAGTAGCGCGAAGTTCGGCCAATGTGAATTTTGGCGGAAGAACACGGTGGAGTAATTTCTTTCACGGGTTTTTCCTCTTTGTAGCAATGCTGTTATTCATTCCGGTAATTGAAATGATTCCTAATACTGCACTGGCTGCTTTGCTGATTGCCGTTGCCTATCGCCTTGCATCGCCCAACGAATTTTTCAAAACCTATAAAATTGGTTCTGAGCAATTGGTAATTTTCGTGATCACAATTATCGTTACCGTATCCACCGATCTTTTGATTGGCGTGGGCGCGGGTATCTTGTGCAAGCTGTTCTTCCACATTTTGAACGGTGTGCCGTTGAGTAATTTATTCAAAGCAAAATACGAAGCAGCACAACGCGGAGATGATTTCCTGGTGAAGATCAAAGGCTCTGCACTCTTTTCAAACTTACTCGGCTTCAAGGCAGTGCTCAAACAAGCTAAGCCCGGTAGCAAAATCACTTTGGATTTAACAGAAGCTCACTTGCTGGATCACAGCTTTATGGAATTCATTCACCACATCGAAGATGAACAAGTTCATGCCGGTGGTTCCGTCTCTGCTATCGGGTTTGATCGCTTTAAGCCATTCTCCAATCACCCCATGGCAGCCCGCAAGTTTTCACCTGAAAATCTGAGCAAGATGGAATTTAAACTGAGTCCGCGCCAGTTAGAATTGCGCGACTTTGCGGAACGCGATGAATATGCATTTTATCCGCAGCGTGTAAAAAATGCGGTGAAGTATAAAGGCTTCCCAATTCAAATTGGAAACAAGATTTTGTTTGAAGAAAATGTACTCACCAAATACACGGATCAGGCAAGAATCGATGTGTCGGATATTACGCTCACCGAAGGAGCTATGCAGGATCGTGAAGATACACACATCACCATCCTACACGTTTCTGAAACAGACAAACTAATTCCTGATTTTGCGTTGGAGCCCGAAGGCTTATGGTCAAAATTATTTGAAGGCGTGGGCGGAAAAGATATTGACTTTGCTGCCTATCCAAATTTCTCTCAGAAATATTATCTGCGCAGCGAAAACGAAGCGGCTATTACCGCATTCTTCTCCGAGCCGATCATTCGTTTTTTAGAAAATCGTGAAGAGATGCACATTGAGTGCCATCGCAACAGACTCATCTTCTATAAGAAGCGCGATGTATTGTCGTCAGCAGAAATACAATATGTAGCAAAGTTTGCGGAAGAATTTGTGGAACTGATTACGCAGGGCATTCCGCAACCGGCTTAAATCCTTGAAGCAGTTTCCGGAAATTCCGGAAACTGCTTCATCAATGTTTTATGAAATGAGAAAAACAGTTTTATTCCTGATGATGATGGCGAACATTGTGTTCTCCACCAAAGCACAGGATAAGCCAAAAGAAATTGAAGAGCTCAAAATAAAGCTAACCGAAGATGGAAGTCGCTTTATTAAAGCTACTTTTCTAAATCAGGTTTGGCTAAGAGCAAATCAAAGCAATCCTGGCACCACGGTGTTGGGTGATCCCACATCAAAAACATTTGACATTGGATTAAGACGCACACGCTTTCAATTATTTGGTCAACTCACCGATCATGTTTTTTTCTATTTCCAGTTTGGACAAAATAATTTCAATTACTTATCGCAAAATGCCGGCAATCGCAAGCTGCAGGTTTTCTTCCATGACGCCTTAGGCGAATACAAAATCAAAAAGGGCAGCGAAGCATTAATTCTTGGCACAGGGCTTACCATTACCAACGGGCTTTCTCGTTTCAGTCAGCCCAGTATCGGCACCATCATGACTATGGATGTGCCGGTATTTGCACAAGCAACGGTGGATCAAACTGATGAGTTCTCGAGGAAGTTGAGTACGTATGCACGCGGACAGTTAGGAAAGTTTGATTATCGATTGGTGATCAGTGATCCCTTCCCCGTTACTACAAATGGTCAGCCAGCACCTACACTTTCGTCCAACGCAACATTCGCAGTTGACCAACATCACAAGCAATATCAGGGCTTCTTCATGTGGAATTTTTTCGATAAAGAATCTCACACCACTCCCTATATGACGGGTACTTATTTAGGCAAGAAAAAAATTCTAAATCTCGAGGCAGGATTTATCACACAGAAAAACGCAACCGCTACTACCGATGGTATAAGCACATCCTATCATGCCATGAATCTTTGGTCGGTTGCGCTATTTTATGATGCACCTATAAATGCAGAAAAGGGAACTGCATTCAACGCCTATGCGGGATATTTTGGACTTGATTACGGTCCAGGCTATTTGCGCTACAACGGCATCATGAATCCGGCCAGCGGTGTCGTTAGCACTCCACCAAATGTTTATCCGGCCGGAAGCCAGGGAAATGCATTTCCGATGTTTGGAACCGGAAAAGTAATGTATGCACAGGCAGGATACCTGTTGAAAAAAGATTTGATGGGTGAAGGTAATGGAACATTGATGCCGTACGCTTCCATAATGAGTGGAAATTTCGATCGACTGGACAAGCAAATGAATGTGTATGATGTTGGTGTCAATTGGCTAATGAAAGGTCATTCCAGTAAATTATCTCTTGATTATCAAATCCGGCCAACCTATTCACAAGCTGGATCAGACCTGACAAGAGGTAATAGCAAAAACCAGGTAGTACTTCAATACCAGATATATTTTTAAAAGAGAAGTAACAAAATGAAAAAATGGATTCAACAAAAAATTGAGCATCGCTTCGGACTGCTTTTCGTGATCTTGCTGATGATCATTTGTGTCTCGTTCATCACACGCTTTCTGCTGCTTCTTTACTCGTTTGATCAAATAGGATTTTCCATCTTGCTTATTTTGGGATCATTCGCCTCGGGCCTCTTCTATGATTTGGTGATGGCGTCTTATTACCTGATTCCTTTTTCGCTTTTACTGATTCTTATTCCTAATCGCTGGATTGGCTCAAAGGCATTCAGAACTTCTATTCACATTATTCTTGCCATTAACTTTCTCATTCTGTTTTTCAATGCCACAGCCGAGTTTCTCTTTTGGGATGAATTCAATACACGCTTCAATTTTATTGCGGTCGATTATCTTGTTTACACAACAGAAGTGATTGGCAACATCCGCCAGTCGTACCCTATTGAATGGATTGTGGGCATTATGATTATGGTATCGGTGCTCATTGGGTTTTTACTTCGTCACCGTGTTTCAAAAACTTCAAGCCAGCATCTTCCGTTCCGCCAACGATTAATTTGGGGTGCATCATTCTTAGCCATTCCGCTGCTTTCATTTTTCCTGATATCCAATCAATTCCACAACTTCAGCGCTAATGCATATATTAATGAACTTGGTGGATCAGGGTTATACGAGTTGTTTGCAGCCTATCGAAACAACGAATTGGATTACGATCAGTTTTATAAAAAAATTGATTTAAAAAAAGCCTTTGGAATTGTTCGCACTCATCTAAAAACAAAAGAGGCCTCGTTCACCTCCAATGATCCCATGAGTTTGGAAAGAAAGATTGCCCACGAGGAGCCGGAGAAAAAATTGAACCTGGTTTTGATCAGTGTTGAAAGTTTCAGCGCATCCTTCATGAAAGCTTTTGGAAATGAGGACAACATCACACCACATCTGGATATGCTGGCGGAGCAAAGTATGCTCTTCACCAATCTCTTTGCTACCGGCACACGCACTGTGCGTGGGCTGGAGGCTTTGTCATTGTGTGTTCCGCCTACACCAGGCCAGGCAATTGTGCGCAGGCCGAACAATGAAAATCTTTTCTCTCTGGGAAGCATCTTTCGCGAGAAAGGATACGAAAGCAAATTTATTTATGGAGGCTACGGATACTTTGATAACATGGGCTACTTCTTTGCCAACAACAGTTATGAAGTGGACGATCGAATGAAAATCCCAGATGAAAAAATCGCATACGAAAATATATGGGGCGTAGCCGATGAGAATTTGTTTGAACTTGCCATCGAAGAAATTGATCATACCGTTAGTCAGGGTAAGCCTGTGTTTGCGCACGTGATGACTACCACTAACCATCGGCCATTTACTTACCCTGACGGCAGAATTGACATCCCCTCGCACACCGGGCGCAACGGTGCCGTGAAGTATACGGACTATGCCATTTGCAAATTTATTAAGGATGCAAAAATGAAGCCCTGGTTTGCGAATACCGTGTTCGTAGTTGTGGCTGATCATTGCGCTTCAAGTGCAGGTAAGACAGAGCTGCCTGTAGACAAGTATCACATTCCGATGATTGTGTATGCTCCAAACTTTATTAAACCGCAACGAGTAGATCGATTGATGAGCCAAATAGACGTTGGCCCTACCCTGCTCGGCCTTTTAGATTTCGACTATACCAGTCGCTTTTTGGGGGTTGATATTTTTGAATCCTCTGCAGACAACGATCGCGTGTTTGTGAGCACGTATCAGCAACTGGGATTTATGAAAGACCACAACCTCGTGATTCTCGAACCAAAGCAAATTGTAAAATCTTATGCTGTTGCTGAAGATCTATCGGTTGGCAACAAGGCATCCAACCAAAATAATACCGATGAAGCGATCGCCTGGTACCAGGTGGCCAGCTATGCCTTTAAGAATAATATGATGAAAAGATAGGTTACTTAAAATTTGCCGTTTAGTTTAGTTTTCAAGTGCCGGAGAAATCCGGCATTTGTTTTTAGTTTTGCACCTTACCACCTCTACTATGTTCGACCTAAAAGAAATCTTTTCCGTATCCCTCATTCTCTTTTCCGTAATTGATATCATCGGATCTGTTCCGTTTATCATCCTGATTAAAAAACGTGAAGGGCGCATTTATGCGGAGAAGGCAACCATTATTTCGGCATTGTTAATGGTGGGCTTCCTTTATCTCGGTCAATCGATACTCACATTATTTGGTCTTGATGTTGCCTCTTTTGCCGTGGCTGGTGCCATCGTGATTTTTATTGTAGCCATGGAAATGATTTTGGGTATCACACTAATTAAAGATGATCCAGACGCTAAAGGTTCCGGATCAATCGTTCCTTTAGCATTTCCACTGATTGCCGGAGCAGGAACACTCACCACTATTCTATCGTTGCGCGCAGTGTATCAAGAATCAAACGTGCTGGCGGGTATTCTGCTTAATCTCATTTTAGTGTACGTGGTGCTTCGATCGTCTTCATGGCTGGAGCGTGTAGTGGGTAAATCAGGCTTTGCCGTTTTGCGCAGAGTATTTGGTGTAATTCTCCTGGCCATAGCCGTGAAAATTTTCAAGAGCAACGTATTTCCAATATGATCAAGATTTTCACCGATGGTGCAGCACAGGGCAATCCCGGGCCGGGGGGTTATGGGGTTGTGCTAAAGTTTAAAGGAGCAGTGAAAGAACTGTCAGAAGGATTCCGCCTCACCACCAACAATCGCATGGAGTTACTGGCAGTGATCAAAGGATTGGAGGCATTGAAAACCACAGAACATCCTGTTACGATTTATTCCGATTCAAAATATGTGGTGGATGCCGTTGAAAAAGGCTGGCTGTGGGGATGGGAGAAAAAAGACTTCAACAAAAAAGCTAACCCGGATTTGTGGAAGCGTTACATCCCGTTTCATCGGAAGTATAAACCAAAATTTGTGTGGATAAAAGGTCATGCCGGTCATCCGGAAAATGAACGCTGCGACCAACTTGCCGTAAGTGCCGCCCTCGGAGATGATTTACTCATCGATAAGGAGTATGAGGCTGCAAAGGAGTGATCACCACCAAAATGCCCTAATTCTCAATATCTTCTATAATAAATTATCTTTGCGTCCATTATGGCCATAGAAGTAATTGTTACCATTGCCCTTGTACTCCTCAACGGATTTTTTGTTGCTGCTGAATTTGCGATCGTAAAAGTGCGGTCTTCCCAGATTGCCGTGCAATCGGGCACAGGCTCTAAGCGCGCAGCTCAAATTATTATCGACAACCTGGATGGTTTTCTTGCCGCTACACAATTAGGCATCACCATGGCCAGCCTCGGGTTGGGCTGGGTAGGCGAAGATGTTGTATCACGAATGATACTAAGCATTGTGCATGGACTTAACCTGAACCTGAGCGATGAGATGGCACACACTATTGCCTTGCCCGTTGCCTTCTTTGTGCTCACCATCATGCACATTGTGTTTGGTGAGTTGGCACCGAAAACTATTGCTATCCGTTACCCCACCACCACTACGCTCGCGCTTTCCATTCCTTTGCGAATTTTCTATTTCATTTTTAAGCCGTTCATTTCGCTGCTCAATGGTTTTTCAAATATGATTTTAAAGTCACTGGGAATCCGGCCAGCAAACGAAACCGAAATTCACTCGGAAGAAGAACTGCGATTGATTATCGCGGAAAGCGAAGAAGGCGGAGCTATTGAAAGCAGTGAGCGCGAGTTAATTCAAAATGTTTTTGATTTTGACGATCGCATCATCAAACAAGTGATGGTGCCACGCATAAAAATCAATGCCATTAATGTAAATACGCCCATTGAAGAGGCAGTGCAAATTGTTTTTCGTGAAGGTTACTCACGCTATCCGGTATTTGATAAAAGCCTTGACGAAATCACCGGTATTCTTTACGCTAAGGATATTATGCTTCATTATCTTGAAAAAACTGGAAAGCCATTATCGGAAATAGCGCGTAAGGCATACTTCATCACAGAAAATAAAAGGGTGGATCACGTACTGCGCGAATTTCAAAAGAAGAAAGTGCAGATGGCCATCGTTATTAGCGAATATGGCGGAACGATTGGTATTGTAACACTCGAAGACATTCTGGAAGAACTGGTTGGCGAAATTCAGGATGAGCACGATCATGAAATTCAAATTGTGACCAAAACTGGAAATGTATATCAGGTCATCGCCACCTCATCTATTCACGACATCAACAAACTCATCGATCCACCTTTTGATGAATCGGAAGAATATGAAACACTTGCTGGATTACTGTTGCATAACAAACCATTTGATCTGAAAGAAGAAGAGGAGCTCGTGGCGGGTGCCTACAAAATCAAAATTCTGAAGATGAACCGAAATCTTCCTGAGTTGGTGGAAATGCGCCTGTTGGAAAGCATTTCTAAAAAATGAAAGAAGTTTTCTATTGGGCGCTCAAACAATATTGCAGGGTAGCACTTTGGTTTTATTTCAGTCGCTGGCAAATCGTCAATAAAAAAAACGTACCGGATGGCCCGGTGATTTTTGTGGCCAATCATCAAAATGCTTTTTTAGATGCTGTTGTTGCGTGCTGCAGCTCACACCGCAGCATGTGGTTTCTGGCGCGCGCGAATGTATTTGAAAAACCATGGGCGCGAAAAATTTTATCCTGGCTGAAAATGATGCCCGTCTTTCGCTTTCGCGATGGGTTTAATACGCTCCGCAGAAATGATGAGACAATTGCCGAGTGTTTAGCCTTACTAAGTCGAGGTGAGTCCATTTTAGTATTTGCTGAAGGTAATCATCATGACCACTGGAGGCTGCGTCCGTTGCAAAAAGGATTTGCCAGAATTGCATTGGCTGCCGAAGAGAAAAATAATTGGAAGCTGGGGGTAAAGATTGTCCCTATCGGTATTCAATACGAAAATCCTTCAGAATCAAAATCGAGAGTGTTGGTAAGTTTTGGCCAATCTGTTTCGGTCAAAGATTCAGTTCAATTTTCAGAAACGCAACCTGATCAACTGAGCGATCTGATCACAGAAACTACCGAAAAGTTGAAGCGGTTGATTCTTCACATAGAGGAAGAAGATTATCATTCAAAAATAATTTACCTTGAGAAGTACCGCATTCATTCAACCGATCTGCAGGAGCAGCTGATTCTCAACCAGGCGTTGATCAACAGTTACACCAAAGAAGAAGATGCCGATTCTTTTCTGCGAAAAAAGGGTTGGTTCAATCCTTTATACGCATATTGGTTGCTAAACAATATTATTCCGTGGCTGATCATTCAATGGGTATTAAAAAACAAAATGAAAGACCCGCAGTTCACCAGTTCACTCAAGTTTGCACTGGGCATGATTCTGGTTCCTGTGTTTACAATCCTTCAAACCGCATTGGTATTTTATGTTACGCAATCATGGCCAATAGCAGCGCTGTATTTTTTATCACTGCCGGCCTCTGTAAAGTTGTTTGGGAAATTTCTCTAAGCTTGTTCTTCCTTTAGTCCTATTCCAAGTTGTGCCAACTCTGCTAAGATCGGATTGTAGAGCTCTGAAGAAACAGGAATCACTACGCCCCGGCTTTTGATTTTTTCCTGCAGCAATAATTTGGCCGCAATGGCGAGAGGCAATCCAACAGTCTTAGCCATGGCCGTTTCGATTTCATTCTCTCCGGTAGAAGTCAGATATGCTTGTATTTCTTTTTGCTGACCGTTCAATTCATACTTAAATCGGTGCCACATCACAATAAAATCTTTATCACCCTGGTTCATTTTCCACTTCTTATTAAAGATGTGCTCGAGAACCTGAGCAGGTGTGCCGTGTGATAGACCAATGCGTTCCGAAGAAAATAATCCAATCCATTGCAGGCGTTTCATTTCTGCTCCATCAGGGGAAAGTTTAAAAATTTTACACAGGGTATCCTGCACAGAATTACTGGTTGGAAGAAAGGATGATATAAATTGAATGTGACTCATGTTTTCCACTCCTTCCATCTTATAGGAATCATCACAACATCCCAATTGCACCAGTACATTCCACGCACTGCAATATCCCTTATTGCGTAAAGTACCTCTCAGCATCGTCTTAATTCCTTCCAAACCGTAGGTATGCAAATATTTTAATGAATCGCGATTGGCATAGCCATCGTATTCTCCAAAGCCGGGAACAGTGATCGGTGTGGTTCGTGTAAACAGCTGCTGATAAGGAATAAATTTATACGCACCATTCTCCAGAAATTTTGCCGTGCCTTGTCCCGCCATAATTACATTTCGGGGGTTCCAGGTGAATTTGTAACGCCATGGATTTTCAGGATCGGTTTCAGGAGCAATTAAACCACCGGTGAAGGATTCAAAAGAACTGAGTTTGCCTCCTGCCGATTTTATTTTGTCTATCACTTGCATGGCACTCATGTGATCGATGCCCGGATCTAAACCGCACTCATTTAGAAAAAGTAAACCCTTTGATTTTGCTTCATCATGTAACAGACTCATTTCATCAGAAACATAACTGGCCGTGAGCAGATGCTTGCTCAGCGACAAGCAAATTCGGGCCACCAAAATATGAAGGTTGGCAGGAAGCAGCGACACCACCACGTCAGCGTCAGCGATAGTGTTGCGGCTTTGTTCCGTATTTTGAATATCAAATGCAATGGCCTTGGCAATGGTTGAATTCGCCACACGCTCTTTCGCAGCCTGAAGAGAGAAATCGCCCACGGTAACAGTCCACAGATTAGCTTCTGCCTGGCGAAGGAGATAATTAATCAGTGATGAGGAGGAGCGGCCTGCTCCGAGAATTAGTATTGACTTTTGCATCTTAAAATATAGAGGAGGTAAAATAAGGGAATTATGCTTTAATATTTCCGAAGGAATAATCAGTTTGTTATCTTTCTTGTCCGGGTAAATCTTTTTTCAACCCGAAAAGAGAAATGATCCGGGCAGCGCATTTTTTCAGACCTAAAAAACCAGACCTATGAAAGATTTCGAATCGTTTGAAACACTGGAAGATCTTGATAACGAATCTAAATATCTTGTTCACAAAGCAAAGGAGGCAGCGCATCATGCCTATGCTCCTTATTCCAAATTTCATGTAGGCTCAGCACTCATTCTTTCTGACGGCACCTTAGTAACAGGCTCGAATCAGGAAAATGCATCGTATCCATTGTGCATGTGTGCCGAGCGGGTGGCACTTTATGCCGCCACTTCGGCCCATCCGGAAAAAACGATTTTGAAAATGGCCGTAGTAGCTCATAAAAAAAATCACAAAGAGCTTATACCGGCTACCAGCTGCGGTGCATGCCGCCAGGTGATGGTTGAGTTTGAACAGCGCCAAAGCAAACCCATTGAGGTGATTATGCTCGGCCCGGACAATCGCTGGATCAAATGCTCATCCAGTGCTTCGCTTCTACCATTCAATTTTTCAAAAGACAATCTGCCTATTTGACTATTTTTTTAACTTATTGATAGTCAATGCTTAATCAAAATAACCTTAAACTCTTAAAACCACTTTTGACGATGCTTTACCCAAGTTTAAACGCATGTAATGTTTGCCGAATAATATTCCCTTTCCCGCAGGTAGAGAAACCTATTTTTGATACTTATATTACCCTGATTAAAACTATTTGACGGTGATACAGGATGTAGATATAGCCGATTTAAAGAGAGTAACAGAGCTGATCCAAACTCGGTATGGGTATGACTTCAGGAATTACGCCATGTCTTCCTTTAAGCGAAGGATTTTGAGAATCCTCGAGTTAAAAAATCTAACCATTGATGGATTAATCAAAAGGCTAACCGAACAGCCAACTTTCCTTGATGAGTTCTTAGATGAACTCACCGTGAACGTAACAGAAATGTTTCGGGATCCTGGTTTTTGGAGGATCATGCGCGATGAAATTATTCCCGGAATTCTGTTAAATCATAAATCCTTTAAGATCTGGCATGCTGGCTGCTCCTCGGGTGAGGAAGTTTTCTCGATGGCCATTTTGCTGAAAGAGATGGGCATCCATAATGATGTGGCGCTCTACGCTACCGATCTGGATGTGAATATTCTGGAGAAAGCAAAGTCGGGCTCCTACCCCATCAAAAACATGGAGCTCAATGAAAAGAACTACATCCGCTTTGAAGGAAAGAAAAGCCTGAAAGATTATTACAAAGAAGAGAATGGTAGAGCCGTTTTTGATAAAAATTTAGTTCAGAATGTCACCTTTCGTAAACACGACCTTGTGGTAGGAGAAGTGTTCAACAAGTTTGATCTGATTCTTTGCAGAAACGTGATGATCTATTTCAACCAGACATTGCAAAACGATGTGTTGAAAAAATTCCACGAGAGTTTATTCAAATACGGATATCTGGCCATCGGCTCAAAAGAGTCGTTGATCTGGTGCGATGTGGCGAATAAGTTCATTGTGGTTAACAATGAGGAAAAAGTTTATAAGAAGATAAAGGATTAGGGAATCGGCACCCATGGATAAGTATAACTTAAATAACAGCTACAAAGCAGTTGTCATTGGGGGGTCGGCAGGCAGTTTCCAGGGAATTGTGAAGATATTATCACAACTGCCGAAGTCCTTTCCGCTTCCCATTATCATGTGCCTTCACCGGCTGAAGCACGTGCGCAACGGGTTTGTGGAGGCCTTGTCAATTAAAAGTGTAGTGCAGGTAGTAGAACCAAACGATAAAGAACCCATAAAAAAAGGAGGCGTGTATTTGGCGCCATCCAACTATCATATGTCGGTGGAATTAGGAAATCATTTTGCGATGTCAACGGAAGAGATGGTCAATAATTCAAGACCAGCGATTGATATTACATTAGGCACCGCGGCATATGTCTATCGTGAGAAACTCGTTGGCATTCTTCTTTCCGGAGCCAACAGAGATGGAGGGTTAGGCATGAAGCACATCAAAGAACGCGGTGGGCTTACCATTGTGCAGGAGCCATCAGAGTGCATGATTGATGCTATGCCAAGAGCAGCATTGAGCATGACAAAAATTGATCACGTCATGAAAATTGATCAGATCATTGAATTTTTAAAGGAATTAGATAAACAATACAAATGATCAAGCAACTACTGGAATCATTTAAAGATCCATCAAAAAGAGGCTTCCTTTTTGCCTTCCTATACTTCGTATCGATTTTAATAACTGCATGGACGCTTTACTCCCTCCCAAGCGATCTTGTTTACAAAGGTGGAATGATTGATAACGGTCTGGCCACGGCAGTGTATGCTAAACTCTTTTTGGTTACAGCTATTTCGCTGGGGCTTGGTGTTACCGCCATCAATTTTATTTTGAAGTATAGGAAAGAAGTAATCGTGTATCTGGAGAAAACAAACGAAGAGAAAAATTCTCAACAAAATACAGGGTTCACCGCTGCCGAAACGCTTGATCTTGAAGCGTATCGCAAGTCTCTGAACCAGGCATCAAATAATGATCTTTTACAGACTGCACTGAATCTCATTTGCAAAGTATTGCAAGCTGGCCAGGGTGCGCTTTATTTAACCAAGACAGAAGACGGCAAAAGGCTCCTCGAATTGAAAGGAAATTTTGCACTGGCCCTTGGCGAAAGTGAAACGATTCAATTTGAATTTGGCGAGGGACTGGTGGGACAAGCCGCCACCTCTGCCGCAAGCCTTTATATTGATGAAGTGCCAGAAGGCTACATCAACATTGTGAGTGGATTGGGAAGTGCGCAGCCCCGGTACTTGTTTGTTACTCCGGTCAAAAAGGACAAAGAAGTAAAAGGAGTGATTGAAGTGGCCACGTTTGGTGCATTGAGCGAACCCGTACGCAGACAAGCCGAAGAAATGGCATCGATATTAGCAGAAAAACTAACTCAGAAATAGGCGAAGTATGTTCAGAAATATTAAGATAAGCGCCAAGATTACAGGACTAATACTAGTCATCTCGCTGATTTCGGTGGTGGCGATTGGATTGTTCACCTTCCAATACAATGTGCGGGCTGCCCGCGATAAATACAATGCAAATATTGCCAGCCTTGCCGATCAAAAGGCACAATTGCTCAATCATCACTTTGAGGACATTGCCACGACCATAAAATTCTTTCAAACTCCTACCATAAAAATCCTTTTAGATCAGGCACAAGCTTCGGACAGCACTGCTACTGTAGATTTTCAGTCGCTCACGGAGGTCTACGGCTTCAGCCAAATTTATCTTACTGATCCAAAAGGCTCTGTGTTTTTGTCAACAGATCCGGATCTGCAAAGAGGCAGCACGTTTGCCGATAAAGACGGAAATTTCTTTGCCACTGCCAGTTCAAAAATTCACTTCGGAATCATTAAGAAAATTGAAAAATCGTATTTCGTTTATGCCGGTGCTCCGCTGGACGGCAAGATTCTGATTTTTAAAATTGACCTGACGGATATTTTCAAAAAACTGGATGAGCCTGCAAATCTGGGCACCACGGGAGAGATTTTCCTGGCACAGCGTGATTTAGTTTCTGGAAAAATAATTTTAGCGAGCCCATTGCGCAACGACCCGGGAGCTTATTTAAAAGCACTTGAATCCAGCGACAAGGCAACTAAAGAAATTCAAAACGCTATTGATGGCACCAACGGAAGTGGCATTGGCACAGACTATCGCCACGAGGAGGTGCTTGTAGCCTGGCGCAACATTAGTCATGCTTCCTGGGCATTGATTGTTAAAATTGACACCAGCGAAGTTGAAACTCAAAACAAAGTTTTACTACGACTTTACCTACTAGCAGGCGTGGCGATTATTCTGATTGCCATCGTGCTGTCCATGTTCTTCTCGCGCAGTTTAACACAACCCATCAACTCCATGCGCAACACACTGGATATGGTGGCAAAAGGTGTGCTTCCTGAAAAAAATGAAAAGACATCGAATGATGAATTCGGCTTGATGTCTAAAAAAGTAGACGACTTGGTGGAGACATTGAAAAACAGCGCTCAGTTTGCCAAGAAAGTTGGAGAAGGAAAATTTGATGCCGCCTTTACTCCCGCCAGCGAAAACGATACGCTTGGACTCGCATTGCTGAACATGCGCGATAACCTGATTGAGAACGAACGCAGGGATAAGGAACGCAACTGGATTGTACGGGGTGTGGCCGAGGTGGGAGAAATTCTCCGCATGCACGATACGCTCGAAGCACTGGGCGATGACATTATTAAATTCATTATTGATAAAATCGGTGCTATTCAGGGAGCCTTTTATATTGTGAATGATGATGATCCTAAGCTCAAGGTGATTGAGCTAAGGGCAAGCTTTGCTTACGGACGCAAAAAGTATTTGAAGAAGTCATTCCGGTTTGCAGAAGGATTAGTAGGTCAGGCAGCCATTGAGCAAGATACCGTAATGCGCACCGAAATACCGGATGATTATGTTACACTTACTTCGGGTATCCTTGGCGATCAAAGACCAAAATGCATTTTGATTGTGCCCTTAATTACCAACGAAGAAGTTTTTGGTGTGGTGGAATTGGCTGGCTTCAAAAAATTTGATCCTTCGCAGGTGAAATTTGTTCAGGAACTCAGCTTAATTCTTGCCAGAACAATTTTCAACATTAAAGTAAATGAGCGCACCCGCAGGCTTCTGGCCGAATCGCAGGAGATGAGTAATGAGCTGAAGGAAAAGCAAGAAGTGCTCCGTCAGAATGCCGAAGAAATGCAGGCAACACAAGAAGAATTGAAACGATCAAACGTGTTGTTGGAAGAGCAGGTTGAAGAGGTAAATCGTACTCAAAAGAGAATGCAGCTCCTATTGGAAAACGCCTCGGAAGTGATCACCATTTACGAAGAAGATGGAACGATCCGATACGTTTCTCCTTCGGTAGAAAGTATTTTGGGTTACGGTCAGAAAGAATTGCAAGGCAAGAGCGATCTTGAAAAAGTTCATCCTGATGGGCGAGAAGTGGCCAGCAATTTATTCAAGCATCTGAAAGAAAAGCCGGAAGAAAAAGTTACCGTTCAGTTCGAGTACCAGACTAAGTATGGCAACTACATTTGGCTGGAAGCAACCGGTACCAACTTCATGTCCAATCCGGCTATTCACGGCTATATTTTAAACTCACGCGACATTACCGAGCGCAGAAGAGCAGAACAAGAACAGCGCATGCGCTCGAAGATGCAGGCACTATCCGAAAACTCACCAGATTTGATTGCACGCCTGGAGCACGAAGCGATTTCATACATCAACCCGGTAATCGAAACGTACACTGGAAAGGGGCCTTCCACTTTCCTCAACAAAAAAGTAAAAGAAGCAGAGCTCGATACCAAAGTACTGGATCAGTGGCTGAAAATTGTTGAGCAGGTAAACAACTCTAACGAAACCATCTCAACAGAGATGGATTTCCCTTCGCTCATGGGTGATCGGGTAATGCAAGTGAACGCCATTCCTGAATATGACGAACATGAGAACATCGAGTCAGTGCTCGTGGTGTCGCACGATATTTCCGAACGCAAGGCGATTGAATTGGAGATTCAAAATAAGAACAAGAAAATCAATGACTCCATCAATTACGCCAAGCGCATTCAAAACGCGATCTTGCCAAATACTCGCTTGATTAATAAGACGCTACCGGATTCATTCATTCTCTATAAACCTCGCGATGTTGTAAGCGGTGACTTCCCATGGTTTGTGCAAATTAAGAATGACATCTTCATCGCAGCAGTGGATTGCACCGGTCATGGTGTACCGGGGGCTTTACTTTCGTTGATTGGATACTTCCTCCTCAACGATATTGTTCGCAGTAGAAAAATTACTGAACCGGGAAAAATTCTGGACTTACTGGATGAAGGTGTTACACAAACGCTGCGTCAGGATCAGGATGATTCTGCCACCAAAGACGGAATGGACATTGCGCTATGCCGCATTAATGTGGAGACTCAAACGGTGGAGTATGCCGGGGCACATCGCCCGCTTTATTATATGAAGGGTGGCGTAATGGATGAAATAAAAGGTAATAAATTCCCGATTGGTGGTGGTATCTTTAAGAACCAGACCAACTTCACCACCACTAGAATTGAACTGGCAAAAGGCGATTCATTCTACTTTAGCTCAGATGGCTTCCCCGATCAGTTTGGTGGACCTGAGGTGCGAAAGTTTGGTCCTAAGAAAACACGTGAATTGATCGAAAAATGCCATATGAAACCGATGAAAGAGGCGTTGGTGGTATTTGATCAGGAGTGGGAAGCGTGGAAAGGCGATCACAAGCAGACGGATGACGTGCTATTGATCGGTATTAAGTTTTAAACAGTATTGAACTCAACTATTTAGTAAAAACTATAAATTCGGAACTTCAAACCACAAAGCAATGAACTACATCTACGATCTGCACCGAACAATGATGGCGCAGAAGCTTATTCTGGTGTATGAAGGTGACTTCACCCAGGAAACCACCAAGTCTATTTTAACCATGGCAGAACGCAACCTTGATTCGTCCGGTGAGGAATCGGGGATTAAGCGAAAAGTATTCAACGTCATGGTTGAGGCGCTACAAAACATTGTGAAGCACAGCAGTGAGCAAGGCCTGAAGGCGGGATCGCTCATCAGCAAAAGCGCCATCTTCATGATTTCCAAACATGACGATCGCTATTGTGTGCTTACGGGCAATCCAATTGAGAAGAGCAGCGTTGCTTCACTCACGGCCGGGCTAGAAAATATCAACAGCAAGGATAAGGAGGGTTTGAAAGAGATGTACAAAGAGATCATCAAGAATACTCAGATTTCAGAGAAAGGTGGCGCGGGTCTTGGCTTTGTGGATATGGCCCGCAAATCTGGCGAGAAGTTGGAGTTCATGTTTGCTGAGATGGATCCGAACTATGACTTTTTCTGTTTGAAAGTGAACATCCCACGCGAGAAAGAATAACCATAACTAGACATAACTAACTAAATAAATAGGACAGATCATGGAAATCTTAAATCTGGAAGGAACTGAAGATACTCCAAAGATAATTTTGGATAAAAAGAATGGAATATTTGAAATCTCCGGCAGATCATTGCCAGAAGATTCAGCTGAGTTTTATAAGCCCGTGTTGGAATGGATTGAGAAGTACGCAGCCGAACCCAATGCCTCTACCGACTTTATGTTTAAGCTGGAATACTTCAATACAGCATCTTCAAAACTAATCCTGGATGTACTCTCCTCCTTGGAAGACATCAAGGGCATGAAAATCTTGTGGTACTTCCACGAAGATGATGAAGACATGGAAGAAGCCGGTGAAGAATTTTCTGAGCTGGTGGAAATACCGTTTGAGTTTAAAACCTATTAATTGGTAAGCTGCCTTGGATAAGAATCAAGATATCGCTTGATTCTTATTTCTTGATTCTTACACTTGATCCAGAGCCCAACCTATGAGTGAAGAAATCCTCAAAGCCCTTACCCAATTATTTGCCATCATCACCAAACAAGACGGTGGTGTTACTGAAAATGAGCGTCAATTTGTAATCAATTTCTTTCATCAGGAATTGGATCAGGATTCCGTGAAGGAATACGTTCAACTCTACGATGATTTCTCCGGCTACGGCAAGGAGGAGGAACGAAACAAACTCACCTCTGTAAAGGACTCCGTAAAAACGCTGGGGATTTGTAAAAAAATCAACAAGACCCTTACTCAAAAACAGAAAGTAGTTGTATTGATAAAACTGCTGGAGTTGATCGGTTCCGACAAGAACTTCACTCCGCAGCGCATTGAGATCATCAATACCGTATCTACCGTTTTTAACATTGTTCAGGATGAGTACAAACTCATCGAAACCTTTATCGTGGCCGAAAAGGTTGAAAACCTGAACTTCAAAGACATTTTATTAGTAAACTCTGCAGATACGAAAGCCGCAGAGCTACAAAAGCATGCGCACGCTCACATCACCGGGCATCTTGTGTTTATGCGGGTGAGCAGTGTGGACATGTATTTCTCCAAATATATTGGTGAAGAATCTACACTCCTGAATGGCTTCATCATGCAGCCCAATCGGGTGTATTTATTCTCGCATGGCAGCACCATCAAAACGCAAGGTGGTGATGCCCTCTACTACAGTGATTTGCTGGCTGATTTCAACGAAGAAATAAAAACCACCAAGCTCTCTTTCAACGCAAACGTAGCCGAATTCAAATTTCCAAACGGTGCCATTGGCTTACGCGATGTTCTGATCGCAGAAGGCCCGGGTCGCTTAATTGGAATTATGGGCGCCAGTGGTGCCGGCAAGACAACCTTGCTGCTTACCTTGGCGGGATTAGAGAAACCAAGCCAGGGAGAAATTCTCATCAATGGATTTGACATCCACACCCAGAAAGAAAAAATTCAGGGCGTCATCGGATTCGTTTCTCAGGATGATCTTTTGATCGAAGAACTAACAGTTTATCAAAATTTATACTACAACGCCAAGTTGTGTTTTGCTGATTACAGTGAAGAGCAACTGCACAAGCGCGTGATGGAGGTATTGGAAAACCTCGGGTTGGATCAGCGCAAGGATTTGAAAGTTGGTAGTGTATTGGATAAGAAGATCAGCGGTGGCCAGCGGAAGCGTTTGAATATTGCGTTGGAATTAATTCGTGAGCCCGCCATTCTCTTCCTCGATGAGCCCACATCCGGCCTCTCTTCGAGAGATTCTGAAAATGTAATTGACTTATTGAAAGAACTTTCCCTCAAGGGCAAGCTCATTTTTGTGGTCATCCACCAGCCCTCGTCAGACATCTACAAAATGTTTGATAAGATGGTGATTATGGATACGGGCGGTTATCCTGCATACTACGGATCACCCGTTGGTGCCGTAACCTATTTCAAAAAAGCCACACGCCAGGTGGATAGCAACCGGGGTCAATGCGAAACGTGTGGTAATGTTAATCCAGAACAGATCTTCAACATCATCGAAGCCAAGGTGGTGGATGAATACGGCCAACCTACCAACAAGAGAAAAGTCACTCCTTCGCAATGGCACGATATGTACAAGGAGCGGTTTAAGATCAACCGGGTTGAAGATGTGAAGGAAGAGCCACCCAGTACCTTGCGCATTCCAAACAAATTGAAGCAAACTTCAATTTTTACTGTTCGCGATTTTCTGGCGAAGCTCAGCAACAAACAATACCTGCTGATCAACTTACTGGAAGGGCCATTGTTGGCGATTATTCTGGCGTTTATCATCAAATACAAAAGCGCACCAGGCGGAAAGGAGTACATCTTCCGATTTAATGACAACTTCCCTGCCTTCATGCTGATGTCGATCATCGTTGCACTTTTCATGGGCTTAACGGTGAGCGCAGAAGAAATCATCAGGGATCGGAAAATTCTAAAGCGCGAGTCTTTCCTCAACCTCAGTTGGAACAGCTACCTCGTTTCTAAACTTGCCATTCTGTTCCTGCTTTCGGCCATACAAACATTCTCTTTCGTACTGATCGGCAATCTTATTCTCGAAATTAAAGGGATGACGCTTGCATTCTGGATTGTGCTGTTCACTACTTCTTGCTTTGCCAATGTGCTGGGTTTGAATATTTCATCAGCATTCAATTCTGCCGTCACTGTTTATGTGATGATTCCATTGCTGCTGATTCCGCAAATGATCTTGAGTGGATTGCTCTTCAACTTTGATAAACTCAATAACCTGATCAGTACCAAAGGCAAAGTGCCCATCGTTGCCGATCTCATGGCATCTCGCTGGGCGTACGAAGCACTGGCTACGCATCAGTTTAAGAATAACGATTACGAAGCACCTTACTATAATTACCAACGCGAAGAGGCAAAGGCAGATTTTAAATCGGCATACCTGGCCGATGAATTAAAGAGGCGAAATCGCTTTGTAATGGAAAATTTTGAATCAAAGAATGATTCGGTAAAAAATTTAGTGAATACAGACTTAGCTATTCTGCGTGACAATCTTCGCGATGAACCTTTCAAAAAGGGCATGGAAAAAATCTCAGTAGATGAGTTATTGGTTCTGGAAAAATATTCGAAAGTGATGGGTATGGCATTGGATGCATACTTCGAAGATTATCGCAAGTATTATCAAAAAATCTACAACGAAAATGTAGCGCTCGTAGAAAAGAAGATGGCATTCTACGAAAAGAACAAGGTTGATATCAACGAAGAAAAAAATCTTTACCTCAATGAAAGCCTGGCGGATTTGGTTAAAAACGTTTCGGTAGAACAACGCCTGCTGGAATATCAGGGGAAACTGATCCAGCAAATCAACCCGATATTTCAGGAGCCTAAACCTGCACACCCATTGGATTACCGCACGGCCTTTTTCTTACCAGAAAAGTCGTTTTTAGGTATAACCATGAGCACATACCTTTTCAACATCTTTGTGATCTGGTTTATGTCTTTGTTTCTTTATATTTCCTTGTACTTTGAGTGGGTGCGTAAATTTGTGGACGGCTTTGGGAAAGTAAATATCCCGGGCAAAAAATGAGGTTTTTAGTGTTTTGGTAAGGAGTAGGAATTTTTAATTTTGTAAACTTTAATATTACGGTATGAGAATTATAGTGGCAGGATTAATTGCAGCCTTTCTGGTAGCCTGCAGTTCGGGCAAAAAACCTGACGAACAGGCATTTTTGGAGAGCCTGGATTCAGCAAAGTCAACCGGCCCCACCATTGATGAGGAGGTGATTAGCAGCATTCTGCAGCAGATTCCAAGCCCTCTGGAGATTTCCGTTTTATTAAAAGAGTCTGGCACCAAGTACAATCTGGCCTTATTAAATACACCGGATAACCTGCCCAAGTACAACAGTAACTTCCGCAAAGCGCTAAATCTTGGCATTTATGGAACAGACCTTGGTTACACTAATATTTATGAGCAAAACCAGGATGGAATCAAGTATTTAAAGTCCATTAAGTCCTTGGCAGACGATTTAAATATTGGTCAGTTTTTTGACATTCAGACGATCGGACGCCTGGCTACCAATAGCAGTAACCTAGACTCACTGCTTTTGATTACAACGCAAAATTTCAACAGCATCAATCATTACCTGCAAACACAGAGCAGAGCCAATCTCAGCATTTTGCTCCTTACAGGAGGATGGCTTGAGGCAATGCAGATAACCTGTCAGGTATCTTCAAAAGATCCGAAGAATCGCGATTTACAGGAGAAAATCGGTGAGCAAAAGATCATTTTAGAGCAAATCGTGCTGTTACTTTCCTTTTACAAAGACGATGAAAACATGGCATCGTTATTGAAAGACATGGAGGAGTTGAAGGCTGCTTTTGACAAAATCAACATTACATACACCTACAAGGAATCTACCATGGAGATCATTGACGGGGTAGCCACCATTAAAGATAATAGCACTACTACTATCAATATCACTCAGCAGGATGTGGAGGCGATCAAAGGAATTACCAATGCTATCAGAAATAAAATAGTTGGATAACGCGAACAAACACTTAGTTATGAAAAGAATTATACTGGTTTTATTGTCGGCCCTGGTTATTGGAGCAAGTTCAACAGACCTGATTAGTCAATGTAATCCTGATAACTTCGCCAATGCTTGTATCCCCAAGCTGGCCTCAGGATTTAATTTTCTGAAAAGCTATAAAGTAGACGGTGAGGGTGGCAATAAGGAAAAAGTGGAGTATTCATACGTGTTTACAAAAGGAACGCAATACATGATCAATGTTTGCGCTACCGGTGCAAGCACGGATGGAATTGTAGTAACCCTTTTTGACTCCGGCCGAAATAAGGTTGCCTCTAGTAAGATTAATGGTCAGTATATTTCAGCGATTGCCTATCCATGCAATGCTACCGGTATTTACTACATTCAGTACACTTTTGAGAACCCTTCTTCACATTGTGGAGGAAGTGCACTGGGATTCAAGCGTTAATAGTTTCTATTTCGGATAGATCATCGGGCTTCAACATTGTTGGAGCCCGATTTATTTTTGACGGTTTCATGTCCATGGCACAGCAACAAGTCGATTTCGGTTTTAAAGCCCGGTACTTTAAGTCAGGAGAAGTGAATGAACAGACAGAGCATATCTGGTTTGTGCTGCACGGATATGGTCAGCTGGCTGAGTATTTCCTGCGCAAATTTAGGGTATTAGAATCGCCCAAGACCTG
The DNA here is from genome assembly GCA_966095315.1 of uncultured Cyclobacteriaceae bacterium. GTDB lineage: Bacteria > Bacteroidota > Bacteroidia > Cytophagales > Cyclobacteriaceae > ELB16-189. The sequence goes on from CBHTSG010000007.1 coordinate 96,289, forward strand.
CATCATTGCGCCTGAAGGATTGTCCCGCTTCTATCGGGAAGAAACTTCCGGAAGGGTGGGTGCCACCTGGATGACAAAAGAAAACAGGCTCATGGATATCGATAATTATGTTTCGTATTTAAATGCAGTTTATCGTGCCGAGATTTCCGAACGATCAACCTGTAAAATCACCATTCTGGGCTTTTCTCAGGGCGCTGCAACAGCCAGTCGGTGGGTATTGAGTAATGCAGTTCGATTCGACAGGCTCATTCTCTGGGGCGGTATTTTCCCTCCAGACATTGACTTCCAAAAAGGTCATCAGGTTCTTGCCGAAAAAGAAGTAATAGAAGTTTATGGAAAAAGTGATGTGTATCTGACGGACGATCGGTTCAAAGAAATGACGCAGTTAAATGAAAAGTTGGATCTCAAGATTAAGCAAATGGAATTTGATGGAGGGCATGATATTGACGAACGTACCCTCAGCCAGTTGCGCAGTTAATCCTTTTTTCCTGCCTCAAACACTTCAATCTCCGTTCTGCGATTCACTTCTCTCCCACCGGTTTCATCATCATTAGAAACAATTGGGCGTTCTTCACCAAAACCAACAGCACGCAGGCGAGCGGGATCGATACCGCGTTGTATCAAAAAATTCAGAACGGATTGTGCGCGCTTGAGAGAAAGCGCTTTGTTCGTTGCCGCTTCACCGGAGTTATCCGTATGGCCGTTTATCTGAAGCTTGATCTGGGGGTTGCGTTCAAGCAAATTCAAAATACTTTCTAATTCCGCAATGGATTCAATTTTTAAATCCGCTTTGCCAACATCAAAGAAGATATTTTTCATCACCACTTTTGATCCCACCTCAGCCTTTTGCATGAAAATGGCTGTTTCGATTTCCTGGTAATCCGAAAAGGTAGGTACTTCAAAATTGAGTGAGTTAAAAAGATAGCCATTCACGGAAGTGTTGATTCCATAATTTCCACCGTGTGGAATAATGATCTTGAACTCTCCTGTCGATCCATCGGAATAAACCCGTTCAATTACTTTGTTAGTCTTATTATCGACCAATAGGATTTGAGCGCGCAAAGGCGAAGCCATATCCGCATCCAAAACTTTTCCGGTTAATTGCGTGGCAAATCCAAGATCTTTTTGAAAGCTGATCATTGAATCCACAAACTCATCGCCAATGACATCAGCCTCACGTGTAGTATCGGCTTTGGCAACAATCACTTCTTCCGTTTTTGGCTTTGGTGGAGGGTCAAGAAAGGTGACCATGCAAATATCAGAATTCCCCACGCCTTCATTTCGCATGGCGCTGAAATAGGCTCGTTTCTTATCGCTGGATAAGAAAAAGTAGTTCTCAAATTTTGGAGTGTTAATGGGATAACCGAGGTTAATTGGCTTCGTCCATTTGCCATCACGGAACTCACTTTTAAAAATATCATAATCGCCAAGGCCTACATGTCCATCCGAACCGAAATACAAAGTCCCATCTTCGTGCAAAAATGGGGCATCTTCATTGCCAATCGAATTGATTTGGGGCCCAAGGTTCACCGCCTTCCCCCATTCTCCATTGGGAAGTTTTTCGCTCACATAAATATCCAAATTGCCAAAGCCGCCAGGTCTGTCGCTCGTGAAATAAAACTTACTTCCATCGGGCGATAAGCAGCCTGAAGCCTCCCACGATGTTGCATTAATCTCCTTCCCCATGGATCTTGGAATACTCCACGAGGTGCCATCAAAATCCGAACGATAGATGTCTCCGTTCCCTTTTTCATAGTAGAGAAAAATTGTCTTGCCATCGGGCGTCAGGTAAGTAGCGGCATCGTGAAACTGATCGTTGATGTTAGGACTCAACTTTTGTGGTGATTGCCAAGTGTTATCCGTCTTTTTTGTAAAGAGAATGTCTTCAAAAAAAACTTTATATTTTTTATCCACCTGCAGGGTATCGCGGTTCGATGTGAAAATCAATTGATCTTCAGGTTGATTGAGAACGGGGCCGTAATCCTGATGAGGAGAATTCACAGGCCACTCCAACACTTTAATATTACAGAGTACCGGGTTGCGCATTAACGAATCTCCAAGTTGGCACTCCTGAATTTTATGCGTGGCTATGGTTGAAAACTTTTTATTCTTGGATTTAAATTTTTTAAAGTGGTCGATGGCGCGATTGAAATGCGAATTGGCTTGCAGCGCCAGGGCCAGATAGTAATCAATATCCGGATCGATGGTGGGCATCTGCCGATAAGCCTCCTCAAGAAAAGGTAATGCTTTGGCCTCTGCCCCGGCCGAGAGGTACGTTTGACCAATCTTAAATTTAACTTTCGGATCGTTCATCGCAAGCTTTTCAGCCGCGAAATAGTTCTCCAGCGCATTTTCAAAATCACCCTTTGAAAAAAGTTTATCGCCTCGGTCAAGAATGGTTTTTATGTCCTGACCAGAGAGGTCATGGAAAAATAATGAACAAACGAAGATTGCTAAAGACGAGGTCAGGGTAACTCGTTTCATAGCGCAATATATAAATTACGCTGAGACGCTTAAATCAAATTACAATTCTTTCCGCACCACGGTAGCACTGGCTTGTGCTGTGGGGAACACCACCAGGTCTGCCACTACTACATGACTGGGCCTGGTTAATGCAAACAAAATCAGCTCGGCAATATCTTCACCCTGCAAAGGGTCAAATCCTTTGTAAACACTCTCAGCTCTTGCTTCATCACCTTTGAATCTGACCAATGAAAACTCTGTCTCCACCATTCCTGGGTGAATAGCCGTAACTTTTATTTGATGAGGATTGAGGTCAATGCGCATACCTTTCGTAAGGGCATCCACTGCAAACTTACTGGCGCAATACACATTTCCATTGGCGTACACTTCTTTGCCGGCAATGGAACCCAGGTTGATAATGTGACCTCTTTTTCGTTCAATCATTCCCGGTATCACTTCCTTCGATACATACAAAAGCCCCTTTACATTGATGTCCATCATCGCATCCCAATCTTCCACGCTACCCGTCTGGATGGGGTCAAGCCCATGAGCGTTACCGGCATTGTTAATTAATACATCAATGTCCTTCCATTCCTTTGAAAGTGATTGAAGTGCCTGCGCTACTTCTTTTTGATTTCTCACATCAAACGAAAGTGAAGTCACTTTGGTGAGAGGTGATAGTTCAGCGACTAATTTTTCAAGTCTTTCTTTTCTTCTTCCGCAAAGGATGAGGGCAAAATTATTTTTGGCAAGAAGTTGTGCCGTAGCCTCGCCAATGCCAGAGGTGGCACCTGTTATTACCGCAATGCGCTTGTTATTCATAAACGATTATTGGAAAATAAAGTAAACTGAAATGGTATTGGTGTTAAGCCTTGTGATCGGATCGCGATAGATGCTATTGTCAGAACCTAACATGGAAGTAATCCCTCTTGAAAAACGTATTTCTTGTGAAAACTTAAACAGGGGGAAATAGAAATCAAAACCCATTCCAGCGTCAAGGCTAAGATTACTTTTTCTAATATCAATTAGTGGCGAAGATGCCTGCACATCATTTTTGCCAGATGCTTCGAAGGCGGGCGTTACACCACCAAGCATATACATCCGAATGTTCCCCCTTCGCATCGATTTGTATTTTAATAATAGCGGAAACTCCACTAAAGTAGATTCGATCAAAATTGTTTTTATCGAACGATCAGTGTAACGATAGATTAACTTATGGTCATAAAAACCGGCTTTGGGCATGAGGCGCAAATCCAAAAATTCATTCAACCTTAGATTAACTAAAAACCCCAATGAAAATCCTGGACTAAATTCACCTAACACAGAATGAACAGTGTCCAATTCATTAGTCACAAATTTGTCAGAGTAGTTTACCTGGTATGCTGAAGTGTGAATGCCAATAGCAAAGCCATACGAAAATTTACGGGTGTCATAAAGCGGGTTGTTCTGCCTCGCCCACTTGAAAGATTGTGCGCGAGCGCCAAGGGAAAGAAACAAAAACAAAACAACCAGTCGTGTCATTTGATGCCGGTGTAGAGCGAACTTATGCCAAATGTGAGCGGCCTGCATTCAGTTTTTTTGTAGCCCAGTCTTTTCAATATCTCAACAAAATTGTTGCCATCCGGAAATTGGCTTACAGACTCTGGCAAATACGTATAAGCAGCAGGATCCTTTGAAACCAACCTTCCGATCCGAGGCAGAATAAAGTTAAAATAAAAGTTATAAATCTGTTTGAAGGGGAAGGTGCGTGGCTTTGAAAATTCAAGCACCACCAATTTTCCACCAGGCTTTAAAACCCTTAAGATTTCGCTTAATCCACGTTCAAGATTTTCAAAATTTCTCACTCCAAAAGCAACGATGGCTGCATCAAATTTATTTTCTTCAAAGGGAAGATTCTCAGAATCACCCAGCTTCAATTCAATAATGTTTTGATGACCTTGCGCTGCAATCTTTTTTCTGCCCACCTCCAGCATACCTTCAGAAATATCCACACCAATTACTTTTTCAGGATTAATTTTTAAGGTGGCCAACGCAAAATCAGCAGTGCCGGTAGCAACATCCAAAATCATTTTTGGCTGGCTGGACTCCAGCATCCGAATGGCTTTTTTGCGCCAGTGGATATCAATACCCAGGCTCAAAAAATGATTTAGAAAATCATAATTACCACTGATGGAGTTAAACATTCGGGCCACCTGCTCTTTCTTGCCCGATTGATCATTTTTATAAGGAACTACTGTCAAAGTTGGTAGAATTTGAAAACGCCAAAGCTAAGGATTGGCAAGGAATGATCTGCAATCAATTTCCTAAAACTTTGAATTCCACCCGTCTGTTGTATTGCCGGCCTTCCAATTCATCATCGTTGCTTGCCAATGGCCTTTCTTCACCATAACCAACCGCTTTTACCCTACGCGTGTCAATTCCTTTTGAGGTGAGAAAACTCTTCACCGCATTGGCTCTCAACTGAGACAATTGTTTGTTGAATGCATCTTTGCCTACACTATCGGTATGCCCCGAAATCTCTACTTTGAGATTCGGATTTTGTTTCATCATCGACTCCAGTTTGTTCAACTCGTTGTACGATTCCGTTTTGAAAGTTGCTTTTCCAAAATCGAAATAGATATTGCGCAACACAGAACTTACGCCAACCACCAGCTTGCGAAGTTCAACTACTTTGGTAATCGTTTTAGGCTCGGTAGATGCTCCTTCTATTTTCAGGTTTTGATTGACAAACGCATAACCTTCCCGTTCTGCAGAAAGCCGGTAGTCCTTTGCTGTGTTGATGGTAATGGTAAACTCATAATTGCCAACACTAACTTGTGATGAACCCACCACGACATTATCTTTTTGACCTACCAATCTTACTTTTGAGTCCAATTCAGTTTTTGTTTCAGCATCGATCACACGCACAAGGTATTTGAGGGGCTGAAGTACTTTCTTAGGCTCTTCTTTCTTGGGCACCTCTTTTTTAAGCTCCTCCTTTTTTGGTTCCTCCTGCTTCGGTTCTTCTTTCACTATTACCGGCTCCTCTTTCTTTGGCTCCTCTTTTTTAGGTTCTTCTTTCTTTGGTTCTTCTTTCGCAATTACCGGCTCTTCTTTTTTCGGTTGTTCATCTACGGTGATTTCATAGATATCGGTATATCCCATTCCATCTTCACGAAGCGATGAATAATACCATTTTTTTCCACTCTTGGTACCTACAAAGTAAACGTCATCATCTGGTGTGTTGATGGGGTAACCAAGATTTTCAGGTTCAGACCATTCGTTAGTCTTGGCGTCTTGCAAAACGGTGCGGTAAATATCAAACCCTCCCATGCCCTTGCCACCTTGTGAGGCAAAAAATAACGTCTTGTTATCTGCATCAATGTAAGGGCCGTCTTCATCGTAAGGTGTGTTCACCTTAGGCCCAAGATTTTTTACTTTACTCCACTGGCCACGATTATCTTTCGTGCACACGTAAATATCCGATCCGCCATAACCACCGGGGCGATCGCTGGCAAAATAAAGGGTCTTCTCATCTTCTGTAATAGAAATGGAAGACTCGCGGAATGTTGAGTTAATAATTCCGGGAAGTGGTTCTGGTTCTCCCCAGGTTCCGTCAGCTTGTCGCTCACAAAAATAAATATCTCCATCGCCTTCCGGCTTGTAAATGAAAAGCAACTTATCATCTGGTGATAATGCAAGATTCGAGTCAAATGAAGGAGTGTTTATGTGATCACCAATGTTTTTGGCATAATCCCATCGGTCACCTTTTCTCTTTGCAAAGAAAATATCTTCAAATGGTTTGTTGTCTGGGGCCACGTTTTCATTCAAGTTGCCATCACGCCTGCGCGAAGTAAAAACGATTTCCGTTTCATCAGCATTTAGTGTTGGGGCATAGTCTTCGTATTCTGAGTTGATCTCGCGACCAATATTTTTGATGGAGTGGTTTTTAGGATTTGCTAAAAATACTTTTCCATTCTTACACTCTTGAATTTCTTTATCCACCTCGGCTAAAGGTGTAAAATCTCTTCCTGAATAATTGGGCTGGGCCGCAGCCTTATTTCGATAACGGGTGTAGTAATCAATCGCCTTATCAAATTCCATGGCATAGTGATAGCTATTACCAATCCAATACTCCAGGTCAAATCGGTAGGTTGGTCTTTGCCGATAAACCCTCATAAAAAACTGAACCGCCAAATGCTTATTGATGGTAAGAATATGCAGGTGACCGGCCTCAAAATTTGCCCTCAGATTGGTGGTGTCAAAATTGGCGGCTTGCACCATTTGATCTCGTGCATCATCCATAGCGCCAGTACCCAATACTTCTATGGCAATGTCTACCAATTGCTTGGAAAGCTCTTTATCTTGCTCCTGTGCAAGCAGCGTAATAGACGAAAAACATAAAACACCTAAAAAAATAAGTGCTTGAAATAGACTGCGCATGCTAAAAATAAGTTTACAATACGGTGTCAAGCCTTTGCAATGAGGCAATTTAGCAAAATCTCGCAATAAATAAAGCGTGGCAAAAATTCATAAGTAATCAATTTATTACATTCTTAGTAATTTGCTCTTCAATTAACACTTTAAGTACCTTAAAGGATGAAGATTCAATCCGCAGAATTCAGGGTAAGCAATACCGATTACAAGCTTTGTCCTAAGCCCGATAAGCCCGAATTTGCCTTTATTGGCCGATCTAATGTGGGCAAGTCGTCCCTCATCAACATGCTCACCGGTAATAGTAAGTTGGCTAAAACCTCCAGTACACCCGGTAAAACACAGACAATCAATCACTTTCTTATTAATGGCCGGTGGTACCTGGTAGATTTGCCGGGCTATGGCTACGCCTCCGTTAGTCAAAGTGCCCGCAAGAGTTGGAGCAAGATGATTGAAGAATACCTTCTTAAAAGGGAGAATCTTTGCTGTACGGTTGTACTGGTGGATTCGCGTCTGGAGCTGCAGAAGAATGACTTTGATTTTATCACTTGGATGGGCGAAAATTCATTGCCAATCGCAATTGCCCTCACTAAGGCAGATAAAATGAAGCCCTCACAATTGGCACAATCCCGAAAAAAAATTGAAGCCAAATTGCTGGAGCGTTGGGAAACGCTGCCGCCCATGTTTGTTACCTCATCCGAAAAGAAAACCGGGAGAGCTGAGCTGCTTGAATTTATTGGGCAGGCAGAGAAGAATTATGAAATTGATTAGTTTTGCCTTCCAAAAAAAATTAACGAATGGAACTAGCAGAGATCGCATCAATCAGTGGTAAGGGTGGATTGTTCAAAGTGTTGAAGCCCGGCAAAGCTGGTGTAGTGTTGGAGTCACTGGATGAGTCGAAAACAAAAATTGTAGCCGGTGCCTCGCAGCGTATGTCTCTGCTCAGCGAAATTTCCATTTATACCAACACTAAAGAGGGCACTGTTGCATTGGAAGATGTGCTCAAAAAAATCAACAAGGATTTTGGAACAGACCTTGGCGTGGATGCAAATTCAGAAGCGAATGAATTGAAAGCGTTTATGAAATCCGTGCTACCCGAATATGATGAGAATCGGGTTTATGTTTCTGATATCAAAAAGCTGTTGAAGTGGTATGGAATTCTGGTGACTGTAGCGCCAGAGATTTTTGCTTCTTCGGAAGTGAAGAATTAAACCTCAACACTTCTTTATCCTTAAATAAAACTTTCGGCCTTCTCCACCATATTCTTTGACCCTACAAAGAATGGTGTGCGCTGATGAAGGTCTTTGGGTTTGATCTCCATTATTCTTCCCTTGCCATCCGATGCTTTTCCACCTGCCTGCTCGGCAATAAAAGAAAGTGCATTGCACTCGTACATCAAACGCAACTTCCCATTAACATCCTTTGCCGTAGGCGGATAAATATAAATGCCTCCCTTAAGCAAATTGCGATGGAAGTCGGCCACCAATGATCCGATATATCGGGCCGTATAGTTCTTGTCTTTGCAAAATTTGATGTAATCATTCACCGATTTCGAAAAAGAATTAGCTGAGCCTTCGTTGATCGAATAGATTTTTCCATCCTCCGGTATCGTCATATCGGGGTGAGACAATACATATTCGCCCAGAGTGGGTTCATACGTAAATCCATTTACCCCATGCCCGGTTGTGTACACGAGCATAGTCGAAGATCCGTATAAAATATAACCAGCCGCCACTTGCTCGTCACCGGTTTGAAGGATATCCTCATCCTGAATGGGCTGACCTACATAGCTCTTTCTGCGGTAAATGGAAAAGATTGTTCCGATTGAAACATTCACATCAATATTGCTGGAACCATCTAAGGGATCGATGGCAATGATGTAACGCCCTTCATTATTCAAATCTACGTACGATTCTGTTTCTTCCGAGATCAGCGCTGCCGCCTCGCCACCCTTGGTAAGCGCACGGGTAAACCGAATATTCGCCAGCACATCAAGCTTTTGTTGCTGCTCTCCGGTAGAATTTTGCGATCCCATCGACCCCATGATGTCAATCAATCCTGCTTTATTGATCTCCCGGTTTACCACCTTCGAAGCCAATGCAATATCGCGCAGCAATTGCGACAACTCTCCGCTGGCGTATTGAAACTGATCCTGGTTATTTTTGATGAAACGGTCAAGGGCTGTTCCAATAGGTAAGGCAATGCGAGAGGCTTCCATGAAGTTTTTGATCGGTTTGTAGTCTTGCGTTTTCGATTGTTATAAATTCGCGCACTAGTCGAAAACTGGCGCAAATATACTGTGCAATCGTTTGAAATCAATAGAAAGAAATGAGGGTATTTAAATTTGGGGGAGCCTCGCTCAAGGACGCTGCCGGCATTCGGAATGTGGCATCGATTGCACAAAGTCATGCCAGCCAGCCGCTTTTGGTGGTTGTTTCGGCTATCGGCAAAACTACCGATCAACTCGAGCAAGTTGTAAATCACGCGCGCAGCGGAAAAGATTTTCAACAAATTCTTAACACAATACGAACGAGTCACTTTCAGATTATTGCCAATCTTTTTGCAGACCCTCATCCGCTTCAGCAAGAAGTACAAAAACTCCTGGACCAAATCATAAAAGAAGCCTCCGGGCCCGGTGAATACGATTTTGTTTACGACCAGATAGTTTGCTTTGGTGAAATACTTTCTTCGATCATTGTTCATCACTATCTGAAATCGCTGGGCTCAGCCATTCAATGGATCGATGCCCGAAAATTTATTGCAACCGACAATACCTTCCGGGAAGGAAAAGTGGATTGGGCAACGAGTGAAAAAAATATTCAGGAGCTGGCAAATCGGTTGAGGCAAAGTGCCATCATCACACAGGGATTTATCGGTTCAACAAAAGAAGGTTTTACTACTACGCTGGGGCGCGAAGGTTCTGATTTTTCAGCAGCCATTTTCGGATCATGCCTCAACGCTGAATCGGTCACCATTTGGAAGGATGTACCCGGTGTAATGAGTGCCGATCCTAAACGATTGCCCGATGCTATTGTGTTTGATGAACTTCCATACCAGGAAGCTGCTGAAATGACCTACTATGGCGCGTCTGTCATTCACCCAAAAACGATCAAACCACTCGCCAATAAAATGATTCCGTTGTTGGTAAAAAGTTTTGCTGACACAGAATCGAGTGGCACTATGATTCATCATTGTCATGTTGATGCCATCCCACCGCTCACCGTGTTTAAGACCAACCAATGTTTGATCTCCTGCAAGGTCACTGATTTTTCATTTGTGACGGAGCAACAGCTCACGGTGATTTTCAATGCCATTTCAGAATTGGATATTAAAATTAACCTGATGCAAAACTCCGCGATCTCATTTTCCTTTTGTGTGGATTTTAATGAGAGCAAAGTATTCAAGTTGATTGATACCTTAAGCAAGAGTTTTGAAGTGTACTACAATACCGGACTTACGCTGATCACGGTAAAAAATTATACATCATCATTCATCGATCATTATCGGCATCGCAAAGGAGTTTTGCTGGAGCAATCTTCTCGTTCTACATTCCAGGTGTTAGTGAAAGATTAGTGCGATTCTTCGTTGATCAATTTGAGGATAAGATTGCGGATGGACCGATCGACAATTTCAAACACCAACTGAAAATCTTTTTCATCACCATAATACGGATCGGGTACATCGCCAGGTCCTTCAGGATCAAAATCGCGCAAGAATTTTATTTTCGTTTCATGGGCAGCATTTGCGATATGCAAAATATTGCGATGATTTTGCGAATCCATAGCCAGAATCAGGTCATACTCATCCAGGTCTTTCCACGATAATTGTCTTCCGCGATGATTCATCATCACACCATTCTTAGTAGCATTGCGCACCGTTCGCGGATCGGGCGGATCGCCAATATGGTAATTAGAAGTTCCGCAGGAATCAGCACTGAAAACCCCTTCCAGTTTCATGGTTTTTACGTGATGATTGAACACCGCCTCGGCTAAAGGCGAACGGCAAATATTACCCAGGCACACAAAAAGAACTCTTTTTTTCATGGAGGTCTGAAATTACACTTTTGATTGGTTACAAGTCTTCACCGGTGTGGTATTAAAAAACGCATAGCACATTTTTTATCCGCCTTTTGGTTAGAATGGGCCCTTCAAACGTGAGGGGTCCTTCTTTTTTTCAAGCCAATCGCTCAATCTTTACCAGACTTTTGAAATTGAATTTTAAAAGTCAAACTTTACCGCTCTCAACTTTAACTACCTATGGAATTCATAAAAGTAACCGAACAGAAAGAACCGTTCATAGCGCTTATTGAACTCAATCGTCCAAAGGAATTGAATGCGCTTAATAGGCAACTTATGGAAGAAGTACGCGATGCGCTGCAAGTACTTGATAAGAATGATAACGTTCGCGTCATCATCATCACTGGAAATGAGCAGGCGTTTGCAGCAGGTGCCGACATTAAGCAAATGGCAGACAAAAGTGCGGTGGACATGCTAATGATTGATCAGTTCAGCACATGGGATCAGATTCGAAAAACCAAGAAGCCAATCATTGCCGCAGTGAGTGGATTTGCATTGGGCGGAGGTTGCGAGTTTGCCATGACCTGCGACATGATCATTGCCTCAGAAACGGCAAAGTTTGGTCAGCCTGAAATAAAAATCGGAACGATGCCCGGTGCCGGTGGCACTCAGCGATTAACTAAAGCGGTAGGTAAAGCAAAAGCGATGGAGCTAATCCTTACAGGAAGGTTTATTTCCGGTGAAGAAGCGCTTTCGTATGGACTTGTTAACAAAGTGGTGCCGGTGGAAATGTACATGCACGAAACGCTGCAACTTGCCAGAGAGATCGCACAGTTTTCGCCTGTGGCGGTGCAGCTTGCCAAGGAAGCGGTCAACCGTTCATTTGAGACACAGCTGGATGAAGGCCTTGCCTTCGAGCGCAAGAATTTTTACCTGACATTTGCCTCGGAAGATCAAAAAGAAGGCATGAAAGCATTTATTGAAAAACGAAAACCTGTGTATAAAGGGAAATAAAAAAAGGGGCACATGCCCCTTTTTTATTTTGAGATTTATCTGATTATCGAACGTTGATACCAAAGCCTGCAGTTAATGTGCTATACTTTTGAATGGTATAATCCCCGCTAAACGTAAACACTGCCAATTTTAATCTTAACCCAGCTGTTACCCTTGGTCCAGAAGTCGTTGAAGAAATGTTAACAGGGTCCGTTATCGTCACTCCTCCACCTAAATCATATGTACCTGTAGCTTTCAGCTTAGCAGAACCCATATTATAACCTAAGCCGCCATAGACTGTAAGAACAGCAATCTTTTTAGAAATGAGCCCTTGAATTGTAGTTGCAGATACATCAACTTTTGCATTCTGATTTTTTGCTGCATCAATAACTATGTCAGTGGTCATTCTCGTATATCCAACAAATCCAGAAAGATCAAAAGGGAGGTTTTTAATTCCGGGAATGTACTGCTTCACATCATGCATCAACCCGACCCCAAACATTCCGAACTTACTTCCTGATCCAACATCCAACGTAGGCACATAACGCACTTTCAAGTCAAACCCTTTTGGCAAACCAATACCAATGTTTGCAATAGGAATCGGAAGGGACTTTACACCGTATTTCCCCTTAAGATCCAATCCAGGAGGGCCATCAAAAGAAGTGATGGAAGAAGGCGAACCCTTATAATTATACTTGGGCGCTGTCTCAGGACCTAAGAATGTTGGAACTTGTTTCGTTGATAATGTAACTCCGTCTGACTCAACATGGTTTATTTTTGTAAGCTTAGAATTGTCAACAGTATAAAAATAATCTGATGTCGGAATCTTGACTAGACTAAATGAAACCGTGAGGTCAAAACCGGGGAACTTATGAGGTTTTGCTGTATTGTACCATCCTTGGTTAAGGCCATAAGTAACCGATTTTAGCAGCGGAGCCATGTACCCTTCGACTAGGTAGTTTGCATCGTCCTTAGAGCCCTTTATCAACTGATCAATTTGATCTTGTTGAGCGACAAGTGTGATCGATGAAGACAACAGCACAATCACAATGAAATAAATTCTTTTCATGTTTATGAAATTTTTGAGGTAAACCAAATGTACTAAATTTTGATAAGGAAGGAAACAATCAAAGAGAATCAATAATTCTCGGATTCACTTAACTTTGAACACTTAATTCAAAAAGTGATCTTCTATAATATATCAATAACTCTCATCAGTTCGCTATTGAAGCTGATGGCATACTTTAATAGAAAAACTAAGGCATTTGTTAATGGTAGAGTAAATCTCTTAACAAAAATTAAAATCGCGCTGAACACCAACAATTGTGAAATCATTTGGTGCCACTGCGCTTCGGTTGGAGAATTTGAACAAGCACGTCCCATCATGGAGGCCTTCAAAATGCAATGGCCGGACCACAAAATTCTGCTCACGTTCTTTTCTCCCTCCGGGTATGAGCTGCGAAAAAATTATAATGGCGCTGATTACATTTTTTACTTACCGTGGGATACCTCCAAAAATGCGCACCAGTTTGTGGATATCGTAAATCCTAAACTTGCCATCTTCATCAAATACGAATTCTGGCTGAACTACACGCTGGCGTTAAAGGCAAAAAAAATCCCGATACTTTCTGTTTCCTCTATTTTCAGACCAAACCAAATTTTCTTCAAATTCTATGGCGGCCTGTTTCGCAACATCTTAAAAAACTTTACATATTTCTTTGTTCAAAATAATGCCTCCGCTGCACTACTGAAGCAAATCGGAATAGAGTCGGTGGTGGTTACCGGTGATACACGATTTGATCGCGTAAAGCAAATCATCCGGCAAGCTTCCGATATTCCGGTTGCAGAAAAATTTAAGGGAGGGCAAAAATTGTTTGTGGTGGGCAGCTGCTGGCAGGAAGATCTCAATGTACTCGCTCCCTTCATCAATGAAAATGGTAGTCAGTTGAAATTTATCATCGCGCCACATGAAATTTCAGAATCGTTCCTGAAAGAAATTGAAAGCTCGCTCCAGGTTAGTTGTGTGCGCTACTCGCAAGCAGAGGGGGATGTTGAAAACCACCAGGTGTTGATTATTGATAATATTGGCATGCTTTCCAAACTTTATCGTTATGGTGAGTTTGCTTTTGTAGGAGGCGCTTTCGGAAAAGGATTGCACAATATTTTAGAAGCTGCCTGCTATGGCATTCCCATTTTCTTTGGAAATAAAAATTATCAAAAATTTCAGGAAGCAAATGACTTGATCATGCGCGGAGGCGCCTTCGAGATAAGCGACTATGCCGACCTGAAGCGCAAATACGAAATGATGATGAATCGCCCGGAAAATTTCCTTCTGGCATGTGAAGTAACAAAATCATACGTAGAGGAAAATCTTGGCGCTACCGATAAGATCATGAAATATTGTTCAACCTATTTACACACCTCATGAAGGGCAAGGTAATGCGATCGACAGGCTCCTGGTATGAATTATTAGGAGAAGATCAAAAGCACTACACCGCCCGCATCCGCGGAAAGTTTCGATTGGAAGAAAGCAAAGAATCAAATCCTGTGGCGGTGGGCGACAGTGTTGAGTTTGAACAAGAGAATGGCGATGCAACGATCACCGAAATTCTGCCCAGAACAAATCATATCTTACGGCAATCGGTAAAGAAAACCGGGCATACTCACGTGCTGGCGGCCAACATCGATCAAGTGGTGATGATGGCTACGTTAAAGCAACCCCGCACATCGTTGGGTTTTATCGATCGTTTTTTTGCCACGGCAGAAGCATTTCGCATTCCGCAAATTTTAATTTTTAACAAGGCCGATCTGCTATCCGATGAACAGCATGAAGAAGTAAACTCCATGATTTCCCTCTACCAATCATTAGGAATAAAAACTCTTCTTATCTCTGCTCTTGAAAACAAGGGAATAAATGATTTCGAACAAATACTTCAAGGTAAAACGACACTGATTGCGGGGCACTCCGGTGTGGGGAAGTCAACACTGCTCAATAGAATTGCTCCTCATGTTGATCAGGCGACTGGCATGATTTCAAATTTTTCTAACAAAGGAACTCACACAACCACTTTTGCCGAAATGTTCCAGCTAAATCCCACTACATTTATCATTGACACACCTGGCGTGAAAGAATGGGGGCTGGTAGATATGGCGCCACAAGAAATTTCAGATTACTTTGTGGAGATGCGGGACCTCCGGCAAGCATGTAAATTTGGTTCACGCTGTCTTCATTTAAATGAGCCTAATTGCGCGATCATCAATGCAGTAGCTGGTGGTACTATTTCGGAGAGCCGATATAACAGTTATGCAAGCATGGTACGTGGTGATGATAATCGAAAATAAGGCGGGTAAGTTGGGATGAAAGACAAAGTTCTGCTTCATGATTCCATAGATCTCACCGCTAATCAACCTTGGCGTGAACGAGGTTATACAGTGGAAAAGTTGTTTTCCGAAAAAGACTTTGTCCATTTCAAAAAAGAGACACACTCTTTACTTACTTCCCTTTGGAAAAAATCAGGATTGAAAATTCCGGAAGGTTTTTCATTGGATCAATATCATACCTTGGCTTATGAGCAATCGGTGCACATCGCTGCAATAGATCAGACCAAGCTGATTTCAGTTTTACAATTTCCATCAGGCATCAAAAAATTAGAAGCTCGTATTTCTGAAATTCTGGGCATTCAACTTCATGTACGCAATCCGTTTGATCAGCAATCCATTTTTCACTTCCGAGTAATCAGGCCTCAATCCAATGACAATAATCCGATGCATCGGGATGTGTGGCTGGAAGATTATGCCGATTGTATCAACCTATACATTCCAGTTGCGGGCAGCAATGAAAAATCATCGCTTACCCTTGTGTCTGGTAGTCATCATTGGCCCGAATCACGTGTAGCGCGCACTTCTTCCGGGGCGCTCGTAAAAGGAATGAAGTTTAATGTGCCTGCAGTATTAAGCATTGAGGGAGAATATGAAATCATACGTCCGAATCCGAAAGAAAATGAAGTGCTGATTTTTTCACCTTATTTAATTCATGGTGGGGCGGCTAACCTAAATGAACATCAAACCAGAATTTCACTTGAAGTAAGACTTTGGAAACAGTGATCGCATCAACTGTAAAAAAGTGAATGATAGGCGCTACGGATTTTGGGCCAGGGTAAGGGCATTGATGCCATCATTTGCAAAATTGAATGTCTCCAATTCCATCCACGGAGTTTGTGAAGAAGGCTTTTGAATAACATTGCCTCTTCACGATTGCCTGAAAACAAAGCCTGTCGGAATTCATAAGAAACGCGCTGCGTTAGTGAATCCCGATCTTCGTTGGTGCGGCAAAGTGGTATTGCCTTTTGACAGATCAAAAATGTGGAGTGCACCTGCCGATCGCCATGCTGATACCAGCCGGTAGACATTGATCTGGATGATTTTCGCACAAACGTCAATCGCTCATTGAGCAACGCATATTTATAAATGCGTGATGAGCGTACCCAAAAATCAAAATCTTCGTAAGCCAGTGTTTCATCGTATCCACCCAGCACTTGCATCACCTCGCTTCGCACCATCATGCTCGGCCCGGAAATGAAATAGCGTGTAAGCACATCGCGAAACACATCCCCTTGCGGAATAGACTTAATGATGTTCTTCCTGGTTAAATATTCAAAGTGATTGCGAAGTTGCTTGCCATCCTCATCAATGTAAATTGAGTCGGTAAACACCACACCATACGATGAATCCAGTTGAGAAAAGAATTGAATCTGCTTGCTAATGCGTTCCGGGTGCATCACATCATCAGTGGCAAAATCAATCAGGTATTGGCCTTTGGCTAACCTCCACCCTTGATTGAAGGCTTTGCAGTTGCCTTGATTTTGTGGAAGCAAAAGAATCTCGAGCTGAGAATATTGTTTACCGAGTTCTGCTATTTGAAGCTGACTTCCATCTGTGCTGGCATCATCCACTATTATGATCTGAAGTGGTGAGTATGATTGGTGCAATACAGATTCAACCGCCTCGCGCAAAAATCGATAATGATTGTAACACAAGCAGATGACAGAAACCAACGGCCTGCTCATGTTAAAACTTTTATCAATGAATTTTTTAGTGCCGGCTTTGCACCAAGGCGAAGCTTGAAGCGATGCAGTCCGATATTAATCTGGTCGCCAATCATAGACGTGCCAAGATCAATCCAGACAAACTTATGCTGCATAGCGTAGTGATGAATTTCATTCACCAACATTACCACCGGGCTGTATTGATCATACTTTGCGGAGTGATCATGATAAAAATCGTATAAAGTGCGCTGGTTCACTTTAATACAGATCGCGGCAGCGATGATCTCATCAGCATTCTTTACAGCGAAAAGCAACACATTTTCAGGAAATGCCTTTGCAAGTTTCTCCATTTCTGCCCACGACATCGATATTTCATAATTCTTACGCGTACGACAGGCTTTAATAAAATGATAAACATCCTTAATCTTTGAAAGTGGCAATGGTTCAGCTACCAGTCCTGCTCGAATTGATTTGTTTAATCTTTTTCTTTCCGATTCATGAAGGTGCTTCCTAAAATCTTTACTTACTGGAATTATGGAGGCCACCTCCGATAGTTCAAGTTGAAAGCCAGACTTTAACAGTATCACTTCAACACCATCTTGTGTTTTTATTGCTCTTGAAGGAAGTTTAAATATGATTTTCGTAACATCCAGTCTTCGCAAATGCGATTCGATGTGCAGTACAAATTCTGAAATTACATTTTTAGAAATTCTTGCGCCCAATTCTATCCCTCCAAACGGTGCACGATAAGGACTGCGGGCAATTCCTTGATATACGTGTAAATGACAAGAAGCTACCTCAACTTTTTTTTTCTCATCTACAACATGAAACGAACACCATCCTTGAGCAGACTGCAATAGCCTGTGACTTTCAGCAGAATAAAGTGACGACAGAAAAGGTTTGTACTCGACAGGGAGTGATCCACTAATGAAGCGGTACATCAACGATCAATACGGAATACCAAATTTCTTATAAATAAAATGCATAAGCCATGCCGGACCAATCATGAGAAACTGAACATCCTTAAAGAAGGAAGGCTTCTTCCCTTCTACTTTATGACCATAAAACTGACCGATCCATGCCACCACAAAAATACCAAGACATACCGCCCACAAAGGGGCCACATTCATTTGCACAATTTGATTGGCAACAAATAAACAGAAGAGCGCAAATAGCACCATGCCAATACTTAATGGAATGGAGAGCGATATATAATAGACAACTGCAATCGTCAATACAACTGTGGCCCAATTGACATAAGGGCTAGACCCAAAGACACTATTCAAAATACCGGAGGGAATGGAGGCAATCAAACCCACCACGCTAAAAAAAATAAGCGGCACACAAATCCAGTGAATGGCTTTGTTGGTTGCATTTTGATGGCTCTCTCCATACTCCGAAAGCAAAGCGTCTATTTTTCTCATACAATCTTATTTTAATATTGAAGGTACAACTCTCACTGGAATCTTTCAATTCAATTTTGTTTTCACTTTATCCCAACTTTTAATCTGCCAATAAACGGTGCCGGTGGTCAGATGATTTCCTTTTTCATCATGAATTTTTATTTCACAGGGAACAACCACCGCTTCGGAAGATTTCAACGGGATGATGATTTTTTCTTCCAACCACGAAGATGAAATTTCAAACTCAGCGGTGCTATCCATTTTTCCCTGATAGTGATAATTCATTTCAAGGCGTTGCATGATGATGCGGTATTTTTTCATGTCTAAACGACTGATCAATAAAAAGCCTGTTGTAAACTCAGAAATGGTAGCCAATCCGCATGCATGCAGACCGCGAATATGGTTGAAGTTGCTCCGCTTGTAAGGAATCAACGTCTTCAATTTATAATCTTCAATCTTCACAATTCGAAAACCATGTGGCTTATTGAAAGGAATCATGCGTGACAGATTCCAATTAAGAACTTTAAGATAAAAAGCTGAGTGTTTTGCTTTTTCCAGTATTTTGGCGGCCTCGAACATGAATTATTGATTTTAGATTTCTACACGAATTACCATTTTAATTTAACAAAAAGATGAAAAAAGTTGTGGTTTTAGGTGCCGGGCTGGTGGGTAAGGCAATGGCAATTGATCTGTCGGCTCGCTTTGATGTTACTTCAGTAGATATCAACCAAGCAGCTCTTGATGAAGTAAGTCGCCATTCCATCAAAACAGTAAAGGCTGATTTATCCGATTATTCCTTGCTGGCCAATCTTATAAAACCATTTGACCTGGTGATTGGCGCTGTCCCTGGCTTTATGGGATTTCAAAATGCGAAGACCGTGATTGAGGCTGGAAAAAATATGGTCGATATTTCATTCTTTCCTGAAGATCCATTTCTGCTGGACGAACTCGCCAAAAAACACAACGTCACCATCGTTACCGATTGTGGTGTAGCACCCGGCATGGGAAATATCCTGTTGGGATACCATTATCATCGAATGAAAATTACCGATTACGAATGTCTTGTGGGAGGCTTGCCTGTGGTGCGCGAATGGCCTTACGAATACAAAGCAGTGTTCTCTCCTATTGATGTGATTGAAGAATACATTCGCCCTGCACGATATGTGCAAAACGGTGCGGTGGTCATAAAAGAAGCACTCTCCGATGCGGAGTTGATTCACTTTGATAATGTTGGAACATTGGAATCGTGGAATTCGGATGGCTTGCGCTCATTAATTAAAACCATGCCTAACATTCCCAACATGATTGAAAAAACTTTGCGCTATCCTGGTTGTATCGAATACCTGCGTGTTTTACGCGAGACCGGATTTTTCTCTTATGAAGAATTGGACATTAAAGGACAAAAGGTGCGCCCCATTGATGTGACTGCTAAACTTCTTTTTCCTAAATGGAAATTGAAACCCGGGGAAGAAGAATTTACCGTGATGCGCATTCGCATTGCCGGAGAGGAAAACGGAAAACCAAGAAAAATTGAATACACCCTATTGGATAAAACCGATCGCGCCACCAACACATTATCTATGGCGCGCACTACAGGCTATACCTGCACGGCCGCAGCCCATTTGGTTTTGGATGGCAAATTCTCAAGAAAAGGCATTTGCCCACCAGAATATCTGGGGGAAGATCAATCCAATTTTGAGTTTGTCCTCAATTATCTCAAAGAAAGAAAGGTGATTTACCACCAAAAAGAGCTATAGTTCAAAATGAAAATTAGTTACCTTTCAAGCTTTAACTGTTTGCAAAACGCATGACTATTCAAAAAGAAGCATCGATGATTCAGGCCTTGACGCCCATACTGGTGCTCATCATTTTGTTAACCACCAATGTTTTGTTTTTTGGTGCCGATGCTACTGGCGGCCCCAACCAGATTGCCATGATTCTTGCCTCCGGTGTTGCCGGGATCATTTCCTGGCGGTTGGGCTATGATTGGGAGACCATCGAAAAAAGTATTGTCAAAAGCATTAGCTCAGCCATGGCAGCCATCTTGATTTTGATGGTTATCGGCTCGCTTTCAGGCACGTGGCTTCTCAGCGGCATTGTGCCTGCCATGATTTACTATGGGCTGAAAATTCTCAACCCCACCATATTCTTATTCGCTGCGTGTATTGTGTGTTGCATCGTTTCACTGGCCACAGGAAGTTCGTGGAGCACTGTGGCTACCGTAGGCATTGCATTACTGGGCATTGGCAAAACGCTTGGCATCTCCGAGCCCGTTATTGCAGGCGCAATTATTTCAGGTTCGTATTTTGGCGATAAGATGTCTCCCTTGTCGGATACAACCAACCTAGCACCCGCTATGGCTGGCACTGATTTGTTTACTCATGTTCGATACATGATGTTCACCACCATTCCCACATTAGTTATTACGTTGATCATTTTTTTAATCTGGGGGTTTACATTAGATACTTCCGCAATTGCTACTGATTCCGATGCGGTATTGATGGCCATTGATAATGCTTTCAATCTCAATCCTCTTTTGTTCCTGGCTCCTGCTCTTGTACTCATCATGATTGTGAAAAAAGTACCTGCACTTCCCGCATTATTAGTTGGCGCATTGCTGGGTGGAATTTTTGCTGTGATTTTTCAGCCTGAAATCGTGAAGCAAGTTACTGGCATACAGGACGATTACCTACGAGCTTCCTTTGCAGCGGTAATGAATGCCATGGCCATCACTACAAGCATCAAAACAGACAACGCGATGATCTCCGAACTGCTTACCTCTGATGGCATGTACGGCATGATGAATACCATTTGGCTGATCACGTGCGCCATGATCTTTGGTGGAGTAATGGAATCAAGCGGATTACTGAAAAAAATAGCGGAGCAAATCATCAAGTGGGCACATTCAACCGGCTCACTGGTTGCATCTACTGCAGCAACGTGCATTTTCTTTAATCTGACTGCTTCGGATCAATACATGGCCATTGCTGTACCCGGTAGAATGTATGCCGAAACGTATCGCAAAAGAGGCTACAAGCCAGAACTGCTGAGTCGCACATTAGAAGATGCAGGAACGGTTACATCGGTGCTAATTCCCTGGAACACTTGTGGGGCCACGCAAGCGAAAGTGTTGGGGGTCTCTACATTTGCTTATGCTCCGTATGCATTCTTTTGTATTATTAGTCCCTTGATGACTGTGCTTCAGGCTTATTTGAATTTTAAGATTCGCAGATTGGATGACAAAGCACCTGCCAAATAATCGGGTAACGATTAGTCACGAAGAAATTAACGATTTACCGTTAGGAGCTTTTGACGGAACTGTTTCCGTGATTACTCATGCATCAAAGCTTCCAAAAATTTTTGATGAAATCTCCGACCACAAAGTAGTTGGGTTTGACACTGAAACACGACCTGCTTTTGTGCGCGGCCAACATTATAAAGTAGCGCTAATGCAGGTTGCGCTCCCGGAAAAAGTATTTCTTATTCGCCTTCAGCAAACCGGTATCACTGAAGAGATCATCGAGTTTCTGGAAAATGAAAAAATCCTGAAAGCAGGCGTAGCGCTACGGGATGATATTAAAGCGCTGCAAAAATTAAAAAAATTTAAACCGGGTGGCGTACTTGAACTTGCCGACTTAAGTAAGAAGGCAGGGCTGCAGGTAGAGAGCGTGAAAAAATTATCAGCACTTTTGCTTGGCTTCCGAATTTCAAAGAGTGCACAAACCAGTAATTGGGAAGCAGAAACGCTAAACGAAAAACAAATCAGTTATGCGGCAACAGATGCGTGGGTTTGTTTGAAGATTTACGAGCGCTTGCACCATTATTTGCATTCTGCAATTGAGTAAGTTCCCTTGTGTGTTGATTTTTCTGGGATGCTAGGTATTATAATCTCTTTACATTCGGAAGACTTTAAGCCTTGATATGTTTAGGTATAAAAAAACCGGGTGTTGTTCGGCACCCGGTTTTCAACTCTCAATTTAAACACAACTTGTTAACGGTTCGTTAGAATGCCGGGTGTTGTTCGGCACCCGCCACCAGATCCCTAAACCAAAATCATTTAATTTGCCCCATCCGCTTTCGCTCGATTGACCGAATAAATTCCTGTTAACTTTCCTTGCACTAATCCTGCTTCAGAATCAAATCGGTAATGAATGCCCGCATAAATTCTCGACTCCGCTGCCTCACGAGCCCAAGCCCTGCATTGATCGGCTTCGGCTGGAAAGATGTAGGCCAGCACTTCCGCTGCTGCTGCCGAAAATGTACTATGCCCGGAGGTATAGCTCGGAAAATTGGGTGTGCCTAAAATCGTTTTGAAGCCGGGAATAGTTTGAATAGGACGTGGGTAATGATAATAATACTTCGCATCCCAGCAGGCGATACCCGCGTCCATAATCGCCATATTCAGATAGGCAAATGTGCGAGCCGTTCGAATGGGATTCATCTTATACTTGACGATAAATTGCGATGTCAATTTATTCCAATGGCCCGGAGGTGTATAAGTGTTCAATCCATCAGACCACCAATTGGCAATCTTGCGTTGATCATTCGTAAGGTTTTTGGCAATATCCTGAAGTTCTTTTGCTGCTTCGTTGAATGCCGTTGAACCTGGCGCGGGAGGAACCGCTGGCCGAACAACTGTAACCGAGGGCAAATTCCACAAGGTAACGCTTCCAAATAATGGCGTTAAGCCTACAGGGCGCACAGGAGTCTCTTGGTTGTCCCACTGCCAGCCAAAGCGTGCAAACGCAGCAGCCTTGAGCGCATCCGAAACTGCTTTGGGTGCTTGTGCATTCTTCATACCGTCACTCGCAGCGCGTGCCAATACAATAGTTTTTATGCCTGCTCCTAATGTTTTTCCTGCCTCCACATCGCTACTCACATTCACACCAGACCATATCAGACTATTCAGGTGTTCATCCGCTTTGGCAGCGAGATAATCTTTTTCTAATGGAAACATAGCCGTTAACACATCGCGCGACACCGTTGCTACCACTGCGCCATCAGATGGATAGGAGGGCAACGTATTTTTAGCAAATGCCGGAACGATAGTATTATCTACTGTATACGGTGCAGGTCGGTTATATTGATACTTATAATACCATGCTGCAATTAGCCCATCATATTGTGCAACGCTTAAATAAGCCAGCATGCGGCAGGTATAAGGAGGATTGGCAAATGGAAACGGAGGTGGTCCGGCAGGGTTAGCCGAATTCGGCAACGTGTAGGTTCCATCTTCATTTGGACCTGGAATTAAATTATACTTTGAAGCCAATTCCAAAGCAATTTCATTCCAACGGATGATCGGATTATTGCCCCAGTATTCAATCGCATCAATTTGCGAACCACTAAGTTCGTTCCGTGCAGCTTTTACAGCTGCAAGTTCCGCTTGATATGCAGCTGATGTTGTAGCTGCGGGTGCAGCAATGGCCACCTGACTGCTGGAAGAAAGTAAAATTGGAGTCCATGTGCCTCCATTATTGTCTAACGATGCAAATTCATAGGAAGAAAATTTAAATCGTGTTGGCAAATCGTCTTCGCACGAAATGCCGATTGCCATTACAAAAATGAAAGGAAGTATATAGAGCGTATATTTTTTCATTGGTTTCATAAATTATTCTGCTGCTACTTTTTTAATTAGAAACTGATACGTGGCGCCAAAACCAAAGCTGGTAGTTTTGCCCACATTTCTTCCGTTGGTAACTTGATTGTAATAGGTTAATACACCCAACCCAGTTAATGCTTTTACATGATTTTTAAAATAGTATTGCGCAAAGCCCCCAATCTGTTCTACCTGCATCTTATTGGTAGGCTGAGGCATATTGTAAGGTCGAATATCATCTCCGCTTTGTCCCTTCATCGCCATGTAACTGGCTTCTACTTTTAGCGAGTACTTGAACAGCCAGGTACCCAGCGTTGCGGAATAGTTTATTGCATTGGGCACATCCATCTTATTGGTATAATAGCTTCCGTTGTTATAATAGTAATCGCGCTCCGTGATGGTAGTGCCCCTCCATACTTGAGCTCCGGCAAGTCTTAAATAAATTCCTTTATCCAATTGATAATGCACGATTCCGCGAAGTGTAAATTCATTGGTACCCAGACCTAAGCTGTAGGGCATATAATCGGAAAGGTAGTTTGACATGGGTGTGGCAAAGCCTACTGTACTGAGCAATGATAAATTTCCAATCCCAATTTTTTTCTTTATGATTTCATATTTCAACGCAACGCTTACATCCTGAAAACCCTTTGCACCCGTTAATTGGCCCCCATTCGACTTGGTTTTCACAAATGGCGTTGCTACCAAAAGATTAAGCTTATCGGTAATTCCTGCAGCAACCATAGGCATCACGGTAGTGCGGGTAAGTGTGCCAATGTTGGCATTGCCGCGCAAGTAAGTTCCTTCCCAATATCGATTCCAATCGCCATGATCATAGCTCACTGCAACGCATAGTTCATATTTTTTCATCATGAGCTCATCGGAGGGAGTTTGCGCCTGCAGAGCGCCTGCGGGCAATAGCAAAAGAGTGATTAATCTTAATCGTAGTAATTTTTTCATTCCAAAACTGTTTTTAAAAAATGCTTGAAGAATCAAATCGAACAGACATGTTGTGATATCGTATCTTCTGTTCGGCAATGGTGAAAATCGCGAATCAGACTGATCAGAAAAGAAAGTGTTTACACATCTCTTCCGTTAAATAGCAAAACATGAATTGATTATCAGGATGCCAAGGCATCCTTAGAATTAGAAAGCCTAAGCTTTTGGAGGAGGACTATTGAGGCGAATCGTTAGTGATTCGTAAATCGATGTGTTCGTGGTTTGAGAAAGTTCGTTTGACCACCCTAATACTTCAGATTGAAGAACTGTAGCACATGAGATGTAATCTTTCAAAAAGTTTTTTACGGTCTTGGTATTACTCTTCTCGCTGGAAGGTTTGTCCGTAAAGGTTTTTACATAATCAGCGAGTGCCTGTTTAATTTCTTTGGATGTATTGTCTTTAATGCAAACGATGAATAGCGTATCATTGATATAGCGCTGCTTCACCATCCTGAACATCTCACCCTGATGCTCAAATTCGCCATCCACCCTGGTGAATTCAGTAGAACTTGTTGCATACGGAACACTGATCGGAACTTTAATGGTTATCTCTTCTTGCGGCAGGAAATTATGATCATCGAACAAGGCTTTCATTTCTTGTTCATTGCGAAATTGAAGTCCCATAAAAATACCATAATACCCCAGTACATTGAGCAGGAAGAGTGCGAGTAATACAATGGTCAAACTTCTTTTCACAACTTAAAAGTAGAGATTAAAAGCAAAAATCAAAATGTAGTGAAAATTGAAATCAAAAATAAAATACCGCAACCGTTTGAAATAACGGATCAGATGTGTTCTTTTTTATTCTTCACCAGATCATACATCAACTCGCGCGCTCGGTGAAGTTGTGCCTTTACCGTTCCCAGTGGTGCTTCTAATTCTACAGCAATTTCTTCATACGACAATTCATGAAAGTAGCGGAGGCGAACGAGTTTCTGATACTTGGCAGGGAGCATGCCCACAAATACCTGTATAATTTCTTCTTTCTGCGCTTTGATGGCTTCTTCCTGAGGATTGAGCGTTCCATCATCTTCTACATCGATGGATACGGATTGGCCGTCATCATCGGTATAGGTATTCTCAATGCTGAGGGTATTCAGCTTTTTCTTCCGAATATGATCAATGGTGTTATTGGTAGCGATACGAAACAGCCAGGTGCTAAAGGTAAAGTCCTTTTTAAAACGATGAAGACTGCGAAAGGCTTTTGCGAAAGATTCAATGGTAAGGTCTTCTGCATCGTCCACATTGCGCACCATCTTGAGAACCATATGGTACACTGGGCGCTTGTAGCGCTGAAGCAATTTGGCATAGGCTTTTTCATCGCCACCCACGGCCATATCAATCAGCTTAAAATCTTCCAGTGCTTTCGAAGAAAACCTTCCTTCTAAATCTTCCATTTTACATTTTTAACTACCAACGCCCTAAGGCCCGTGACAAGATAATAAAAGGAGTAAATAAAATCTAAAAATGGAGTTTTCCAGCTTTCGAAGGCACTCCCCATCTTTTTGGGGGCCAAATGGAGAAGGATTATCAGGATGATCCAACGAAAGAAAAACAAACCCATTAGCCAATACGAAAGCGAAATGATTGCCACCGGCACTACCCAAAACCAGGTAAGAAGATGAGTAACGGAAAACAGGCCAAGCAAAAGGCGATCAACAAATTTGTAGCGTTTTCCTACCGAAAGATGCCTTAGCTTCTGCACAAAGAATTCACCCCAGGTCTTTTTTGGTTCTGATTCCACCAAGGCCTCATGTCCCAAACTAATTGAAGTATTGCTACTTTTTGTATGCTGATTAACAAACAAATCATCATCTCCGCCCGTCACCTCCAGGTAGGGGTGAAATCCTTTATTATCCAGAAATAATGACTTTTTATAGGCTAGGTTCCTGCCTACGCCCATGTACGGTTTGCCCAACAGCGCAAAGCCAATAAACTGAATGCCGGTAAGAAAAGACTCGAAACGGATGAACGAGTTGAGCAGCCCCTTTCCTTTTTTATAAGGTGAAAAACCAAGTATGATTTCCGTTGTGGTTGTTGCCTGTTTCATCATGGTGCGAATCCACAGATTACTAGTGGGACGACAATCTGCATCGGTGAGCAATACCCATTCAAATTGAGCAGCTTTGATACCCAATGTGAGGGCAAACTTCTTACCGTGAATATGCTCAGGCTTATGCACAACCCTCACCATCTTCAGTCTGGGAAATTCCTTAGTGGCTTGGAGGAGAAAATCATACGTCTCATCATTCGAGCGATCTTCCACTACGATTACCTCAAACTCAGGATAATCTTGATGGATGAGCAAAGGAAGCAATTCTTTTAAGTTGTTTACTTCATCGTGAGCACAAATGATCACGGAGACCGGGATGGTATTTTCGAGTGGCGCTGGTCGATTTTTTAAAAAGGCAACCAAAAACAAGAGGAGGTAAACTACTTGAATGCCCAGAACAGATAATGCAAATACAATAGCGAGTGACAAGAATTAGTGTGTTTAAAAAAACGGACAAAGATAAATGCTTACGCAAGAATGAGAAGACAATTTTTTTGAATTGCGCACCTAATAATCTTTCATGGTGGTGAGATATCCGGCAACATGCTGATGGCGGCCATCAACAGTCCTGCTGCTTTCGTTAAGTTCTTCCAAAATCAACTTTAATTCTAACTTTGCGGCCTTATGAAATTTGAGCTTTCCGCACGCGATAATTTTTCCTCAGCCAGAGCGGGTGTGGTCACTACCGATCACGGGGAAATCCCTACTCCTATCTTCATGCCGGTAGGCACTGCGGGATCAGTGAAAGCCGTTCATCAGCGTGAGCTGGCAACTGATATTGATGCCAAAATTATTTTGGGGAACACGTATCATCTCTACCTGCGGCCAGGAATTGAGTTGATCGAAAAAGCAGGCGGTTTGCATCGGTTCAACGGATGGGAGCGGGCGATCTTGACCGATAGCGGGGGCTACCAGGTGTATTCATTAGGAGAAAACAGGAAGATCACCGAAGAAGGTGTAGTATTCAAATCGCACATTGATGGTTCGCGCCATACCTTCTCACCCGAACGTGTTATGGATATTGAGCGTACCATTGGGGCAGACATTATTATGGCGTTCGATGAGTGCACCCCTTACCCTTGCGAATATGAGTATGCCCGCAAGTCGATGGAAATGACACACCGATGGCTATCGCGTTGCATCAAACGGGTGAATGAAACAGAACCTAAATACGGATACCATCAGTCGCTTTTTCCCATCGTTCAGGGAAGTGTTTACAAAGATCTTCGCACCCAATCAGCAGAGTTTATTGCAAAGCAACATCAGGAAGGAAATGCTATTGGAGGATTATCGGTAGGTGAGCCTCATGACATGATGTACGAAATGACTGAACTTGTATGTGGTATCTTACCAAAAGACAAACCGCG
Organism: uncultured Cyclobacteriaceae bacterium; assembly: GCA_966095315.1. Classification (GTDB taxonomy): domain Bacteria; phylum Bacteroidota; class Bacteroidia; order Cytophagales; family Cyclobacteriaceae; genus ELB16-189. Next base: position 124,637 of record CBHTSG010000007.1, read on the forward strand.
TTACCTGATGGGTGTAGGTACTCCTGAAAATATTCTTGAGTGCATTGCATTAGGCATCGATATGTTCGATTGTGTGATGCCCACCCGCAATGCCCGCAACGGAATGCTGTTTACAACACAGGGCATCATCAATATCCGCAATGAAAAATGGAAGGATGATCTTAGTCCCATTGATGAACAACTGGGAGGCTATTCCAGCACGTTCTACTCTAAGGCTTATTTACGCCATCTGATTATCTCCAAAGAAATATTAGGCGCGCAAATTGCTTCTATCCACAACCTTACCTTTTATCTTTGGCTGGTGAGAGAGGCTCGTCAGCAAATCATTGAGGGAACGTTCACAGAATGGAAAAACAAAATGGTTAAGGTGGTCTCAACCCGCTTGTAATGAAAATACTCGATAAGTACATCATCAAAAGAATTCTCTCCACGTTCTTCTTTGTGGTGCTGATACTGGTGGCCATCATCGGAGTAATTGATATTACCGAGAAGATCGACAAGTTTGCCCGCAACAATTTAGGCGGTATGGCCATGTTTAATTACTACCTGGATTTTATTCCGTGGATTGCGGGATTGATTACACCGATTACCGCGTTCATCGCCATCGTTTATGTCACCTCGCGCATGGCCGCTCATACCGAAATCATTGCGATCCTCAGCAGTGGCATCAGCTTTAAAAGACTTCTGCTACCCTATTTTATTGCATCATCAATTATTGCGATCATCAGTTTTGTTCTCAACGGATGGATCATTCCCAAATCTAATCGGGACCGATTGGCATTTGAGATGCAATATTTTCAGAACAAATTTTACTACGACCACCGCAATGTGCACATGCAGATTGAGCCCAACGTTTATCTTTATCTGCAGAACTATGATAATCAAACGAACAACGGCTATCAATTTTCATTGGAGCGTTTTCAGGATAATCGACTGATCGAAAAACTTACGGCCGATAACATTCTTTGGGATTCCACGAAAGGAAAATGGATATTGAAGTATTGGAAGTTAAAAAAAGTGGACGAACTGTTTCAACAAACAGGAACTACAGCCCTTTCTAACAGAGGCTATGAGATGGACACTACGCTGGCGCTTTCTCCCAACGATTTTAAAAATGAAGATCGGAAGTTTGATGGCATGACCATTAACGAACTGGATGAGCAGATCGCCAAAATGAAATTCAGAGGCTCCACGGGTGTGCAAGTTTACGAAGTTGAAAAATACATCCGCTTTGCTGCACCGTTCACCATTTTTGTATTGGCCTTCATGGGAATGATCGTATCATCGCGCAAAAGCAGGGGAGGAACCGGTTTCCAAATTGCTCTTGGCTTTTTGCTTTCATTTGTCTTCATCCTTTTCTTTACCACCACCCGCACATTTGCCGAGGCCGGATCGATGGCGCCTATGCTGGCAGCGTGGTTACCTAACCTCTCGTTTGGTATCATTTCTCTTTTCATGTACAAATACGTGCCGCGGTGATTGCCACAACCAAAGATTACCTCAAACTTCATTTCCTTGTTTTTCTTTGGGGCTTCACAGCAGTGTTGGGCAAGCTTGTGTCAATCCCTTCAGTAGAAATGGTTTTCTATCGCACATTGCTTGCGGCTGCTGGCATGGCTTTACTGATCTTGATAGTAAAAGGAACATTTAAGGTTAGTAAAACAGATCTTCTTAAAATAGTACTAACGGGTGGCGTGGTTGCTATTCACTGGCTTACCTTTTTTGGAGCAGGCAGAGTTTCAAATCCTTCCACCAGTCTTGTTGGTTTTGCTACGTGTTCGTTCTGGGCAGCGTTGATTGAGCCGATGATGAAGCGGAGAAAAATTCAAGCGCTTGAAATTGGATTGGGGATTATTGTATTGATAGGACTCTACATTATTTTTTCTTTTGATTTTCAATATCCATTGGGCTTGCTTTTGGGGATCATCTCAGGATTGACGGCTGCTCTATTTAGCGTGATCAATTCGAAACTGGTAAATCGGGTACATGCTCACACCATTACTTTTTATGAAATGGCGGGCGCGTGCCTTTTTGTATTTCTGTTCTTTCCCATTTACACTATGACCTGGGCCGATGGAGGATCATTAAACCTGGCTGCCACAACAAATGATTGGATTTACATTGCCCTCATGGCATGGGTTTGCTCAGTCTATGCTTATTCTGTTTCGATTAATCTCACGAAAAAGCTTTCTGTTTTTTTTATTCAACTCGCATTGAATCTTGAACCCATCTATGGAATAGTACTGGCGCTACTGGTATTCGGTCAGCGCGAAGTGATGGGAATCAATTTCTATATCGGTACGGCAATTATTTTGAGCGCTGTTGTGCTCTATCCAATACTCAAAAAGCGATTGGATAAAAATCAGATTTTTAATTGACCTGTCCAGTATGAATGATCTGCAAATTCATTTTTCAGATCTACAGCTTTTTCAAACAATCCAAAAATAGAAGAACCTGATCCACTCATGGCGGCATACACAGCACCGCACTGATAGAGTTGTTTTTTTATTTCTTTTAGCAACGGATGCTGCTGAAATACGGATTCTTCAAAATCATTAATAAGTGAATGCTTCCAATCGACTACTGGCTGATTCAAGATTTCAGCAAGGCTTTGATGAGATTCAGAAATTTTTACACCTCGATAGGCTTCTGCTGTAGACACGTGTATCTCAGGTTTCACCAGTACCAAATAAAATCCCTTCAATCTTACCATAGAATCATGCAGCACCTCTCCCCTACCAGTACCAATCTTAGGAACTTGCTCAGTAAAAAATGAACAATCACTTCCCAGCATAGAAGCATAATGTTGCAATTGTTGTTTCGTAAGCTTTAGCTCAAAAAGAGAATTCAACGTAGTTAACGTAAAGGCAGCATCTGAAGATCCACCACCAAGGCCGGCACCCATGGGCACAATTTTGTGAAGGTGAATTTTTACCGGCTGCAGATTAAAATCCTTTTGCAACAACCGATATGCTCTGGTGCACAGATTATCGTCAATTGAACCCGCTACTTCCAGGCCCGTGATGGTGAATTCAAATTGCTGAGAGGGAATGATCTCAAGGATGTCCGTCCACGGAACAGGGTAAAAGCAAGTTTCAATATTGTGATAACCATCCGCACGTTTGGATACGATGCGAAGTCCGAGGTTTATTTTACAATGCGGGAAAACAACCATGCAGAGTTGAAATAAAAATGCCGGATCATTCATTCCTCAATCGGAATCAAAAATCCGGCATTTGAAATTTTGTTATTTGCTCAAACGCTCGATCAAATCTTCGGTGATACCGGTTGACGAAAATCCTCCATCGTGCATTAAGTTTTGCATGGTAACCATGCGGGTAAAATCAGAGAACATGCTTACGATATAATTTGCACAATCTTCTCCGGATGCATTGCCCAGTGGAGACATCATTTGCGCATAGTCGAAGAAAACATCAAAGCCAGAGATACCTGCTCCTGCTGTAGTCTTGGTAGGCGATTGAGAAATGGTATTCACTCTAACTTTCTTTAGTTTACCAAAACGATAGCCATAACTTCTGGCAATCGACTCAAGTACAGATTTCGCCTGAGCCATATCGGAATAGTCTGGAAACGTGCGCTGCGCAGCAATATAGGTTAACGCCAAAATGGAACCCCACTCATTCATAGCATCGGTCTTCTCTGCAGTTTGCAAAACCTTATGAAATGAAATGCCTGATATGTCCAATGTTTTCAAAAACCATTCATAATTGAGATCTCCATAAGATCTATCTTTTCTCACGTTTGGACTCATACCGATGGAGTGAAGCACAAAGTCAAGTTTGCCGCCTAATATCTCCATTGATTTGGTAAACAGATTATTTAAATCCGCTTCTGAAGTAGCATCGGCCGGAATGATCTCTGCATTGCATGCTTTGGCCAGTTCATTAATCTTACCCATGCGCATTGCGATAGGTGCGTTGGTCAGGGTGAAAACCCCACCTTCCTCCTTTACCTTAAGGGCTGTTTTCCAAGCAATTGAGTTTTCGTCAAGGGCTCCGAAAATGATACCTCTTTTACCTTTTAGCAGATTATTGGCCATAGCAATTGGTTTGATAGTTTAATGATCCGCAATAATACAAATATGTAGGATAGGAGAAAACCGCAAGTTTTTTGCCCGGAAAGCCATTCTGATACAAAGTTTCTGCTAAATTTAGATGACCAAACCAAAAATTACCTATGGATCATGATGCATTTGTAAAAGTCTGGGACGAGTACATGTATATCGGAATGATTGCCACCTTCGTCATAGGTGTGGCCATTCTCCTTTACCACGAGTATCGCGTACTGCTGATTAAAGACTATAAAGAAAAATACGATTACGTAAACCTCCACGAGATACGCTATTTCTGGTATGCTGTAATAGGATTTATTTTGACAGCCGCATTCTATGCCAATTCGGTGGGCACCTCGCGCATCACTATGAATGGAATGCTATGGTTTTATGTTCGTTTATTCATCACGGCAAGCTTTGTCGTTATCGGCTACTTCGTTTTTTATAGCATGGTTCAGATTTACTATCCCCGCTTTCTAGAAAAACGCCTTCAAAAACTAAGAAATAAACCGCGTGTTTCTCCTGGCGGAAATCTTATGCGCAAACTCAATGAGGATGAGGAAGATGTTCATCTCGATGCAGATCAAATTGCAGAAGAGGCCAATGTTCACTCGGTGGATTATGACGTATGGCTTGATGAGAAAACAGGATACAAAAAAGTAGAGAAATACGACAGCTATCTTCATGCAGAGGAGTGCGAAGAGTGTGGCTACTACACATCCAAGATTTACAAAGAAGAAATTGAGACAAAACCCACCGCTGATCAACCTGGTTTACTGTTGAAACATTATAAGTGCGGTTACTGCAATCATCGCGTTCAAAAAGAAGTTAAGCTGGCAAAGTTGTCAGAGAACGTGAAGTAGAAATAATTTTCAAAAAAAAATATAAAGAACCCTGTTGAAGCCGACAGGGTTCTTTGTTTTATTTGCAACCCCTTACTCCACTCGTTTGAATTTAAAACCCAATTCACCAGTAGGCATTTTTGATAGCGGAATTGGTGGCCTTACCGTAGCAAAAGCCATTCACCAACTGCTGCCAAACGAAACCATTATTTACTTTGGAGATACCGCTCACTTGCCTTATGGCGATAAATCGGAAGCAGCAATTCAGGCTTACTCCATTAAGATTGCAGACGTTTTATTGAAGAAGGGTTGTAAGATCATAGTGATAGCCTGTAATTCAGCAAGCTCTGCCGCCTATGAGTTACTGAAGGAATATGTTCGCAAAGATGCTCAGATCATCAATGTTATTGATCCGATGGTTGATTTCGTATCGCGGGAATTTGGTGGAAAGCGGATTGGGTTAATTGGCACAAAGCGAACCGTACAGTCTGGCATTTACCATCGCAAAATAGAAGAAGCCAGGAAGGAAATTATGCTAACCTCATTGGCCACTCCGCTGCTGGCACCCATGATTGAAGAAGGCTTTTTCAACAACCAAATCAGCCATGAAATTATTGCTCAGTACCTTGGCGATCCCACTCTTGAAAACATTGAGGCACTCATCCTTGCCTGTACCCACTATCCGCTCATTAAAAAAGAGATTTCAGATTTTTATCACCATCGGGTGCGTGTATTAGACTCTTCCCATATTATTGCCGAGTCGCTTGCTCGTTTTTTAGAAGAGAATAAGCTGCTCAACCAAACCGGAGGGGCTGAAAACCATTTTTTTGTTTCCGATTATACGGAAGCCTTTGAAGCTTCTACCCGACTCTTCTTTCAGAAAAGCGTGAGGCTGGAAAACCATCCCTTATGGAACTGAAACAAAATTCTTTAAAGCGATTTCGAAGTAATGTTTTATCAAATTATCAAGATTTTAATTCGTGGTTAAATCGCAACTTTAGATTCACTATACCACAATGACCACTCTGATTTTCATATTACCGTTTCTGGTGTTCTACACGGTGGTGGTAATTTATGCCGAGCGAAAGATTTCCGCATTTATGCAGGATCGCCTTGGGCCAATGGAGGTTGGTTACTATGGTATTCTCCAGACTGTGGCCGACCTGATCAAGCTTTTGCAAAAAGAAGACATTACCCCGGCCGCAGCCAGCAGCAAGATTTTTAAGTTCGCTCCACTGCTGATCTTTGTGATGATTTTTGCAGGCTTTTCTGTTTTGCCACTCACTCCTAGCTGGCAAGGATCTATGCTTTCTTCTTCCGTCTTTCTGCTGCTGGCCATTGTCACGATTGACGTGATTGGTATTATGATGGCAGGCTGGTCATCCAGCAACAAATACAGTATGTTAGGTACAATTCGCTCCGCAGCGCAGATATTCTCCTACGAGGTACCTCTCGGGCTTTCCGTTATTTGTGCGTGTGCATATGCTCAATCTTTAAATCTTCAACAGATATCTTACCAACAAGGCATTTTAAGTCAAGGCACCTCCAGCGGCTATCTTTTGGGCCTTCCCTTTCTAGGATCAACACACGCAATTGGAGGTTTTTTAAGTTGGAATGTTTTTCAGATGCCCCTTTTACTCTTTGCATGGATAATCTTTTTCATTTCCTCACTTGCCGAAAGTAATCGGGCTCCTTTCGATCTTCCGGAAGCAGAATCGGAATTGGTGGCAGGATATCAAACAGAATACTCGGGTTTCCGCTGGGCCATCATTATGCTGGGCGAATATTCCATGATGCTATTGTTGAGCTTTGTAGGTGTAATCTTATTTTGGGGAAGTTGGAATACTCCGCTGCCCAACATTGGATCCTTCACACTGGCTGAGTGGACTACGGGCAATACGGGTTCTCTGGCTTTCGAATTATGGGCGCTTTTCTGGATTATCTCCAAAACACTTTTAATGGTGGCTATTCAAATATGGGTTCGTTGGACGTTGCCTCGGGTGCGAATTGATCAGCTCATTTCTTTGTGTTGGAAGTACCTCACACCTTGTGGTATAATTTTGTTAATTGCGGTCTCGATCTATAAATTGGCGTTAGTGTGAAAAAGATTCTCGTTTGTCTTTTACTTATTCCGGTGATGGCCGCCCAACTTAACGGGCAGGCAATCGATAGCCTGGAGAAAAAACTAAAAGAGAAACTCACTGACTCTGCCCGCGTAAGAACCCTTATTCGCCTCGCCTTTGCTTACCAATATCAGGACGTTCAAAAAAGTATTGATTATAGCGCAGAGGCCGTCAAACTTGCAGAAGATAAAAATCTTGACAATCAGAAAGCGAGAAGTTACAGTTCGCTGGGTACGTTTAATGCAATTCGCGGTAACTACACTGCAGCAGCAAGTCTCAATAACCTTGCCCTAAACATAGCCATCAAACTAAGAGACAGTGTGCAGATTGGCCTCGCGTACAACAATCTTGGAACGGACTACTTCGCATTGAGCAAATTTGATGAAGCTTATTTCAATTTTACGCACGCTTATTGGTTAGCCATAGTCTCAAAAGACTCTTTGAGCATGGCCATTTCACTGCATAACATTGCTACCGTGTTTAAAGAATTGGGCCAGTATGACAAAGCCATCAATTACCTTAATCTCGCAAAAAATATTAGTGTTGCAATTGATGACAAAGACGGATTGCCATACACCTACGATGAGCAAGGCGATATTTTTATTCGAAAGGGTGAGTACGACTCTGCATTAATAAAGCTCAAAGAAGCGCTGAAACTAACCCGGTTACAAAAGCTCGGTGTTAACGAGCTCGAGCCAAGTGTAATCAACAAGATTGCAAAAGTCTATTTACACAGAAATGAATTTGACAAGGCGATGGCCTATTACGATTCCACTTTTGCGCTGAATGAAAAAACGGGCAACGAGTTTGGAACTGCCCAGGTATATCTGGGTCGGGGCCTTGTGTTGATGAAACAAAAAAAATACGATGAGGCCCTCAAGTTGATTCAAGATGGCGCAACGATTGCGCACCGCACCAATTCGCTCGCGCTTGAGATTGAGTGCAACCAGCAACTGTCAAAACTTTTTGAGTTGAAGGGCGATTTCAAAAAGTCATTAGAGTATTTTAAACTCTATAAAACTCTTGAGGACAGCCTCTTTAACCAAGGCATGCAGGCCAAGCTTTTGCAAGATCAGGTGCGCTTTGAAACAGAATCGAAAGACGAGCAAATCAAATCGCTTACACAACTGGAAGAGTTCAGGAAAGTTGAAATCAAAAAACAGGAATTAATTACCAATATTTTGGTGGTTGCCGTTGCACTCACCATTATTCTGCTTTTCACCGTTTACCGCAGCGGTCAGCGCAGGGTAAGAATCAACCGGCTATTGGTAGAGCATCAGGAAGAGATAAAAAGACGCAGCATTGAGCTGGAGCAGTTGAATCAGGTGAAAGATAAATTCTTCTCTATCATTTCACATGATTTGCGTTCTCCCATCAATGCGCTTTCTGGCATTTTGGATTTGCTTGATAATAATCAACTAAAGCCCTCTGAATTTGAAATGCTCACCCGCGAATTGCGCGTGCAGTTCAACCATACCAAAACATTAATCAATAATTTATTAGACTGGGCGCTATTGCAAATGGATAAGCTGAAAATGCAGCCCGAGCGCATAAACCTATTTGATATGGTGGAGGAAAACTTTAAGCTGCTGAGTTCGCTTCACCTCAAAAACATCCAAATGGTAAACAGCATAGCTCCTGCAACTTTTGCTTTTGCCGATGTCAATACCGTTAATCTTGTGTTTCGCAATCTCATTTTAAATGCGATTAAGTTTACTGATAATGGTGGCACCATTACCATTTCCTGCCGAGATCAGGGCGACACGATGGCAATTGCCGTAAAAGATAATGGTGTGGGAATCGCTCCTGAAATTCAAAAGATACTCTTCGAAAAGACCTCAGGCTACAGCACGCGAGGAACGGCCAACGAAAAGGGGACCGGCCTGGGACTGATCCTTTGCAAAGAGTTTGTTGAGAAAAACGGTGGCAAAATATGGCTGGAGAGTGAACTCGGTAAAGGAAGCACCTTCTTTTTTACACTTAAAAAAGGGTGATTGAGCTAAGATTTTAAGCTCAGGTTTTCGCATTTCCTTCTATTTTTGCTGCACTACCTTGAAGGAAACCAAACGATCATATTGGCAAAATTTTTCCATGGCCTACCGAACCATTCGCCATGGCTTGGCTTTAACTTTTTCTCATATGTTAAAGTCGAGGAAAAAGAGAAGTTCCGTTTCCGTGCAGGACGCGCATTACTTCCGCAGTCAGGAAGGAATTGCTACTATTCAATACCCTCATCAATCTATTCCCGTGCCCGACAATGGGCGGTATAAACTTCACAACGAAATTGATGATTGTATTGTGTGCGATAAGTGTGCAAAAATTTGCCCGGTAGATTGTATCACCATTGAGCCCATCAAATCACCAACTGAATTTGGCCGCACATCGGACGATACACCTAAGAGAATCTATGCTGCCAAATTTGATATTGACATGGGCAAGTGCTGCTTCTGCGGATTATGCACAACAGTATGCCCCACTGAGTGTCTGACCATGACAAAGGAATATGACTTCACCGTGTTTGACATTACACAACACAACTTTGCTTTTGGTGCAATGAATGCTTCGGAGATTGAGGCGAAGCAAAATGAGTGGGATCAATTTCAAAAAGCCAAAGCAGCAGTTGCCCCAACGTCACCCACGGAGCCAGCACCTGAAGTTAAGCCAGCACAAACTGGAGGTGCGAAGCCTATCTTTAAACCAAAAATCAAACCACCCTCCTCCGAATCTAAATCATGAACCTTATCGATTTCATTTTTTATGGTTTCATGCTGATTGCGGGCAGTGCTGCACTGTATATGGTGTTCACTAACAATTTGCTTCATGCTGCGCTAGGGCTGCTTACCTGTTTACTGGGAATGGCTGGAATTTTTGCCCTGCTGGGTGCAGAGTTTCTGGCGGTAACTCAAATCATGGTGTATGCCGGTGGGGTGATTGTGCTGATTATCTTTGGAATCATGCTCACTAACCGAACCAATCATAAAGTAATATCAGCCAATCAATATGTAATGCCGGGGTTAGCCATTGGCTTTGGTTTTTTTATTCTGTTGACACTAACGTTGAGTGGAAACCAATCATCGCGCGAAGCCATCATTCATCATCAACCTGATCACATCCAACAACTGGGGTTGACTTTACTTACCGAATATTCAGCCCCTTTTGAAGTGAGCGGGGTATTGCTCTTAGTTTGCTTAATTGCTTCTGCCTTTGCGGCAACTTCTCATCAAAATAAATAATGATGACGCAGATCAGTTCACTTCTCTACCTCAGTGCTTTTCTCTTCTCGTGTGGGTTGATGATCATCATCCTTAAGAGAAATGCCATTTTTGTGTTGATGGGAATTGAGTTGATCCTGAATGCTGCTAATCTCAACTTAGTTGCTTACAACGCCAGCAATCCCCAAGCGTTGGAGGGACAACTTTTTGCATTGTTCATCATTATTGTAGCCGTTTGTGAAGCAGCTGTAGGCATTGCGATCATTATTAAGGTATATCATTTTTATCACACCGCTGTGCCTGATCAGGTGAGTGATTTAAAAGAAAAGTTTTGATGGCGATGGGCACTGCACTAAACAACAATTTGATCTGGCATGCACTGTTAATTCTTTTATTGCCCTTATTTTCCTTTTTTCTTAGCCATAGCATCAAGTCAACTTATTCGTGGGTAGCGCCTATCATTGGTAGTTTCATCTTAATAATTGCAAGTATACTCTCCATTATACTATTCATTAATCTCGATACACTATCATGGGAATTAAGTTTTCCATGGCTTTCGATAGGTAATCATAATATTACTGTAGGCATTATACTGAATCAAATCACCGTAACAATGGTAATGGTTGTTACGATCGTATCATGTCTGGTTCATCTCTACTCTATTGGCTACATGAGCCATGATCAAAAGATTCAATCTTACTTTGCACTTCTTGGCTTTTTCACTTTCTCCATGATAGGGTTGGTGATAAGTAATAATTTACTGATCACGTTTTGCTTCTGGGAGCTAGTTGGTTATTCCTCTTATCGATTGATTGGTTTTTGGAGTGAACGAAAAGTTGCTATCGCGGCTGCGACAAAATCATTCCTCATCAATCGTGTTGCTGATGTTGGATTTATTGCTGGTTTAATGATCCTTTATCAACACGCATCATTGGATATTAGTAACCTCGCTTCAATTTCCATTGATCCATATTGGGCCACAGCGGCAGCGATTTGTATTTTCATTGGGGTGATGGGCAAGTCTGCTCAATTTCCATTCTTTATTTGGCTACCCGATGCGATGGAAGGGCCCACACCGGTTTCCGCTTTAATACATGCCGCTACCATGGTTGCTGCCGGCATTTTTTTGTTGATCCGAATTCAATTTTTATTAACACAAGAGGCAATGATGTTTATCGCTGTGATAGGCGCATTGACTTCTGTACTGGGCGCTATCGGTGCATTATTTCAGTTCGACATCAAAAAAATACTTGCCTACTCAACCATATCGCAACTTGGTTTGATGATCTTAGCGATAGGCTGCGGGGCTTTTGACGGAAGCTACTTACATCTTTTGAACCATGCTTTTTTTAAAGCGGGGCTTTTTCTTGTCGCAGGCTCATTGATTCATGCCCTGCACCATTCAGGCACACAAGATATTCGCAGTATGAGCGGATTACGAAAAAAGCTCCCGGTTACACTATTAAGTTTTGTGGTGTGCGCTTCTGCTTTAGCAGGGTTGCCGTTTACATCAGGGTTTGTCTCCAAAGAAATGATGCTTACGGAAATCATAGCATGGGCTGGCAGAGGAGTTTCCTTACGCTGGATCATTGCTTCTTCGGCCTTTCTCGTAACGTTTCTTACTGCACTATACACCTTCCGTCTCGGATGGTACCTGCTCTCTTCACAAACAAATGCCTCAGCGGAAGTAAACGAATCACCAAAAATTATGCAATGGCCAATGGTGCTTGCATCATTGGCTTCGATCGCCATCGTAATGTCATCCAGCCCCATTCACATTTCGGGTTGGACGGATACTTTGCTCGGTAACAAAGTTGAAAATCCTATTCTGGTAACCGTACTTTCAACCGTGCTCATCGCCATGGGTTTTGTGTTCAGCCTTATCTTTTATCGAAGAAGACCAGATAATCCTTATCCCTCATATTTAACAACCAACTTTCTTTTTCTCGATCAGGTCTACACACAATTTGTTGTCACACCAATTTTATGGATTTCAAAACTTACCATCCACATTGACCTGAAATGGATTGATCGAAGTATTCATCAATTTGCGTACGGTGTCACATCACTGGCGCACGTGGCGAACTGGATGGATCGTATTGTGATTGACAAAATTCTTGTGGAGGGCACAGCGCTCACCGCAAAGGGTGTAGGATCAGTTGTGCGTTCTGTAGTAAGCGGAAAAATTCAATACTATCTTCTCTGGGCACTGGCCGGGTTCCTTATTTTTATGATTGCGTTATTGTATTTTTAATCTTTTATGCAGCACTTGTTATCTCAGCTTATATTTCTACCTGCGCTTGCTGCCCTGGCTTTTCTGTTCGTGCCCTCACGGTCTGTTGCTATTTTCCGATGGGGAGCCTTATTGGTTAGTTTTCTTCAATTGCTTTTGTTAATTCTTATTCTTCAGGCATTTCAACCAGGAAAGGAAGGTTATCAATTAATGGAAAGCGAAACATGGATTTTTCTGGAATTAGGATCGTGGGGCAATCTAAAATCAGAATACCTGGTTGCCGTTGATGGGTTGAGTATTTCACTCATTGCTCTTTCAGTTATCGTGATGCTAATCGCAACAATTTCTTCCTGGACGATTAGCAAAAGTATCAAAGGTTATTTCATTCTGCTATTGATCTTAAATACTGCCATCATTGGTAGTTTTTGCGCTCTGGACTTTCTACTCTTTTATGTCTTCTTCGAGTTTATGCTGCTACCCATGTATTTTCTCATCGGCATTTGGGGAGGACCAAAGCGTGAGTATGCATCCATTAAATTCTTTTTATACACATTAATTGGTTCTATATTCATTCTCATTGTCATCATTGCACTCTATCTCTCCTATCAAAATCCGGAATCACCATTGATGCACACGTTCAATGTGATTCACATTTCAAACCCTTCCAATCAAATCGAGGGTACTCTCCTTGCTTCGGATGCTGCCTTTGGAGTGTTTTCCTTTCGGCAGTGGGCGTTTTTATTACTGCTTGTTGGTTTTATGATCAAGTTGCCCGCAGTGCCGTTCCACACGTGGCTGCCAGATGCACACGTAGAAGCACCTACACCCGTTTCCGTTATTCTTGCAGCATTGCTCTTAAAAATTGGTGGCTATGGAATTTTACGTTTTGCGGTCCCAATATTTCCTGATGCAGCAAATTATTTTGCTACTACGGTAGCAGCATTTGGGATAGTGGCCATTATCTATGGTGCCTTGGCTGCACTCGCCTCTAAAGACCTTAAGCGATTAATTGCATACTCATCCATTTCTCACATGGGATTTGTCTTGTTAGGAATCTCATCACTCACCGTGGAGGGTGTGGCCGGGGCGAGCTACCAAATGGTAAGTCATGGAATTATTTCGGCTATGCTATTTATTCTTGCCGGTGTTCTTTCCGATCGTACTCATGATCGTCTGATTGAAAATTACTCGGGCCTATCTTCGCGAATGCCCGTATACACTGCGTTTATATTGGTTGCCTTTTTTGCATCGTTAGGCCTGCCTGGTTTCTCAGGGTTTATTGCAGAAATCATGGTGCTTTTTGGCGCTTTCGGCACAACCTTAATCCCTAATTGGATGGCGGTCGCAGCGCTGAGCGGATTGGTTTTAGGTGCTGCGTATTACTTATGGACTATTCAACGGATGTTCTATGGGCCATTCAGTACGAAAATTTCAAATGCTGATTTATCGGATCTCACTTCACGGGAAGTGGCGATGCTCCTTCCACTGGCATTGCTAGCATTGATCTTTGGAATTTTTCCTCAACTATTGGTTGATTATTTCAATTCGTTTGCCATTCAATTGATTAATCTGATGACCGACCATCCATAAATATGGGAGCTACTTTGAATAATCAAATTGAGTGGATTCAAAATAGTATTGGATTTCTATTGCCTGAATTACTGATCACTTCGCTTCTGGTGGTCACCATTACTATTGGGCTGATCAATAAAGATCAATTTCACTTATTAAAAATTATAAGTGCCCTCACCTACTTAGTTTGTGCATTTCTAATAGTGAATGAATGGCCCGGAAATCCTGTGAATCTTCTCAATGGTATGCTAAGAGTAGATGATTTCTCCGCTTGCTTTAAATTACTTTTTCTTGCCGGTGGATTAATCAGCATTTTAATTTCTGAAATTACGGAGAAGAGAAATGCCTCAGAGTATTTCACGCTGCTCCATTCAATTACACTAGGGTCTTGCCTTTTGGCGATGAGCATGAATTTTATTTTGGTTCTCCTCGCCCTGGAATTGATTTCACTAAGCTCGTACGTACTTACCGGTTTTAACAAAGGAAGCAAAGCCGCAGAAGGAAGTATGAAATATTTCCTCTTTGGTGCCGTGGCAACATCGGTTATGATCTACGGGTTATCGATACTATATGGGCAATCCGGTACGCTGTATTTTGCATCAGAAGGTTTTGTGTCAACCCTCATCAACCACTCTTCTCCCCTAATTCTTATTGCGGGATTATTTGTAATGGCCGGTATACTTTATAAAATCTCCGCTGCTCCTTTTCACCTGTGGACACCGGATGTTTATGAATCAGCTCCCACACCGGTAGTTGCATTTTTCTCGGTAGTGCCAAAGCTGGCTGGATTTTCACTATTAATAAAATTTACGCTCACCATAAATCTGTTTGGCCAGTCTACTCATGATTGGCAAATGATTATTGGTGTAATCGCAACGTTATCTATTCTTATTGGAAACTTATCGGCATTGGCGCAACATAATATTAAGCGCATGATGGCGTATTCTTCCATTGCTCAATCGGGATTTTTAATGATTGGTTTGGTTACGTTCAGTAATCAAGGGATACATTTTTTAATCTTTTATTCGGTTGTCTTCCTTCTGGCAAATTTTATCATATTCATTTCTATTCAGGAATTCGAAAGGAAATCTACTGAAGGAACGTTCACTTCGCTTAGCGGAATGGGCACATCATTTTTGTTTACGGCTGTACTTTCATTGATTGGCTTAATATCGCTCACAGGCCTTCCGCCAACAGCAGGATTCACGGGGAAATTATTTTTATTCAGCTCGCTTTGGGAAAGCTATGAGCAAACGAATAAGGATATCTTAATTTGGCTGCTAGTGATTGGATTGATCAATACCGTGATCTCGCTCTTTTTCTATTTAAAAATTCCTTACTATCTATTCTTAAAAAAGGGACCAGCAGCTGAACCAGAAAAACAATTCACTTTAGGCAAAGCAATCAGTTCAATACTGGCAATCCTCCTGATCTATCTCTTCCTTCAACCAAGCACGCTCATGAATTGGATCGGCAAGATTGGATTCATTCTGTAGCGGCTTTACACTTCTTAGCATTCGTTTGTTCCCACATCGCACGCTAACCCTGCATCAACGGTTAAACCGATATCTTTAAATGCTTTCACAAAAGTTTCAGAAGGTTGCGCACCGGAAATTCCATACTTACCGTTGATGATATAAAATGGCACGCCACTTATTCCGCGCTGATGATTGATTTGCTCTTTTTGAATTACTTCTTTCAACTCTTCATCCGAATTTAGCAACCCTAAAATTTTTTTCCGATCCAGCCCGGCTGATGCTGCTACCTCCACCAGCACTTCCTGATTGGTTAAATCTTTCCCATCCTCAAAATAGGCTTTCATAAACGCTTCTTTTATTTGAGGTTGCATTCCTTCCTTTTTAGCGAGCGAAATGATGCGATGAGCATTCCGTGTATTAGGTGATTTGTGTTGACTTTGGAAATTGAAATTCAAGCCTTCCTGAGCAGCCACCTTAGTCACGTAATCGGTTATTTGCTGATAACGTTCATCACCGCCAAATTTTTTGGTGAGGTAAGCTTTTTGGTCAAATCCTTCCTTTGGCATGTCTGGGTTTAATTCAAAGGGCAGAAACTCGACATCAAATTCCATTTGATCCTTCAGATGACTCATCGCCCTTTCCAATCTTCTCTTTCCAATGTAACACCATGGACAAACTACATCCGAAACTATCTCTATTTTAATGCGCGGCTTACTCATTCGATTGAAATTTTAATCTTAACAGAACAAACAACGGTTTTAGTTCAAAATCTACCCGGCCATGGGTAATTCAGGTACTTTGTTATATTTTTGTGGCCATCTGAACAACAGGCTATTAACCTGGAAAGTTTTAAAATCATCAAAATGATAGCAGAAAAAGCAAAATTCAAAGTAAAAGACCTGAGTTTGGCCGATTGGGGCCGCAAAGAAATCAAATTAGCAGAAGCAGAAATGCCCGGACTAATGGCCATTCGCGAAGAGTTTGGTCAACAAAAGCCATTAAAGGGCGCCCGCATTGCTGGATGTCTTCATATGACTATTCAAACGGCTGTTTTAATTGAAACACTTGCTGAGCTTGGTGCTGAAGTTTCATGGTCTTCTTGCAATATCTTCTCTACACAAGATCACGCTGCGGCAGCTATTGCTAAAGCTGGCATTCCGGTGTATGCATGGAAGGGAATGAATGAGCAGGAATTTGACTGGTGTATTGAGCAAACGCTACATGCTTTTACCGATGGCAAGCCATTGAATATGATTTTAGATGACGGTGGCGACCTAACCAACATGGTATTGGATCGTTACCCTGAATTGGTAGCCGGAATCCGGGGTATCTCAGAAGAAACTACAACAGGTGTTCACCGCTTGGTAGAGCGTCAGCACAATGGAAAACTTCCTTTGCCAGCAATCAACATTAACGACTCCGTAACAAAGTCAAAGTTTGATAACAAATACGGCTGTAAAGAATCATTGGTAGACGCTATTCGCAGAGCTACCGATGTGATGATGGCAGGCAAGATTGCCGTAGTTGCCGGTTATGGCGATGTAGGCAAAGGTTCAGCTGCCTCATTGCGTGGCGCTGGTGCACGTGTAATTGTTACCGAGATCGATCCGATCTGTGCACTGCAAGCAGCGATGGATGGATTTGCGGTAAAGAAAATGGATGATGCTGTTAAAGAAGCTGATATTATTGTAACGGCTACAGGTAACTTCGGCATCGTGAAGGATCATCACTTCATGAGCATGAAGGATAAGGCGATCGTGTGTAACATTGGACATTTCGATAATGAAATTGATGTAGCCTGGTTAAACAAAAATGGCATGAAAGACGAAGTGAAACCACAGGTAGATCTTTACACCCTGAAGAATGGCCGTCAGGTAATTCTTTTGGCTGAAGGCCGGTTGGTGAACTTAGGATGTGCTACAGGACACCCTTCGTTTGTAATGTCTAACTCATTCACCAACCAGACATTGGCGCAATTAGAGTTGTGGACTAACCATGGTAAATACGAAAACAAAGTATACATGCTACCAAAACACCTGGATGAGAAAGTAGCTCGCTTGCACCTGAAGAAAATTGGTGTTGAGTTGGATACTCTTTCAGCTGAACAAGCAAAATATATCGGGGCGCAAGTAAATGGGCCATTCAAGCCTGACTACTATCGCTATTAAGATAAACTAACTCTCTGCTTGCAAATAGAGAGGACCCTTCGAGCAATCGAAGGGTTTTTTACTTTAAACAAGTATTAGGAAGAGCTATTGTCTTAAATCAGGATTGCAATGATTGCTTCCCCAATCAGAACAGGTCAAATCAGGCTTAAAGAATTTTAATGATGAATGCGCTGTTACGCCAAGTGCATTTGAAGAGAGATCAATTCACACTGACACTTTAGTTGATCAGCCTTCTTAACGCGATTTGAGCTTAACCATTTTTGAACGGAACTCTTAGTGTTAGCGGAGTCGGTTGACTTTGAGGTTGGGCTAACCGGGGTCAAAAGGTCATTGGGAAGAATGGGGTGATTCATGAGGCCAATTATATAATTCAAATATCTACTTTAAGTTAGATAGAATACGTACGTATTTCTACAGACCGCAAGCGTGTAAGTTTAGTTTGCACTTCAGAAAAATATTCATCTCATGAGGCAAGAATTCTGCAAAAAATAAACTTTATGGCAGAAAAACGCTCCAGATAAAGAGTAAGTTTCTTACTAAGATTTGAGACTTTGACGGTGTAGGCAAACAACTACCTACGTAGTTTCTGGTAGTGCTAATTTTTTGATGTCTTATTCGGCCTTAAGAGCAATTCAATATTTTTCTCGATGTCGTCAAAATTCTTGTGAGCATTATTGCAAAGCATTATGATCGTCTTACCGCTTTCGATCATTCTAACGATGATTGTTTTATAGCCTGGGTTATCTCCGGTGTGATACACTATTTTACCCAAGTCATCATCCGTTTTCAGCATCCATCCAAAACCATAATTGGTGAGCGAATCATTTTTTAATTTCATCGGCTCAAATGCTTCATCTAAAACTTCCTTTTTCAAAAGTTGATTGGCATAAAGTGACTGATCCCACTTCAATAAATCCTCTGCAGTAGAACTTATTCTTCCTGGCCCCTTGCGATTTCCTAGCCATATCGTATAGTTTGACGATGGGAACGAATCCGCACGAACATAGCGACCCTTTTCTTTCACAAAGATGTGACCTCTGGCCAACGTAGCAAGCGTTCTCTTCTCTTCATTCGTTCGGATGGCCGTAGAAGTTAGTTGTAAGGGCACAAAAATGCGCGTTGTACAAAATTCAATGAAATCAATTCCGGAAGCTGCCTCGGCAATTGATGCCAATAGAACATATCCTGTATTACTATATTGGTATTTCTCACCGGGCTCAAATTCTTTGGCAGGATGATACTTGATCAGGTACTGAAGGATATCTTCGTTACCGGCTACTTTTGTTTTATCCCAATATTGATCCATGATAGCCTGATAATCGGGTAGCCCTGAAGTGTGAGAAAGCAAATGTCGGATGGTAATTCCCGGATAAGGAATATTTTTCAAGTACTTGTCGATTGAATCATCATAGCTGAGTTTGCCTTCTTCTTTCAACATCATAATAACCGCAGCAGTAAATTGCTTTGACACCGATGCCAGTTCAAAGATATCCGTAGTTTGAATGGAGTCTTTCGTTTCAACGTTCCGGTATCCACCGCGCCAAGTCCATACAGGTTTTCCCTGATCGGCCACAAGAATAACACCACTAAAGTCCGGTACCGAAGTCATGAGCGAGTCTAGTTTCTCGGGCAGTGCTTTCACCTTGGGTTTTTGCTGACAACTGAAAAAGATCAGCGAAACAGAAATCAGTACTAAAATCGGTTTGATCATGACTTTCAATTATTTTTGCTAATGAAGTACGATTAATTTTATTTCAATTGCAAGACTCATCCATCATCCTCCATTACTTTCCCCAACTCACTGAAGTACAGCAAAAGCAATTTGCCCGGTTGGGTGATCTGTACCGTGAGTGGAATGATAAGATCAATGTCATTTCACGAAAAGATGTAGACAATTTATATGTGAATCACGTTCTTCATTCACTTGGCATTGCCAAGGTTATGGAGTTTAAGCCAAAAGCTGATGTATTGGATGTGGGCACAGGTGGTGGATTCCCGGGGATACCATTGGCCATATTGTTTCCACAAACTAACTTTCATCTTGTTGATTCCATCGGAAAAAAAATTACCGTGGTGAAAGAAGTTGCGAATGCTTTGCAACTGAAAAACGTAAAAGCCGAGCAAATCCGGGCAGAGCAATTGAAAGGTAAATATGATTTTGTGGTAAGCCGCGCGGTTACGCGTATGAAAGAATTTTACGGATGGGTTCATTCAAAAATAAAAAAGGATTCCATACATCAACTTGATAATGGAATTTTATACCTGAAGGGTGGTGATTTGGATGAGGAGATGGATGAACTTAAAAAACGCTACAGCTTGTATGAACTGCCCGATTATTTCAAAGAAGAATTTTTTGAAACCAAGAAAGTGGTGTACTTACCGATCTATAATTAAATCTTCTGACTATCCCCAAAATTGCTGAGCAACAAACTGGCCAGCAAAGAACGCAACCAGACAAATCACCACACTGAGGATAACATACAACATCGCGGTAACGCTCAACCCTACCTGAAGCAAACTTACGGTCTCTGCGCTAAATGTTGAAAACGTACTGAAGCCTCCACAAAAACCAACAGCCCAAAACATTTTTGAAGACTCGCTAAGAATTTGCTTTTGGTTTGCCATGCCCAGTATAAGACCTAACACAAAACAAGCAATAACATTCACGCCAAAAGTTCCTATTGGAAAAGCAGTGGGGTAATACAACGCGATCAACCTTCCAAGATAATATCGCACTAAACTGCCTGCACCACCCCCAATAAAAATCATTAAGAAATAATTCATCACTTATCGATCAAAGTTCATACAATACAGCATCCGGATTTTGTAGAAGACTCCTTTCGGTCATTGATAACTGCAAATCAGCAGTGATTGAATTGGCTGTGGGTCGAAGAGCAAAGAAAATAAAGAGCACAACCCCTGAAGTATATAAAAATGTAAGCTCGCCTGTGATGATTGTTGCCACACCACAAAACAAAGCCGGAAACTCCAGGCATGCCGAACGTATTAGAAGTGCAGTCTGATAACCAATAAGTTTTTCCCTTAGTGTTGCCGTTGCTGGAATTTTCTTCGTTAGGGCATTAAAAATAAAATAACCTGATACCAAGCCCGTAATGAGCACCGCAGGCACCAGTACAACAAACACATCGCTCAGCGAAGTATCTTTGGTTACTTGATTAATCGCCAGCCAATAACTAATTCCGGTAAAAACCATAATGACCATTACCAAAGATGTATAGATTATGCTAATGGTAAAGAGAATTTTTTTTGAAGTGACCTGACTGCCCATGCTACATTACATTTCCTTTAAGTTACGATTTCAATATCATTTCTTTCATGGTCTGAAAAGTTTGCTCTTTCAGTTTTTGTAGTTCACTGTTGGCAACAGTAGCCGTTGGAATTTCCTTTCCCACCTTAATCGTAATTAAACCCGGCTTCATATTCACCGTTCCCGGAGGCATAAGCGGACCTGCGCCAATGATCACCATGGGAAGTATTGGCTGTTGTGTATCAATGGCAATTCTGAATGCTCCATCTTTAAATGGCTGAAGAATTTCCTTCGTTCGGTTTTGAGTACCTTCGGCAAAAAGAAGTATTGAAATGCCATGCGCAAGCGTGCTCTTCAATCGCTCAATGCTTCGTTTTTTGCTTTCACCGCTTGAGCGATCTACGATGACGGTGGCACCTCGAGCGATCCAACCAAAAAGTGGAATCTTTAATAATTCCTTCTTTGCCAAGGGCCTGAATTCGCCTCGTATCAATAAGCACAATCCGGGCAGATCTAAAAATGAGGTATGGTTGCTTACAAAAATATACGATCTGGTTCTGTCAAAATTTTCCTGTCCTTCAAATCGGTAACGGATAAACGTAAGCATGCTAAAAACCCACGACCAGATCATCAGGAAGCGATAACCAATCCAACTAAATCGATTACCAAACAAAAAAGGCAAAGTAAGCCCGGGGAGGAAAATGATCATGAAAACAGTGAAAACTAAAAATACCCAGAAGGCATATAGTTTTAGCGCAATGATTTTAACAACGTTCATTTACAATTATCAGAAATTTAAAAGTGAGTTATTTCTTTTGAAGCAAGGCCATGTAAAAACCATCAAAGCCTTCGGAAGGTAAAATGGTTTTTTGATCAATCAACTCGTATTGCCCTTTGTGCTCTGTCAAAAATTGTGCAACCTGCTGTTCATTTTCAGAGGGAAAAATACTACAGGTAGAGTAAACCATTTTTCCTCCCGACTTAACCATGACACTATAATCATTCAGAATTTTTGCCTGTGTCTTCTTTACCTCTTCAATGAATTCCGGTGATAGCTTCCACTTTGCATCCGGATTTCTTCTCAACACACCAAGGCCCGAGCAAGGAACATCCAGCAACACGCGGTCAGCAGAATTTCCCAATCGTTTAATCACTTTAGAAGAGTCAATCAATCGTGGTTCAATATTCGTTGCTCCTGCTCTGCGAGCTCTTTTCTTCAACTCATCAAGCTTCCACGATTCCGTATCCATGGCAATGATCTTACCGCGGTTTTGCAATAATGAAGCAAGGTGTAATGTTTTTCCTCCCGCTCCTGCACAAGCATCAATTACGCGCATGCCAGGCTCAGGCTGAAGAAATGGAGCGATCAATTGCGAACCAGCATCTTGTATTTCAAAAAGTCCGTCTTTAAACTGTTGACGGGTAAAAATATTCTGGCGTTCATCCAGCATCAGCGCATCAGGGAATTCGCCAGGGGCATGGGTGTCAATTTCTTCATCAGCCAATTGCCGCTGCAATTCTTTGCGATCTACTTTTAGTGTATTAACACGCAAAACAACTTTGGCTTCTTCATTCAATGCGTGCAACTCGGCAGGCCATTGCTTGCCCAACTCCGCTTCGCCCATTTTATCCATCCAATCAGGAATTGACTCCGCGATTCTTCGATCATTTATTGCTTCGTAGTTTTGCTGAATTCTTTCAGGATCAAGCTCATCAAATTCTTCCCACGGTGGGAGGCTGATTTCATTCCACAAGCACCAGGTGCCAAGCAATTTCCAGTAGTCACTCGGGCCGGCTTCACTCACTTCACTAAACAACCGGTGCCAACGCACAATGTCGTAGATCGTTTCGGCAATGAATCGTCTGTCGCGTGCGCCCCATTTGGGGTTGCTCTTCAGAATCTTCTCAATCACTTTATCGGCATATTTCTGCTCTTCAAAGATTGATTCTAATCCTAAAATGACTGCTTCTGATAGATTTCGGTAAATTTTCAATGGCGTAAATTTGGTGCGAAGTTACACGGGTTCTTCTTAACTTTATAAATTGTTTTTTAGAAGCCAGTGATCAGGAATTCAAGGTGTTTGATGCCTTCATGACGGTGGTCATGGCTGTTCATATTAAATCATTGAAGATTACAAGAAAATCCAAAAGCCTTGGTTTAATGAAGTAACTCTTTTAGTTTTTTTACGATTAACGACTTGGTGTTTTATACTTTTTAGATCTATGAAGAAGATAGGATTGATTTTATCAGTAGTGCTCCTGGCAGGCTCAGCGGCTATTGCTCAGGACGATTGGCTCAGCAAAGCATTAGTAAAAGGACTTGGTGATTCAGGAGCACAGAAAAAGGCAAAACTTGATTCCATTGATTTTCAATTTGCTATTTCCGTGAACGATAATGTTGGCTTTGTCGATATCAAAAATAAAGGCGAAGGATGGTCGAACGCGCTGTACTCCATGAAGGAAAAAGGGGAACGCACCCCGAGCGAAGTTGCCCGCGATACAGTGGAGTGGGCATTGGGCTATTATAAAATTCGCTGGTATAAGTTTGCTGAAGAAGGACTATTAACCGCCAAGAAGTACATCGAAGATAATAGCCTTACCAATGAGATTAGTTACTTAAAATGTATATCAAACCTGGCCATGGTGGCATTGATGCAAGGCAAGACAGTAGATGCCGCACAATTGATTGACTATGCACTCACCACCAGTCAAACCACGTTGGGTGCAAATAGCGCAGCATATGCATCAAACCTCAATAGCCAGGCAAAACTATTGCAGTCTACAGGAAAATTTAACGAGGCCGAAAAAGTTTTTGATGAAGCACAACCCATCGTAGCAAAAGTATTTGGTGAAAGCTCTATGCAGTACGCCATCTTACTGAACAACAAGGCTATGCTCAATCAATCGGTAGGGCGCTATGATGTAGCAGAAAATCTCATCAAACAAGCCATTGCTGTGCTGGATGGTATGTCGAAAAAGAAAGATAAAAAAGCCGATGCCGGATCATTTGAGACAAGGAGATTCTTAACCAATCTGGCCTTTACCTATCAGTTGTCGGGCAATCTGGCGGAAGCCGAAAAATCATTCTTAACCATAAAAGATATTTTCGAAAAGAAATACGGCATTGCAGGGCAAACCAATAATCCTGATTACGCCAACCTGCTCAATCAAATTGCACTGCTTTACATTCAAATGGGAAAGATGGATCAGGTGGAAGCATTGCTGGTGAAGTCTGCTACGGTTTACAAGAAAAAATTAACAGAAGAGAGCCCTGCGTTTGCCAAAGTGCAAAACGACCTTGGAAATTTCTATCGCATGCAAGCACGCTATGCCGAAGCGGAGACGGCCCTTCAAAAAGCGGTTGACATTCGGAAACGCGTTTTAGGTGAATCGCATCCTGATTATGTAAAGTCAGTGGAAAACCTGGCTATTCTCTACTGGAAAAAAGGTGACTTCGCAAAAGCCAAGCCTGTATTCAGCGATGCCATGAATAAGTCGCTGGATTTTATCACGCACTACTTTCCGCCAATGAGCGAGGCAGAGAAAACTAAGTATTGGGATATTCTTCAGCCACGTTTTCAGCGATTCTATAATTATGCAATTGAAGCCAGTGCAACTGATCCCTCCATTTTGAAAGATGTGTTCAACTACCAGATTGCGACAAAAGCTTTGCTACTCAATTCAACCAACAAAATCAAAAAAGCAATTCTCTCCAGTGGTGATGCTGCATTAATCAACGATTACATAAAATGGATCAAGCAGAAGGAAACACTTGCCCGATACTATGCATTATCAAAAGAAGAATTGAAGGAGCAAAAAATTGATCTGGTAAGCCTGGAGAAAGAAGCCAATGCTACAGAGCGATCACTCTCGCAGCGCTCAACCGATTTCTCGCAAGCCTATGCTAACGAACAAATCACGCTCGACAAAATCTCAGCCTTATTGGGCGACAATGAAGCCGTACTGGAAATAATTCACATTCGTGGTTTTGATAAAGATTTCACGAATGATGCAAAGTATGCCGCACTCGTGCTCACCAAAGGAAGCACACAACCTAAGATAGCCATGCTGGATAATGGAAATCAAATGGAAACGCGTTATGCTAAATTCTATAAAAATGCCATTCAGCAAAAAATGGTTGATGAGTATTCGTACGATCAATATTGGGCGCGCATCGAACCTTTGGTTGCCGGAAAGAAAACCATTTTCATTTCACCCGATGGAGTGTACAATCAAATCAACCTGAATACACTGAGGAAAACCGATGGCGATTATGTTTTAAACCGCTATGATTTGGTAGTAATCGGAAATTCAAAAGATCTTATCGTCATTAAGCAGCGCACAAAAGGAGGAGCAAAAAAAGATGCCTTCTTATTAGGCTTTCCCGATTACGGAGGAAATGCTGTTGCATTACCCGGTACAAAAGTTGAGATAGAAGGGATCACAAAAATTTTGACAACAGCAGGCTACAAAACAACACAACGACAACAGAAGGAAGCTTCTGAAGCAAACCTAAAAGCTGTGAAAGGGCCATCGCTTATGCACATTGCTACACATGGATATTTTTTGGCCGATGCTGATTTAAATGGTGGCGATGCTTTGGGTATTGATGCAGAGAACGCCAAGAACAATCCTTTGTTACGATCGGGGCTAATTCTGGCTGGTGTTCCAGCACAAGGCAAAGCCAACAGCGCTCCGGATCTGGAGAGCAACGACAATGGCGTGCTCACAGCCTACGAAGCAATGAATTTAAATTTGGAAGGAACCGATCTCATCATTTTGAGTGCGTGCGAGACGGGACTCGGTGATGTGCGTGCCGGTGAAGGTGTTTACGGATTGCAGCGCGCATTTTTAGTAGCCGGTGCTAATGCGCTTGTAATGAGCTTGTGGAAAGTGGATGACGCTGCCACACAGCAGCTCATGACAAACTTCTATACTAACTGGAGCAAGAGTGGCGATAAACTCAAGGCCTTTAAGCAAGCCCAACTTCAACTGATGGCTAAATACAAAGAGCCTTACTATTGGGGTGCGTTTGTGATGATGGGAATGTGAGAATTTAAAAAATATTCGCTCTTATAACCCTGTGTTCTCCGTGGTTGAAATTTTTCACCATGGAGTACGCGGAGGTCATACGTCAAGATGAAAAAATCCGAAGGGTCTTCTCTGTTGAATTCAATTCTGTATTATATCTTCTTAGTCCCGAAAGCGAAGGGCCTTTGGTAAGATTGCCGCTAATATCAAACTCACTACCGTGATTTGGGCATACAAATTTTTTATCGGTTGATTTATAGGCAACGGTCGTACCCTGATGGGGACAAGCTTTGTTGAATGCTACGTACTGATCGGTATCGAATTGCACAATGATGATTCCGTTTTTTAAAATAAATCCACCTACCGTACTGAGGCTGGTAGTCGTTTTCAAATCAAGGGTGAAATTCACTTTTGGCTCAGGGTCATTACTTCCGCAAGATAGCATTGAGCATCCGGCACACGCCATCACTGCGCCAACACCTAACTGTTTCAAAAATTCTTTCCTATCCATGATCACTTATTAGATCTTGTCATTATCAGCTGTTGAATTTTTATCCCCATCATCAGCGATACCCAGCACAAGAGAACAACAAACTCGCTATACGAGCCTCCCACATTGGGGAGTTTGCCTTGCACTCGCGGCAGGTAACTCATGAAGAAAATAAACCAAACGTAAAATAAATAGAACCACGTGAACTTAGTAAATCCTGCAAACGAGAATTTTCCCGCTTCATAAGACCGCTCAGCCAAAGGCATAGATAAAATTAAAACATATGCCAGAAAACCTCCGGCAAGGCGATAAGGAATAAGCTCCACACCGGATAGGTAAACGAAGGACAATAACTCAAGCAAGTGAATGCCGTGCGCCACGGCAAACATCAGAAAGTACTGCTCCGATAATACATTCTTGAGTTGGAAGCGATTGGAGTTGTGAAAAAGGAAAATGAGACTAAAGATGGCCAGCGAGAATCTGCCGGAAAAGCGTGTAGCTGCTTGCAATGCTTCGATGGACTGACCATAATTTAACCAGCCCAGCACGCCTAGCAATCCTTCAATGATAACGATCAATATGATTGTGTTCCGATGATTCATACCCGATCAACTGAAAATTTTCTTCGCCACAGCTTGAATAGCGGTATGCTGATCAAAATACCCACAGCATCTATACACCAATCGTAAAAATCAGGGGAGCGACCAGGCGTGAGATTTTGATAAAGTTCATCCAAAGCGGCCCCTGCTGCACCAAGAATAATCATGGTAAAAAATAGTTTTGACCTGGAGGGTTGATGCAACTCGGCCAGCAGCCAGAAGAGTATGACCGAACCGAACACCAGGTATTCCAGGCAATGGATTAGTTTATCTGGTGTAAGTTCAAAAAATTTTGGAATCTGTTTTCCTGGTACGGATGATCCGAGAATAATTACACCATAACATCCGAGGGCACACGATCTTCTAAACCACAAACTGTTAATCATGCCGGTTACGTTATCTTCGAAAGATAAAAATTAATACCTTTAAAAAGCCTCATGAAGAAAACTTTCATTTTACTATTGACAGTGACTGCCATAGCCACTCACGGTCAAAACAAATATGGCTTGAACGCTACGGTGCTGAGCGAATACAAAGCCAGTTTGAAATTAAATCCTGAAAAGGAACTCGTCAACCTGCAAACTTTTATTCCGGGTATCGTGCTGGATATCCGGTATGCCACCACCAATAATTTCACCAAAGAAAAAATTTATACGCTCGCCAGAGCGTATGCGCGAAAGCCTGTTGCCGAAGCGCTTAAGAAGGCACAAGCTGAATTTCAAAAGCGAGGTGTAGGAATAGTTGTATTTGATGCCTACCGGCCTTACAAAGCCACAGTTAAGTTTTACGAAACCTATCACGATACTACCTACGTTGCCTCTCCCTATCGCGGCTCACGGCACAACCGCGGCTGCGCCATAGATATGAGCCTTGTAGATTTAAAAACTGGCAAAGAATTAAAAATGCCAACGGAATATGACTCCTTCAAAAAAGAAGCGTGGCCAACCACACCAGTAAAAGATCCGGAAGCAAAGAAAAATCGTGACTTGATTATTTCAGTGATGGAGCGAAAAGGATTCAAAGTCAATGCATCAGAATGGTGGCATTTTGATTTTATCGGCTATCAGAAATACGAAGTGATGGATATTGATTTTGAAGAGTTGGAGTAAGACACAGTGGCTAGACACAAGTAGTTAGACGTAAGACATAAGTAGTTAGACATAAGACATAAACAAGAAGATTAACGCGTTGGATATGACAATGGAAGAAGCACAGCAACAGGTTGATCAGTGGATCAAACAACACGGAGTCCGTTACTTTAATGAGCTTACCAACATGGCCATGCTTACCGAAGAGGTTGGTGAAGTAGCCCGTATTATTGCCAGGCGCTATGGAGAGCAATCCGAAAAGGAATCGGACAAAGCAAAGGATCTGGGTGATGAAATGGCCGATGTGCTTTGGGTATTGTTATGCCTTGCCAATCAAACCGGTGTGGACTTAACAAAGGCTTTTGAAAAAAATCTGGAAAAGAAGACTCAGCGCGATAAAGATCGGCACCATCAAAATCCAAAATTGAAGTAATTCCTAAAGAACCAACGTGCTGCCTTTTAACTTCGGTAATACCTGGTACTGATCAGAGGTAAGACAGAACTCAATGTCCTTGTGAATATTCAGTTTGTTTAGCCGTTTCACATGCGAAGACGCATTAAGAAAACTGACCATGTCCTGGCTGGCAATATTATAAAGGTGCTGGGCTGCCAGCGGTGCATCACAATCGGGCCCCAGATAGTCCTTTAATTTTTCCACCAATGCACCAGCAAATAATGTGTCCTCCAGATTTACTTTTCCCTTCCAGCCGGCACACACTACCAGCACATTGTGCTCACCTAAAAGCAAATATTTAGCAACGGAATTCAGGTTCAAAAAAGATCCGATGATCACTTCTTTCGCTGCTTTCGATTTTTCAATCGCCTGTGTTCCATTGGTGGTGGTGAAGGCTATTTTCATTCCTCTCACTTGCTCACCCATGTATTCAAATGGAGAGTTTCCTTTATCAAAACCTTCAACTTTTTTTCCATCACGCTCACCGGAGGTAATGTATCCCTTGAATTTCATTTGACGGCAATCATCAAGATTTGCAAACGGGGTGATGCTTTCCACACCATGAGCAAACGCAGTGACCATGCACGAAGTAGCGCGCAGAATGTCTACTACCACCACAGTACGATCTTTCAGATCGTAGAGGTGCATTAGTTCAGGGCTCAGGCAAACGTCTATGGACTTCATACCAGTGGCATCTTACTCACCACGGCTTTCAAACCTTTGCCGCGTACATCTACAAAAATTTCTGAACCAATGGCTGAGTTTTCAGTGGTTACATATCCCAGTCCAATGCCAATGCCCAGCATAGGCGACATTGTGCCAGATGTAACTTTACCAATCACCTCTCCGGCTGCGTTCTTCAAGGCATAGTCGTGACGCGGAATTCCTTTATCAATCATTTTGAATCCCACCAATTTTTTCTTCGGTCCTTCTTCCTTTACTTTTTTGATGTTGGCCGAGTTTGTAAACTCCTTGGTGAATTTTGTAATCCATCCCAATCCGCCCTCGATGGGTGAAGTGGTGTCATCAATATCATTTCCGTAAAGGCAGAAGCCCATCTCCAATCGTAAGGTGTCTCGGGCGCCAAGGCCAATGGGTTTTATGCTTACCTCTTTTCCTGCATCGAAAATGGCAGTCCAAACTTTTTCAGCGGAGTTCTTGTGCACATAAATTTCAAAACCACCTGCACCGGTATAGCCTGTGTTGCTCATCACCACATCAGCAACACCAGCAAACTCGCCAATCGCAAAATGATAGTATTTAATGGCTGATAAATCTGTCTTTGTTAATTTCTGAAGTACGGAAACAGCCTTAGGGCCTTGCACTGCGAACAAACAGATGTCATCTGAAATATTTTTCATTTCGGCACCCTTGGTATTGAATTTCGAAATCCAGTTCCAATCCTTTTCGATATTGGAAGCATTCACCACCAGCAGATAATCATTATCTTTAATTTTATAAACGATCAAATCATCCACAATGCCACCGGTTTCATTTGGTAAGCAACTGTACTGCGCCTGACCATCCACTAACTTAGAAGCATCATTGCTGGTAACGCGCTGAATTAAATCAAGCGCTTGTGGTCCTTTTACCGTAAACTCGCCCATGTGCGAAACATCAAATACCCCCACGCCATTGCGCACTGTCATATGTTCTTCAATATCCGATGAATAGCGAACGGGCATATTGTAGCCTGCAAAAGGTACCATCTTGGCACCAAGTCTTTCATGAAGATCGTTGAGGGGTACTTTCTTTAATTCCATAGTATGATTTAAAAATGGTTGAGATGAGTCTGAAATTTTACGCTGCAAAAGTAAGCATTGATTTCAATAATGCCTTAACGGGATCATGGGGTTGAGAAAAGCCGGGGATTGCCTTCCACAAACTTCTTAAAGGCATTGAAGCTGAGTCGGCTTCTGAGTTTTTCCAACATTTGCAAGGCCTCCTCCTCAAATCCAAGGCGCACCGATTCGCGGGTGTAGGCTTTCATCAGTTTCACCGAATTAGGTTTGATCAGCAAACCATCGATTAATACCTGATATACCTGCGTATCATTTTTTTTGTGTTTTGCCAAAAACTCAATGGCAGCAACAAGACCATCTTCAAATTGCACATTGGCAGCCATCAGGCTTCTGTATTTTGTTTCTGCCTCTGCGAGGTTGCCGGTTTCTTCAGCCAAAAGAGCTTCAAAATAGATTTTTTCAATAGCATGAACTCCATAATACGGATACTTACCAAGGTTCTCTTTTAACGCCTTCCAGTCTTTACCCGCAGCTACCAACATGAGACCAAAATATTTGATCTCCTCAGCAACCGCAGCATTTCGAATTTTCAGTCCGACTGTCTGCGCCAAAAGACCCGCAGCAATCTCGGGCTCATCGAACTCATACCACCGTTTACCCATATCCAGAAGAGCCATCGCCTTCATATCATCATTGTCGATTGAGTTGATGATCGTTTCAAAAGACGATTCATCAAACATGCTTAGGGTATAATGCAAGAAGCGGTAACGATCTTCTTCACTGAACTGCAGAGCTGTTTTGGATGTAGCCGATAATACATTGATCATTCCGGTTGCGATGGAAGCATTGAGCGAATCACCGCGCTGCTGAATGCTTTTCCACACATCAATCGCTTTTGCAATACTATCGCACTCGGCCCACGCCACTGCGCTGTTGAATGCCGCATTGGGAGCTTGTCGATCGCGGGCCTTTTCAAAATAATCTGCCGCCATTAGTGGATTGCGCTGTTCAAGCGACCACAGGCCCAGCAGGGTATGATATTTTCCACTACTGCTTAGGAAAGCCAATTGTCTTACTAAGCGAAAAGCCTTGTTCACCAAACCATGTGCATAATAAGCATGCGCAGCAGCAAGCAAAACAGACTCTCTGAAATTTTCATTCACCGGACGATTGCCCAGCTCCACCACTGAATTGATGAGCGCAGTATCTGCTTTCTCACGTTGATTGATCAGGTAATTGCTAATCAAACTCGCGCGATAAGCCGTGAGGGTGGTATCGATCAGCGCTTCGTCAATTGAAATTTCAATTTGCTTCTGCTGAAGGTTGGCCATGGCCAGTGCATTACTCTTAGGGCCTTCGGCATCTGAGCCCAACAAATTATAAAGTGAATCGGCCGGAAATGTTGATTTGATTTTTATGGTTTCTGCAATGAGGTTAGTAGCGGCAATCTGTTCCAGTCCATTCTCTTTGGCGGTTTGAAAAAAGTATAATGCAGAGTCCGATCTGTTTAATCGCGAATAAGCCAGCCCCAGTGCATTGGCCAAGGCGCCATCGTTTGGCAAAGCTTTTAATCCATGACGCAGCCAATATGCGGATCGTTCAAATTCATTCACACGATCATAGTTGTCGGTGAAATTGATATACGAATAAGGCGTGGGTGTTAATTCTATGGCACGTGCATACTCTGCGCGCTCATTGAGCGGATCAACCTGCGCGGCATAAATCGTAGCCAGTGCATAATGGGCATGATGGTTGGTTTGCCGATAAACTGCCGCTCTTTTAAAATACCCGATGGCCGATTGAGCGTCAGACTGAATGTAATAAACATCTCCGTAGCCGTTGTAATAGCCTGCAAAAGCTTTGTCCAATGCGCTTTGCCAATTAATATCATACGAAAGGAAAGCATACGTTGCGATAAGCCCTGCCGTACGAAAAGTGAAATAAGGCATCGTTTGAGGTTTGTACAGGACCTTGTAGACGGGAAGGTTTTTGGTGAGCATCGGCCCGTAATTGGAAATTATGTAGAGGATGAAAATAATTCCATATCCCAGCTGACTATATAAGATCAAACTCTGAATCAGGTTAATGACGGGATCATTAGCAGTAAGAAAGAAAAAGCTAATGGAAGCAAAGGCAATCGTTGCAAGGCTGATGATCAGATAAACACCAAAAGGATCTGCCGATGTGATATTTCCATACTGTTCCTCTCGCTGACGAAAACCCCAAAGGCTGAGTATACCTGATATGCTTAGTACCAAAAAAAGATTCAACGTGTAAACGCCCCAATCAAGATATCCGGTTTTCTGAAAATAGGTAAGTAAAAGATTGGCGAGATAAATGCCGGCCAGTATTGCAAATTGCCTGAGGCTCTTACTATTCTTTTGGCCAGAAATCCAAATCATAGAAGCGATGATCTCGTGCGCCACCATAAAAATAAAAAGTATGCCAATGATCAGGCCTACCGTAATACCACTGGCCGATAGAAGCAAAAAATGATAGGGCACAGGACTTGTAAAGTAAATTACCAATGCAATTACCGTTGTCAATACCATGAGCGACAAAAATCGCTTGCCAAATTGCGCCTGGGTATTGAACGATTGAAAATAAAACGACAGCGCGATGTACAAGAAGATAATCACGCCTGCCGGAATCTTATTGGTGATCCCCCAAATTTGCATAGACTCAAGGCGAAGGCTTGCCAGAAACAAAATGAAAAGGCCCATGCCCATCAAAAACCAAAAACGTTTCAGCGTGGTGATGATGGTGAGAATGGCAAGGCTGCTGATCACGATCACGATCAGAAAAAAATAGAAGGCCAACGCACTGGGCTGAGGAGCACTGCCCAACATACTTTCGTACACAAGCGTGTTATCGGCATTCACCGTAAATTCAAAAAGCCCGAGGGTGAAACTTTGCAGTGGCACTAACTCGGTTTGCATCAACTGAAAGTGCTCCCACTGCAGTGTGGGGGATGGATAAATAAAATAAGCCATCCAGAAAACCGTAAGGGTGGTAAGTGCAAAGGAGATAAAAATCCAAAAGAACAGTTGATGATTTTTAGGCCATGTATTCCAAAAACGTAGCGTGTGCATGTGGTCTTAACTTTCCAGACAATCCAATCTGGATTACCTTTTATTAATATTAAACTAAAAATGGTCCGATTTGCAATCGTTGATTGCTAACGCCTGATGAATTTTCTATTCGATAACTTTTGGCACGCGGAAGTAATGATCATCTTTTCGCGGTGCATTTTTTAGCGCTCGTTCGTGATCAAGATGAGGTTTCAGTTCATCTTCGCGCAAACTATTAATTTCGTAACTCATGGTGGTGAGTGGCTCAATGCCTTCGGTATTCACCTCCTGAAGTTTCTCCACAAAACTGACCATGTTGGTCATGTCATTCAACACTTTTTCTTTATCCTCTTCCTTCAGCTCAAGCCGAGCCAGGTGTGCGATCTTCTCCAATGTGGCGCGATCAATATTCATGTTTCTTCAGTTCTTCGTCTATCACGTTGTAAACCCGGTTCTTTAGTGCTGCAACATCATTAAGGGTGAGGCCTTTCGTTTCTATGGGTTCATGAAAAATGGCCTTCACTTCTTTTCTGATATTAAGCCTTAACGGGTTTTTATCCGGCAAAATTATCCAATTGTTGGGTAGCGTTACGGGTACAATAGGAATTTGTTTTTCAATGGCCGTGCGAAAGGCGCCACTTTTAAAGGTTACCATGACCGGGGGTGTTTTGGTGATGATACCGCCTTCAGGAAAAATCATGAGACTCTTGCCCTCATCAATTGCCTGAAAGGAGGCCAGCATGGTTTCAGAGCGACTGCGCAAGCTCAACCGATTCACGGTGATGTGGAGCTTACGATACATAAACCCAAAGAGCGGCACCCGCTCCATATCGCTCTTCCCTACAAAAATGCTATCGATCGGATTAAGGCCCATGGCGGGAATATCCAGATAGGAAAAATGATTCGCACAAAAAATGTATTGGCGGTTGGGGTCCAGTCTTGCTCTGCTTTCTATTTTCCAACGCATAAAAATCAAGGTGAAAACGGAGTAAGCCCACCACCGATTCAGCTTTCCGACCAATTTATGTTGGGCAGGGAAAGCAATGGGAATCAAAAACAAAGGGAAATAAATTGCGAAGCAAATACCGAACACTCCGAAACTATAGTAAGTATGAAGCGTGCGCAAAAGTCTCATAGAAAAGAAATGCCGGTTCTATTTAACGTTTGAATTCATTTTCGGAATACTGAAGATTTCCGTTTGCCGACCGTCAATGTATCGAAAACCATTCTCATCAAAGTATCCATCTTCTTCCAGTTGAATGCGAATTTCCTTTTTCCATTCAATGACGTAAACAGAAACATTTAGCTCAATGGAGTAAGCCGTGCGATGGTGGAGCGGATAATCTCCGGTATGGGGCACTCCGCCTTGCATGTCCCACATGCCGATAGTGGTGCCCGATGCATGTCCATGAAAACCGATAGGGTGCGTGTAAATAGACGGTGTTATTCCCTGGTCAATCGCCTGTTTGCGCGAATCGGCCAATACCTCATTGCCTGTTTTTCCTTCCTTAAAATTTCCCGTAAGGATATCCTGCAACTTATTGCCACGCTTAAACGCATTTTTTAAATATTCCGGAACATCCGTCTCGCCTGATTTTAAAACGTATGCGTGCTGCTGTGTATCGGTATTTAATCGCAAATAAGTAATCCCAAAATCCACGTGCAGCAAATCGCCTGGTTGAATCACAAGCGGTTGTGGCCGCTTCAGTGTGATCGCTTCTGGTTCATTTCGCTGAATGGAAACAGAAGGATGAAACCATGTGTCTAATTTCAATTCTTTTATTTTTTCGCGATACCACCACACTACATCTTCCGTAGTGGTTACACCAGGCTGTATCACACGATCGGAAAGACCTTCGGCTAAAATCTGATGAGCGATACGACAAATCTGCTGATATAGCGCCATCTCTTTTTCACTTCTTGTCTCCAACCATGCAACAGAAAGCTTTTCACCAGAAACTACATGCGTGTACAGTCTCTTAGGCAATACGTCCATTAATCGCTCGTAGTCATTCGCGGTGAGCCCATCGGCATGGCCGTAATGAAGGGCTTTATTGATTGCAATTTTTTTTGGAGTGCGCTCCTCAATAATTTTTCCAAGCTGAAGCCATTGATCCGGCTGCTGATCCGGATCCCACGAACGCTTGAATACTTTACCCACATCATATCGGGCCACGGCAAGGTATTCCAGTTCTTTATCAGGCCCCTTATCATAAACCACCAGCATGGTTGTTCTGCGCGCGGCAAGCCAGGTGGCGGGAAGCATTGTTTTCAAAACAGGATCTTCATTATTCTCACGCGAAATCAATACCCACATGTCAATTCCTTCCCTGCGCATCAGGCTGGGAAGAATGGATCGCAGCCGATCTTCCAGTAACTCATCAATCACTTTTGCCTGGTCGCGTTGAGAGAGGATGATCGGATATTGAGCCTGACCGTAAAAGGAAATAATACTAAATAAGATGACTAGAATTTTTCTCATGGAAATTTGAAAATTAGATCGCTAAAATAATTCTTACAGTTTCATAATACATCGCTCATTCTTCAACAACTCATTTGCATTCTCCACATGAATCTGTGATCGGGCATCGTCCATTTGTTCGCGCACTGCATTTTTTATTTCCTTCATCTTCATCGACTCAATAAAACGTTTTACCTCTTCTTTGCTTTCGAGGATAAGCGCGGGCACTTCAGTAGGTTTGTTGTAATCATCTTTGGCCACCATGGTAAAGAAAGATGAGTTGGTGTGTTTAATGATTCCTGTTTTCACATTTTGAGCTTCCACGCGAATACCCACCACCAACGAAGTGTGGCCCACATAATTAACAGAAGCTTTGAGCGAAACCAATTCACCTACCTCCACGGGCTGGAGAAATTCAACTTTATCAACTGATACCGTTACGCAATAGGTTCCGGCATGACGACTGGCGCAGGCATATGCCACTTTATCCATGAGTGACAAAAGTATTCCGCCATGAATTTTGCCGCCAAAATTAGCATACGATGGAATCATCAATTCCGTAATGGTAGTTTGTGAATACGAAACAGGTCTTGCTTTTTCTTCCATAGGTGTAGGATAAGGTAAGATAGCAAGGATGTTTGGAATTAGGAACAGCGTGTAGTTATGGAGTTAACTTTTGGGTGAGGCTTCGAAAGCGAAATACCATGGCGGTGGCGGTGAGTGTGAGCCCTAAAAATAATCCAATCCAAATTCCGTTGGCTCCTAAATGTAATGGGAAAGCAAGCACGTAGCCCAGCGGCAGGGCGATGATCCAATACGCAGCAAAGATGAGCAGCGATGGAATCTTTACATCTTGCAATCCGCGAAGTGCTCCGGCACACACCACCTGCAGTCCATCCGAAAGTTGAAAGAACGCTGCGATAATCATCAGCGATGATGTGAAGGCGATCACCTCCTGATCGTCTATATAGAGCGAAGGCAAAAACGTCTTTCCAAAAATAAAAAGCAATGCCCACAGCGACATGATGCCCATGGCCAATGCCATGAGTGAATACCCCGCTGATTTTAAATTGGGAATATCTCGCTGACCAAAATAATTGCCAACGCGAATAGTAGCCGCTGCGCCTATGCCCGAGGTAGTCATGTAACTGATAGTAGCCAGATTGATAGCAATTTGGTGAGCAGCCAGTGCAGTAGTGCCAATCCATCCCATCATAATGGCTGAAAATCCAAAAGCGCCCGCTTCGAAAATAAATTGCGTGCCAGCAGGCAGACCGATGTGCAGCATTTTGGAAAAAAGAGAGCGGGAATAGTTACCAAAAGAAAAACCATCCCGATAAGCTCTGAAGCGTTTTCCATAATAAACATAAAGCATCATGGATACGCCCATCACAATTCTGGCGACCAACGTGGCCCAAGCTGCACCATTTAGTCCTAACTGGGGAAATCCGAATTTGCCAAAAATCAAAAGATAATTTAAGAGAATGTTCAGCAGATTACTACCAATCACAATCACCATGGCTACCCGTGTGCGTTGCAATCCTTCGGCAAACTGCCGGTAGCTCTGAAAGATCATCGTGGGTATAATTGAAATCGCCACAATGCTTAAATAGGGAATTCCCAGGGTGACCACATCTTCTGGTTGTCCCATGAAATACATCAGCGGCTCAATGGAAAAAATTAACCCTACCAGCATTAGTCCAACCAGCACATTAATGAACGTTCCGTGCTTCAGCGTGGCGATAATCTTATCGGGCTCGTTGGCTCCCGATGCTTGTGCTACTAACGGTGTGATCGCATACGAAACACCAATCCCAAAAAATAATGGAATTGAAAAAAATATATTCGCAAAAGAAGATGCAGCCAATGGAAGCGCGCCCGTCCACCCTACCATCACGCTGTCGGCAACACCGGTCATCACCTGCCCCAGCATGCTGAGCATGACAGGATAAGCAAGCAAAAAACCATCTTTCAGATGAACCCGGTAACCTAATTGCATGAGCTAACTTTCCAAAACTAAAAACCTTTCATTCGTGCTACTTTCAAAATTCCCATCACGGTAAGGCTATCGGTAATTTCGCCATTCAAAACCATCTGAAGAGCATCCTTAAAGGGCAGCTTCCATACTTTCATGTCCGCTTCCGTTTCTTCCAATTCATTCTGCCCTTCTGCAAGGCCTTCAGCTAAAAAGATAAACCCTTCTTCATCCGATACAGAGTTGGAAAGATGTGAGCGTTGAACCATCGTCCAATGCTGTGCACTTAATCCCGTCTCTTCTCTCAACTCACGCTTAGCAGATTCTAAAACATCCTGATCGAGCGGGCCTCCTCCTTCCGGTATTTCCCAACTCCATTCGTTCAACGTGTAGCGGTGCTGTCCAACCAACCAAGTGTTCATATCTCGATCGAGTGCAACAATACCGATGGCTTTATTCTTGAAGTGCACCTTACCATAAATTCCTTTGCCGCCTGCAGGATTGATCACCTGAAACTCCGTTACGTTAATCCATCGATTATCATATTTTTCTTCCCCTGACTGGGTAATCCACTTATTTGGTTCTGGAGATATCATACCATTTACTTGAAGCGGACAAAACTATTCTTTTTCTTTGATAAGCATTTTCTTTTTTTGAACGTCATTCAAATTCAACACCATGAAAAAATTATTCTGCATTCTGTTTGCAATCATCGGGCTGGTTTCTGCCTCGTTTTCTCCGCTTGGTGGTCGCTATCCAACCTATGCTAAAAACGGAATGGTAGTATCCGCTTCAATGGTGGCATCTGAAGTAGGAAGAGATATTTTGAAACAAGGTGGAAATGCGATAGACGCTGCAGTGGCAACCGCTTTTGCGTTGGCGGTAACGTGGCCCACGGCCGGTAACATTGGTGGCGGAGGTTTTATTTTATATGCCGATAAAAATGGAAAAGCTACCAGTATTGATTTCCGTGAGAAGGCACCTCTTGCCGCTTCTCCAAAAATGTATTTAGATAAAGATGGAAAACTGATCAGAGGAATGAATGGCGAAGGTTTGCTTTCGGTTGGTGTGCCAGGCACCGTGGCGGGTCTTCACCTCGCCCATACTCGCTATGGCAAATTGCCGTGGGCTAAATTGGTAGATCCCGCCATTAAACTCGCTTCTAAGGGACACTCCTTTACCTATGCACTTTATCAGCAATCAAAAAATCTGAAGGAGGTATTTGATAAATATCCTTCATCGAAAAAAATAATGTACAAACCGGACGGATCATTTTACGAGCCCGGTGAAATCTGGAAACAGCCTGATCTTGCTGCCACACTGAAGGCGATAAAAGCAAAAGGTCGCGATGGGTTTTACAAAGGACCTGTTGCAGAGAAACTGGAAAGCTTCATGAAGGCGAACGGAGGAATTATTACCAAAGAAGATTTAGAAAAATATGAAGCCATTGAAAGAACTCCTTTGAGAGGAACGTATCGCGGCTTTGAAGTGGTGACTATGCCTCCGCCCAGTTCTGGCGGTGTGGCATTACTTGAAATGCTTAATATCCTGGAAGGTTATGATTTTACTACACTGAAATACGGCTCGGCAGATTATTATCACGTGTTGGCTGAAACGATGCGAAGGGCTTTTGCCGATCGTGCAGAATTTTTAGGCGATCCTGATTTCAATCCTGATATGCCCATTGAAAAATTGATTTCGAAAGGCCATGCTGAAAAAATGAGAAGTACGATTAACATGAGCCAGGCATCGCCAAGCGATTCATCGCGCTTTGGGCGCATGTACGAAGGAGGAACGAATACCACGCACTTGTCTGTGGTGGACAAGGATGGCAACGCGGTATCGCTGACATACACACTTGAGCAAGGTTACGGCTCAAAAGTGGTGGCCGAAGGATTAGGATTTTTCTTAAATGATGAGATGGGAGATTTTAATCCAGTGCCCGGTGTTACTACACGAACCGGACTGATCGGAACAAATCCGAATCTGATCGCACCCGGAAAGCGGATGAGATCAAGCATGACGCCCACCATTCTGCTGAAAGACGGTAAACCAGCGTTGGTAGTAGGATCACCCGGTGGGGCTACCATTATCAATT
The DNA here is from genome assembly GCA_966095315.1 of uncultured Cyclobacteriaceae bacterium. GTDB lineage: Bacteria > Bacteroidota > Bacteroidia > Cytophagales > Cyclobacteriaceae > ELB16-189. The sequence continues at coordinate 164,614 of CBHTSG010000007.1, forward strand.
CTGTATTGCAGGTGATTCTAAATCACGTTGATCATAAAATGAATATTGCGCAAGCGGTGGAAGCACCGCGTATTCATCATCAATGGTTACCGGACAGGATTCAATTCGAATTTTTCGCCATGCCGCTGGACGTTCAAACTATTCTAAAATCGAAAGGGCACACACTTTCTGAAACCCCAATAACAGCGCTTGCCTCGCCAGGTCATGCCATGTCCATTCGAATAGATGAGAATGGATTGCGTGCTGGAGCGGCAGATTCACGCGCGCAAGATGGTGGTGTGGCTGGCTATTAGTTAATCGATCACTCACTATCTTTGCATCCGTGCTAATTTCTTCTTTCACACAAAAATTAATTGAAGCTGGTTGCGATGAAGTGGGGCGTGGTTGTTTGGCTGGCCCAGTGGTTGCCGCGGCCGTAATCCTTCCAAAAGATTATCAGCACGAACTGCTGAATGATTCCAAGCAATTGACAAAGGAAGACAGACTGCAATTGCAGCACGAAATAAAAAAAGATGCATTGGCCTGGGCCATTGCCGAAGTGAGCAGTCAGGAAATTGATGAGATCAATATTTTAAATGCTTCTTTCAAAGCCATGCACCTGGCGTTGGATCAACTAGCCGTGCATCCCGAATTTTTATTGATCGATGGCAACCGATTTAAGCCGTATCGGGATTTAAAATTTGAATGCATTATAAAGGGAGATGCAAAATATCTTTCGATCGCAGCAGCTTCGGTGCTGGCAAAAACCTATCGCGATGAGTTGATGGAGAAACTTTCGAACGAATATCCGGGTTATGCATGGCATACCAATGTTGGTTATCCTACTGAAGAGCACCGCGAAGGAATTAAGCAATTGGGTATTACGCCCTACCATCGAAAATCCTTCCAGTTATTACCCAGTCAGTTGGAATTGTTTGAGGAATAAAGTTTGTATTGAAATTGTATCTTTGAGAGATGGAACTTAAACACCCACAATTTCCACGAATATCTGTCAATCCTGAAATTTGCTTCGGTAAGCCCCGCATTGTTGGAACACGTATGCCCGTATCTTCTATACTATCCTATCTGAGCAGCGGAATGAGTCTACATGATTTTTTGAGTGAATTCAAGAATCTTACAAAAGAGGATGTAATGGAAGCTATTGCTTTTGCTGCGTTAATGTCTGAGGACAAGTTTATACTGTTCGATAAAGCTTCATGAAATTTCTCTTGAATGAGAATATTCCTCCCTCTCTAACAAATCGATTAAAATCCTTTGGATATGACGCGATTCATATCTACGACTGTGGATTGACCGGTCAATCCGATGAAAATATTATTGAATTCGCTTCATTGCATAATTATATAATTATCACGCACGATTTAGATTATAGTCGGATTATCAGTCTATCAGGAAACTCAAACCCCTCAGTAATAACATTCCGTCAAAAGGTTATTTCCGCAGATATCATTTCTGATTCATTGGCTCGAGTGATCCCAAAAATTTCCGTCTTCTTAACGTCTGGAGCATTGGTCTCTATCGACCAGGAGCTATTGCGTTATCGATTATTGCCTTTAAAAAGAGATTAACCTCCAAATGTGCCTCATTTTCATTTCCTTAAATCAGCACCCTAATTACAAACTAATTGTTGCCGCTAATCGCGATGAATTTTATCAGCGAAAAACGGCCCCTGCATCGTTCTGGAAAGATCATCCTTTCATTTTAGGTGGACGCGATCTGGAAGCCAATGGCACCTGGCTAGGAATGACCACACAAGGAAAAATAAGTTTGCTCACCAACTATCGCGACCCGAAAAATATTAATCCCAAGGCTCCATCGCGCGGGCAGTTGGTTTCTGATTTTTTAGGGAATGGAGATCATGGTGAAGAATATTTGCGAAAGCTCGAACCAGAAGCCTCTGCTTACAATGGATTCAATCTGATTGTAGGCACAGCGGATGAACTTTGGTATTTGTCAAACTATAAAAAAGGAATTCAACAATTAACGCACGGTTTTTTTGGACTTAGCAATCATCTGCTCGACACTCCCTGGCCAAAAGTTGAGCGCGGAAAAGAAAAATTGAGGAGTATATTTTCGAAAGAACGTATTCAGCCTGACGAATTGTTTGAGGTTCTTTACGATGAGCAACGTGCCGATGATGATAAATTACCCAATACCGGGATAGGATTGGAGCGCGAACGGGCGCTTTCTTCCATGTTTATTAAAACAGATTTTAACTATGGCTCGCGGTGCTCCACTGTGATTCTAATTGATCATCAAAACAATGTGACCTTTGCCGAACGTGTTTATGATCTGAAAACGTTTGATCACACCACAAACCGGTTTGAATTCTTAATCCAAAACAGCTAGTGCAGAAGAAAAAAGATCATACCCCACCGATGCTCAAAGTTCTTCGCTGGGTCTTTCCTAAAGTAGAAAGAGTTGCCCCTTCGCTAGCGGCACAATATTTTCTCACGTTGTTCTTCAAACCATTCCGATACCAACCACCGCACAAGGAAAAGGAGATGGAGGCAAAAGCAGAAAAATCACGTCATCGTATAGGACAAAAAGAAATTCAATTCTATTCCTGGGGAGAAAAAAGTCGCCCTTATGTTTTGGTAGTGCACGGTTGGGCAGGTCGTGCCACGCAATTCAGAAAATTTATTGGGCCTTTCAATGAAGCCGGTTACCGTGTGATTGGTTTTGACGGACCGGCCCATGGTCAATCGGAAGGCACCTCCACTACCATCATCGAATTTCAGGAGGTGTTAAAATTTACAATTCAACATTGGGGAGTTCCTCAGGCGATCATCGCCCATTCGTTTGGAGGTGGTGCTTCCCTTTATTCCATCGTGCAAGGACTTCCCGTAAGGAAACAAATTAACATTGCTTCACCGGTGATTGCCGATGAGATCATCAAAACATTTTTGCAAGCCTTGAATGCCTCATGGTCTACCGGATTGCTATTCAAAGAAGCGTTGCGAAAAAAATTCGGTCGCACATTTGAAGAATTTACAATACAATCATTCGTAAAAAACTTACCCCCCGATCTTCAGATGCTGGTAGTACATGATGAAGATGATAAAGAGGTAATCCTAAAACATCCACTTGCTTTTCATAAAGACTTTCCATCGGCACAATTATTCATAACCCGCGGACTGGGGCACAATCGCATCTTAAAAGATGAGGCGGTCATTCAAAAGTGCATTGAGTTTGTAAAGGCACCAATGGTGTAACAAAGGCCAGGTACGCACGTCTAAAGGCTGGTTTTGATTTGAGTTGAACAGTGGCCAGCACAATTTTTAATTTGAAAAGCCCGTTTTTTATCCCAAAATTGAAACCTTAATAGAAATACGTAGTACAAGGAGTAGGGCAACTTTTAAGGGCTACCGATCATCTAACCAGTAAAACAACAACATGGGCAAAATCATTGAAACAAAGGAGATTTCGAAAGTCTATAAAATGGGCGACAACATTGTCAACGCCCTTCAGTCCATTTCCATATCGATCGATAAGGGCGAATATGTGGCGTTTATGGGCCCTTCTGGTTCCGGCAAATCAACTTTGATGAACATTGTAGGATGCCTTGATTCACCTACAAACGGAACTTATATGCTCAACAACCATCTGGTGAGTGAAATGACGGAAAACGAACTGGCAGAAACCCGCAATAAAGAAATTGGCTTCGTATTCCAAACCTTTAACCTTTTGCCGCGAGCGTCCGCATTGGAGAACGTAGCATTGCCCTTGATTTATGCCGGCTACAAAAAAGATGAGCGCGAAGAGATGGCCATGAAGGCCCTGGAAAATGTGAACCTTGCCGATCGTTACCATCACAAGCCCAATGAACTCTCAGGTGGTCAGCGTCAGCGTGTAGCCATCGCCCGAGCTCTAGTAAATAATCCGTCCATCATTTTGGCCGATGAACCTACCGGTAACCTCGACTCCAAAACTTCATACGATATCATGAACCTCTTTCAAGAGTTGCATGACAAAGGCAATACCATCATCATGGTAACGCATGAAGATGATATTGCGCACTATTCTCATCGCATCATCCGCCTGAAAGACGGACTCATTGAGTGGGACAGAAAGAACGAGAATGTAACGCGCAGTCAACCTGTATTGGCGCATTAAATCAAAATTCCTGCAGGTTCAATTCATTCGACCTTGAATTTTGAATGTCGAATGTTGAATATTGAACCATGAAAATCTACACAAAGACGGGCGATCAGGGCACCACTTCCTTGTTTGGTGGAAAACGGGTTTCTAAATCTGACCTGCGCATTGATTGTTACGGAACGATTGATGAACTCAATTCATATGTAGGTCTTGTTCGCGATCAGGAAGTGAACCAAAAACGCGAAGTTGAATTAATAGAAATTCAGGATCGGCTTTTTACTATCGGCTCCATTCTGGCCGTAGAGCCAGGAAATACAAAAGTCAAAGTACCGGCCTTATCCGCAACAGATATTTCTTTTTTAGAGCAGCAGATCGACAGGATGGAATCTCAGCTAGAACCCATGAAATCTTTTGTATTGCCAGGCGGGCATCCGTCAGTTTCTATCGGGCATGTTGCCCGTACGGTGTGCCGAAGGGCTGAGCGAATGGTGATCGCCCTTGATCACATTGAGAAAATCGAACCTTTGATTATCCAATACCTCAATCGGTTATCTGATTACTTATTTGTGCTTTGCCGCGCCATGACTAAAGAATTGCAGACGAAGGAAACGCCTTGGAAACCAAGGATGTAGGTTTTTTAATCATATTATAAGGCAATTTCCTAACAGATGTTAGTCCTCTTGGGCTAATCCCTTTATCTTTGCGCCAGTTAAATAAAGAAATCATGGTGGACACCCTAAAGATTCAAGTTGAGAAGACTACAAAATCGCGCCTTCAGGAGGTAGACTTTCAAAATCTTCCTTTTGGAAAAGTGTATTCAGATCATATGTTTTTGGCCGATTACCGCGATGGCGAGTGGAAGAATTTTAGAATAATTCCTTACGGATACATTCCCATGAGCCCCGCCACACCGGCCCTTCATTATGGTCAGTCTATTTTTGAAGGAATGAAAGCTTTCAAGACTCAACAGGGAGAAGTTTCCATCTTTCGTCCATTAGCCAATTGGAGCAGACTCAATATTTCTGCAGAAAGAATGTGTATGCCTGCCATTCCGGAAGAAATCTTCATGGAAGCTTTACAAACACTTATTGATCTGGATCGCGACTGGATCCCCACCATGGACGGAAGCTCGCTTTACATTCGTCCTTTCATGTTCTCGGCTGACGAATACATTGGCATCAGGCCTTCACAGAATTTCACGTTCATGATCATCACTTGCCCGGTTGGTCCGTATTACTCCACCCCGGTAAAAGTTAAGATAGAAACACACTATTCACGGGCTATTGAAGGAGGAACAGGTTTTGCAAAAGCGGGGGGCAACTATGGTGGCGCCCTCTACCCTGCCAAGCTTGCTCAAGATCAAGGATACCATCAACTCATCTGGACCGATGGAAAAACTCATCAATACATTGAGGAGTCTGGAACAATGAACGTGATGTTCGTGATTGACAACACATTGATCACGCCTGCACTTGGCGATACCATTCTGAGTGGCATTACCCGCGACAGTGTGCTGAATTTAGCTCGCCACTGGGGAATGAACGTAGAGGAACGCAAACTTTCCGTTAGTGAATTGGTGGAGGGATTAAAATCAGGAAGAGTAAAAGAAGCGTTTGGCGCAGGAACAGCCGCCACCATCGCACACATCGAATTGATTGCCCATGAGGGCACCGATTATTACCTTCCTCCTATAGAAAAGCGTGAGTTTGCCAATAAAGTCTTCAAGGAGCTGGAAGGAATCAAACGCGGCACACGTCCTGATCCATTCAACTGGGTCTTCAAAATGTAAAGGAAGTTAACTAATAGTAGAAATGACGAACCTGATGTTCGTCATTTTTATTTTGGTCCCTCACACTCTATCTTAGAGATGTGCTTATTCGATTTTTACTTTTCATATTACCTTTTAGCCTTGCCGTTGAAACGCACGCCCAGCGTCAATTATTAATTCTAAAAAAAGAAAAGGTATTGTTGCGACTAAACTACGGTGACCCCATTGTATTTCGTCTGAAAGGCGATAAGCAAACAAAACGCAGCTACGTCAATAATATTTATGATACCGCGTTGAAGGTTCATCTGGATACCATTCCGTTCTCAAAAATCGATCGAATTTATTTCAAGCAATCGCACTATACGAATGTTATCGGAAGTTTGCTAGTCACCGGAGGTGCAGCTTTCTTTATGATTGATCAATTCAATGAATTGGTGGTCCACGGTAACAAAGCCAGTATTGATCAGGGTGTGGTGCGCGGATCAGCGATTATGATTGGCACTGGATTGCCATTGATGCTGATTCATAAAAAATCTCAAAAAATTCAATACCCCACGCGCCTGTTGGTAGCAAAACGCGGATCACCTTTTTACCTGGAAACGCAAGGAAAAAATACCCTCCTCGATATTCCGGATAACTGATTACCTTTGCCAAAATTTTTTAATCATGACCATAGACAAGTTGAAAGACTTGAAGGCTCGCGTTGCGGCTTTGAGGAGGTATCTTTGACTACGATCGTAAGATTGTAGAAATAAAGGATGAAGAGCTGATCACTCACCAAAACGATTTTTGGAATAATCCCAAACAGGCAGAAGTTATACTCAAGAACATTCGCTCCAAGAAAATATGGACGGATGCCTTCGACCGTGTTTTCAAGTTGGTGGAAGACCTTGAAGTGCTGAATGATTTTCACGAAGCGGGTGATGTTTCGGAAGAAGAGCTGGATAAAGAATACCTGAAAACTGCCAAGGCAGTGGAAGAGCTTGAGTTCAAGAAGATGCTCAGCCGCGAAGAAGATCAATTGAGTGCGGTACTTGAAATCAATCCTGGAGCAGGAGGAACAGAGAGCCAGGATTGGGCTGATATGCTCAACCGCATGTATATTATGTGGGGTGAGAAAAATGATTACAAGGTTTCGCAGATTGATTATCAGTCGGGCGATGTGGCGGGCATCAAATCTGCCACGCTTGAAATTGAAGGGCCATTCGCCTATGGTAAACTAAAATCAGAAATTGGTGTTCACCGCCTGGTTCGCATTTCGCCATTTGATTCCAATCAGCGGAGGCATACTTCCTTCGCCTCAGTTTTTGTTTATCCCAAAGTGGATGACTCCATTCAAATTGAAGTAAATCCTGCTGATGTAGAAATACAAACTTCACGGTCTGGTGGTGCAGGTGGTCAGAATGTGAACAAGGTTGAAACGAAAGTTCAGCTTACCCACAAGCCTACGGGCATTGTCATTGTGTGCCAGGTAGAACGCTCACAGCACGCTAACCGTGAGCGCGCCATGCAGATGCTGAAATCAAAACTCTATCAGCGCGAAATGGAAAAGCGAAATGCGGCACGCGATAAAATTGAAGCCGGCAAAATGAAAATTGATTTTGGCTCGCAGATCAGAAACTATGTCTTGCATCCTTACAAGCTAGTACATGATGCACGCA
>CBHTSG010000008.1:0-169875 GCA_966095315.1 uncultured Cyclobacteriaceae bacterium
TGGTCGGGATGACTGGATTCGAACCAGCGACCTCTACGTCCCGAACGTAGCGCACTACCGGGCTGTGCTACATCCCGAGGAAAAATTCTGAATATTGCCTTTTAATATATTCTTTGTTTCTTAATTTTTTTAATTCCAACTCAAATCTGTTGGCCTTAAGTTTAGTTTCAAAACCTCTTACAAAAATTATCTTCCAAGGCCCTCGACCTTTTGTGGATTTATTCTTCCCTAGGTTGTGTTCAGCCAGCCTCCGATCAATATTCTCAGAATGCCCGTAATACCAAGCCCCACTTTTTTCGGATTGCAATATGTAGGTGATGTAAGTGTCCATCTGTTCCAAAGGGCTTCCCCAGCTTGTCGGGTGACTGTGCTACATCCCGAAAATTCTAAGCCTTGCTTTCGTCTTAAGCAAAGCTAATCAGTTCAATTAAAAAAAGCATCCGATTAATCTGATTTCACCTCGACTATTTAGTGTAACAGAGTTTTATCATTAACTTATAGTGATCGTTTCTGTTCATGAGCCCCGAACCTAACATAGAAACTTCCGGCATGGGATATATCATTGCCGTACATCGATGCATCTTATTCGCATTGTCAATTTTTTTTGTGATGCCATCAAGTACTATCATGGCGCAAACGAATGCACAAGATAGCCTTCAGGTCAGCACATTGATTAGCAGCGCTCATGCTCAACTGATTAAACATAATTATACGGAGGCCACACGCATTGCAAAGGAAAGCCTTGATAGATCAACGAAGCTGGATTTCAAATGGGGTATCATTAATAGCCTGTTGATTTTAGGGCAATCCGAGAAGTCGTCAAATAATTATGCGGCTGGCCTGAATTATTATTTGCAGTCGTTATCTGAAGTTGAAAAACAGAACGATCAGGTGTTGCTGGAGTGGATCAATCTGAAGACTGGTGAATTGTTTCAGGACTGGGGTGTGCCCGAAAAGGCCTTGCCTTATTATACGGTGGCACTTAATCTTCAATCAAAAAGATCGAATCAAAATTCGGTTCCCTTAATGGAGCGAATAGCACAGTCCTATCTCAGCATTAATCAGCACGAGCGAGCGCTGGAAATGTATTTTAAATTGCTCGACCTGGTGAGCGCAAAGAAAGAACGAGTACTAATGATTTCCACTTTGGAAAAGATTGCCTTCATTTATTATCAATCCGGAGATTTGGAGAATTCTTTAAAGTACAATCTTCAGTTGGTTGAGGTGAGTAAAGAACTGAACGATCACACCCGCACGGCTTCAACGTTAAATGTAATCGGTAATCAGTATAAAGAGCAAAAGAAACCAGACAAAGCCCTGGAATACTATCAGCAATCTCTGGCACTCAATCGGCAATACAATACCAACAACACAAATGATAATAGCATTGTTGCTAATCTTATTAACATTGGTGTGATTTATCAATCGCGTGGCGACAGCCGCAATGCGATAAAAAGTTATAATGAAGCGCTGGAAGTAAAGAAGAAAGATGGAAGCCCCGTGGAGGTAGCCGTTATGCATAACTACCTGGCTTCGCTTTATCTCGCACAAGGAAATCTTTCTGACGCAGAGAATCACACCCAAATAGCAATTTCGCTGCTGAGCGGAACAGACAACAAGCGAACGCTCTCCACCAGTTACAAGCGGCTCTCGGAGATTTATGAAAAGCAAAGCAATTATGAAAAGGCATTGGAGACTTATCAGTCTTATTCTATGCTGAAGGATAGTTTACTTTATCTCGAGCAGCTGAATCAGGAAAAAGAAAAACTAAAACAGTTTGTGATTGAGTCTGCCGAGAAGGAAGCCAAACTAGCGCTGATTGATCAGGAGATGCAAGCTCTTGAGTTGCGAAATGAGAAAGAAGTAGCTGAGCGCGAGAAAAAGGAAATTGCACTGCTGCTTAAAGAGAAGGAGTTGCAAAACCTTTCTTTGCAAAAAGAACAACTTGAACAGGCCCGCGCAGTTCAGCATTTGCAATTGCAGCAAGGCAGGATTGAAAAGGAACGACAAGCGCAAGCGATATTATTACTGGAGCAGAAACGCGATTTGCAGAATGCTGAAATTCAGAAACAAGAATTACTGGAGAAGGAACGCGAGAAGGAAATTGCTTTTAAAAACACACGACTCGAATTGCAGCAATCGCAGTTGGAGCGAGTGGGCATTCGCCAGCAGTTTTTGATTTATACCGTCACCTTGTTTCTTGCTTTGATCCTCCTGATTTTGTTCGGATACATGATCAAACAACGCGACAACAAAAAACTAAAAATGCAATACGATGAAATTAATCGGCAGAAAGAGCAAATTGAATTGATCAACCACTCGCTGGTGGAGCTCAACGAGGAAAAGAATGATTTGATTGGTATTGTTGCTCATGATTTAAAGAGTCCACTGAATCAGATTAGTGGGATGATGGAGATAATTAAGCTTACCTCAAAAGATCAGCCCGAAGAGCTGCGAGTATACAACGAGAAAATCAATGAGTCGATTCTCCGGCTGAAGACGATGGTGTCTAAGATATTAGACGTTAGTGCCATCGAATCAAAAACATTAAATATCAAGCTGGAGAATATTGACATTACCCGGTTGTTGGAGGAAATCATTGGCAGGTATCAGTTGGCTGCCGAGAAAAAGAATATCTCCATTGGTAAAGAATTTCAGTCATCAATACCCGCCATCATGAGTGATGTAGGCTATGTCTCTGAAGTGCTTGAAAACCTGATGTCGAATGCTGTAAAATATTCACCCCTCGAAAAAAAAATAACCGTTAAGCTCAGTCATCGATCTTCATACATACGAATTGAATTTATTGATGAGGGGCAGGGCATCAGTGAAAAGGATATGAAAAACCTTTTTGGCAAATATCACAAGCTTGCCGCACGACCAACAGCTGGCGAAGATTCAACAGGACTTGGCTTGTCCATTGTAAAAAAATATGTGCAAGCCCTGAATGGAAAAGTTTGGTGCGAAAGCCAGGAAGGCAAAGGTTCTAATTTTATAGTCGAGCTTCCTGCGGCCTGATCGCACCATGGAAGGATAACAAATATGTCAGATTAAGTATCTTCAAAAAATGAATGAATCAATTATTAATTGTGCAGCCTATAAGGATGGTCAAAAAATCGGAAGCGTTGAGTTGGATGGCATCCATGAGACTTTAAAACATCCCGATTGCTTTGTGTGGATTGGCCTTCACGAGCCTGGCACAGAAATGCTTCATAAATTACAAAAGGAGTTTGGCTTGCACGATCTCTCCATTGAAGACGCACATCGTGCTCACCAGCGCCCAAAAATAGAAGCCTATGGAGACATCCTGTTCATAGTGCTGCGCACTGTGCACATGAAGGATATGCGCATTGATTTTGGCGAAACTCATTTCTTTCTGGGAAAGAATTTTATCATCACTATCCGGCATGGCTCTTCGCTGGGTTACGTGGATGTTCGGGCAAGGTGCGAAAGTGCGCCTCACTTTCTGCGAAAGGGCCCTGGCTTTGCGCTCTATGCATTGATGGATCACATCGTGGATCAATATTTTCCTGTAGTGGACGAGCTGGAGTTTTATCTCGAAGAACTGGAAGAGAAAATCTTTAATGAAAACTTTAGCCGCGATACTACACTCAAAATTTATCAGTTGAAGCGCCAACTCCTCGAAATGAAGCGCGTGGTTACACCATTGATCGATGTTACCAACCGACTGATGCGATTTGATCTTGACCTGATTGATGTTGATACCCGGCCTTATTTTCGCGATGTGTATGATCACGTCATTCGCATCAACGAATTGGTCGATAACACGCGTGAATTGCTGGCCGCAGCCATGGACTCCAACCTTTCCATGATCTCTATTTCGCAAAGTGAAGTGTCAAAGCGTTTTGCAGGCTGGGCTGCCATCATCGGTATCCCAACCATGGTGGCCGGTGTGTACGGAATGAATTTCAAATTTATGCCCGAACTGGAGTGGCGATTTGGCTATCCTCTTGTAATTGTTGCCACCATGCTGTTGTGTACAGGTCTTTACCTGAGATTTAAAAAGTCGGGTTGGCTTTAGTGCTGAACCGGAAGGAATTCTGAAAAATCGGATGGAATTTTCCTTATGTTTTAAAAAACTTAAATGTCAACTGTAACCATTTTGCCCACCCCCGGTAACTAACCCGAAAATTGAATAATTCTCAAGTGTTGATAACTGATGAGCAAATCATGGAGGCCGTAAAGCACGGTGATCTTCGGCAGGCATCCATCCTGTTTGATCGGTATCACAAACGGATTTTTAATTTTTTAGCCCGCATGACGATGGACCGTGATCTGGCAGAAGACCTCACGCAGAATACATTTCTGCGCATGATGAAGTATCGCACCAGCTATCGCGAGGGCAACCGATTTCAAAGTTGGATTTATCAGGTAGCCCGAAATGTTTTCTCAGATCACTATCAGGCTAACAAAAACAGGTTTTCTGACTTCGTTGATGTGGAGAATATGAAAGAGCAAGTGGAAGATTATGATGGAGGTGAACAGGCAGAGAAAGAGGCGTTGCTTCATCGCTCCATGTCGTTGCTCAGTGATGAACACCGCGAACTTCTGGTGCTTACCAGGTTTGAACACATGAAGTATGAAGAGGTGGCTGCAATTATGGACACCACCGTGGCAAACATAAAAGTGAAAGTGCACCGGGCGATAGCCAAACTAAGAGAACATTATTTTCAGTTGGAGAAAAGCTGAGTTATGGAAAAGGAAAAATTAGAAAGTATGCTGATCGATTACATTGACGGGTTGCTATCCGAAAGTGATCGGCTGCAGGTAGAAAAAATGATTGCAGAAGATGCTGGGATAAAGACGTTACTGGAACAGTTGCGAGACGTGATGAATGGATTAGATCGGGCTGGTGCGCTGCAGCCATCCGAAAATCTTAGGGCTAACTTTTTGAAAGACCTTCAGCAGCTTGAACAGGAAAATCGCCCTCAAGGTAGGCAGGTTTTCTTCAGCCCAATGGTGATGAGAATGGCCGCTGCGGTAGCGCTGGTAATTTCGGGTGTGGCAATCGGATATTGGATCAACCGCAACAATCAGCAGGAGGCAGAAATGCTGGCACTGCGAAAGCAAATGGATGAAATGAAAATGATGATGATGGCGAAATTGGATAATGATCAATCCGCAAGTCAGCGAATGGTAGGAATTTCAGTAGCCTATCAACTTGAGGTTGCCGATGATGAAATTGTTAATGCCTTAGTGAAGCGAATGAACGAAGACGAAAACACGAATGTGCGATTGGCAGCACTAGAAGCGCTCAGCAAGTTTGTTAATGAAACAAAAGTCAGGCAGGCATTAATTCAGTCTTTGCACACTCAAAAAGATCCCATGGTTCAAATTTCACTTATTCAACTTATGGTGAAGATGAAAGAAAAAGGAATTGTGAAGGAGCTGGAAGAAATAGCGGATGATGAAAAGACACTTAAGCCCGTGAAAGACGAAGCGTACAAAGGAATTTTAAAACTCTCTTAAAATAAAAATCTCTCAAGGCTGCCCTCACTGCAGTAGTTCGGCCCGGTGGAGAATGTGGTGAACAAAAACGAAAAACAGATTTAACAAAATGAAAAAGATAATCCTCGTATTGGGCATACTCGTAGCAGGCATCAGTGCATTGCACGCCCAGGAATTTAAAGTAGCAAAGAACTCAGGCCGATTGGAATTATACCTTGGCAGAGTAACTGTAGAAGGACACAGCGGCAATGAAATCATTTTTTCCTCCCGCGATCGCAATCGCGAAGAGGATGAACGCGCCAAAGGCTTACGTGCCATCAATGGTCTTGGTTTGGAAGATAACACAGGCCTCGGGATAAACGTGGCAGACAAAGGAAATGTGATTGAAGTGCGTCAATTAAAAAAGATGAACTCTCCAGAAATCAAAATCCTTGTGCCGAAGGGAATAATTGTGTCATTCAATCATGAATCGCAGTATGGTGGTGATGCAAAATTCAAAAACATGGAGAATGAAATTGAAGTATCGGCCCAATACAATAGTGTCGAGTTTGAAAATGTGACGGGCCCTGTAACCGTAAAATCCGTCTACGGCAGTGTTGACGCCACCTTTGCCGGCAATGTGAAAGGCCCGATTTCAATCGCATCAATTTATGGCCATGTGGATGTTACCCTTCCTGCAGCAGTAAAGGCAAATTTGAAAATGAGCACATCGTATGGTGAAATTTTCATGGCCTCTGACTTTAACCTTGAAGTAAATAAGAAAGATGGTATGATTTCGTACAGCGATAAGCTGGATGGCAAATTGAACGGTGGTGGGTTTGACATTGACCTGCGTGCGAACTACGGCAAGATTTACCTCCGCAAAAAATGAGACAAGCAATAGTGATGTTGATGGTTGTGGCAGCAATGACTGCCACAGCTCAAACACCGGTAAGTAAAACATTTCCGGTTAAAGCGGGCCAAACGATCTCCATGCATTTTGATTATCCGCAGTTGATCAGAGTTTCTACCTGGGAGAAGAATGAAATCGCGATTGAGGGAATGGTGAGCATCAATGGCGGAGAGCATGACGATGAATTTAAGATGGATATTTCTTCATCAGGAAGTGAAATAGAGGTGAGATCAGAAATTCCTAACCTGAAAAATCTTCCGCATCGCATCACGGTGATGCGCGATGGAAAAAAGATGGTGTTTAAAAATAAGGAAGAATATAAAAAATATACTGATGAGTTTGGCAAAGAGTATGGCTCCATGTCGTGGGGATCGGATGTAGACATAACGCTGGAAGTCAAAGTACCCAAAGGTGTTTCCACCTATGTGAAATCGGTGTATGGATTGATTGAAGTGAAAAATTTTTCTGGCCCTCTGGTGGCAGAAGCAACCTATGGAGGAATTGATGCTGCGCTGGTGGAAAGAAACACAGGCGAGTTGAAAGCAGAAACACGATTCGGCCAGATTTACACCAATCTCGAAATCAAATTATCGGGCTCTGAGTTCAAGGATTTTCATACCGTAGTGTCCGCCAAACTTGGCAGCGGCCCTAACTACAGTTTCGAATCAAAATACGGCAATGTGTATTTACGAAAAGGAATAAATTAGCACATGCAACTTTGCGTTCTCTGTGTTTCGAGATTAATGGATATCCCGCCAAGACACAGAGTACGCAAAGTTTACTTTAACTGCTCGTGAAAGTACAACTGATATTCGGGAAGCAATTCGGGGTGCGCAATCTTCACCAGATCTTTCAAAATTAAATCCGGCCTCAAATAACCTAACTCGAGAAATTCACTTCCACCTTTAGCCCCATGGCGTGCATCGTTAGAAAATACCTTTTTAGTTTCGAACGGTTTGAAAAGCGCGTAGCGTTGCTCAGTGTTTTTTATTTCCGATAAGGATTTAAACGAACCTACCCCAATCCACAAATCAGCCTCTTTCGCTTTTGCGAAGACGCTTTCAAAACTTAGTTGTAAGTATCCTTTCGTGGAGTCAGCGTTCCACAAATATTCGCAACCGGCATCATTCAGCAAGCGGGCACCATAATTCTGGCCACCGGGCATAAACCAGGCATCGCCATACACAATACCACTTAACACTGTGGGTCTTTCTTTCGCTTGCTTTGCCAAATCCAGTGTGCTCAAATATTCACGCTCAATCATTTGAAAAACGGAATCAGCCTTTGCCTCCTTGTTAAAAAACAATGCAGCAAACTTTATCCACTCGGCTCTTCCCAGCGGATGTTTTTCCAAATACTCAGCATTAATGATGACCGGAATATTCAGTTCTTTTATCTTTTTCAACTGGCCCAAATCACTGCTCATCGTGTAGCCCATCACTACCGATGGCTTCAGTACAAACAAGCGTTCCAGGTTCATGCCTTTGTCGATGCCGAGATCAACCACTTTACCGGCATCAATTTGCTTTCTCACTTTTTCTGAGCTGATGTAATCGGTGCTGGGGAAGCCGATCAGCTTGTCACTCACTTCCAAATAATCTAACAAAGGAATGTGCGTGGTGGAGGTGCACACAATGGTTTCCACAGGCACGGTGATTACTTGTGTTGTTGCATCGTGTGGTGGCACAGGTTCATCTTTTTGCACCAACAAATATTTGTAGCCAGCACTGGCGCCTTGGTAAGGATACGTGACCTCAACCAGTTTGCTTGTTCCCATCGCTGTCACTTTAAATCCTTCTGCATAATTGATGGAGGTGGAAGGTTGCGGTAGCTCCGTTTTTTTGGTAGAGTTGCAAGCCAGCATAACCATGGCAATAATGCCTACCATCCTCCATTCCAGCCATCTATTTTTTTTCATGCGATTCAAATTCAACTTCAAGTTTAAGAAATTAATTAAGTTTGCCACCGCATTACGGTTCTGAAGACTTAGCATCGTTGGAAGATTAATAGGGAATCCCGTGAAAACCGGGGGCTGTTCCCGCAACTGTAATCCATAAAATTCATCTGCAATCATAGCCACTGTACCGATGCATCGGGATGGGAAGGCGCAGAGAAACGTGGAGAGCCAGGAGACCTGCCGCAACGCAACATAAATTCAATGCTTCGGGTAAAAAGCAACGAATGTTTGTGGTTCTTTTGACTGGCCTGCTTTTTAAATCCTCTGCAGGACGATCAATCCAATCATGTTCATTCCCGCCTTTTACTCTTTTTTCAAAACCTTAAAATTTTTTCAAAATGAAAAAAGAGAAAAAAGTTTGGGCAATCACTGTAATTGCCTTTTGGTGGCTGGCGCCAAATCAAATGAATGCGCAGCAAGATTCAGTTAAAACAACTCGGCTTTCGGAGGTAGTAATAACCGCTACAAAATTTCCGAAAAGCAAAACAGAGACTGGAAAAGTTCTCACGGTCATCGATCAGGATCAGATCCGCCAGAGTGCCGGTAAAGATTTGGCGCAACTGCTAAACGAACAAGTGGGTATGGCCGTCAATGGATCTAACAGTAATTCCGGAAAAGACAAGGCAGTTTACTTGCGCGGAGCATCCAATGCCTACACATTGATTTTGCTCGATGGAGTACCTCTTAATGATCCCTCTGGTATAAATGGCGGAGCGTACGATTTGCGACTGATTCCGCTGGATCAAATTGAGCGTGTTGAAATTCTGAAAGGAAGCCAGTCAACGTTATACGGCAGCGATGCAATTGCAGGCGTGATCAACATCATCTCTAAAAATGGTGGAACCAAAAAAATAGAGGCATCGGGTACGCTTGCCTATGGAAGCTACAATACATTCAAAGCCAATGCGAATGTTTTCGGATCAACGGATGCAATTGATTACCACCTTGGCTTTAGTCATTTCAAAACGGATGGCATAAGTGAAGCAAAGGATGCTATAGGAGCGGGAAATTTTGACAACGATGGAGCCTCTCAAAATTCATTTCAGGCAATGATTGGGTTTAAGCCCGTTAAAAGTTTTTCCATCAAACCATTTTTCCGGTTCAATGACTTTGACGGAAAATACGATGGCGGAGCGCTTACCGATGACTCCAAAAATAATTTCAAAACCAACTTATTGAATTGGGGGGCCAGCGGTGAATACAAACTTAAAAAGGGCGCGGTGCACATGCTGTTTGCCAATGAAAAATCTGATCGTACCTATGATGGCACCTACGGCAAGTATGACTACAAGGGCAGATTTCAAAATGCGGAGATCTTTTTGAATTATGATCTTTCCAGTCGTGTTCAACTATTAACTGGACTTAACCACCAGCATTGGCAAATGTTAGATGAGAAGGCTGTTTCAAAAGATCCGGCCGTAACCATTGTCAGCCCTTATGCTTCTCTGTTTATAAACCCCTTTACTGATTTGACAGTTGAGTTTGGTGGAAGGTATAATCATCATTCAAAATATGGCGAGAATGTCACGTATTCATTCAATCCATCGTATCTTCTAAAGAAGCAGTTAAAAGTATTTTTCAATTTATCATCAGGCTTTAAAGCACCTTCATTAAATCAGCTTTACGGGCAATATGGGGCAAATCCAAATCTAAAACCGGAACGCAGTAATTCTTCAGAAGGTGGTGTTCAATGGCTCTCTAAAAATAGAAAGACAGATTTGAGAGCCGTGTGGTTTAGTCGTAAAGTTGATGATGTAATCATTTATAGTACAGCCTATCAATACACTAACTACGATCAACAAAAAGATCATGGTATAGAATTGGAGTCATCTTATCGACTATCATCTAAGCTAAATGTGCAGATGTTTTATGCTTACGTAAGCGGTGAGGTTAGAACAATTACAGCAGGCCAAGAGGTGAAGTACAATAATTTATTAAGGCGACCAAAGAATTCATTTGGATTAACCACAAACTACCAGGTGACCGAGAAATTATTGATCGGCATCAGCGCGAAAACTTTTGGTAAACGAACTGATCAATATTTTGACATGAATGATTATTCCGTAAAGAGCGTTACCCTGAAGGAGTATTATTTAGTCAATAGTTATGTTGAATATCAGCTTAGAAAATTTCGGATCTTTGTTGATGTTAAAAATATCCTGAATCAAAAATATGAGGAAGTGTATGGCTACAATACGTTTGGCCTGAATGCGATTGTAGGACTTATGCTAAAATTATAATTGATGGAACGCCTCGTTGAGAAGGAAGACTATTATTGGGAAAATGGCCTGATGGTGTTTACCGAGCGGTATCATCTTAAGCGCGGTTATTGTTGTAACAGCGGCTGTCGCCATTGCCCCTATAAAAAGGAAAAAGATTCAAAGATCAATCCTGAAAAAAAGTCTTGACTACCTCACGCGCTGCGGCAGGCGCCAACAGTTCATTCCTCAGAATTTGCTCTTCCAGAAGTCTCATTTTTTTGAGTGCGCTTTTGGAAGAGCTAAGTTCTTCCTGTAGCAATTGCCCGATGCTCTCATGAAACCATTTCAAACTTTGTTGCTGACGATTTTTTTCAAAGAAATGATTGGCTTTAGTAAATGAAACATACCGATTGACTAACTCCCACGATTCTTTAATTCCCTTGTTTTCGATGGCTGAAGTCAATAGTACTTTTGGCTGCCACCCGGATTCGGAAATTTGAAACATGTGCAACGCATGCTCCAAATCAGCCTGAGCCTGCCGGGCTTTTTTCAAATTGTCGTTTTCTACCTTAGTAATGGCAATGCCATCGGCCATTTCCATGATTCCCTTTTTAATCCCTTGCAGATCGTCACCCGCTCCCGCAAGCATAAGCAAAAGAAAAAAATCGACCATATCCCTAACGATAACTTCAGACTGACCTACGCCAACGGTTTCAACCAAGATCACATCAAAGCCCGCAGCCTCGCAAAGTAACATCGCTTCGCGTGTGCGGCTCGCCACTCCGCCAAGCGCACTGCCAGTTGCCGTGGGTCTTATAAATGCATTTGGGTCGCGGGCAAGTTCTTCCATCCTGGTCTTGTCGCCAAGTATGCTTCCTTTTGTTTTGGCGCTGCTGGGGTCAATTGCCAGCACCGCAATTTTCAAGGATTGACTGGTAAGGTATTTTCCAAATGCTTCGATGAAGGTACTTTTTCCAACACCCGGCACACCCGTGATGCCAATGCGAATGGCGTTACCGGTCCGCGGAAGCAAACGCTCAATCAGCTGTTGACCTTTTTGTCTGTCTTTAGCGAGTTTACTTTCAATCATGGTAATGGCTTTGGCCAAAACCACACGGTTTCCCTGTTGAATCTCATGGGCAAATTCTGCGTGCGAGAGTGTCGTTTGATTGTGGCTTTTCAAAGGTTCGCTTTTAATACACCGCTAAATTTCTAAATTTACTTGATAACCATTACCCTATGAAGAGAATTTTGCTCAATAGTTTGGCCGTTACCGTCTTTGTGTTTTTCATGATGTGGGCGGTTTCAAAAATTGCCGACCTGAAATTGTTTAGCGCCTTTGATACCATTGGCCAGGCGCTGCAGGATACAGAGCTCACCGATTATGCCTTTAATGAACTTCGGCCAGATCCAACGGTGGATGAGCGCATCATCCTCGTAAATTTTAGTACACTCTCACGAGGCGATATTGCCAGACAAATTCAAATCATCAGTCAATATAAGCCAAGGGTAATTGGGGTGGATGCATTATTCAATTGTGAAGGTGGCCTCTACGATACACTCAACTGCCCACAATTGCTCGACACGCTGGGAAATATGATGTTGAAGTTTGCTATTCAAAGCGCAGGTAATGTGGTGTTGGGTGAAAAGCTCATGCAAACCGATTCACTGGCGCAGTTTGATTCTAACGAGGTAGATTCATTAGAAATTCCTGATCCTAATTTCGCTGAGTTTGCCCACCTTGGATATGTTAGTTTGCCAACAGACGCTACCCACCAGGAGGATGTAAAAATAGTGCGCACGATTTGGCCCCAAATGAAGGTGAATGGAAAGCGTGAGCTTGCGTTCTCAGTCCGCATGGCCATGATGTACGACTCTGTTACCACCGAGAAATTTTTGGCCCGCAACAAAGAAGAGGAATTGATCAACTTCCGTGGAAACATCGAGGTAAGACAATTGCGCATAAACAGTTTGAAAAATGATGAAACGGCCACTACCAATTTTGGTACGATGTTTTATGTGGTGGATTATGACGAGGTTTTAAATGAAACGGTTTCTCCGGAGCTCTTTAAAGATAAAATCGTCATTCTTGGATACTTGGGGGATTACGTTGGCGATCCAGCGTGGGAGGATAAATTTTTCACACCCCTCAATAAAAAAATTGGTGGAAGAGCCAATCCGGATATGTTTGGCCCGGTGGTTCATGCCAATGCAGTGGCCATGGTGCTTAACCAGGATTATGTAGATGAAATAGAAGAATGGCAGCAGTTTGCCATTGCCTTCGTCCTTTGCTTCCTCACGGTGGTGCTCTTTATTTATGTAGATGAAAAACTTCCCATTTGGTACGATGCACTCTCGGTTATTATCCAGTTAGCCCAGATAGCCATCATCATGTTTGTCATTATTTACGCGTTCGCGAAATTGAGCCTTAAACTTGATCTTTCCATTACATTGGCCGCTACAGCCTTGGTGGGCCCTTGCTATGATATTTTGAAATCTTTGCAAAATGAGATCAAAAACAGGCTTACCAAACGAAGAGAGAAGGCATTAACGAGTTGATTTATTAAAAATTGGCATGTTTTTCGTAACTATGTATTTCAAAATAAAAAAACACATGAAGACTGGTAGATTTCTTTTTGCAATCGGCTTTTTGGTTAGTGCCGTGACTTTTGTTCAAGGTCAGGACTATGCCTTTAAAGTTTTGGCAAATAAGGGCGCAAATGAAGTAAAAACAGGTGACACCTGGCAGGCATTGAAAACAGGAGCTAGCCTTAAGTCAGGCGATGAGTTGAAGGTTTCTGAAAACTCTTATGTGGGCCTTGTACATGCTTCTGGCCGGCCGATTGAGCTTAAGCAAGCAGGTACGGTAAAAGTTGCAGACCTGGCCGCAAAAATGACATCAGGCTCAAGCGTATTGAATAAATACACTGATTTCATTCTTAGCAGCAACTCTGCCGAAGCAAAGAAAAACAGACTCAGCGCAACCGGAGCGGTGCACCGTGGATTAGAGGACATCAAAGTGTTCCTTCCTGAAAATCAGTACTCTGAGATATTTAATTCTACTGCAATCATCAGTTGGGAAGCTTCTAAATCGGGCGGTCCTTATATTGTTACCTTGAAGAATATGTTTGACGATGAGTTGAACAAGATTGAAACTCCTGAAAGCAGAGTTCAAATTGATTTGAATGATCCAAAGCTTTCAAGTGAATCAGCAATTTTGGTAGAGGTAAAATCGAAATCAGATACTAAGAGCAAATCAGAACAACACTTGATCAAAAAGCTTTCTCCCGGAAAGTATGAGTCGGTGAAGAAATCTTTTACTGAGATTTCTGGTGAGTTGAAAGAAGAGACCGCTTTAAATAAATTGATATTGGCTGGCTTCTATGAGGAGAATAAGCTATTCATTGATGCCATCGTTGCTTACGAACAAGCGATTAAACTTGATCCGGAAACTCCTTCTTATAAAGAAGCATACGAAGAGTTTTTGTTGAGAAATAAATTGAAGAGCCCTAAGTAACAGAGGCTCCTGAAGAAACGAAAGACCCTGCCAACACAGGGTCTTTTTTTTGCCTTCCCAAGACTAATCGGATGTTATCGTTCTGTTTGGTCAGCAACATTATTATCCTAATTTTGTAACCTAACCTAAAATTGTATGAGCGTACTGGTTAATAAAAATTCCCGCGTTATTGTTCAAGGGTTCACCGGATCGGAAGGAACATTTCATGCCGGTCAAATGATTGAATATGGAACGAATGTAGTGGGCGGAGTTACTCCTGGTAAAGGAGGGCAAATCCATTTGGGAAGACCCGTATTCAATACAGCCAAAGAAGCAGTTGAAAAAACCGGTGCGGATGTGTCAATCATTTTTGTGCCTCCAGCATTTGCTGCAGACTCCATCATGGAAGCAGCTGAAGCGGGAATAAAAGTGATCATCGCCATCACAGAAGGCATTCCAGTAAAGGACATGATGATAGCCAAGCAATACATTAAAGATAAGGGGGTAACGCTTGTGGGCCCGAACTGCCCGGGAGTGATCACGCCTGGTGAGGCGAAAGTAGGAATCATGCCAGGGTTTGTTTTTAAGAAGGGCCGTATTGGTATCGTTTCAAAATCCGGTACACTTACCTACGAAGCAGCGGATCAAATCGTGAAGGCTGGGTTAGGAATTTCTACTGCGATCGGAATTGGTGGTGATCCAATTATTGGAACACCCACGAAAGATGCTGTAGAAATGCTGATGAAAGACCCTGAGACAGATGCAGTGGTAATGATTGGTGAGATTGGAGGAAACTATGAGCCAATGGCCGCCCGTTGGATAAAAGAATCAGGAATTAAAAAGCCTGTGGTGGGCTTCATTGCTGGCCAGACAGCGCCTCCCGGAAGGAGAATGGGCCATGCCGGTGCGATCATCGGTGGTGCAGATGATACAGCTGCGGCAAAAATGAAAATTATGAGAGAGTGTGGTATTCACGTAGTGGAATCCCCAGCACTCATTGGCGATACGATGCTTAAGGCGCTTGGTAAGTAAACCGAGCGGTTAGAACGCAGTTCTGAATTCTCTTTCGAGGTAATTGTTTAGATGGTCGAGGCTTGAGAAAGTCTCAATGGACTCAACCTCCTGATCCAGATTATCTTCTTTGTACAGCACCTCCACAAAAAAATCCTTCAACATGTAGAGGTATACTTTGCGTTGTGCCCGCAAGCGCGACCCTAGCATGATTCCTTCTTGTCTTAGATAATCAATTTTCTTTGACTGAGAAAAGTATTTGAAAGCCCACTTTAGTAACATAACCCTTTTTCTTTCTGTTTGATGATGTAAATAAACGGGCTGTAACCGAGATGGTAAAATGAGGCCTTTTTTAGGGTGCTAAGGTTCTATCGCAGTTATTGATAATTACTATTCCAAATGACATCCGGCCACCAATCTTACCCATTAATAAAAAAAGAAAAGGCCTCAAATATGGTCATTTGAGGCCTTTCAATTTGATTTTCTGTTAATTCAGTCAAAATATTGCAGTCAACACCTTACCATATTTTGGGCCCCTACAAGAGCTCGTTTGCAAGGTTTGCCAGCTCTGATCGTTCACCTTTTTCAAGGGTAACATGCGCGTAAAGCTCGTGGTCCTTTAAGCGGTCAATCAGGTACGAAAGGCCATTGCTTTGCGAATCCAGGTACGGTGTATCAATCTGGTGAATATCACCCGTGAAAATGATTTTTGTATTTTCACCTGCGCGCGTGATAATGGTTTTGACTTCGTGTGGAGTAAGATTTTGAGCTTCGTCTACAATGAAGCAAATGTTGGAAAGGCTTCTTCCTCGAATGTATGCAAGAGGTGTAATCACCAACTTTTCGTTTTGCACCATCTCAGTAATCTTCGAGTATTCCTTATCCGATTCGCTGTATTGGTTTTGGATGAATTTCAGATTATCCCACAGTGGTTCCATGTAGGGATTTAATTTTGATTTGATGTCTCCCGGCAAATAGCCAATATCTTTATTGCTTAGGGGTACAATCGGTCGCGCAAGATAGATTTGCTTGTATTCTCTCTTTTGTTCTAGTGCAGCTGCCAATGCTATCAAGGTTTTTCCTGTTCCGGCTACGCCTTGCATCGACACTAATTTGATTTCAGGCTTCAATACGGCATGAATGGCAAATGCCTGCTCTGCATTTCGAGGCTTTATTCCGTACGCATTTCGTTTTTCAACTTGCTCCACCATTCCATTCATTGAGTTGTAAAAAGCGAGCACAGATTTTTTACCGCTTTTCAAAATATAGTAATGGTTTTTCATCGGCTTCTCTTTACCCATCACATCTTCTGGTGGGCAATACCCTTTGTCATAGAGTAAATTAATCATGTCCGGATGGGCATCTTCAATCACCGTGCGCCCCGTGTACAGCGAACTGATGTTTTGAATTTTTCCAGTAGTATAATCTTCGGCAGTCAGGCCCAGTGCCTTTGCCTTCAGGCGAAGGTTGATGTCTTTGCTGACCAGGATTACTTTTCGATTTTTTTCTTCCTTTTGCAGCTGCAAGGCTGAATTAAGAATTCGGTGATCAGCCTTGTCTTCATTATAAACTTTGTTCGCATCAACAATGCCATTGCCACCCGTGTGCATCAACACTTTGAAGTTGCCTTTGCCTTTTCCATTGATGGGATTCCACTGATGAAGCATCTGGCCTTTAGCCAGTTTATCAATCAGGCGGATAAATTCGCGGGCCTCAAAATTTTTGGTGTCGTTTCCTTTTTTGAAGTTGTCGAGCTCTTCCAGTACGGTTATCGGTATGCCGATATCGTGCTCATCAAAATTAAGGATGCTGTTGTGTTCGTAAATGATCACGCTGGTATCCAGCACAAAAACCTTCTTGTCTTTTTCTTTCTTCTGTTTGGACATAGGCTGGGGGTAAGGTTAAAAAAAATCGCGAAGACACGTCTCTCACAATGGTTATCAATTGCAAGTATGAAACGTTTCTTCGCGACATCAATTCGATCAGATAAATCTACTGAAACAGCAGAAATATTTGCAATCTTTTGAAGGAAACTTTTCGAGTAACGAAGTGCTAGGCTCTTGAATACAGATCGCCTTTTTCGGTCGGCTGTATTTTGATGACATTAGCGAGCACGAGTAGAATGAGTTTACGTGCTGATTTAAAACGATTAAGGCCTGTCAAACTCTTGAATTGATTGAGCGTGATGGTTTTGTTTTCCTCTAAAAACCGCATCAGCAATTGCTCCGGCTCGCCATACATGAATCGGATGTTCTTTTTTGCTTTGGACCTGCGAATGATTTCCCTCATTTCAGGACTAGCTTTCATGCTCATATCATTCACCCTCACATAGTATTCCTGATGTTCGGCATCCAACTTCATGAAATGTGGTCTTTTCAGGCTTTGAGGAATATCAATTCGCAAAACAAATCGATCTTCTTTGAGTTTGATAATTGACTCATGGTATGCCAGTGAAGGTCTGCAATAAGACTTTAGTGCTTGTTGGATAACGTGTAATTCTTCTTCCGGATATTTTACTCCAGGGATGGTGAGATTGTCATCTACGCCCACCAACAACGTTCCTCCTTCGGTGTTGGCAAGAGCAATTATTTCGCGAACGATTTTATCAGGGTGTGCAGCTTTACGCTTGAACTCCAGCTGCAAACCTTCACCAGCCTTTACCAGGCTTTTTAATTCATGAAGTGCATCCGAATCAATACTTGCCACCGCCCAGTGCTTCGTTGTCGTCTTCCGCATCTTCATCTTCTCCACCTTGCTTGGGAAGACTGAACATGCCACTAAGCAAATCCTTGAACTGCAAACCAGCGGTAAGTGTGTGCTTACTGATCAAACTGTATTCAGCCAATCCATGCAGCGCAAATTCCATGAGTAGCAATTTGGTAGGAGCATCCTGATTTTTATGATATTCATTTATTAAATCTGCCAGCCCGGGTATCGCCTTTAAAATTTGCTCATACTCAACATTGGCACTATCGTTGAGCAGATCGACCGAATTTCCATCGCCAAACCAGTTAGAGATTTTCTTGTAAGGGCTTTTCTCCTTTTGTTTTCTGAATTTTTCCGGATCGGGAAAGTAATTTAAAAACTGGGTGCGGATGGCTTTGCCAATTAGATTTTGAGCTACTATGCCCGGCCCCTCTTGCTGACCTTCATACACTAACTCAACTTTTCCCGTAATGGATGGAACGACGCCCACAAAATCGGACAGGCGGACCTGTGTTGTTTTTTCGTTGTTGATCATCGATCTGCGCTCGGCTGCAGCCACCAGACTTTCATACGCAGAAATGGTCAATCGTGCGGACACACCACTCTTTGCATCCACATATTCACTCTTGCGCGCTTCGAATGCAATTTGCTCCACTAAATCTTTGATCATCTCTTGCGAGGAAACCATTTTTCGCTGCTCTTCGCGTATGAACGCTTCTTGCTGTGTGATCTTCTTTCCAATCTCTAATGTTTTAGGATAGTGCGTGATGATCTGACTATCGATACGATCTTTCAACGGAGTGACAATGCTTCCGCGATTGGTGTAATCTTCCGGGTTGGCTGTAAATACAAATTGTAAATCCAACGGCAAGCGAAGTTTGAAGCCGCGGATTTGAATATCTCCTTCCTGAAGGATATTGAATAAAGCTACCTGGATGCGCGCTTGTAAGTCTGGCAATTCGTTGATTACAAAAATGGATCGATTTGATCTTGGAATTAAACCGAAATGGATCACCCGCTCATCCGAATAGGGAAGCTTCAGAGCAGCAGCCTTGATCGGATCGACATCACCAATCAAATCAGCAATGGAAACATCCGGTGTGGCAAGCTTTTCGGTGTAGCGATCATCACGGTGGATCCACGCGATGGGTGTGTCCATTCCCATCTCTTTCACTTTGTCTTTTCCAAAACGCGAAAGCGGATTCAAGGGATCATCATTTAAGTCTGAACCTGCAATGATCGGAATGTATTCGTCCAACAGATTCACCATCAACCTGGCCAATCGCGTTTTCGCCTGACCCCGCAATCCCAAAAGATTGATATCATGACCGGCAAGTATGGCTCGCTCTAAATCAGGGATAACAGTTTCTTCATAACCCCAGATTCCTGCGAAAGCGTTTTCTTTCTTTTTTAATTTTTGAATGAGATTATTTCGCAGCTCCTCTTTAATAGTTTTGGATTGATAGCCTGTAGCAACCAACTGCGCCAACGTCTTTATGTTTTGAATATCGTTCATGATCTAAGTTTCGAGCTAAAAGTGGTTACAGATTTTTTGTTCGGTTTCGCTTGAAGTCTTCAAACACCAGGTTGCCTAATCCTTGCAAACTGCTGTAGTAGGCATTGCCATTATTGGCCTTGGTAAACTCGCGCACAAAGGCTTTGAGGTAAGGATCCGTTGCAATCATGAAAGTGGTAACAGGCACTTTCAGCTTTCTCAATTGCATAGCCAGCTCCAATGTCTTGTTCAGAATTTTTTGATCTAGCCCAAAGCTGTTTTTGTAGTATTTGATTCCCTGCTTGATGCACGTGGGCTTGCCATCGGTGATCATGAAAATCTGCTTATTGGTATTTTTTCTTCTGCGCAAAATATCCATGGCCAGTTCAAGGCCCGCCACCGTATTAGTGTGGTATGGCCCAACTTGCAAGTAGGGGAGATCTTTGATTTCGATTTGCCAGGCATCATCACCAAACACAAGAATGTCGAGTGTGTCTTTCGGATATTTTTTTGTGATCAACTCTGCCAAGGCCATCGCCACTTTTTTAGCTGGGGTGATGCGATCTTCCCCATACAAAATCATGGAGTGTGAAATATCAATCATCAACACCGTAGAGGTTTGACTTTTGAATTCGTTCTCCACTACTTCAAGATCGTGTTCGGTCATTTTGAAATCTTCCAGGCCGTGATTGATCTGGGCGTTGCGCAGTGAGTCCGTCATGGAGATTTGTTCGAGCGTATCACCAAATTCATAATCCCTGCGATCAGTGGTGGGTTCATCGCCACGACCGCTGAAATTGGTTTTGTGATCTCCGCCTCGGGTCTTCTTCAGTTTGCCGAAAATTTCTTCCAGCGCAGACTGACGGAGATTTTGCTCGCCCTTTGCTTTGAGTTTGAATTCGCCACTGGGGCCATCATCGGTGATGTAACCATTCTTTTTCAGGTCTTCAATAAAATCGCCAATGCCGTAGTTGGGATTGGTCAATTTATATTGCTTATCGACCTCGGTCAGCCATTGAAGTGCCTCCGCTACATTACCTGAGGTGATCAGCACCAATTGCATGAACACATTGAGCAATTTCTCAAAATCGCTTTTAGCGCTTTCAGGAGGTGGAATGTACTTTGAAAACCGGTGACCGAGCATGGCAAGGTTAATATTAATCTAAATAACCAAATAATTGCCTATTCTGTTCAGGCATTGACATAATCTTCTGTCAGCGTCAATTGAGTAGTAACACCGATACAGAAATCCATTAAGATTAAAATGCCTGCTTCACCTCAACGCTCTCAATGATCTTCTTATAATAATTTTCGTAGAGAGGAAGTATTCTGGAGATATCAAATTCTTTTGCCCGTGCAAGAGCATTTTGCTTGAATGTAGGAAGATTGTCTTTGTCCAAAACAAAGAGTGCCTTGCGCGTCATGTCTTCTACATCACCCACTTCGCTCATGAAGCCGGTAACGCCTTGCACATTTAGCTCAGGAAGGCCCCCGGTGTTGGAAGAAATCACCGGCACCTCGCACGCCATGGCCTCGAGTGCGGCTAATCCAAAACTTTCTTTTTCGGAAGGCATCAAGAACAAATCAGCAACGGATAGTACTTCTTCTACCGCTTCCTGCTTTCCTAAAAATCGTACGGCATCGCTTATCCCAAACTCACGACTCATCGTTTCAGCACCTGTTCTTTCAGGGCCATCACCAATCATCAACAGTTTGGAAGGAATTTCTTTATGGATGTTGTTAAATACTTTGATCACATCGCCCACGCGTTTCACTTTGCGGAAGTTGGAGGTATGCACAATCAAGGCTTCGCCATTGGGGCAGATTGCTTTCTTAAAGTGATCTTTCTTTTGCTTTTTGAATTTCTCAAGATCAATAAAATTAGGAATGACCTCAATTTCTTTTGTAATCTTAAACGAGTGATAGGTTTCTTTTTTTAAATCATCGGATACAGACGTGACCCCATCTGACTCATTGATGCTAAACGTAACCACCGGTTCGTACGAAGGATCTTTGCCTACCAGCGTAATATCCGTTCCGTGCAACGTGGTGATTACAGGAATATAAATACCATGCGTTTTTAAAATCTGCTTTGCCATGTACGCAGCCGATGCATGTGGAATGGCGTAATGCACGTGCAAAAGATCAAGTTTTTCATTTTTTACCACACTCACCATTTTGCTGGCCAGTGCCAATTCATAGGGTGGATATTCAAATAATGGGTAGCTGTGAAATTCAACCTCGTGATAAAATAAATTCTCATTCAGAAAATCCAATCGGCTCGGCTGACTGTAGGTGATGAAATGAATTTCGTGCCCTTCCTTTGCCAGCGCTTTACCCAATTCGGTAGCCACTACGCCACTACCACCAAAGGTGGGATAACATACAATTCCGATTTTCATTTTCTCTGGTTTTGAGGTTGATTTTAAGTTAAACCGTTTTCATAGGGGTTTAGTTTCGAACCTTAATTGTTATTCTGGCAATAATTAAAAATCGATTTGTAGATAACCTCCTGCAAGCGTGGACGAATACTGGCCGAAGATATTTTATTGTGACCGCGGTCTGGGTAAACTCTATTGGAAAGGAAGACAAAGACTAAGTCAAATTCCGGATCCACCCAAATGCATGTACCGGTAAATCCTGTGTGCCCAAAAGCTTTTGGTGAATTATAAAATGAAGATGAACTCAATGGATCACCAGCTTTCGCCCATCCCAATCCTCTGCGACTGTCTTCATACTGACGCGTAGTGAAAAGGGAAACTGTCTCTGGTTTGTAAAATTGAATGCCTCCATAACTTCCGCCATTCAATAACATTTGTCCTAGTTTGGCAAGATCAATGGCACTTCCGAACAGACCTGCATGACCGGCCACACCACCCAACAGCGCTGCTCGCTCATCATGCACGGTTCCCACAATCCACTGTTTGCGAAAGATGGTGTCATTTTCCGTAGGTGCAATTTGCGAAACAGGGAACCTTGTGAGGGGTAGATAACCTAACGTACCCGCACCCAATGGTTCGTATAGATTTTGAGCCAGAAAATCTTCCATCGGCTGATTGATGGAGCGCTCTACCACTTTGTGCATGATCATCAAACCAATATCGCTATACCGAAATGAATACGGTGTGCGTGCAGGCTTTTCTAATAATTTTGAATTGACCGTCCAACGCCAGACCGAATCACGTATAACAGGAGATGCAAAAATAGTGGGAGCGACTTGCAGAGGATAATTTTCTGATTTGGTGTAGCTATAATAAAGTGGCATCAGTTTGCCTTCTGCCACCGTTTGATTCCAAATTGGAATGAAGGGCAACAGCCCCGACTGGTGTGTTAAAATGTCTTTAATGGTAAGGTCTTTTTTGTTACTGCTGGCCAGATCAGGCAAGTACACCGATGCTTTTTTATCCGTATCAATGATTCCTTTGTCTTTCAGAAACATTACCGCCTGCAGTGTTGCCGATACTTTGGTGAGCGAAGCCAAATCATAAATGGTACTATCCGTTACCGGGATTTTGTTTTCGTAGGTGTACCAACCAAACGATTGATCGAATACAATTTTCCCCTTGCGTGCCACAATTACTTGACAACCGGGAAAAGCTTCCGTTTCTATACCCTCACGAATAATTTCTCTTATGCCATACAACGTTTTCGAGTCCATGCCTACCGCTTCAGGCACCGTGAATGATAACCGGTTCATGAGGGTTGTTGTAACGAACTGCCCCTCACGAATGGCTGGCGCAGCGGTGTAGGGCATCACGCCTTTGGCTTCCAGTCCTCCAAAAATTACTTCAGCTGTAACCTTGGGCAAATGATCATTTTCGCTATACGATGCAATGATGGTGGGAATGCCCTCAAAAAGTGTGAGATCTTTGGGATTACCAAAACTGCATACAATCACTTCTTGTTTGGCGGCCAACTTGATAATTTCTGGTGCGAGGGTTTCCACCAACGGTGTGCTGAAGGGAAAAATACTAACGATAATAATATCGGCATCCCCTACACTCTTCTTAAGGTTAGTGGTGTCGGATGCTGATCGGAGGGAAACTTTTTTCAGAAGAGTATACTTGGAAAGGTATTGATTAAACTCGTTGTTGGTTTCCTTACCAATGGAAATCGAAGCGAACGTTTTATTGTCAAGGGTTTTGATTGGAACAACTGATGAAGCATTGCGTAATACCGTCACGGCATTTTCTGCAAGGCGAAGTTTTAGTGCCAGTGCTTCAGCGGAGTTAAGCCGGGTGAGCAGGTTGTCGGTGTTGATGAGCCGTTGGCTTGCCAAGCCGGTTTCATATTTGACTGCCAAAATTTTCTTCACCGAAACTGATAGCTGATCTCTAAGCTTGGCATCTTTTTTTACTAGTGCAGAAATTTTTCGAATGGCTTTTTTAATATTTCCGGGAGCAATCATCACATCGTTGCCGATGGTGAATGCAAGTTTCTCCACTTCTCCGGCACGTTTCTTTTGCGAAATTTTTTCGAGGTAAGGAATTTCACAAAAGGTCAGTCCATTAAAATTGAGTTTTGTTCTCAGTATTTCGCCAATAAAAAGTTCTGATACCGATGCCTGTACGCGTTTCTTCCTGCCCAGCATTGAAAAATGAAGATGCGAAGTGAGAATACTTTTTGTCCCCTCGCTGATGAGTTTAGTGAGCGGATAAAGAGCCAGCGTATCCATTCTATTCAGTTCAAAATAATCTTGTGCGGGTTCAAGTTCTGCCTCTGAACTTTTATCGTGGTAACTGTCGGGCGTAAATTTGGCACAAGCCATTACTCCCTCTTGTTGCAGACCCTTCATGAAGGCTACCGACTTTGCCGCCACGCGCTGCTTATTATCACTGAAAAAATTAAGACTAGCCGGATAGGAGGTCAGCGCCAGGTCAAGATCTGCATTGGGCGCGAAATTGATTTGAAAGCCTAAGACTTTCATTTGTCGGCCAATTTCTTTTCCTAATTGAACATTCAGGCTATCATTTTGAAGAGCACCTTGAATTAATGGCTGCTGAAATTGCATGGCACTGTCCAGCGTTTGTCCCAGTCCCCATTCAGCATTGATGCCTGCAATTAGTGGAACTTCAGAGGCCTTTTGTAATTGATTAATAAGCCGGGCGTGACTTTTTACTCCTCCTTGGCTTACCATTACGCCACCAGGCTGATAGGTTCGAATGGTGTTCATCCACTCGGTAACCTCAGCGGAGGAAGCACGAGAAGACACCGAGATCATAAATAGTTGACCTATCTTTTGTTGGGTGGTCAGGGTCTGGAAAACACTATCTACCCACCGGGTTTTAAAATCTTGAGCAGAAACAGAAAATACAATGAAAATGATGAAAAGGGTGCCAAAAACTTTTTTAAACATGAGGCCGTTAGGTTTTGTAATTTGCGGCTTGTTGTGGAAAATAAACCACTTCCAATTCCGACTTTAAAGCTAATGGTCAATTAGATCAAATAAAAAGATATTCGATACATGAAATTTTTATCTCTTTTTACCAAAGCACCTTCGCATCAGCGATTTCAATATACGCCTCGCTTTTATGATCCTCAAAAGGAGGAGATGAAAGAGCGTGAGTTGCGCATCATGAAAGAAATTGAACGTGAACGAGGCCAAGTGGCAGAAGATTTTGGCAACCATCGCTCGCGCATTGCAGGATCATTTCAGGCCGCCCGCAGAAGATCGAAAACTACAGCGGAGCCCAATGCTGTTTTTATTCGTTTGGGTGTGATGCTATTTCTGGCGCTGTTCATCATTGCATTTCTGGAATGGGGCAAGCCGGCATTGTATTCTTTCTTCTTGTTCATTCCTGTTTACCTCTATTTGCGTTTTCGCAAAACCAATAAAGACTAACTATTCGCACCCCAGATCTCACGAATGCCAGACATTATTCAACTTCTGCCAGATTCCATCGCCAACCAGATTGCTGCCGGTGAAGTTGTGCAGCGCCCGGCATCGGCAGTGAAAGAGTTAATGGAAAACGCGATCGATGCGGGAGCTACGACAATTCAGTTGATTGTAAAAGAAGCTGGAAAAGTGTTGATCCAGGTAATTGACAACGGCAGCGGCATGAGCGAGACCGATGCACGCATGAGCCTTGAGCGCCACGCTACATCCAAAATCAGAAAAGCTGAAGATCTCTTTGCGCTGAGGACGATGGGCTTTCGCGGAGAGGCGCTCGCTTCCATTGCCGCGGTTTCGCAAATGGAACTGAAAACCAAACAACCGCATCAGGAATTAGGAACGTTATTGGTGGTGGAGGCCTCGGAGGTGAAAAGGCAAGAACCAATTGCCTGCGAATCCGGAACCAGCATCAGCGTAAAAAATTTGTTTTACAATATTCCTGCCCGTAGAAATTTCCTAAAGTCAAATGCGCGTGAGTTGTCACATATTCAGGAAGAATTTTATCGACTTGCGTTGGCACATTCTCAGATAGCGTTTAAGCTCATCCATGGTGATGAAGTGCTGCATGATCTTGCTCCCGCAAAGCTGAGTCAGCGCATCATTGCATTACTGGGTAAAAACTATCAAGGCCAACTGGCACCTTGCCAGGAAGAAACAGAGTTCGTCAAGATTACAGGATACATCGGCCGCCCGGAGTCTGCAAAAAAAACAAGAGGCGATCAATTTATTTTTGTTAACCACCGGTTTGTTCGCAATTCATATTTAAACTACACGATAACAAAAGCGTACGAGGGATTAATTTCATCGGATAGTTATCCGTTCTATGTGCTTTTTATCGATATCGATCCAGCGCACATTGATGTGAATGTTCATCCCACCAAAACGGAAATCAAGTTTGACGATGAGCGCGCGGTGAATGGTGTGGTATGGTCTGCGGTGAAGCAGGCATTGGGCGCACACAATCTTGCACCAGCCATCGATTTTGGTGCTGATGTAAACCTGGTGAGCAAATTGAACACACAACCGCTTTCGCGGGAACAGTATTTTGAAGAGCAATTCAGTAATTCACTCAACAAATCGAACCTTCAAAATTGGGAGCGATTATTTGAAGAACGTGAAAAGGAATCGAAATTATTCTCAAGACCAACGGATGATATTAAGACATCTCTTCGATTTGAAAGTGCCGTAAACCGTGACGATGCACCAATCGAGGTTGATACCGAAAAAGGCCTGTTTCAATATCTGCAAAAGTACATTGTTCGGGCAACACGCAAAGGGTTAATGATCATTGATCAACAACTGGCCCATGAAAGAGTACTGTTTGAGAAATTTTTACTTCAATTAAAAAATGCATCGGGCAACAGCCAGCAGTCGTTGTTTCCACAAACGGTTTCGTTTCACGGATCAGATTTTGCATTAGTGATGGAAATGGAAAAGGAAATCTTCTCCCTTGGTTTTAGGTTTGAAGTCTTTGGTAAGAACACGTTGCTTGTTTCGGGCATTCCTGCCGATGTGAGAGGAGGAGAGAAAGAATTATTTGAAGGATTGATCGATCAATTCAAAAAAAATCAGTCTACCCTTCAATTGCCCCTCCGCGATAATCTCGCTAACGCTATGGCAAAGCGTGCAGCGATAAAATCAGGGCAACCTTTGGATGCGCGGGAAATGGAATCGATCATCGGTGGATTGTTTGCTTGCACCAATCCTAACTTTTCTCCGGATGGCAAGCCAACATTTTTTATTTTTGATGCGTCTAAGATTGAAAATTACTTTATCCGTTAATATTCATCATGTTCAACGTTACACCGCTGGTTCGCACCCTCATCATTATTAATATAGGAGTATTCCTGTTGCAGAATCTGGCAGCAGGTTTTCACCTCACAGAATATTTGTCGTTGTGGGATATGCACTCCGGCTACTTCCGCCCATATCAATTTTTTACCTACATGTTTGCTCATGGCGGCTTTGGTCACATCTTTTTTAATATGCTGGCCTTCGCCTCGTTTGCACCCATTCTCGAAAGCTATTGGGGAGATAAGAAGTTTTTGACGTTTTACCTGGCCACCGGTATTGGGGCAGGAATTATCTATGCCATTGTAAATTACTTTTTCTTCCCAGGCATGGGAGGCAGTATGTTGGGAGCTTCCGGGGCGATCTATGGAATTTTGATGGCTTTCGGGATGGTGTTTCCTAACCTGGAAATCATGCTCCTGTTTCCTCCCATTCCCATTAAGGCAAAGTATATGGTGTTTGTCATGGGCTTTTTAACCTATGCACTTGATCGAAGCGGCACCGTAGCGCACCTCGCACATTTTGGCGGGGCGTTGGTTGCCTTTTTTATCATCAGTTACTGGCGCAGCCAGGGCAGGTAAGGTCAGATTTTGCCGTGACCTTCATTATAAAATTTCATTTAAGCGAATCCTTTGATAAATTGGTTTGTTAAAACCAGAGAATTAAACCAGCAACAGCGTGCTCGAAGAATTTAAAAGTGCATTCAGTCGGCATAATAATGGTCATGTTCAGTTGATCATTATCAATGTGGTAATCTTTTTGGCACTGGCGGTGATGTATGTCTTTTCCACCGTATCAGGTTTTGGCGATGCGTTTAAAATTATTCACGACCAATTTTCGATTCCTCCTTTGTTTACCGATTTCATTACAAGACCGTGGACGATTTTCACCTATGCATTTGCGCACAGCCTCACTGATATTTTTCACATCCTCTTCAACATGCTGGCGTTGTATTGGTTTGGAAAACTTTTCATCGAATATTTAGGCAGTGATAAACTGATCGCGCTGTATGTGCTGGGTGCGTTGGCGGCCGGAGTTACCTATTTGATTTTTTTCAATACCATTCCCTTTTTTAAAGAGCGTGCCGGGTTTGATGGAATGGTGGGTGCCTCCGGTGCGGTTTATGCAATTATGGTTGGCGCGGCCACGCTGTTGCCTGACTATACTTTCTTTCTGATGTTTCTGGGACCGGTGAGAATTAAGTACATCGCAGCGTTTTACATTGTCCTTTCTTTTCTGGGATCGGTGGGTGGAAATGCCGGGGGCAACATTGCTCACCTTGGCGGAGCGCTGATGGGTTTTGTGTACATAAAGCAAATGCAGGCAGGTGTAAATTGGGGCGCGTGGGTTACCGCAGTTTTAGATTGGATTAAAAGTTTGTTTAGCGCCAGTCCAAAAGTAAAGGTTTCATATCGGAAAGAAACGAATCAAAAAAAACAAGCGCCTAAATTCAGCAAGGCCACGCAAGATGAGATTGACGCCATCCTTGATAAAATATCCGACAAGGGGTACGAGAGTTTATCCAAAGACGAGAAAGAAAAATTATTTGACGCTTCGAAGCGAAAGTGATGGTCGCAGTAACTCTGCCCAATTCTCAATTTTTCTTTTTACATTAACTGTTCAGAAATTGTCTATGAAGGCTACCTATTGTTTTTTGTTAAGCGCATTATTATCCGGCTCAGCCCTGGCACAAACGGATTCTCTCAAACTTTCCGAACAATACTTTCGCGAAGGAATGGAAGCCTATAATTTTTCGCACAGTAAGCAAGCGATTGAATTATTTCAGCTGGCCATTAAGGCCAATCCAAAAAATGAGCGCGCACATTTAATGGCCGGTAAGTCGATATTACTCACCATCGGCAAGCAGCAGGCGTTGCACCATTTTAAGAAAGCGTACAGTCTTAATCCAAACATTGATGAAGACATTCTTTTTCTCATCGGACAAGCTTACCACTACAACGAATTATTTGACAGCGCCCTTTTTTATTATGATTTAATGAATCAGTCGCTTGCTAAATCCTTGCGCTTTAGCCGGGTGATGAAAATGAGTGAAGTGAATTGGAAAATATTCGAGTGCCGCAATGCAAAAGTATTTAAAGCAAATCCGGTAAATGTTGGTATTGTGCACTTAAACGAAAACATAAATTCTGAATGGCCTGATTATGCGCCCACCATTGCCGCAGATGAGTCCGTTATGATTTACACTTCCCGCAGGCCTGATAAGAACGAAAATCCATCGCTTGCAGAAGACCTTGAGTTTTATGAGGAAATTCTCTCGTCAAAAAATATAAATGGAGTGTGGCAACAGGCAACCAGTATCGAAGAAATAAATTCAGCCTTTCACGATGCCAGTGTAAGTCTTTCCCCTAACGGAAAAGAAATGTTTGTATATGGAGATGAAAACGGTGGCGATATTTTTGAAACCGATTTGCAAAGTGATGGCACTTGGTCTCGACCAAAACGATTGAATGGATTTATTAATAGTCCGTATTTCGAAAGTTCTGCGGTAGTGACTGCCGGAGATGATCGCCTGTTTTTTGTGAGTGATCGGCCGGAAGGCTACGGTGGAACTGACATCTACATGGCCACAAAAAATAAACGAGGAGAATGGACCGATGTGCAAAATCTGGGACCAGTAATCAATACAGAGCGAGACGAGGAAGATGTTTTTATTACCGCCAGCGGGCGCCATATTTATTTTAGTTCCAACGGTCATGCGGGAATGGGCGATTTGGATATTTACCGATCCGAATATGACTCTGTAAAAAAACAATGGAGTGAACCGCTGAACCTGGGCTATCCCATCAACTCCGTTGAAAGTGATATCTACTTTGTACTTACTGGTGATGAACGCTATGCCTATTTTTCTTCTGCCCGTGCAGATAGCAAAGGTGATCAGGATATCTACCGTGTTGATCTGAAAGATTGGAAACCGGTGAGTCGTGAATCATTAGTGGCAGCGGAGCAAGCATTGGTTCATCAAACGGCAGCCGCAGCTAAAGCCGCGCAAACTATTGCTGAGCCCTTAGCCGCAACAAATCTGAAAAACGGTCCCACAGTTTGGAACATTCAATTGAAAGATGAATCCACACGCTTAGCTGTTGAAGGAGACATTTCACTTCGATCAAATCAATCTGAAGTTAAAATGAACAGGAGTGGCGATGGCTCTTATCAAATTAATGTAGATCCGAAATCCACAACAGAATATGAGGTGAGAATTTTAGCAAAAGGATATGAACCAAGCACGCTCGCGGTGCGCTTTGATGCAAACCAGGCAGGAAGCAACCTTAACCAAACGTTTTATCTTAAGAAAGAAAAGATGGTGGCTGCTGTTACCACCGAGCCGGGAAGAGCGAGTGCTGTTACGATCTTCAACCTTTTTTATGAATCAAACTTTGCCATTGCACGGAACAAAGAGGTTCTTGACTTAGCAGTGCTCCGACTACAGCAAGATCAAAACTGCAAAGTGATCATTGCGGGTAATACCGATAACTATGGTGACGATAGTTACAATCTAACCCTGAGCCAGCGCAGAGCCGAAGATGCTAGAAACTATTTAATCAAATCTGGAATTGATGCTTCGCGCATTGAGATTCTTGCCTTAGGTGAGTCAAAGCCTCTTGGTGATAATAAAACTTCTGCAGGACGAAGAGTCAACCGAAGAACGGATCTAATTATCGAGCAGAAATAAATCAGGCAATTGCCTTTGCTATTCCAAATGCTGCAGCTGCAGCAACTGCACCAATCAACGTAACCCGAAGTGCACCTTTAAATAAGGGTTGCCCGGTCAGCTTACTCTTCACCAATCCAAAAATCACTAAACAAATAAGCGTGATGATGGAAGAATAAACTAAACCTTCTTGCGAGGACTTGGTGAAGAAGTATGCACTCAACGGAATTAAGCCTCCAATGATGTAAGACACCGCTATAATGAAGGCGCTTTGATGAGCACGGTTTTTATCTGGCTTTTCTAAGCCAAGCTCAAAACGCATCATAAAATCGACCCACTTTTTTGGATCCTTGGCCATCTCGCGGGCGATGGTTTCCTGAAGTTGTTCGCTGATCCCGTAGGCAGCAAAAATTTCTTTGGTTTCGTTTATTTCAATTTCGTGCTTGTGGACAATTTCGTCATATTCTCTTCGCTCTTCTGAATCATAGTGCTCAATTTCGGTGCGCCCTGCAAGGTATCCGCCCAATCCCATGGCAATGGAACCAGCAGCAATTTCAGCCAAGCCAGCGGTGATGACAATGGAGGTTTGATCTACTGCGCCACTGAGCCCTGCTGCAAGGGCAAATGGCACGGTGAGTCCGTCACTCATGCCAATCACAAAGTCTCTGACTTTTTCTGACGATTGAAAATGTTCTTCTACCGAGTGTTGCATCAGTGCGAAGGTACAAGGAATGGAATATAAACGCTACCGCTGTTCGCTCAGATTTTTCGAATCAGTCAGCCTGTTTTTTTATTGTGTAGTTAAATTTTGAACTGGCCGTCAACCCTGTTTTGGTCATTCCTTCAATAGTAATGTCAAAAGTACTTTCAGGGTCAGGATTGAAAAATGAAATACTTGCCTTTCCGTTTTGGTCGGTTTGAATCAATGGCTTCCAGTAGACTGTTACTCTTCGGTCTGGTTTTACATGTTCTGATTTAACAACGTCATACTTTGGGGAGTAAAATTCCTGAGGGGTAGTATAGCCACCTAACTGGAAGGAAAACACTCCCTCACGACCCACAGGAACGTAGCCCCCTTTTTTCGTAAAAAATGCAATGACACCATTGGCTCCCTGAGCTCCAAATATTGTTGCATCAGCTCCCTTATAAACATCAACACTTTCCATCATGCTTGCCGGCATTGCGTTGAGTGATTCAATCGCAATGGGCACATTGTTGAGCAAAATATATGGTGTGCCCGAAGAAAGAAATGACCCGACACCCCGGATCAACACATCATACCCTGGAGGATTTGGTGTCAACCTTACTCCTGGCACACCGCGCAATAATTCCAACGGGTGATTTAAGTAAGCACTTCCTGGCACGGAGGCGGCTTTAACTGTCTTCGTTGCTCCTGCGTAGATCCGCGTGTCTTGAATGGAGGCATCAATTTTCTTGGATTGAATTTCAACTGCGTCCAGCACTATTGTCTTACCATCGAAATTGTAAGCAAGGTCTATTTCGCGCCTCTGCTTTCCTTTTTCAAACATTTCTTTTTCGAAGGTGGAAAGATCACCCGATAGAGGCTTTAATGCTGTATTCACAATTTGGTTTGGAAAAATTTCGTCCAATTTGAACTCTACGAATTTCTTACCTTTTTTCGTCTCACCTTGGAGGACAACATTCGAGCTATCATAAAAAACTAAATCATCTAAAATGAATCGCCCTTCATTTCCGGTTGGTGCCACTTTAATATCAGCGGCATTATCCGTTGATACGTAAGTCACCTTACCACCCTCAACCGGCTTTTTGGTAAGATTATCGATCAAACTACCCTGTACATTAATGCCTTGTTCAATGTAATGGCTAATCACAGGCCAGTCGTTGCTCATAATTTTATCCCATTGAAAACGTGACCACCCCTGGGTTAGCAACAGCAAATCAAGAGCAGCATATCGATCAGGTTTAGTAGCATTGAAATAGTAATTGGGGTCTTCAATGTGCCCTCGTAGATCAGAGGTGAGCCACAAGTAATTCGTTAAATTTATTTCGTTGGGAGATGATACAATTTCCTGATTGTTGGTAACGGCAAGAGAAATATTTGTTGAAACGGGTTCTCCCGCTTTATTAAGTGTTTCAATCTCCAGGTTCACCTTTTCGCGAGGTAAATATTTTTCTTTAAGGCCATTCAGTCGCACCGTTAGCTTTTCATCCTTATCCACAAACACCAGTCGGTTACATTGAGGGGTGCCCGCCCCATCGAAAAGTGTTAGATGGGCGAGACCGTGATATAATTTTACTTTTGGGATTTTGGCAATGAATAAATTATTGGAAAGGTTTATCTGGGCGGCAAAGCTGAGTTCTCCCCTATTGTGAGCAACGAGCGTCACCACTTGCTTATTGGTGGTTGCGGCATTGCTTTGTATTTTCATAATGACTTCCGCTTGATCTGGCCTGTTGGTAACTGAGATAACAAAACCTGTTTCGTATACCTTTGGCAAAGCATATTTCTGAGTTCCTTCGTTTTCAATGATTGCTGAGTAGGTTTCACCCAGAACGGGTAAGATAGAAACAGAGCCCATACCAAGGTGGGTCGATTTAAATTCAGCGATTGTTTCCCCTTTCCCCGATAAAATTTTTCCTTTTACTTCTTTACCAAGACCATTCGGTCCAACCGCCTTGAATGCAAGGTTGGACTTGATTCCGGCAATCAGATTTCCCCCCTCCGGAAAGAATTGTAAGTCGATCGACTGGTTTGCAAGAGGTTGGTTAACTAGTTTCTCATCAAGGTTCCAGACTTTAATCTCTTTTTCAAAGAAAAATTGCTCGTCAAAGTTTCGCATCCAATTGGTGTATGACCGAAGAAGATAATTCCCACTCATTAAGTCCGCAGGGAGAAGAATGTCGCCATGGCCTGTGCCCTCGATAATATGAATGATGGATTGGTGAACTTTTTCTTTTTTGATATTAATCAACTCAACATACAAAGTGCTGCTAATAGGAGACAGCTGATGAAATGAACCAGCAGTAACATATGCTTTAAACCAAATTGTTTCCCCAGCCAGATAGTAGGGATGATCAGTATGAAGGTAGACTTTTTCCTGCGGGAACTCTTCGGTATATTTTTTTAGCCCAGCACCAATCTTATCAACGATTTGCTCTTGGGCGAAGGCAAGATGAGAAATGACGATCAGTGCCCACAATATTGAGATTTTCTTACTCATTAGATTTTCTTTACAGGGGTTAGATGCGTTTGAAACCAAATTAGTTTAACAACAAAGTAGATACAAACACATCCCATATGTGTTATTATCCGCTAAAGATAGGAATAGAATTCAATAACGGTAGGACCTACCCCTTATTGGCCAATTGCCCGCAAGCTGCATCAATATCCTTACCTCTACTTTTGCGAATGCGGGTGGTGATGCCATGGCGTTCGAGTAAATCCATGTACATGTTCAGCACGCGCTCATCAGCTTGTTGAAATTCACCATCATCGATGGGGTTGTATTCAATCAGGTTTACCTTGGAGGGAGTGACCTTACAGAATTTTAGCAATGCTTGTGCAGCTTCTTCGTTGTCGTTGATGCCTTTCCACACTACATACTCGTAGGTGACTTTCTTTTTTGTTTTTTGATACCAGTAACGCAAGGCATCCGCCAGGTCGCTCAATGGATTAGTATCATTGATTGGCATGATGGAGGAGCGCGTGTTGTCTAGTGCTGAGTGAAGAGATACCGCCAAATTGAATTTCACCCCATCATCAGCCATTTTTTTTATCATTTTGGCAACACCCACTGTAGAAACTGTAATTCGTTTACTAGCCATGTTAAGGCCTTTGGGTGAAGTGATTTTTTCAATCGCTGTAATTACATTGGCGTAATTCAGCAAAGGTTCGCCCATGCCCATAAATACAATATTGGTCAGCGGTCTTCCAAAAAATAATTCCGATTGTTCTTTAATTGCGGCTACCTGATCATAAATTTCATCAGGGCTTAGATTGCGCTGACGCTTCAGTCTGGCCGTTGCGCAAAATTTGCAGGCAAGGCTACAGCCAACTTGCGATGAAACGCAAGCCGTAATTCTTTTTTCAGTTGGAATGAGTACCGACTCTACAATAAGTCCGTCATGAAGTGTAACGGCATTCTTGATCGTGCCGTCAGCACTGCGCTGCATGTTGTCAACTTTGATGTGATTGATTACAAAGTTTTCTTTCAGCATTTCGCGTGTGGCTACTGAAAGATTAGTCATCTCATCAAAGTTCTTGACCGATTTCATCCAGAGCCATTCGTACACCTGCTGTGCACGAAAAGGTTTGTCGCCACGCTGAACGAAAAAATCTTTTAACTCTTCGAGTTTAAATTTTCGAATATCTCGTTTGACTTGCGTTGTGGTGCTCATCAATTCAATTGATCCTGGTAAAAACTTTTACTTCGCATTCCCGCATCGCATTATGAATTCGTAAGGTGGATGACCCCAATTCATCTAATAGAAAGCGCTGCGTGATGATGCCGGATTTTTTATCCATCAAGTTCAATTGCGTTCCATCAATTTTCCACTTGAAGGGCATCATGTCACTTCCTTTTTTTCTGCCGGCAGAAAAAACACCTTCTTCGCCTGTACCATCTTTGCGAAAGATGATCAGCCGGGCAACAGCATTTCGTGAGCTACCCATTGCAGAAGACAATTCTTTCTCAGTCTCGGATTGACCGATTTGTGATTCGATGCACGATTTGTCTTCTGTCAGTTGCCATTTCCCAACAATTGCCTGGCCGGAGCAGACGCCAGCGGTTGCCATTAGCATCAGCAATAAAAGTGTTTTCATAGACCATCCCGTTTAGTCTGCAAATTTACATTAATTTAAAGTCTGAATTATTTGTTGCTATGAACAAGATTTTAATGTTGACCGTATTCGTTTTCTCCTGTGGCATGATTGCCTGCCAAAGCCCGATTGTGGAAGATGAAAACCTGGTGGAACACCTCATGCTGCGGAATGCGAAAGATTTTGCGTCCGTGTTGAGGAACAGAAAGGAATGGGAAGTTCAAATAGTTTACACTCAGATTAATCGCGATTCTGCCAATCGTCCTTCATTCAAGTCATTTTATTTTAATGTTGACTCCACCAACTATTTCTATCCGGCTAGCACCGTTAAACTGCCACTGGTATTGCTCGCCCTTGAGAAAGTGAATCAATTGAAAATAAAAGGGCTGAATAAGTTTACACCAATGTATCACGACAGTCTTTATTCAGGGCAATTCTCGGTGAAGAAAGATACTACTTCTGAAAACGGTTTGCCATCCATTGCTCATTACGCGAAGAAAATTTTGGTAGTGAGCGATAATGACGCCTACAACCGGCTATATGAATTTATGGGGCAACAAGAAACGAATCGCATCTTGCGAAGCAAAGGGTACAACATGAGAATCCTTCATCGACTTGAGCGACCGCTTACCCCAGATCAAAATCGACACACCGAACAAGTAAGGTTTGTTCAAAATGACACATTGATTTTTCAACAGCCAATGCTCATTAATCTTGATTCAATAAAACCACCGCGAAAAGTATTGAAAGGAACAGGCTATCAGAAAAAAGATGTGATTGTCAACGAGCCGTTTGATTTCACCTATAAAAATGATTACCCGCTACAAGAGCAACAGGAGATTTTGAAGGCGATATTATTCCCGCAACTCTCGGATAGACGAAGGTTTGATTTATCAGAGGAAGATCGTCAGTTTGTTTTGCACTACATGTCGCAACTGCCCACAGAAACGGCTTACCCCAATTACAAAGCAGACACAACCATGTATGATGCCTATTGCAAATTTTTGATGTTTGGAGAAGACAAAACTCCAATTCCTGCTAACATCAGAATCTTTAATAAAGTGGGCGATGCCTACGGCTACCTTATTGATAATGCTTATGTTGTGGATTTTGAAAAGGGTATAGAGTTCATGCTCTCGGCTGTCATTAATACCAACACTGATGGAATTTACAATGACGGCAAGTATGAATATAAAACCATCGGATTTCCATTTATGAAAAATCTGGGGCAAACCATTTATCGATATGAACTTACGCGGAAGCGAAAGGTTAAACCGGATCTTTCAGCGTTTCAGTTGAAGTATGAAAACCGCTAAAGCGAATAAATTCTGACCCGCACCTCAATTTATTTGGACAATTAGACCCTTTACCCGAAATTTTCGCCTCCTTAAATTTCAGCTATGCAAAAAAGTAATGCCATTATTATAACAGCCGGACA
The DNA here is from genome assembly GCA_966095315.1 of uncultured Cyclobacteriaceae bacterium. Classification (GTDB taxonomy): domain Bacteria; phylum Bacteroidota; class Bacteroidia; order Cytophagales; family Cyclobacteriaceae; genus ELB16-189. The sequence continues at coordinate 36,821 of CBHTSG010000008.1, forward strand.
TCTTGATTCTTCCAACGGTAAGACTGCCCACGGATTGATTCGTGGCACAGAGCGTTTCAATATTGTTGGCGTGATCGATGACAAACATCCCGGAAAGGATGCCGGTGAAGTGCTGGATGGAAAGAAGAGGAATATTCCGATTTATGCTTCACTCTCCGATTTTCATAAAAGTGGAAAAGAGAAAGCTGTTTATGCAATTGTTGGAGTGGCCACAAAGGGTGGTTTGATCCCGGATTCTTTACGCGCACTGCTCAAAGAGTGTTTGGTGAACGGATATGGCATCGTCAACGGACTCCATGAATATGTTTCAGATATTCCGGAGCTGGCTGATTTTGCAAAATCAAGAGGGTTGGAAATTATTGATGTGCGTAAGCCAAAGAAATTTAAAGACCTCCACTTCTGGTCAGGAAAAATTCAAACGGTGCATTGCCCTAAAATTGCCGTGCTGGGTACAGATTGTGCATTAGGAAAAAGGACTACTTCCCGATTTCTTGTTCAGGCAATGCAAAAAGCTGGCTATCGGGCAGAGATGATTTATACTGGACAAACCGGCTGGATGCAGGGTGCGAAATATGGATTTGTATTTGACAGCACACTCAACGATTTTATTTCAGGTGAAATGGAACACGCGATTGTGCAGTGCTGGGAAGAAGCCAAGCCTGATATTATTTTTATTGAAGGTCAATCGTCTTTGCGAAATCCGAGCGGACCTGCCGGAGCGGAATGGATCGTTTCTGCAAATGCTGATGCCGTGGTGATGCAACATAATCCGGGTCGCAAGCAATACAAGGGGTTGGAGAATTATCCAGCCCACATTCCTGATGTAAAAGATGAAATTGAACTTGCCAGAATTTATGGAGCGCCCACGATAGCCGTAACGGTAAATACAGCAAATATTTCTGAAAAGGATGCCCGCGACTATGCAGCGGAGTACAAACAAAAGTTGGGTATTCCGGTTGTGCTTCCGCTCGAAGATGGAGTGGATAGTCTTGTGCCTATCTTCAAAGAGATGATCGACAAGTCTATTGCGCAGGTGTAACGGATTGCAAAGTTCTAACTTCTATAAAGTTCATTCATGAAAATTAAAAACATTAAGATCTGGTCAGCTGATTTGGGTAACACTAAGCCTTATACCATTGCCTTCAAAACAGTTGACGAAGTACTCAATGCGTTTGTGGAAATCACACTCGAAAATGGAGTAACGGGAATAGGCGCAGGTAATCCCAGCGAATATGTAACAGGCGAAAGTTTTGAGCAATGCAAGAATGCCTTGCAAGAGAAGAATGTTGAATTTCTCATGGGAAGAGATATCCATGAACTGAACCAACTCACGTTTGAGGTGTGGCAAAAGTTTCCTAAAAATCCTGCTGCCCGAGCTGCGATTGATATCGCACTCTATGATGCCTTTACAAAGTATTTAAAAATTCCGTTGGTAAAATTCCTCGGCCAGAAAATCACTTCGCTGCCTACATCTAATACCATAGGTATTAAAAATGTTGAAGAAACCCTGAAGGAAGCTCATGAGTATGGAGAGCGCGGTTTCAAAGTCTTGAAAGTAAAGCTTGGAAAAGATTTGAATGAAGACATCGAGCGCATGGTAAAACTGCGCGAGAAATTCGGGAACAAGTTTGTGATCCGCATCGATGCAAACCAGGGTTACACCTCACAGCAGACCATTGAGTTCTTTAACAAGACCAAACATCTCAACATAGAATTAATAGAACAACCGCTTCCCGCCAAGGCTGTGGAAGAAACGCGTCAGTTGCCAGAGGAAATAAGAAACATCATTGCTGCGGATGAATCGCTCCTGTCACCAAAGGATGCCTTGAACTTAGTGAAACCACCACGAGCAACGGGTATTTTTAATATCAAGTTGATGAAGTGTGGTGGTGTTAGTCAGGCCTTAAAAATTGCTGACATGGCCATGCTGGAAAATGTAGAGTTGTTCTGGGGCTGTAATGACGAAAGTATTGTGAGCATCACTGCAGCTTTGCATGCTGCCTTCGCCTGCGCCAATACTAAATATATTGACTTGGATGGAAGTTTAGATTTGGCCAAAGACGAAGTGAAAGGCGGTTTTATTTTGAAAGATGGAATCATGACCTGTTCCGACAAGCCCGGTTTGGGAGTGGAGCGAATTTAGAATTTACTAAGCGTACCTAATAATTCTGCGATCGACTTGCAGGCACTCGATTGTTGACCATTAGATAATATCCATGTGCCTTCTTCGGGTTGGATCGCAATTGAAATTACTGCATCGGGGCGAACGGAATATCCGCTTCGCTCTAATGCATTTTTTGTCCACAAGTATTCATGCCCTGTGCCGGCCAGATTGACTGACTGATTTCTGAAAGCCTCGTGATAGACTTTGCCGGTTTTCAGGTCAAAGCCTTTAAACTTAAATACTTCATCGAAAGATTCATCCAGCACCAGGTCTTCGGGAATTCCTGTTTTGATTTTTTTATCGGCTGTAGCCAGCCAAATCACATCTGAAGTTTGAAGAGCCAGATCTAATTCGTGTGTAGCAATAAGAATGGCTTTGTTTTCAGTGCGCGAAATTGTGCGCAACAGATTCATTATTTCTACTCGGTTGTTGAGATCCAGGTGCGCAGTTGGTTCATCCAGCAAAAGGATGTCGGTATCCTGAGCAAGAGCTTTCGCAATCAGGGCCATTTGAAGTTGGCCGTCACTGAGTTCAACTATTTTCTGGTTAACCAGGTGTTGAATGTGCACTTGGTCAATCGCCTGCTGAATCAATACCTTGTCTTTTTCTTTAAGCGAAAGCGACCAATCCAGGAATGGATAGCGTCCATAGGATACAAGATCATACACGGTCAGGTTGGATGCGGTGAGTCGATCGGTTAAAACCACTGCGATATTGTGTTCTTTATCGCAATGGATTTTGCCGGATAGAGGTGTCTGCAAGCCCGCCAGTGTTCTGATGAGTGTGGATTTTCCGATACCATTGGGACCCATGAAGCAGACGAGTTCTCCTTGATTTAAAACGAGGCTTTGATTAGCAAACAAGATGTTCGACTTTCCATCCTTTTCGTATCCAATTGTAAGGTCGTGAGTTTTCATTAGTTAGAGCCTTACATATTTATACCGCATCACCATCCAAATTACCACAGGTGCACCAATCATCGAAGTCACTGCATTGAGTGGGAGTGCTTGAGTACTTCCGGGCAATTGACTGATGATGTCGCAAAATAAAAGCAGGCATGCACCGCCAGTGAGTGTAGCTGGTAGTAGAACCTGATGATTTGCTGTCGGTAATATCAGTCTTACTAAGTGCGGAACAGCAAGGCCCACAAATGCAATAGGCCCACAAAAAGCCGTTACACCCCCGGTTAAAAATCCAGCTGAAGCCACAATGATCAGTCGAGACCGTTTAATGTTAATGCCTAAACTTTGTGCATAATTTTCTCCCAGCAGCAGGCTATTGAGTGATTTGATTGAAATCCCGGCAAGGGTTAACCCGAAAATAGTGACCACTATCAGTATTTGAATTTCCTCCCAACTGGCACTGCCAACATTGCCTAAGGACCAAATCATGAAAGCCTGGAGATCTTCCGCACGGCTGGTAAACTGAAGCACGCTTACAATGGATGATGTGGCAGCGCTGAGCATCAGGCCGATGATCAGCAATGAAGCATTATCCTTTACGAAGTTTGCAATGCCGATCACCAGAAGAAACACCAACATCCCGCCAAGGCTTGACGCGATTACTATGCTCCATGGATTGGAGAAATAAGAAAAAGCAACACTTGAAAAGGATTGGCCCATTAAGATTAAAAGCGCAACCAGAAGGCTTGAGCCAGCGCTTAGCCCTAGCACATCTGGCCCGGCAAGCGGGTTTCTGAAAAGCGTTTGCATCATCAAGCCACCCGTGGCGAGCGCTCCTCCCGCAAGAATGCAAGTAATGGTTTTTGGTATTCGAAACTGCCACAGAATATCATGCCATATCGAGTCGGTTTGGCCTAAAAACGCATTTAGAAGCTCAAAGAAGGGGATCGAAACACTCCCTAAGGCAAGATCACTTAGGGCAAGCACAATCAAAAACAGGATTATGACTGTCACTCTTTTCCAGGTTGTACCGGATGAAATCTGCATGCAGGCTTTAAAATCTCTGAAAAGTAGGGGGATTTTGTGCGGGAATAAAACCGGAAGGGATGGAAATCTCTTTCCGGATTTTTTATTCACTTATAAAATTGAAAATGAGGCGATTAGAGGCATGACCTTTTTTTAGTTCAGCATATCAGATAAATCTCTGTATTTTTTTGAAACCCACTCTTGGTAACTAACCTTTAGTTCCTATCTTTGCAGTCCTTTTTGAGGTAGTAAACCCTCAAAATGGGTTAAAAACAAATAAATAGGTTAAAACCATGCCTGGAATTATAGGACGTAAGATCGGAATGACCAGCTTTTTTGGCTCAGATGGCCAGAATATAGCGGTCACTGTTATCGAGGCGGGTCCCTGTGTTGTTACGCAAGTAAAGAACGCAGAGACAGATGGCTACAAGGCTATTCAATTAGCTTTCGGTGACAGAAAAGAGAAAAACACCCCCAAGCCGCTGGTTAATCACTTCAAAAAGGCCAACGCCACTCCTAAGAAAGAGGTTGTTGAGTTTCGTGATTTTACTGCGGAGTTTGATGGTGTTGCAGAATTAGGTAAAGAAATCAAAGTATCCGACATTTTCGCGGAAGGCGATTTTGTGGACGCAGTAGGCACCTCTAAGGGAAAAGGTTTCCAGGGTGTTGTAAAGCGTCACGGATTTAGCGGTGTTGGTGGCCAGACTCACGGTCAGCACAACCGTCTGCGCGCTCCCGGTTCGATGGGTAACGCGTCTTTCGCATCACGAGTTATTAAAGGAAAGCGTTTGCCAGGCCGTATGGGTGGCGCGCGCGTGAAGACAACCAACCTGAAAGTGGTAAAGATTATGCCTGAGCAGAATCTGATCCTGATCAGCGGGTCTGTTCCTGGTGCTAAGAATTCAACGATAATCCTGCAGAAGTAATGGACATAGCAGTTGTAAAATCTAGTGGTGAAAACACCGGTCGTAAGGTTAGCCTTTCGAGCGAAGTGTTTGGCATTGAACCCAATGACCACGCCATTTATTTGGATGTTAAAAGCTTCTTGGCAAATCAGCGCCAGGGAACACACAAGTCCAAGCAAAGAAATGAGATCTCCGGATCATCAAAGAAGATAAAGAAGCAGAAAGGTACTGGTGGAGCTCGTGCGGGTAACATCAAAAACCCTCAGTTCAAAGGTGGTGGTCGTATTTTCGGACCTACCCCTCGCGACTATTCTTTCAAACTCAACAAGAAAGTGAAAGACCTGGCTCGCAAGTCAGCATTGACTTATAAGGCGAAGGATAATTCAATCGCAGTGATTGAAGACTTCAACTTTGCAGCGCCAAAGACAAAGCAGTTCACTGCGATGTTAAAGTCTCTTGCTCTTGCCGATAAGAAGACCCTTCTGGTTCTTCCTGAATTGAATAAGAATGTTGTTCTCTCGGGCAGAAATGTTCAGAACACTAAGATTGTAATCGCTTCTCAAATCAATACTTATGATGTGATGAATGCGGAGCAATTAATTTTGGTGGAGAGCTCTATCAACAAAATTGACAACCTACTAAACAAGCAGTAATACCATGAGCATTTTAAAAAGACCCCTGGTTACTGAGAAAGTTTCTTCCCTGAATGAAAAGGGTAAGTACGGCTTCATCGTGGATGGCAATGCCAACAAAGTGGAGATTAAAAATGCCGTGGAGAAAATGTACGGAGTAAATGTGAAGAGCGTGAACACCATGAATGTGTTGGGAAAAAAGAAAGTACGCTTCACGAAGGCCGGAACATTGGCTGGTCGCAAGCCTGATACCAAAAAGGCTATTGTGACTTTGGCACAAGGAGAAGTAATAGATTTTTATAGCAACGTATAATTTCGAGATATCATGGCGTTGAGAAAACTTAATCCAGTAACACCAGGCACGCGTCATCGTCTGGCATCCGGTTTTTCGGATGTTACAGAAAGCAAGCCCGAAAAATCACTGGTATCTACCATCAAAAAGACAGGTGGAAGAAATAACGTAGGTCGTATGACGATGCGCTACATTGGTGGTGGTCACAAGCAGAAGCTTCGTGCCATTGACTTTAAGCGCAATAAATTCGGAGTTCCTGCAGTAGTTCAGTCTATTGAATACGATCCGACAAGAACGGCAAGAATCGCGAAGTTATATTATGCCGATGGCTCAAAGACTTATATCCTTGCTCCGGATGGAATAAAGGTGGGACAGACGCTTTTGTCAGGTGATTCAATTGCACCTGAAGTTGGCAATGCACTTCCTCTTTCTAAAATCCCTATTGGTACCGTTATCCATAACGTTGAAATTAAACCTGGAACCGGTGCATCGATTGCCCGCAGTGCAGGAACGTTTGTACAATTGGTAGCGCGCGAAGATGTTTATGCTACTCTCAAAATGCCTTCTGGCGAGATGAGAAACGTATTGGTGAATTGCCTTGCCACGGTAGGGGCAGTTTCTAATGCAGAGCACATGAACGAGAGCGTAGGTAAAGCAGGCCGCAGCCGCTGGAGAGGTGTTCGTCCTCGCACACGTGCTGTAGCGATGAACCCTGTAGATCACCCGATGGGTGGTGGTGAAGGTCGTGCTTCTGGTGGTCATCCAAGATCACGCAAAGGCTTACTTGCAAAAGGTAAGAAGACTCGTCATCCAAAGAAGTATTCTGATGGTTTAATCATATCTAGGAGGAAGAAATAATTATGGGAAGGTCAATTAAAAAAGGCGCCTACTTAGATGCTCGTTTGGCAAAGAAAGTTCAAACAACAGAGCAATCTGGAAAGAAGTCGGTCATTAAAACATGGTCACGGAGATCAACCATTACTCCTGAATTGATTGGACATACTTTCGCTGTTCATAATGGAAATAAATTTATTCCAGTGTATGTAACAGAGAACATGGTAGGTCACAAGTTAGGAGAATTTGCTCCTACCCGCACGTTCAAAGGACATAGTGGAAATAACAAAGCGGACGCGAAGTAATCCGATAAGCATTATTAAGAATTCCTGACATGGAAACAGTAAAGAAAAAGAAAGGATCAGTTGCTAAGAGAGAGAAGCTCGAAGCAATTAAAGAAGCGGCTAAGAATGGCCCTTCAACAGCATACCTGAAGAACGTGCCAACTTCTCCTCGCAAAATGAGGCTTGTTGCGGATTTGATTCGTGGCGAGCGTGTGAGCAAGGCATTGAATATTTTGAAATACGAAGCAAAGCACCCTGCCGCAAAAATGGAAAAGCTCCTGATGTCTGCAATCAGCAGCTGGGAAGCGAAGAATACAGATGTGAAGTTGGAAGAAGCTGACCTTTTTGTGAAGGAAGTATTTGTAGATGGTGGCCGTCAATTGAAGCGCCTCCGTCCGGCCCCTCAAGGTCGCGCTCACCGTGTGAGAAAGAGATCAAACCATGTAACCTTAGTGGTAGATCGCATGCCTGTATCTGCAGGCGTTGAAACAAAGTCAGCACCAAAAGAAACGAAAGAATAATGGGACAAAAGATTAACCCCGTAGGATTCAGATTAGGCGTTATCCGTGGATGGGATTCCAGCTGGTATGGTGGCAAGACCTTCTCCGACAAGTTGGTAGAAGATCACAAAATCAGAAAGTATGTGGACGCCCGTATCCCCAAAGGAGGCATTGCGAAAGTGGTGATTGAGCGCACTTTGAAGCGCATCACACTGACAATTCACACGGCTCGTCCTGGTGTTGTTATCGGAAAAGGCGGTAACGAAGTTGATAAGATTAAAGAAGAATTGAAGAAGCTTACCAACAAAGATGTTCAGATTAACATTTTTGAAATTAAGCGCCCTGAATTAGATGCGAAATTGGTAGGCGAGTCAATCGCTCAGCAATTGGAGGCACGTATTTCTTACCGCAGAGCCATGAAGCAGGCGATCGCATCTACGATGCGCGTTGGCGCGGAAGGTATCAAGGTAAAATTATCAGGCCGACTTGCCGGTGCTGACATGGCCCGCACAGAACAGTATAAGGAAGGAAGAATTCCACTCCACACATTGAGAGCTGATATTGATTATGCAATCTCCGAAGCGCAGACTGTATATGGTAAGATCGGTATCAAAGTTTGGATCTTCAAAGGCGAAGTTTATGGCAAGCGTGACTTATCCCCTAACGTTGGGATGGTGAGCAACGCAGGTGCAGAGAACAAAGGCGGAGCGCAAGGTGGTGGCGACAGAAGAAGAGGTGGAGCAGGTCGTGGCGATCGTAATGAGCGCGGTGGCGACAGAGGCGAACGTTCTGATCGTGGCGGAGACCGTGGTGGCGACAGAAGAAGAGGTGGTAAAAAATAATTGTTAAGCATATTTAACGTAGCAAATCATGTTACAACCAAAGCGGACGAAATTCAGAAAGATGCAGAAAGGCAAGGTAAAAGGTCTTGCCACCAGAGGTCATCAAATCGCCTTCGGATCATTTGCTCTTAAGGCCTTAGAGCCAGGCTGGATTACAGCTCGTCAGTTAGAAGCAGCTCGTGTGGCCGTTACCCGCGCGATGAAACGTGAAGGTCAGGTGTGGATTCGTATTTTCCCTGACAAACCTATTACCCGCAAGCCTGCTGAAGTACGTATGGGTAAAGGTAAAGGTGCCCCTGAATATTGGGTGGCAGTGATTAAGCCCGGTACCATCCTGTTCGAAGCAGGAGGTGTAACTGAGGCAACAGCAAAAGAAGCCTTGTCGTTGGCGGATGGTAAACTTCCGATCAAAACAAGATTCACCGTAAGAAGAGATTACGTAGAACAAGCAGCAAAATGAAAAACGCAGAAATCAAAGGACTGACCCTGGCAGAGCTGAATGAGAAAATCGGCAGCGAACAGGAGACATTACGTAAAATGAAATTTGCTCATCAGGTATCGGCTATTGAGAATCCTATGAAAATTAAGGAAACTCGCAAGCTCATTGCCCGATTGAAAACAGAATTGAAAGCAAAAGAACTTCAAAAGTAATTCCCATGGAGGAAAGAAACCTTAGAAAAGAAAGGATAGGCAAGGTAGTAAGCAATAAAATGCAGAAGTCTATCACCATTGCGATCGATCGCAAAGTGAAGCACCCTATCTATGGAAAATTCATGAACAAGACGACCAAGTTCATGGCTCATGACGAAAAGAATGAGGCGGGTATCGGTGATACTGTTCGCATCATGGAAACACGTCCGTTGAGCAAAAGCAAAAGATGGAGATTGGTTGAAATAATCGAAAAAGCGAAGTAACCATGATACAGACCGAAACCAGGTTGACCGTAGCCGATAACAGTGGAGCAAAGGAAGTGCTTTGCCTTCACGTATTGGGTGGCACCCGTAGACGCACTGCCAGTGTAGGCGACAAAATTGTTGTGACTGTTAAGTCGGCAATCCCTACCAGCCAAATTAAAAAGGGAACGGTATCCAAAGCGGTAATCGTTCGCACCAAAAAGGAAATCAGAAGAAAGGATGGATCGTACATCCGTTTCGAAGACAATGCCGCTGTTCTTTTGAACCCGCAGGATGAGCCAAGAGGTACCCGTATTTTTGGTCCCGTGGCCCGCGAGTTGAGAGAGAAGCAGTTTATGAAAATTGTTTCATTGGCCCCTGAAGTATTGTAATCATGGAAAGAAAGCACAACAAGCAGCCTAAGCTGCACATCCGCAAGGGCGATACCGTAAAAGTATTGGCCGGAGATGATAAGGCAAAAACAGGCAAAGTACTGGAGATTCTTACGGATAAGAATCGCGCCATTGTAGAAGGTATCAATATGGTGACCAAGCACCAGAAGCCTTCTGCCGGAAAGCCTGAAGGTGGCATCAAGAAAATGGAAGGAACTATCCATTTGAGCAACTTGATGTTGGTAGATCCTGCTTCTGGCAAGACTACGCGCACAGGAAGAAAGCTTAACGAAAAAGGTAAGCTTCAAAGATATTCTAAGAAAACAGGAGAATTTATTAAGTAATGGCAACTCCAAGACTAAAAGAAAAGTACCTCAAGGAAATCGTTCCCGGCCTGAAGCAAAAGTTTCAGTACAAGTCGGTGATGCAGGTACCTAAAATCGAAAAAATCTGTATCAATAAGGGTATTGGTGCAGCGGTAGCAGATAAGAAGATGATTGATGTGGGGGTGGAAGAACTTACCACCATCAGCGGTCAGAAAGCGGTTGCTACCCGGTCGAAAAAAGACATCTCTAACTTCAAGTTGAGATCAAATCAGGCCATCGGAGCAAAAGTAACGCTTCGCGGAGATCGCATGTATGAATTCATGGATCGCCTGATGAATGTTGCTTTGCCTCGCGTGCGCGATTTCAAGGGAGTGAGCGATAAGGGTTTTGATGGCCGTGGAAATTACACCCTGGGTGTAAAGGAGCAGATCATCTTCCCTGAAATCTCAATCGATAAGGTGAGCAAGATCAATGGTATGGACATCACGTTCGTTACCACAGCTCAGACAGATGAAGAGAGCTACGAGCTTTTGAAATCAATGGGAATGCCTTTTGTACAAAAAAATTAATATAGTTCCATGGCAAAATTATCAGTCATAGCAAGGGATAACAAGAAGGAAAAATTGGTAGCACGTTATGCCGCCAAGCGCAAGGCTTTGAAAGAAGCTGGCGATTGGGCTGGCCTTGACAAACTGCCCAGAAGCTCTTCAGCCGTTCGTTTGCACAGCCGTTGCAAGCTTACTGGCCGTCCCAGAGGCTACATGAGCAAGTTTGGCTTATGCCGAAACCAGTTCCGCCAGATGGCCAACGAGGGTAAAATACCCGGGTTGACCAAGGCAAGCTGGTAAGCTCTTTACTAAAATATTGGTTGCTGAGTATCAAGGTCGTTCAGCATAAAGTTTGGACGAAACCAGGTAACAGTTTGGATAACAAAAATTGTTATATATCTTTGCAGCCCCGTTCAAAAAATGGGGTTTGCTTTTTAAATAAGTAGAATGAAGACAACTGATCCTATCGCAGATTATTTAACCCGGTTGCGCAACGCCATCAAGGCTCGTCACCGTGTTGTTGAAGTCCCTGCTTCCAACATCAAAAAGGAAGTAACGAAGGTTCTTTTCGACAAAGGTTATATCCTCAACTATAAGTTCGAGGACACTGCCAATAAGCAAGGCAATATTAAGATTGCTTTAAAGTATAACCCCGAAACTAAGGAGTCGGCTATTACCAAACTGCAGCGTGTCAGCACGCCCGGTTTGCGCCAATATAAGCCTGCCGATAATCTTCCTAAAGTATTGAACGGATTAGGCATCGCCATCCTTTCAACTTCTAAAGGAGTGATTACCGATAAGGAAGCCAAGGCTCTGAATGTGGGTGGTGAAGTTTTGTGTTACATCTATTAATCCGATCAGGAAATGTCACGAATAGGCAGACTACCGATATCGCTTCCTAAGGGTGTTACGTGCACCTTTTCAGAAGCTGACCATAAAGTGACCGTGAAAGGTCCTAAAGGTGAATTGAAACAAGCAATTGATCCTGACTTCAAGATCGTTTTTGAAGAGGGTAACGTGGTTGTGCAGCGCCCCACTGAGCAGAAGAGACACAAAGCGATGCATGGTTTGTATCGCTCTCTGATTGCCAACATGGTGGAAGGTGTTAGCAACGGATATAAGACCCAATTGGAAATCATTGGTGTAGGTTACAAGGCAACGGCACAAGGCAATGTTCTTGACCTCAGCCTTGGTTTCTCACACAGTGTGATCTTAGGTATCCCATCTGAATTGAAAGTTCAGGCGATCCAGGAGAAAGGTGCAAACCCAATGATCATTCTGGAAGGTATTGACAAGCAATTGATCGGGCAGGTAGCGGCAAAGATTAAGTCGCTTCGTCCTGTGGAGCCTTACAAAGGAAAAGGTATCCGTTATGTTGGTGAGTTTGTTCGTAGAAAGGCTGGAAAAGCAGCTGCTAAATAATTGAACCATGGCGAACGTAAAAGATAGAAGAACAAAAATTAAGCTCAGCATCCGCAAGAAGCTGGAAGGTACTTCGGCAAGGCCAAGATTGTCTGTTTTTCGCAGCAATAAAGTGATCTATGCTCAAATTATTGATGACTCAAAAGGTCATACAATTGTAGCATCATCATCGGTAGAACTGGACAAGAAGGGTGGAGTGAATCTTGAAATCTCCAAGAGTGTAGGAAAGAAAGTTGCTGAGAAAGCAGTGGCAGGTGGAGTAAAGGAGATTGTATTTGATCGCAATGGTTATTTGTATCACGGTAACATCAAAGCTTTGGCGGAAGGCGCCAGAGAGGGAGGTTTAAAATTCTAATAGCATGACTCAAAGCAACGTCAGCACGGTAAAGGCGAGTGAAATCGACTTGAAAGAAAAAGTGGTTGCGATCCAGCGCGTGGCCAAAGTGGTAAAAGGAGGTAGAAGATTCAGCTTCGCTGCCATTGTGGTAGTAGGAGATGGAAATGGTGTGGTGGGTTATGGCCTTGGTAAGGCAAACGAAGTAACCGATGCGATTACCAAAGGTATTGATGATGCAAAGAAGCACTTGGTGAAAGTGCCGATCATCAAAGGTACAGTGCCTCATGAGTCGCTTGGCAAGTTTGGTGGTGGCTTTGTGTTATTGAAGCCTGCTTCTCCTGGTACTGGTGTAATTGCCGGTGGTGCAATGCGTGCTGTATTAGAGAGTGCCGGTGTACACAATGTATTGGCAAAGTCAAAAGGATCGTCTAACCCACACAATGTGGTGAAGGCTACCTTCAAGGCATTGACTACGATGCGCGATCCTCAAACAATCGCGAGAAATCGTGGAGTTTCATTATCAAAAGTATTCAACGGTTAAGAGTTATGGCGAAAGTTAGGATTACCCAAACCCGTAGCACAATTAAAAGACCTGAGACTCAATTGAGAACGATTCAGTCATTGGGATTAGGAAAAGTGCATCACTCTGTTGAAGTGGAATATACGCCACAGATTCAGGGCATGGTAAAGAAAGTAAGTCACTTGGTGAAAGTAACAGAATTATAAGATGAAGCTGCATACACTAAAACCGGCTGAAGGATCGGTAAAAACAAATAAGCGTCTTGGACGCGGCCAAGGTTCAGGCGGTAGCACTGCAGGACGTGGTCACAAAGGTGCACAGTCTCGTTCCGGCTACCATAAGAAATTTGGTTTTGAAGGTGGTCAGATGCCATTGCAGAGACGCATCCCTAAGTTCGGCTTTAAGAATAACGATAAAGTATTTTTCAAAGCAATCAATTTGGATGCTTTGGAAGAACTTGCACAAAAGACCAAATCAGCTGCACTTACACTTCAGTTGATGATTGATAACGGTATCATCGGTAAGAAGGATGCTGTTAAAATTTTAGGAAGAGGCGAATTGAAATCAAAAGTGTCTGTTGAAGCTCATGCTTTTTCAGTTACAGCAACAAAAGCAATTGAAACTGCAGGAGGTTCTGCAACAACTGTGAAAAAATGAAGCGTTTCTTTACAACCATAAAGAACATATTTGCAATCGAAGATCTTCGCGTGAGGATCCTCAATACCATCGGGTTTCTGATCATCTTCCGCCTGGGCTCATACATTGCCCTTCCCGGAGTTGATCCTAATCTGTTGTCAGGTAATCAGGGAGGAATTTTCGATTTATTAAACACACTTTTGGGCGGATCTTGGAGCAGAGCTTCAATCTTTGCATTGGGAATTATGCCCTACATTTCTGCCTCCATCGTGGTGCAGTTGCTTACCGTGGCAGTACCTCGTTTCACCAAGATGCAAAAGGAAGGTGAAAGTGGAAGAAAGAAATTAAATCAGTTTACACGAGTTTTAACCATCATTATTACCGCTGCACAATCGTACGGCTATATCAATGCCACGATCAATAATGAAGCGATATTAAACCCGGGCCTGTTCTTCACAGTTTCTTCGATGATCATTATCGTTGCAGGAACAATGTTCTGCATGTGGTTGGGTGAGCGAATTACCGACAAAGGTATTGGCAATGGTATCAGCATGCTGATCATGATAGGAATTGTTTCTAGATTCCCAGCTGCGATCTATCAGGAGATTGATGCAAAAGGAATGAACGGTATGTTGTTGTTCATCCTGGAAGTGTTGGCGTTGTTCTTCGTGGTAGTTGGTGTGATAGCCTTAACGCAAGCAACGCGCAGAATCCCCGTTCAGTACGCTAAGCAGGTTGTAGGAAATAAGTTATATGGTGGTAAGCGTGACTTCATTCCTTTGAAGTTGAACTCTGCCGGTGTAATGCCAATCATCTTCGCACAAGCATTGATGTTCATTCCTCCTTTGGTTGCACAGATATGGCGAGATAGCGACTTAGGTGCTTATGTAGGAACAACCTTTGCAGACTTTACCTCATGGCAATACAACCTGTTGTTCGGTACATTGATCTTAGTGTTTACATTTTTCTACACTGCGATCACAGTTCCTTCCAATGATATTGCCGATAATTTGAAAAGAAACGGTGGATTTGTTCCTGGCATCAAGCCGGGCAAGCAGACAGCCGAGTTCATAGATGGAATTTTATCAAAAATTACTTTACCAGGTGCAATCTTCCTGGCGTTGGTGGCTATCCTTCCTGCTTTTGCAGTGCAGGCTGGTATCACGCAAAATTTTGCCCAGTTCTACGGTGGTACTTCTCTTCTGATTTTGGTGGGTGTTGTGTTAGATACACTCCAGCAGATTGAAAGCTACTTGTTGATGAGGCACTATGAAGGAATGATGAAGTCTGGAAGAGTGAAAGGACGTTCTCAGTTTGCTGCGGCTTGAAGTTGAATGGTTCACTACAAGACAGCGGAAGAGATTCAGATAATTAAAGAAAGTGCGAAGATTTTGGCCCAAGCACACGGGGAAGTAGCCAAACGGGTAAAACCGGGGGTGAAAACCAAAGATCTGGATCGAATCGCTGAAGAGTATATCCGCGATAACAAGGGTATACCTTCTTTTAAGAACTACGCGGGCTCATTTCCTGCATCGCTCTGCATATCGGTTAATGATGTGGTGGTGCATGGATTTCCAAGTGCCTACGAGTTGAAAGAAGGGGACGTTGTTTCGGTGGATTGTGGAGTTCAGTTGAATGGTTATCATAGCGACTCTGCTTATACCTATCCGTTGGAAGGTGCAAGTCAGGAAGCATTGTTACTCTTAAACAGAACGTACGACTCTCTTTACCTGGGCATAGAACAGGCGAAGTCTGGAAACAGGATTGGAGATGTGGGGTTTGCTATCCAGAGTTATGTAGAGCAATTTGGTTATGGAGTAGTAAGGGAGCTGGTGGGGCATGGTGTCGGCAAATCGCTGCACGAAGATCCGGAAGTTCCAAACTATGGAAAGAGGGGAAAAGGAGTGAAGATCGTACCTGGGATGGTATTTGCCATCGAACCGATGATCAACATGGGAACCAAAAATGTAGTACAAGAGCGGGATGGATGGACGATCCGCACGAAAGACCGAAAACCTTCTGCTCACTTTGAGCACATGGTAGCGATCTTTGAGGACAGAACAGAAATTTTGACAACACACGAGTACATAGAACAAAACTATTCGTTCAAGTGGCGAAACAAAAGTCGATAGAACAAGACGGTACGATACTGGAAGCGTTGTCCAATGCAATGTTTAGAGTGCAATTGGAAAATGGCCATGAAGTACTAGCACATATTTCAGGAAAGATGAGGATGCATTACATCCGAATTTTACCTGGCGATAAGGTAAGACTGGAAATGTCCCCTTATGATTTGACAAAAGGAAGAATAACATTTAGATACAAGTAGACAATGAAAGTCAGAGCATCTATAAAGAAACGCAGCGCAGATTGCAAGATTATCAGGCGCAAAGGCAAGTTGTATGTAATCAACAAGAAGAATCCACGGTATAAACAAAGACAAGGATAATTATGGCACGTATCGCAGGTGTTGATATTCCGGATAATAAAAGAGGCGAGATCAGCCTTACTTACATCTATGGAATCGGCCGCAGGTCGGCTCAGAAAATACTTACTAAAGTAGGTGTAAGCTGGGATAAGAAAGTAAAAGACTGGAACGATGAAGAATCGAACGCGATTCGTTCTGCCATCGCAGAGAGCCACAAAATAGAAGGTGCTCTGAAGTCGGAAGTTCAATTGAGCATTAAGCGCCTGATGGATATCGGATGCTATCGTGGACTTCGTCATCGCAAAGGATTACCGGTGCGCGGACAGAAGACCAAGAACAACTCACGCACTCGTAAGGGTAAGCGTAAGACGGTAGCGAACAAGAAGAAGGCAACTAAAGGATAATCACTAAAAGACAATAAACTTTTCTGTATGGCAGCACCAGTTGAAAAGAAGAAAGATAAAAGCAAAAAGCGCGTAGTAAATGTGGAGGCGGTAGGCCAAGCCCACATTCAGGCGACTTTCAACAACATCATCATCGCGATGACCAATACTACCGGTCAGGTAGTATCCTGGGCTTCTGCAGGAAAGATGGGATTCAAAGGTTCTAAGAAGAACACTCCTTATGCCGCTCAGGTAGCAGCTCAGGAGTGTGCTACAAAGGCATTTGAATTAGGCTTACGCAAAGTAGAGGTATTTGTAAAAGGCCCTGGTGCCGGTCGTGAATCAGCTATTCGTAGCATTCAGGCTTCCGGTATTGAGGTTACTGTTATAAAGGATATGACACCGATGCCACACAATGGCTGCCGTCCTCCTAAAAAGAGAAGGGTATAAGTATATTAATTCGGATTATTAAGATTAAAGTCTAAGAAAACAGAACTATGGCAAGGTACACCGGCCCCAAAACAAGAATTTCCAGAAGATACAACGAACCAATTTTTGGTGATAGCAAGACGCTTGCGAAAAAGACCTATCCTGCTGGTCAGCATGGAAAAGGTAAGAAGCGCAAGCAATCTGAATATGCTGTTCAGTTAGCTGAAAAGCAGAAGGCTAAATTCATTTACGGAATTTTAGAGCGTCAGTTTGAAAACACATTCCTCAAGGCTTCTCGCAAGAAAGGCGTAACAGGTGAAGTGCTTTTACAGATGCTGGAGTCTCGTTTGGATAACACGGTATATCGTTTAGGAGTAGCTCCTACACGAAGAGCTGCTCGCCAATTAGTAGTTCATAAACATATTACTGTAAACGGTGATGTGGTGAATGTGCCATCTATGTTTCTACGTCCTGGTGATGTAGTAGCAGTTCGCGAGAAATCTAAATCGCTGGAAGCAATTACCAATTCACTTTCTGTACAAGGCGCAAAGAAATACAACTGGTTAGAGTGGGATTTGAAAGAAATGGAAGGTAAGCTTATCAATTTGCCTCCACGTCAGGATATTCCGGAAAACATCAATGAGCAGTTGATTGTCGAATTGTACTCGAAGTAATCCTAACTAAAAATTTAAATCGCTTATGTCAATATTAGCATTTCAAATGCCGGAAAAAGTGGTGATGGAGAAATCCGATGATTTCCACGGTCTTTTCACTTTCAAGCCGCTGGAGAAAGGATACGGAGTTACCATTGGCAATGCACTGAGAAGGATATTATTATCTTCATTGGAAGGATATGCAATTACCGGCATTAAAATCCCGGGCGTGTTGCACGAATTTTCTACCATTGAAGGTGTTGTTGAAGATGTAGCTGAGATCATCCTCAATCTGAAGCAAGTTCGCTTCCGCAAAGTGGGTGAAGGATCTGACAGCAAAATTGTGGTGAACATTAAGAAGCAAAAGCAATTCAAGGCTGGCGATATCGCAAAGTTCACTTCAGGTTACGAAATTCTAAATGCAGATCACGTTATCTGCAACCTTGATGAGGCAGCTCACTTTGAAATTGAGTTGACGATTGAGAAAGGAAGAGGATACCTTCCTGCAGAAGAGAATAAGCCAAATGAGCAGGTATTCGGATTTATTCCGATCGATGCCATCTTCACCCCTGTAAAGAACGTGAAGTATAGCGTGGAAAATACCCGCGTTGAGCAGAAGACTGACTACGAGAAGCTTTTGATTGATATTGAAACAGACGGTTCCATTCACCCTGAGAAGGCATTGGAAGGCGCTGCGTTCATCCTGATTCAACACTTCAGATTATTCTCTGATAAGTCAATTGAATTAGAAACAACAAAAGATAGCGAAGTAGAGCAGGTAGATGAGGAAATGCTTCACATGCGTAAGCTGTTGAAGACTGGTCTTCATGATCTGGACTTGTCTGTACGTGCATACAACTGCTTAAAAGCTGCTGATGTGAAAACATTAGGAGACCTGGTTCAACTGGATATTTCTGACATGATGAAGTTCAGAAACTTCGGTAAGAAATCACTCGCTGAATTAGAACAATTGGTTGCTGAGAAGAACCTGACATTCGGGATGGACTTAGCGAAATATAAACTGGACGAAGACTAATGAGACACGGAAAAAAAGTAAACCACTTAGGCCGCAAAGCAGCGCACCGTCATGCGTTACTTTCAAACATGGCCTCATCGCTTATTTTAAATAAGCGCATCACCACTACCGTGGCAAAAGCAAAAGCATTAAAGCGATATGTTGAGCCTTTGCTTACGAAAGCAAAGACTGACACCACTCACTCACGCAGAACCGTGATGTCATACTTGCAAAACAAAGATTCTGTTACCGTTCTTTTCGGAGAGGTTGCAGGTCGCATTGCTGAACGCGCAGGTGGTTATACCCGCATCATTAAGTTTGGCGATGTGCGCTTAGGTGACGCAGCTGAAATGTGCATGATGGAGTTAGTAGATTTTAATGATCTATACAAGAAAGATGGTACTGCGAAGAAGGCAAAGACCCGCAGAAGCCGTAAAGGAAAGAAAGAAGAAGGCCAGGTAGAAGCTTCTGCTCCAGAGGCAGCAGCCGAAGAAAAGCCTAAAAAAGCCGCTAAGAAATCTTCCAAAAAAGAGGACTAAGTGAATAGAATTCAAACAAAAAAAGGGATTGGACATGGTTCAATCCCTTTTTTTATGCCCATTCTGATCCGCGAAATCGGTTGTTTAAATTTTCAGCCGCTAAGACCATGTTCAAATCTTATCTACAAACTATTTTTGTTCACTTTTATCACAACTACCCTTGAGCGATAAAGCATATTTACTACTTGCCGATGGCTTGCTAATAGAAGGCAAAGCAATCGGGAAAAAAGGTACCACCGGAGGCGAAATTTGTTTCAATACCGGCATGACAGGCTACCAGGAAATTTATACGGACCCTTCTTATTACGGGCAAATCGTGGTGAATACCAATGCGCACATTGGTAATTACGGAACTGAGGACGATGAACAGGAATCTGCTTCTCCCAAAATCAGTGGTATTGTTGTAAATGAATTTTCAACGGAGTACAGCCGAAAGACTGCAACAGAAAGCCTTCAGGCTTACCTTGAAAAGAATGGTGTAGTGGGTATCTCTGATATTGATACACGAATGCTGGTGAGGCATCTCAGAAGCAAGGGTGCGATGAATGCCATAATCTCATCTGTGCTTTCACCCGATCAGCTAAAAGAAGAATTGAAAAAGGTTCCATCGATGGATGGTCTTGAGCTTTCTTCTATTGTAAGCACAAAAAAGCCTTATGCTATTGGCGATACTAACGCTCCCATCAAAATAGCAGCACTTGATGTGGGCATTAAGAAGAGTATCGTTCGCAATCTTGCAGCCCGTGGTTGTTACGTTCAGGTCTTCCCGGCAAAGACTTCATTTGATGAAATGAATTCATGGAGCCCCGATGGATTTTTTATCTCCAATGGCCCTGGCGATCCAGCCGTGATGGACTATGCCATTACCACTGTAAAGAGGATGCTCGACTCCGATAAACCTGTTTTTGGAATTTGTCTCGGTCATCAGTTGCTTGCTTTGGCTAGCGGCCTCACTACTTATAAAATGCACCATGGTCATCGCGGATTAAATCATCCGGTCAAGAATTTGATCACCGGCCTGGGGGAAATGACCTCGCAGAATCACGGCTTCGCAGTAAGCGACAAAGGCATTGATCAGAATAAGGATGTTCAGGTGACGCATCTCCACTTGAATGACAACACCATCATGGGTATACGTCTGAAAAACAAGAAAGCCTTCTCGGTTCAGTATCACCCTGAGGCTTCACCTGGCCCACACGACTCCCGTTATCTGTTTGATCAGTTTGTTGACATGATCAAAGTGAATAAAGAAGAAATCGTTCTAAATAAATAAACATAATCTCATTACCTAAATCCAAAATCCTATGAGTCTTATTGAAAGTGTTCATGCAAGGCAAATCTTAGATAGCCGTGGTAACCCTACAGTTGAAGTAGATGTATTCACCGAGACTGGCGCTTTCGGAAGAGCGGCCGTTCCGTCTGGCGCTTCTACCGGTACACACGAGGCTGTTGAGTTGCGCGATGGTGATAAGAAGCGATATGTTGGAAAGGGTGTGTTGAAGGCTGTTGATAATGTTAATACGAAAATTGCTTCGGAGGTTGTTGGTCTTTCTGTTTTTGATCAGAACCTTATTGATAAAGTGATGGTGGAGTTGGATGGCACTTCCAACAAAGGAAAGCTGGGCGCCAACGCAATTCTGGGAACCTCGCTTGCGGTTGCAAAAGCCGCTGCCATGGAAGCGGGCCAATCACTTTACCGCTATATCGGTGGTGTAAATGCCAATACACTTCCTGTACCGATGATGAATATCCTGAATGGAGGAAGCCATGCCGATAACTCAATCGATTTTCAGGAATTCATGGTGATGCCTGTAAAAGCCGATACCTTCTCAGAAGCGCTGCGGATGGGTACAGAAGTGTTTCACACGCTGAAGAAAGTATTGCACGATCAGGGGTTATCAACCAACGTAGGTGATGAGGGAGGCTTTGCTCCAAACATCAAGTCAAATGAAGAAGCAATTGAAGTGGTATTGAAAGCGATTGAGAAAGCCGGCTTTAAGCCTGGTGTAGATATCTTTATTGCGATGGATGCCGCCAGCTCCGAGTTCTATGATGCCAAAACAAAAATGTATCACTTCAAAAAGTCCGATGGCAAAAAGTTGAAGTCGGAAGAAATGGTAGAGTATTGGGCAAAGTGGGCAAAAAAATATCCGATCATTTCTATTGAAGATGGAATGGCCGAAGAAGATTGGGATGGCTGGAAAAAATTGACCGATAAGATTGGAAGTAAGGTGCAGTTAGTAGGTGATGATTTGTTTGTTACCAATGTTGATTTCCTCCAAAAAGGAATTGACATGGGTGTGGCCAATTCCATCCTGGTGAAGGTAAATCAGATTGGTTCACTGACAGAAACCATCAACGCTGTAAATCTTGCGAAGAAGAATAGCTACAAGAGCATTATGTCACACCGCTCTGGAGAAACGGAAGATTGTACCATTGCCGACTTAGCCGTAGCGTTAAATACAGGACAAATTAAAACTGGTTCTGCTTCTCGCTCCGATAGAATGGCGAAGTACAATCAGCTTATCCGCATTGAGGAAGAGCTTGGCGAAACAGCTTATTTCCCCGGTAAGAAATTCTAATCATTAGACTTCTTTATACTAAAATAAAAGGCCGGCAACCCCGGCCTTTTTTTCTGGAATTTGGATTGAAATTCCCAAAGCAAGACGAAAGTTTTATTCATTTTATGGGTGTGGCCTAAATCATAAAAATTTAGGGCATTGGTTCTTTTGCCCAAGGTTTGCATAATCAGGTAAAACTGATGAATTATTATGATGATTATTTTGGTGTTGACACTCGTGGCGATTGGAGTAGCCGTTTATTTGATCGTTGACTTTATCACCTCGCATGAAAAGTTAGGCTCAAAAATTTCAGGTATCTGGACAAATTCCGATCATACTATTCGAATCATGATTTATGAAATGGATTCGATGTTTAAGGCTGAAATTGTTTGGGTGAAAAAGGGTATGGATAATCTTTTAGGCATGCCCATTTTAAGAGATCTGAAACTGGGCACCTTTAACACAGTGGAGGGCTTTTACCTTTGCCCTTTTACAAACAAGGAATTCAAATTAAAACTGAAACCCACTTCGGCTCAATCCCTTACGTTTTATTTAAAAGATGAGCAAACCAACAAAACCACAGCAGCTCAAAAGTGGCAGCAGGTGAAGCCCTGAGGTGGGTGGTGATTGCGATTGATCATTTTTTTTTATCTTCGTATCACCATTTTTTAAACTATGCTGAAAAGAGTACCACCCATTTTTAGAAACTTCTATGTTGTTTCAGGGTTGTGTTTTCTCATCTGGCTTACTTTTCTGGATTCAAATGATTTGATCTCTCGTTTTAAGATGGGCGCAAAGCTCAGTGCCCTTGAGGATCAAAAAGAATTCTATCTGGAAAAAATCGCAGAGGTAGAAAAAGACCGCAAAGAATTAATGACCAACAAGGAGCTACTGGAGAAATTCGCCCGCGAAAAGTATCTCATGAAAAAGGAAACAGAAGAATTGTTTATTGTGCAGGAGGAAGATTAGCGCATGAGAAGAATAATTTTTTTCTTGTTGATCATCATCACTTTTGCTGCCAATGCTCAAAAGGAAGTAGGAGATCAATCCAACTGGAAAGAAAGAATTTACGTGGGGGGAGGTTTTGGAATTAATAGCGGGCTCACACAAGGATACCGGTACTTCTATGTTGCGCTCAATCCCATCGTGGGCTACATGGTTACTCCTAAATTCTCTGTAGGCTCTGGAGTAAACTGGCAACATTACCGATTCACCGATCTCAAAACCTCAATTGATCAATACGGAGTGAGTCCTTTTGTGAGGCGAAATTTCAATCAAATATTTTTGTATGGCGAGTACAACCTTTTGAATACACCGGTGCTCACTCCTGGTGGTTCATCTATTCGAAGGTCCTACGATCGTCTGTTGATGGGTGTGGGTTATTCACAGCCATTGGGGCAACGTGGCTCCATAAACGCTATGGCGTTGTACGATGTGATCTACAACAGTTCTGAGTTTGCGTTTGCTTCGCCCTGGGTGTTTCGTGTGTTTTTTTCCTTTTAGGTTATTTAGAAACTCACACCAATTTTATTTCCCAATTCCTTTAAGTCTTCAATCACTTTTGGGTTAAGTGGCATTCCCGAAACTTTTCTTTCCAGTTCACTTTCTCGCTCAGGATCACCGGGAATAATCACGCGATCTTGTCCTTCAATTGTTTTTGCCGAACGAAAACGAGTGATCCAATTATCCATATGATTTTTAAATTCATCCGCAGGGCGGAATGCATCCACTCTCATCGCACCAAAGAAATGACCAATGCCATCTCCAACAGGATCGGAAGGTGGAGAAAGAAAACTTACGAATGGCGGAACCCACGGGCCATAATTTGCACCGCTCAATACTGCTGAAAAAATATCTACCCACGCACCTAAGCAAAATCCTTTGTGACTTCCATGTTCACGATCGCTGCCAAGCGGAATGAGTGCCCCGCCCTCTTTCAATTCATTAGCATTAGTGGATGACGAACCATCTTTCTTCTGAATCCAACCTACAGGAGCATCCTGATTTTTGCGTTGCAGAATTTCAAGTTTTCCATTGGCGGCCGTAGTAGTTGCGAAGTCTGCCACGAATGCGGGTTGATTTTTTGCGGGAATCGCCACACAGATGGGGTTAGTCCCCAGCAATCGTTCAACGGAAAAGGTAGGGGCCACTAAAGGACTGGCGTTGGTCATGGCCATCCCAATCATATCATGGTTCAGGGCCATCATCGCATGATATCCTGCAATCCCAAAATGATTTGAGTTTTTGACGGCTACCCAGCCAGTGCCCACTTGATTAGCTTTTGCAATCGCCACCTCCATTGCTTTTGGCGCCACTACCAACCCAAGTCCTGAGTCTCCATCGATCACTGCTGTGCTTGGTGTTTCATGCACTACAGTAACCTTAGGAGTGCTATTAATTCTCTTGGCTTCCCAAAGCCGAACATACCCCGATAACCGGGCGAGGCCGTGCGAATCTATACCTCTCAAGTCTGCACTTAAAAGTACATCGGCTGCTGAGCGTGCTTCTGCCTCAGGGCATCCGATTTTAATAAAGACGGCATAGGCAAACTGCCAGAGCTGATGGTAATGGAATCGTTCTTCGTTCATGTTGCAAAAGTGTTTGATTGAGATCAATTTTCAAGAAAAACGGAAAATAATCGTGAGGATTTATGGAAATTTGATAGCAAGCTCATCCTTACGCTAAAATAAATTACGCCATGACCAGAATCTTTCTTTTAGCATTCATGTTTGCAACCTATGCACAAGCCCAGGTTGACAAGCCAATAGAATCAAAAATAACCGATGCTACGGTATTTCTCTCCAAGGCGCAAATCACGCGCGAAGCCAAGACCAGAGTAGATGCAGGTAAAACGAATTTGATTGTTACCGGGCTTACCGCTCAATTGGATCCGCAAAGCATTCAGGTAACCGGCAAAGGAAATTTTGTGATCCTCGGAATTAGTCATCAAGTGAATTACCTCAATGAATTTACCGTGCCCAAGTCATTGAAGACTTTACGCGATTCATTGGAAACACTTCAGCGGCAGCTTTCGATTGAGCAAAGCCAGAAAGAAATCCTGAACAAGGAAGAGCAAATGTTACTGAGCAATCAGAAGATAGGAGGAACAACTCAAAATCTTTCGGTCAATGAGTTGAAAGCAATGGCTGACTTTTATCGTGCGCGGCTGAGTGAACTCGTTACTTCGCGAATGAAACAAGAAGATAAAATCAAACGGCTAAACGAACGGATTGCAAAGGTAAATGCACAGATAAATCAGCAGACTGAATTGTACGCCCGCAATACAAGTGAAGTAGTGATTACAGTTTCGGCCGAAAGTCCTACATCGGTGGAACTTGAAGTGAATTACATTGTTGCAAATGCGGGTTGGTATCCGGTGTATGATCTGCGGGCTATCAATACTAAAAGCCCGCTTCAATTGAGTTATAAAGCCAATGTTTTTCAAAGCACAGGAGAAGAGTGGAAGAGTGTTCACTTGAAACTTTCATCGGCTAACCCGAGTCAAAGTGGGCTTAAGCCAGAACTAAATGCATGGTATTTGAATTTCTATACGCCAAGAGTGATGACCGAGCGTAATTATGGTGTTCGCTCAAAGAGTATGGCGGCACCGGCTTCAATGGAACGAAATGCTGCTAAGTCAGACGTGTTAGAAGTAGTAGAAGAAGCACGGACCACCGGAGATTATGTGAATACGATTCAAACCACGCTTAATACAGAATTTGATATTTCGTTGCCGTACACGGTCTTGTCTGCTTCCAAACCTACATTAGTTGATGTGCGCAATCACCAATTAAAGGCTGAATACAATTACTCGGTAGCACCAAAACTTGATGTAGATGCTTTTCTTCTGGCAAAGGCTACCGGATGGGAAGAATTTAACTTACTGCCCGGTGAGGCAAACATCTTTTTTGAAGGAACTTTTGTCGGAAAGACTTTTATTGACCCGAATAACATCAAGGACACTCTTTCGCTTTCTTTGGGAAGGGATAAACGAATTGTGGTGAAGCGCGAAAAATTGAAAGACCTGACCTCCAGAAAACTGATCGGTACTTCGCAAAAAGAAAGTTACAGTTATGAGATATCCGTTCGCAATACGAAATCCGAGCCGATCAGGATTTCGGTTGAAGATCAGATCCCGGTTTCTCAAAATTCACAGATCGAAGTTACTACCATCGACTTAGGTGCAGCGAATTATTCTGCAACAACGGGAAAGATGACGTGGAATTGGAATATCCAGCCCGGAGAAACAAAACGGGTAGCTTATAAATTTGAAGTGAAGTATCCCAAAGACAGGCAGATAGAAGGACTATAGCTTCTCCCAAAAAGATTTACCTGAGGGAATTTTTTAGGACGTATTGTTAGCGTTAACCTAACGCTAACAATACGTCATTTTTATTACATCTGCATCCGTAAGTATCATTTATGATTTTTTTTTGATCTTCATTTTGTATCTATGCGACCTGAAAATTAGTAATGCAATCTTTCGGGCTTTGCCTTTACCTATGTCTATGGTTGGGTTTACAGGCCTCCGTTGTTGCGCAGGATGCATCTTCAAATAAATATTATCTTGATGATGGTGGAATCTCCGCCCCCAAGGCAATACTGAAGTTTGAGGCGTTATCCATCATTCATGGCGAAGTACCCCTTCATCTCGAGGTTTTTGCGAAACGTAACTTTAGTTTGGAAGGAGGCATTGGGCTGATCATGCCTTATTATGTGCATGATTTTGGCGCATTGCTTGTGGGCAGCGAAAACTCTTTTTCTAACAACAGCACCGGACTTGGCTTATGGATGGCAGCACGATTATACATGGGCGAGGCACCCGAAGCGCGCTATTGGATGTTGCAGGCACGAAGGCGAAACTTTCAGTACAATCATGTTACTGAGCTCACCTTCAATTTCGGCAAACAAAAAATAATTGGTGGCAAGTGGGTTTGTGATTACGGCATTGGTCTTGGCGTACGACTGCAGGATTATAGCAGAGATGCTTACATTTTTGATCCAGACTTCTCTTTCATGCCCATCCTGCCTATGTATTTAAAATTCGGAAAAATTCTTTAACCCTAAAACCTATATGATCAAATTGCTCTCTCTTAAAAAGTCTTTCTTGGTTTTTTCTTTTGTTTTAATCCTCATTGTTTCATGGGCTCAGCCAACAGTAAAGATTGGTGAGGCTAATCGTATCAAAATCAGCACCTCCTTCGCGGGCATTGATTTTTTGGAAGAGGACGAATCAGGCCTGTATGGCATTCAAATCCCTGTTACGGAAGTGTACGGTAAAAATGCGCTGGGTGGAGTGAGACGTTATAGTTTTGTACGCTACATGCCAGGCACTTTTAACAACCCGGTCGTTCAAGAGATGAAACTTGATGATGATGGTGCCGAGCGCAAGTATGAATTTAATGCCATTGTGGGTGGACAGATCTATGTGTTCACTTCATTCAAAAACCGAAAACTTAAAAAGACTTTTTTGTTTTCACAGACCTACAATAAGAAGACGCTGCAACTCAATGCAGATATGAAGAAGGTGATGGAAATTGATTATTCCGATGAAGGTAAATATGACGATGCCAACTTCCGGATGAGACAATCGAAGGATAAATCGAAAATACTGATTCACTTTAGTCTTCTCAATAAAGGTGAAACGGTAGGCTACGGATTTTGGGTATTTGATCAGAAACTGAACATGCTTTGGCAAAACGAAAACCCGGCCACTGTGGACATGAATGAAGACCAGGTATTTCAATTCAGACACTTCTTTATCGATAATGCCGGAGATGTGTACCTCCTTGGCAGAATGTTTGATTCCGGCAGAGAATTGAACAAGAGCGAACGACTGAAGAAAAAGTCGTTCTTGTCGAACAAACGATTTGCCCAGCGCGAACCAAATTATCAATTTCATGTGGTGGCCTTCCGCAGAAAAGGAAATTCAGTTTTCTACAAAATTGAAGGAGGAGATAAATTCATCACAGACCTTCAGCTGAGCGTAAATGATAAACAGGAAATTATTCTTGCGGGCTTTTATGCCGATGCCGGCAAAGTAAATGTGATTGGCACTACCTTTTTGAAAATTGCCAAAGATGCCAAAGCAGTTTCGGAAAAGTACTTTTATCCTTTCGGAGTTGATTTTTTGGTGAAGGGAACAACTGAGAAACGTGCCAACGAAATCAAAAACAAGCTAGCCTCCGGTGATCGATTTGATTTTTATGAATACAATTTTCAGGATATTGAATTCATGGACAATGGAACGTATACGCTTGTGGCGGAACAAACCCAGACCAAAGAGGTGACCTACAACTCTGGTCGCATGATTTCGGTTACCTATGAGTATCATGACGATGACATCTATATTCTTAATTTCTCAAGCAAAGGGCAGTTGAACTGGAAACAGAAAATCGATAAGGACCATCATACTTCCAGTACGTTTAGGTTATTCGCATCCTTTTCTATGGCAGCCAAAGGCAATAATCTCTATTTTGTTTACAATGACATGCCTCCCAAAAAAGAGAATTCGGGTAGCAGCATTAAGAAAGCAAAGTTGGTGATAGCCACGGTGAATGAAAAAGGCGATGTCTCCAATACTGCCTTTGGCACTCCCGCAGAAGCAGGTTTCGCTTTACACACCATGTTGAGCAGCAGGGTAAAAAACGATTGGTATTTTTATGTTTTGAAAACGTTCAACTACAAGGTTTTGAAAGTAAAGCTCTGATACTATCCGGAATCAAAAAAAACATCCTCATGCTCATCGCATGAGGATGTTTTTTTTTGAGGTGTGATCATTGTCAGTCCGCTTATGCAATGAGACTCGCCAATACTCCTTCCTTTAAAGAGTAGGATGACACACGGATTGATTTGAAATCATGTTTTGATAAAATGAAATCAATGAGTGTGCAGGCAGCCACGATCATATCCACCCTCATTTCGATCATACCCGGAATGAGCATTCGTTCAGTGCGGTTTTTTTGTTTTAGCTCACCGTAAATGGATGGAAAGACATTGATATTGAAAGGTGTTTCAGGCTCATCACTTTGTTTCATTCCCGAGCGAATGCAATAAATGTCGCTGAGTGTATCGAATGTGCCAGAGGAGCCCACGAGCGTCTCGGGAGAATGTGCCTTCACCATTTCAAACAAAGGGCCAAGTGTTTGCTCAAAGTGTAAATAGATCTCAGCTAATTCAGTTTCAAGAATAGGATCGTTTTTTTGAAATTTTTCAATTATCCGTTGAGCACCTATTTCAAAACTATGCTTCCAGAAAATTTCCGAGTCATTGGCAATGATGCACTCCACGCTACCTCCACCAATATCAACGATCAGTGACTTTTCCTTTCCAAGGTTAACGGCCGATTTTACCCCCAGGTAAATGTACTCTGCCTCCTGTTCGCCAGAAATGATTTTGCATTCAATACCCGTTATATCGCGAAAGTGATCAATAACCTGCATGCCATTTCGCGCATTACGCAACGCACTTGTGCCAAAGGCAAGGATATTTTCAGGATGATATTGGCTGATTATTTGTTTAAAATCGGTTAAGGCTTGAAGCGCCCGCTCAATTGCAGCATCGGTGATAATGCCCTCATTGATGCCGCCCATTCCTATTTTTACGGCTTGCCGTTCGCGGTGCAATAACGTAAACTGGTGTTTCTCAAATTCAGCCACTACCAGGTGGAACGTATTGGTTCCCAAATCGATAATGGCAATTCGTTTACTCATGGTAAAATGATTTCAACGGGGGCAATAACCAAAGTAACAATAATTATATTTGAAAGTTTTACCACAGTAATGATGAAGCCAACGATCAACAACGAAGTATTGCAAGCTAAGTTCAACGAACTGCACCGCAAAAATGAAGAGGCCCTTCAGGGTGGCGGAGAAAAACGAATTGAACAGCAGCATAAGAAAGGAAAGCTGACGGCTCGCGAGCGCGTTTTACTTTTGCTCGATGAGGGTTCTTTTGAAGAGCTGGGAAAATTTGTGATGCACCGCAGCAAAGATTTCGGTTTGGATAAAGAGCACTACCTGGGCGATGGTGTAGTAACCGGCTACGGCACTATTCAGGGGCGATTGGTCTATGTCTTTTCGCAAGACTTTACCGTGTTCGGTGGATCGTTATCCGAAACACACGCTGAAAAAATTGTGAAGGTGATGGAACTTGCCATGCAAAACGGTGCACCAGTTATCGGTCTTAACGATTCAGGGGGTGCCCGTATTCAGGAGGGTGTGGTATCGCTTGGTGGCTATGCCGATATTTTTTATCGAAATGTACTGGCTTCAGGAGTTATTCCTCAAATCTCTGCCATTATGGGGCCATGCGCGGGGGGCGCGGTGTATTCTCCAGCCATGACCGATTTTATTTTTATGGTGGAAAACACTTCGTTCATGTTTGTAACCGGGCCAAACGTAGTGAAAACCGTAACCCACGAAAATGTTACAGCCGAAGAACTTGGAGGAGCAAGCACCCATAGTACAAAAAGTGGTGTTACCCATTTTGCTTCCGCCAACGAAGCGGAGTGCATTAATGATATCAAAAAATTATTCAGCTACATCCCTCAAAACTGTGAGGAGATTCCTTCGCGCATTCCGTATACCGCAGCCAATGAAATTCGCACAGCGCTAAATGAAATTGTGCCGGCAAATCCTAATCAACCGTATGACATGCGCGAGGTGATTACCGGAGTAGTTGATGAAGGAAGTTTCTTTGAGGTGCATAAAAACTTTGCAGAAAACATCGTGGTAGGATTTGCCCGCCTGGCGGGACGGAGCATTGGCATTGTGGGGAATCAACCTGCATCCTTGGCCGGAGTGTTGGATATCGATTCAAGTGTAAAGGGCGCACGATTTGTGCGATTCTGTGATTGCTTTAATATTCCCTTGCTAGTGTTAGAAGATGTTCCAGGATTTTTGCCCGGCACAGATCAGGAGTGGAATGCAATCATTACCAATGGTGCGAAGTTGTTGTACGCGTTCTCAGAAGCCACTGTTCCACGCGTGACGGTTATTACGAGAAAAGCTTACGGTGGTGCTTATGATGTGATGAACTCTAAACACATTGGCGCAGACCTCAACTATGCATGGCCTACTGCTGAGATTGCGGTGATGGGAGCAAAGGGGGCTGCAGAAATTATTTTTAAGAAGGAAATTTCTGAAGCTGCCGATCCGGAAGCAAAGCTCAATGAAAAAGTGGAGGAGTACACCCGCAAGTTTGCGAATCCCTATCGGGCAGCGCACCGCGGGTACATCGATGAAGTGATCTATCCGGAACAAACGCGCGAAAAATTGATTAGGGCTTTTGACATGTTACAGAATAAAGTAGCCAAGTTGCCCAAGAAGAAACACGGAAACATTCCGCTTTAATTAAATTGAAAGATTAAATAGTAATACTATGGATAAGAAGAGTAAAAAGTTTCTGTTTGATTATCTCAACAATGCATCGCCAACAGGGTTTGAACATACCGGGCAGCAAATTTGGCTCGACTACCTGAAGCCTTACATTGATGATTACATGGTAGATGTTTATGGCACTGCCGTGGGAATTGTCAATCCAAAGGCAAAATATAAAGTAGTAATTGAAGCGCATGCCGATGAGATTTCATGGTTCGTGAATTATATCACCGAAGAAGGCTACATCTACGTTCGCAGAAACGGTGGATCAGACCACCAGATTGCTCCTTCTATGCGCGTGAATATTCATACCGAAAATGGGATTGTAAAAGGTGTGTTCGGTTGGCCGGCCATCCATGTGCGCGATGCCGGAAAAGAAGAAACTCCTACGCTAAAGAACATCTTCATTGATATTGGCTGCGAAAACAAAAAGGAGGTAGAAGCCATGGGTGTGCATGTGGGCTGCGTGATCACTTTTGAAGATGAGCTAATGGAGTTGAACAAAAACTATCTGGTAGGCCGTGCTTTGGATAACCGGATGGGAGGCTACATGATTGCCGAGGTTACCCGCAGACTAAAAGAAAACAAGAAAAAACTTCCCTTTGCGCTCTACATCGTCAATTCTGTACAGGAAGAGATCGGTTTGCGGGGTGCAGAGATGATTTCCCGCAGAATAAAGCCAGATTTGGCCATTTGCACTGATGTAAC
Source organism: uncultured Cyclobacteriaceae bacterium (assembly GCA_966095315.1). Taxonomy (GTDB): domain Bacteria; phylum Bacteroidota; class Bacteroidia; order Cytophagales; family Cyclobacteriaceae; genus ELB16-189. The sequence goes on from CBHTSG010000008.1 coordinate 68,372, forward strand.
GCACGACACGGGCTCGCCAATGTACAATAAGAAAGAAAGCGGCAATTTAAAGTGTGGATTAGGGCCCGTAGTCTGTTACGGACCTGCTGTGCAGAATAATGTTCTTAAAATGATTATTGAAACGGCCAAAAAGAAGAAAATCCCCTTCCAGCGCCAGGCGGTAAGCCGCTCCACGGGCACGGATACAGATTCTTTTGCCTATTCGGCCGAGGGTGTTGCCTCCGCATTGATCTCATTACCATTAAAATACATGCACACTACGGTGGAGACTGTGCACAAGGAAGACGTTGAAAATGTAATCAATTTGATCTACGAAGTTCTTTTGCAACTAAAACCTGGAGCAGATTACCGATACATTAAGTAATTGGTAACATTCAATCATTGTTAAGGCCCTGTAAAAAGGGCCTTTTTATTTGAATTTGGCCCATCTTGTTTAATGGGGTTAAAAACCTGAAACAAAACTTACATCCGAAAGGAAGGCCTTGAGGTAGAGTTATCCACGTTGGTCAGCTACCCTACTTTTGTATCAACAAAACAGACAAACAACCAAACAAATTAAGAGTATGAAAAAGGTAAGAGCATTTGTGGTGGCAGCCCTTGTGATGACAAGCAGTTTCTCATTTGCCCAGGAAAGACCCATGCATGAAGTGTATTCCATGATGGTGTTCAATTTCATTAAGTATGTACAGTGGCCTGATTATGATAAGTCAGGCGAGTTCGTGATCGGTGTGATTGGCAATAATGATATGTACAACACCCTGAACACTTGGTATGGTGGAAAAGCTAAAGGTTCTAAAACCTATGTGATAAAGAAATTCAATTCAGCCGCAGAAGTAGAAAATTGCCATGTGGTATTCATTGATAAAGCAAAAAGTGGTGAGTTTGAGGCCGTTCACAGCAAAGTGAAAGGCAAAGGAACTCTTGTGGTGACGGATAGAAATGGATTAGGTGCAAAAGGAAGCTGCATCAATTTCAAAACAGTAGACGAGAAGTTGCGCTTTGAATTAAATCAAGCTGCAATCGATGCTTCAAACCTCAAAGTTTCAGGAGCACTTTCGTCCATGGCGATATTAATCTAATGGGTTTGTTTGTGTTAAGGCCTTGCCCCAAGAAATTGGGGTAGGGTTTTTCACTTTTTGATAAATTCTGTCGTAGTTGAATTTTAATAAACCAAAGACCTATGAGAAAAGCATTAACCCTGATTGCGCTCGTGCTGGTTGCAATGACGGGAAGAGCCCAGGACAAACCCATGCATGAGATTCATGCTGCGATGATCTATAACTTCCTCAAATATATTCAATGGCCTAATGATGCTGAGCCTGGAGAATTTGTAGTAGGTGTGATGGGCGAAGACGATGTATTCAATACCCTTAAGACTTACTATGATGGCAAGCCCAAAGGAGCAAAGAAGTATGCCATCAAAAAACTGGCCTCAGCTGATGAAGCTGCTAGCTGTTCAGTAGTTTACTTGGGAAAAAATAAAACCAAAGAATTTGATGCCATCAAGGCCGCCATCACCGGCAAGTCTGTATTAACCATTACCGATAGCTTCAACCTTGGTAAAAAAGGCAGTTGCATTAATTTTAAAGTAATCGATGAAAAACTGAAGTTTGAACTGAACCAGGCTTCCGTCACCGGATCGAACCTTAAAGTATCATCGCAACTGAGCAGCATGGCAATATTGCTGTAACCTATTTGAAATGCTCTTATTTTTGAGTTGTGCTGTACACGGATCAACTCAATCAAAAAATAGAAATCCGCACGCCACCCGTGCGGATTATTTCTTTAGTCCCCTCTCAAACAGAATTACTTTTTGACCTGGGTCTCGAAGAGCGCGTAGTGGGTATCACTAAATTTTGCGTTCACCCCGGCCACTGGCGAAAGTCCAAAACAATTATTGGCGGAACAAAAAATATTGATGTAAGGAAAATCAAAACCCTGAATCCTGATCTAATCATTGGTAATAAGGAGGAGAACGATTGGGATGGCATCAGGGAACTTCAACATCATTTTCCGGTCTGGATAAGCGATGTGAAGGATCGGTCATCCGCACTTCAGATGATTGAAGCGATTGGCAAAATCACGGATACCGAGTTAAGAGGCAAATCGATTATTGAGCAGATCACCAGTAACTTTAAATCTATTCAAAAAGTAAAATCACTGCGTGCCCTTTACCTGATCTGGCAAAATCCGTGGATGGCGGCAGGTAATGACACCTTTATTCATTCAATGCTTTTTGAACTTGGCCTTATCAATTGTGTAAACGAGCCTCGCTATCCTTCTTTTGATGAAAATCAGCTTAAGCAATTGAATCCAGAGGTGATCTTATTATCAACAGAGCCATTTCCTTTCACGGAGAAACATAAAGAGCAACTGACTACCATTTTCCCTTCAGCAAAGGTTCTTCTTGTGGATGGTGAGATGTTTTCCTGGTATGGGAGTAGAATGAGATTAGCGCCAGATTATTTTGCGAGTCTTACCATTTGATTTCAGTCTTCACGCCAACACGCTGTACATCGCGCCAAAAACCGGGGTATGATTTATTTACCACCTCGGGTGCTTCAATTGTCAAATCCATGATGGCCGAAAGTGGAGCAAACCCCATCGCCATGCGATGATCATGATAGGTATTGATGGTAATTTTTTCATGCTTGAATTTTCCGGGCTGAAGAATCCAGGTGCCAGGATTTTCTTCTTCCAGTCGAGCACCAAGTTTAGAAAGCTCATTTTGCAATGCGGCAATCCTATCCGTCTCTTTTATTCGCAAGCTTTCCAACCCGGTAAATTTGCCGGTGTAGAATTTTGCTGCACATAAGGGCAACACGGTTTGAGCAAGATCAGGGCAGTCTTTGAAATCCCACTCAATGTGATTGGCGGTTGGCTTTTTTGAAAGTTCAAGATTTCCATTTTTGAAATATGATTTCACGCCTAAGTGATCCATCAGTTCTACAATTACCCGGTCGCCTTGCAATGATCGTTCAGATACATTGGGTAAATGCAAGCTGCCTTCTTCTGCCAAGGCAACAAACGAGTACCAGTAGCTGGCGGCAGACCAATCTGCTTCCACAGTAATGTTTGCTGGCGAATAAGCTCCTGACGAAATTCTTATCAACTGATTTTCCAGCTCGAGGCTTACGGTTGCACCAAATTGCTTCATGAGATTGGCGGTCATAGAGATGTAGGGCACGCTCCCGATCTTGCCCGTTAACTTTAGCGTAAGCCCCTTGGGTAATGTTGGGCCAATCATCATCAGTGCAGAAATGTACTGACTGCTGATGTTCCCCGGTATTTCTAGAATGTCTGTCTTTTGGCCGAGGAAGCCAAGCGTTTCAATGGGAGGGTAGCCTTCTTTCTCAACGTACGTAATTTCTGCCCCAAGTTTTTGGAGAGCCTCTACCAGTATCGCTATAGGGCGCTCTTTCATGCGAGCCGTTCCAGTAAGAATTTTCTTTTGATTGGTGATGGCAAAATAAGCGGACAGAAAGCGCATGGTGGTACCGGCATCCATCACATCGATCATCCGCTCTTTGCTCCCCACCAATTGCTGCATCAATGCGGTATCGCGTGCCGATGACAAGTTGCTAACAACCGATTGGTTGCCTTCCAGCGCGCGCAGTATCAAGGCCCTGTTGCTGATGCTTTTTGAGGAGGGTAATTCGGTTACCGTTCCGATGATTTTGGAATTATGAGAAAGATGAACAATGGATCCCACAGGCTGGTCGTTAAGTAGACAGAAAAGTAAAGTTAAATCTGTTTTTTATTGCGGGATTGAAACAAATTATTTTACATTTTGGTTAAAGTACATATATGAGCACAACAAGTAAAATTGCAATTGGATTAGGTGTAGCTGGCGGAGCACTTCTGGCTGCATGGTTGCTAACAGGCGATCGCAAAAAGAAGACGAAAGAGTTTATTGCTAAGAAAGCGGTAGACTTGAAGAAGGCTGTAAAAACGGACAAAGGTTCATTCGATGAGTCAGAGATTCACTACGTGTAGTGATCGGTAAAACTCCAATGAAGTTTCTGCTTCTTTTTCGCTAACCACAATATCCCAGCGGGCCTCTCCAATGCCTCGGAGCAGCGCCATGCGTATTTCGTTCCCCTTATTTTTCTTATCCTGGTAAATTAATTCCTGCAAGTCGGTCCACGCAGGCAGATTGTTCACTTTCCCGAATACACTGAGCAGGTAATTAGAAATGCTATCCAGGTCTTCCTGGCTGAGCATCTTTTTCTGACAGGCAATGTGCGATTCCATAATCATTCCCATGGCCACCGCTTCGCCATGATAAATCTTATGACCCTCGCTCAGGAAGTAACTTTCGCAGGCGTGGCCCATGGTATGACCGAAATTCAGAATTTTTCTTAACCCTTTTTCTAACGGATCTGATGTGACTACCGATTTCTTGAAGTCGGCAGAGTGCTGAATGAGCTCTGACCAGTTTTGTTTATGCAGCCCATTCGCCTTTACCTTTTGCCACATGGCCTGATCAGAAATGAGGCAATGCTTGATTACTTCCGCAAAGCCCGATCGGAGTTCACGTTCCGGAAGGGTGGAAAGAAAATCGGGACAAATCAATGTAGCCGAGGGCTCACAAAACAGGCCGATGTGATTTTTGTAATGGTGGAAGTCGATTCCAAGCTTTCCGCCAATACTGGCATCTACTTGCGCCAGCAATGTGGTAGGCATTAGCACAAAGTCAATCCCGCGCTTATACGTGGCTGCACAAAAGCCGCCCAAATCGCCCAGGACACCTCCTCCTAAAACTACCAGTAGGTCATGGCGGTCAAATTGAAGTTGTGTTAATTTTTCCCAAACCAGGGTGCATGTTGCCAGGGTTTTATTTTCCTCTCCCGCAGGAACTTCAATTTTTTGATGGCTGGGAAGATAAGGTTGAGTTTTGTGGTAACACCATTGAGAGGTATTGGTATCCGTCAACACTGCAATGCGCGAGTATTTTCGTCCGTGAAAAAAGTGTTGGAGCAAATATTCAGGATTATCATCAATTTCAAAGCTTCCCTTAATCATCTGTACTGGCTATTAGCGCAAAAAACAAAGTAAATGAATTCCTCCTCATCAAGCAGTTTTACGACTAAGATTTACGATAACTGCTTTTATATTTGTGCCGCAAAATAAGCATATGGAAATAGACCCCAAGGTTCACTTTGTAGATACTGAAGTAGCATTCTCCTACAAAAGTGATCGTCAGCTTGAGAAGGCCAACTTCATTTTCACTGTAGTAAACCATCCGTGGGTATCCGCTGCGGCCACCAGCCTGGCGAAGGCAGCCCTGGCAATGAATTTGCCGATCAAAGGCATTATTCGCAACACGGTATTTGAACATTTTTGTGGAGGCGAAACCATCGAACAAAGTGAAAAGGTGATTGCTAACCTTGGTAAGTTCAATGTGTCTACCATTTTGGATTATTCGGTTGAAGGCGAGCAAAGCGAATCAGGCTTTGATAAAACGGTGGAAGAAATTTTGCTCACGTTTGATGAAGCAAAGAAAAGCCCGCATGTTCCTTTTTGCGTATTTAAAGTAACCGGCATGGCCGATGCTGGCGTGCTTGAGAAAGTGCAGTCAAAAAAAGAATTGACCGAAGCAGAGAAAAATTCATTCGAGAAAATCAAAGCGAGGATTAATAAAATCTGTGCGAAAGCACATGCTTATGGCATACCAGTATTGATTGATGCAGAAGATAGCTGGTATCAAAATCCAATTGATGAAATCGCCTACTCCATGATGGAAAAATATAATCAGGAGAAAGCGATTGTCTTCAACACGTATCAGATGTATCGGGCCGATATGTTGAGCAATCTGAAAGATGCATTTCATCGTGCCGCCATGCACAATTATTTCCTGGGTGTGAAAATGGTGCGCGGAGCCTACATGGAAAAGGAAAGAGAGCGAGCGCAAAAGATGGGCTATCCAAGCCCGATCCATCCCACCAAGGAAGCCACAGATGATTGCTTCAATAAGGGTTTGGCATTCTGTATTGATAATAAGCAAAGAGTATCACTGCTGTGTGGCTCGCACAATGAATACAGCAATCAATATTTAACGGTGCTGATGGACAAGCATGGGTTGAAGCCCAATGACAACCGGGTGTGGTTTGCCCAATTGCTGGGCATGAGCGATAACATATCATTTAACCTGGCGAAGGCAGGGTATAATGTTGCCAAGTATGTTCCGTATGGTCCGGTGGAATCGGTGATGCCATACTTGCTGCGCAGGGCGGAGGAAAATACTTCTGTTGCCGGTCAAAGCAGCCGTGAATTAACACTTATCCGAAAGGAATTGAGCAGGAGAAAAAACGGAAAATCAGCATAGCCTCCGATCGAGGCTGGTTAGAATGAATTCGCTATTTTTGCGGGTTCAAGAATTAATATTTTTATCTTTTTTATGCAGTTGAGCGAACAGGAAGTTATCCGTAGGCAAAGTATGGAAGAGCTGGTAAAGTTGGGCATCAATCCCTATCCGGCTGAGTTGTTTGAGGTGAATGTATCCGCGCGTGAAATTCACGAGAACTATCCAAAACAGAAAATTGAATACAAGGATATTTCCATTGCAGGCCGCATCATGTCGCGCAGGGTGATGGGTAACGCATCGTTTGCCGAGCTGCAGGATGAAACGGGCAGAATACAAGTATACTTTCGCAGGGATGATATTTGCCCTGGTGAGGACAAAACTCTTTACAATACCGTCTTTAAAAAACTACTCGACATTGGTGACATCATTGGGGTTAAGGGCTTTGTGTTCACCACCCAAACCGGAGAGATTTCAATTCACGTAACCAGTTTCAAAGTATTATCAAAATCATTGCGCCCGTTGCCGATTGTGAAGGAAACAAAAGATGAGCAAGGGAACGTAGTGCTTCATGATGCTTTCACTGATCCTGAGCAACGTTATCGCATGCGCTATGTAGATTTGGTAGTAAACCCGCACGTGCGCGATGCTTTTATAAAGCGCACGCAATTGGTGAACTCCATGCGCGAATATTTAAATGGACGCGGCTACCTGGAAGTGGAAACGCCAATTCTTCAGCCACTGTATGGTGGCGCTGCTGCAAAACCTTTTAAAACCCATCACAATACATTGGACATGACGCTGTATTTGCGCATCGCCAATGAGCTGTATTTGAAAAGACTGATTGTGGGCGGCTTCAATGGTGTTTATGAGTTTTCGAAGGACTTCCGGAATGAAGGAATGTCTCGTTTTCATAATCCTGAATTCACGCAAGTAGAGCTTTATGTTGCCTACAAAGACTACCACTGGATGATGGAATTGGTAGAGACCATGATCGAAAAAGTAGCGATTGATTTACACGGCACCACGCAAGTGAAAGTGGGCGATAACATCATCGATTTCAAGCGGCCATGGAAGCGCTTTACCATGTATGAAGCCATTCAACATTTCACTGGCATTGATATTTCTCAGATGGATGAGGAAACGCTTCGCGCCACCTGTCGTCAGTTGCAGGTGCCAGTGGACAACACCATGGGCAAAGGAAAACTTATTGATCAGATTTTTGGCGAGAAGTGTGAACACCAGCTGATACAGCCAACCTTCATTACGGATTACCCGCTGGAGATGTCGCCCCTGGCGAAGAAGCACCGCAGTATGCCCGGATTGGTGGAACGCTTTGAAGCCATTTGCAATCGCAAAGAAATTTGTAATTCCTTCTCTGAATTAAATGACCCTATAGATCAACGCAATAGATTTGAAGAACAGTTGGAACTTGGCAAACGTGGTGATGAAGAAGCGATGACATTGGATGAAGATTTTCTTCGTGCCCTTGAGTATGGTATGCCTCCCACTGCAGGGTTAGGAATCGGCATTGATCGCCTTTCCATGATCATGACCAACTCTGCATCAATACAAGATGTGCTATTCTTCCCTCAGATGAAGCCGGAGAAGAATGCCGAAACTTCATCCGAAATGGAATTTGAAGCCGTAGGTATTCGGGCAGAACTGATTCCGATTATTCAAAAATTAGGGATCACGTCTTTGACTCAGCTCAAATCAATTAAGCCCTCAAAACTTTTTAATGACATACCCGGTATGCGCAAAAAGTTGAAGCTTGAGGGTGTGCAAAATCCTACCCTTCAGGAAATTGAAGGCTGGATGAAGTGATTGATTATCGGTTATCCTGGAAGGAACGTGTGCGATCTATTTTCAGGTCGCGCAGCAATGCAGACTTCACACCAATCGAAAAGAAGTATGACTGGAAGGTTCCAAACGGAGTCCATTGCAAACTCATTTGCCAACAATGCAACTCGCGGCTGAGGCTGAATTGTGTTTGTGTAATTTCTTTTTTCTGAAAGTCGTACCCTGTATTGTACGTTACCTTCCATTTGGCCGATAACGATACATCACCGGATAAGCGCAGCGCCTGTGTTATGGTAGGTTTTTGATTAATCTGATGTTGGTAATCGATATTATAGCTGATGCGCACATTCCAAGGAATGGAGAAGTCTACATAGAGGTCAGGGTTTTGGAGGATCACCTGCTTTTCAACTTCAGGTGCGTTTGACTTGCTTACTTTTTCGCGAAGCTCTTTATCACTATCGCGGCCTTTCGGGTTAAGGTTTGTGCTAAACGCAATGTTGGCAGAGCTGATCCGCCCCAGTTTTCCATCGTTCCAAACATAGCGGTCAAATTTTCGCTCGGTTCTTATCTCCACTTGCTTTTCTGTATATCCGCTCACTACTGATCGGTACTCGTAAGGATCAAGCGTACCACCAAAGTTTAAATTGATTTTGTCGTTCAATACATTCGTGTTTCCGGAAATGCTGAAGGTGGAGAGTTTGAATGAATCTGCAAGGATGTTATAACTGCCGGAAAGTGAAAGGGAGTTGAAGATGGCAACTTTCTTATCCACTGTGTCTTTGGCCGCGCGTACCTTCAATTCAAGATTGTTGTTAATACCAAATCCGATGGCAGCAGCTTTTCCAGTTTTGGAAGAGCCATAGATAAATCCGTCATGTCTTGATTTTTGATAAACCAATTTATTGCCCGCCTGATCAACCACTTCAAACTGTTGGTAATAATCATAGGATGCTCCACCAAAGTCGGGTTGAAAACTGATGCTGGCCGAAGGATTCATGATGTGGCGAATCGCTTTTACGCGGCTGTTTTTATTTTTGAAAATGTACGTTCCGTAAATACGAGTATTAATACCTACGCTGGTGGAGTAATTACTTACCCTATTGAATTCATTGAGCGTATCAATTACAACAGGAACAGATCCAGGAGTTTTTTGCCCCCACAGGAGTTTTTCAAAATACCAAAGTTCATCATACGAGAACGAAGGGCTCACCGTAAAGAACTTCAATAGTTTAAAAGATGTGCTTACCGGTATGCTGTGACGCACTCCTTTTCTTGAGTTCTTAAAAAATATTGGAAGATTCTGGAAGGTGAAGGGTGCGATACTGTCGCGGGTTGTGCTCTTTCCAATTTTACCAACGTTGTTGGTGATTTGATTGGTGCCAGCCATGGAGTACCGGATGTTGAAATTTTGCAGGACCTGACTATTGAGTGCCTGTTTGAACGGGTAAATATTGTTCATGTTAAGGCTCAAATCGGGCATGGGCAGGTCCACCTGCTTGGAGATCAAATCCTGATTGTGACGCAAGTTGAGACCCAGGCTGAATGGGGTACCGGCAAAAGTTTTTGAATACGAAACGTTTGAGCTTAGCTTACGCGTAAGCTGATCCAGTCGTGAAGACTGAATGTTGGCATTCACGCCAAGGAAGTTATTGTTATTGTACGTGGAGGTAGCGGCATTTACGGAGGCGGAGAAGCGACCGGTTCCTTTTGTTTGAGGGGAGTGACTCCACACCAGCACAAAGTCTTTACTCTTCAACGGATTTTCGACCTTATCAACACTCACATTGTTTGTGAAGCTAAAATTGAACGACCCGGTATAGGCGTACTTCTTATTGTAATTCGAAGTGATGTTTATGGCCGAGCTTCCTTTTGAATAAATATCGCCCGTAAGGGTGAGTTTCATGTAATCATTAATGTCGAAAAAATAACCTCCACGCCTGAGGAAGAAGCCTCTTCTGCGCTCTTCGCCATACACCGGAACGATAATGCCCGAGGCACTTTTGCGTTGATTGGGAAAGATGCCGAACAGAAACCCGAGTGGCGTTGGCACATCATTGAACTCCATATAAACAGGCCCAGTCACCAGTTTATCCCCTGGAATAGCCTTGGTACGCTTAGCGATTACCCGAAAGTGTGGATGTGCCAAATCGCAGGTGGTGTAGGCATTGCCAATACTGAACAACTCGTTTTTTTCATTTTTGAAAACGGCCTCACCATGCAAAAAGCCATCGCCCTGTTTGGTTACTACTTCTGAAATCTTCGCTTTTTTGTTCTTGAAATTATAAACCATGTCCCGCGTTTCGTACTCCTGCCCACCATCTTTGAAAATTGGGAATCCTATCCTTCTTCCGGTTGAATCTAATTTACCCTTAGCCGAAATGGTAGACTGCTCATAGTCGATCACAATTTCATCAGCCTCTAACTCAACCTGCCCGTATTTAATTTTTGCCTTTCCATAAAGGCGAACAATTTTTCGATCCAGGCTGGAGTTAATCGAATCGTTGGCGGAATAAAAAATGGTAGTTTCAATATCGCCCTTTGGCACGGTTTTCACAGAATCAGCCTTGGCCTTTGTGGTATCGGTTTTTACTCCGGGAGGGATCACCGTCTTAGGAATAGTATCATTTTTTTTAGGCAGGATGTTGCCAGGAGTCTTTACCGTATTTTCAACCTGGGCTAGTGCAGGTGCAAAAATGAATAGAAACAACAGACCAAAAACAAATCGCATCACAATAACCCGGGCATCTGATTTGATTTTCAGATGTTTAGCTTTTAGATAAAAATTATCAACTTTACGCAAGTTATTGCAAATATAAGTCAGACATCGCTACCCCGTGAGGAATATTAGAATCAAGACACTCCTGATAGCAATAACCTTGCTAAATTCATCAGCCACTATTGATCGCCATGACTTTAAGTTGAATACCGTTGTGATTGATGCAGGCCATGGCGGCAAAGACCCAGGTACATTGGGTAAGAATGCCAGGGAAAAAGATGTGGCCCTGAAGATTTCCCTAAAGTTGGGCGCTTACATCGAAAAAAATATTCCGGATGTCAAGGTCATTTATACCCGTAAAAATGACCGCTACCTTGGCTTAGATGAGCGTGCCGATATTGCCAATAAGAATAAGGCAGACCTGTTCATTTGCATCCATGCCAATTCCTTGCCGGGCGCCCCGGCCTATGGTACGGAGACCTATGTGATGGGCTTGCACAAGGATAAGAGCAACTTTGAAATTGCCAAACGCGAGAACTCGGTGATTCTGATGGATGAAAACTTTGAACAACGCTACGAAGGATTTGACCCCAATAGCCCCGAATCCTATATTCTATTCACCCTCAGCCAGAATGCATATCAGGAAAGTAGTCTTAAGTTTGCGCAGAAGATTGAGAACCAGTTTAAGCTAAAGGCAGGCCGTCATAGCCGGGGTGTGAAACAGGCGGGCTTCATTGTTCTATGGCGTACCACTATGCCCAGTGTGTTGATTGAGACAGGATTCTTATCCAATTCGAAAGAAGAATCTTTTCTGATGACCGATCAGGGTCAGGATTTGATTGCCTCTGGAATCTTCCGGGCCTTTAAGGAATACAAAACAGAAATTGAATCTATTAATTAATGAAGAATAAGGAATTTAAGGTTGGTCTATTTTCTGCCGTGGCGTTGGTCATGTTGTACTTCGGGTTTAACTATCTGAAGGGCATAGATTTCTTTTCATCAGTGAAGAAGTACTATGCCGTGTATGATAATGTTGATCGGCTGGCCGTTTCTAATCCGGTTTTGATTAACGGATACGCTGTTGGGCGAGTAAGTCGTATTAAAATTCTTCAGAATAAGCAAAACCGGGTGTTGGTAGAGTTGGAGATCGATGCCGATGTTCAATTGAGCGATTCTACCAAAGCAATTCTCGATAGCGATTTTTTGGGCAGTAAATCAGTGCTGTTGGTGATTGGTGAGTCAAAAACGATTTTAAATGAAAAAGACACGCTGCGATCAGAAATTGCCAAGGGCATGCTGGCAGTGTTATCTGAAACAGCTACTCCCGTGGCCGATAACGTTCAAACTACGCTTAGGAAATTAAATGTTATCATCGATAACCTGGCAAAAAACTCACAGCAACTGGATGCTATCTTTAATAAGCTTCAGCAAACACCTGACTTATTGAATACAACGCTCTCCAATGCCAACGGGAGGATTGATGAACTTTCAATAAGTTTTAAATCCGTTTCTGAAAATCTAAACCATACCCTTACGGACTTAAGACCTACACTGGCCAATTTTAAAACTTTGTCCGATTCGTTGAAAGAGATGCGAATTAATCAAACGCTTACCAAGACGCAACAAACCCTTACTGGATTAAATCAAACACTTGCAAGGCTAAACAAGGGTGACAACACCATGAGCAAGTTGATGACAGAAGATACGTTGTATGTCAACCTCAATAAATTGTTATTGAGCCTAGACACGTTAACAAAGAATTTCAATGAAAACCCGGGGCACTTTTTAGCACCATTGGGTAAGAGCAAGAAAAAAATTGAGAGCGACCGCAAGAAGGCTGCAGAAGAAAAAGCAAAAAAGAAATAATCCTTTAGCATTCCCCATATTCATGGATTTAGAGTTTAACAAAAACGAAGATCAGATTAAGCAGCTTTGTTTTCAACTGAAGACGAAAGCCACCAAAACAAAATTGGGCGGAGGCGAAAAGAAAATTGATGAGCAACATCAAAAAGGAAAACTCACCGCACGCGAGCGCATTGAACACCTCACGGATAAAGGAAGTTCCTTTCTTGAGTTTGGTCTTTTTGTTGGCGATGGAATGTATAAAGAGCAAGGCGGCTGCCCTTCTGGTGGAGTGGTTACCGGCATCGGTTATGTGAAAGGAAGACAGTGTGTAATTGTTGCTAACGATGCTACAGTAAAAGCCGGTGCATGGTTCCCTATCACAGCAAAGAAGAACTTGCGTGCCCAGGAGATTGCTATGGAAAATCGACTGCCCGTAATTTACCTGGTGGATAGTGCTGGAGTTTTTCTGCCCATGCAGGATGAAATATTTCCCGACAAAGAACATTTTGGAAGACAATTCCGAAACAACGCGAAGATGTCTTCTATGGGCATTATACAGATAGCAGCTATCATGGGGAGTTGCGTGGCCGGTGGAGCCTACCTGCCAATCATGTCGGATGAAGCGATGATTGTTGATAAGACAGGATCAATTTTTTTGGCAGGATCGTATTTGGTAAAAGCTGCCATTGGCGAAGACATTGATAACGAAACGCTGGGCGGTGCCACAACACACTGCGAGATATCTGGTGTGACGGATAATAAATTTCCGAATGATCAGGCATGCCTTGATCACATTCGTGATCTCTTTGATAAAATTGGTGCCTATCAGAAAGCAGGTTTCGATCGCATTCAATCGGCCCCACCAAAAGAAAAGCAAGAAGAGATTTATGGATTGCTGCCGATTGACCGCACCAAGCCATACGACATGCTGGAGATCATAAAACGATTGGTGGACAATTCTGAATTTGATGAATACAAGGCCCTTTATGGAAAAACAATTGTGTGCGGCTTTGCACGCATTGACGGATGGGCCGTGGGCATTGTGGCCAATCAACGTAAAGTGGTGAAGAACAAAAAGGGTGAAATGCAGATGGGAGGAGTGATCTATTCAGACTCGGCTGATAAAGCAGCCCGCTTCATCATGAATTGCAATCAGCGAAAAGTTCCGCTCGTGTTCTTACAAGATGTGAGTGGCTTTATGGTAGGCAGTAAAGCCGAACATGGAGGCATTATCAAAGACGGAGCGAAGATGGTGAATGCGATGGCCAACTCTACAGTGCCCAAGTTTACCTTCATCATCGGAAATTCTTATGGAGCTGGCAACTATGCCATGTGCGGCAAAGCGTATGACCCGCGCTTTATTTATGCCTGGCCTACGGCTCAGATTGCTGTGATGAGTGGAAACTCTGCGGCAAAAACGCTTCTGCAAATTCGAGTGAGTACCTTGAAAGCGCAAGGAAAAGTGATCAGCAAAGAAGAGGAAGAACAATTACTGAAAGAGATTACTGATCGCTACAATGAGCAGTTAAGTCCTTACTATGCAGCCTCACGCTTGTGGGTAGATGGTGTGATCGATCCGCTCGAGACCAGAAAGATTATTTCGATGGGTATTGAAGCCACCAATCATGCACCGGTGGAGAAGTTTAATGTAGGAGTAATTCAAACTTAAATTTGAATATTATGTAATTTGAAGATTTGAAAATGTGGGTTCTCATCATCTAATTTTTTCAAATCATCCGATTTTCAAATCAACACAGTGGAAGAGAAAGAATTAAAAGCTTTAGTATCCCTTCTTGATGATGACGATCAGCAAGTGGTGACGCATGTTGAAAACAAAATACTTTCGATTGGTAACAGCATCATTCCTTACTTGGAGCGCGAGTGGGAGAGCAATCTCAATCCCACTGTTCAAAGTAAAATAGAAGAACTGATTCATGCCCTTCAATATGATTTGCTGAAGGAGCGATTAAAGCAATGGTATGCCACACCTGACCACGATTTGTTGACCGGCATGTGGATTCTGGCCACCTATCAATATCCTGATATTGAGTTGGAGAAGTTGCGTCAGGATCTGGAGCAGATTTATTACGAAACGTGGTTGGAGTTCAGGCCTGACCTCTACCCGTTTGATCAGATCAAGGTCATTAACAGTGTACTTTTTAACAAATTGAAGTTTGGCGCCAACACCAAGAATTTTCATTCGCCAGGCAATTCCATGATCAATGTTGTATTGCAAACACGCAAAGGAAACCCAATTACCTTGTGTGTGATTTATATGCTGGTGGCTCAAAAGCTAAAGCTCCCCGTAAGTGGCGTAAATCTTCCCAATCTTTTTATCCTTACATACAAAGACGATAACCACCAATTTTACATTAATGCGTTCAATCGTGGATTAATATTCTCCAAGCAGGATATTGAAAACTACATTCACGAACTTCACCTGGTGCCGCAAAAATCATTTTTTGAGCCGTGCAATAATCTTGAAATTATCCGCAGAGCGCTGCGCAATCTGGTGATGTCCTTCGAAAAAATTGGCGAGCATGCCAAAGCCGATGAAGTAAAAGTTTTACTGGTAGAAATTTCGGATGGGGGGGATTTGGGAGTTTAGCAAAAACTATTTGCTGATTCAAAATTTTTTCTACTATTTAACATAGTCAAAGAGTGGTATTCGCCCTCTAACTGATGAATGACCAAATACAACTTGGCCTTGGTATGATGATAATGGAACGCTCGGTGGAGTTGGCAGTTACTATGTTACCGATGACTATTGGTTTGATTGTATTGAAAACAACCTTGCAGACTCCTGTTTAAGAACAACTTCTGATAAAGTACTTAACCCAAACCTAGTTAGTACTTATAATTCACTTATTCAAGATGTTTTTAACTCTACAAGTAAGGTTAATTTAACTTTGATTGATGGTTCATTACCTGAGAGCGTCAGCGCATCAACCTCCCCACTTAGTGTGCAAAACGGAATTGTCAATATCAATATAACATTGGACCCAAGTAAATTTGCGAATGGCTCTCAGGAATTTGTTGGGGCAGCCGTCTATCACGAATGCTTTCATGCCTTGATCAAATATCTCTCCAATGGAAATTACTCTTCCGATGACCAGCACGTTGCAATGTTTACAAACTATCTGGGCTTATTAGGTGATGGGTTGAATGCAGCTTTTCCGAATATGCAACCGGGAGATGCTAATGGCCTTTTGTTGGTTGGGTTGCTTGCCAAGGATGGAGGTGAAAACCCAACTGATTCAGATAAGTGGTCTACCGCTTTTGTGAACAAAGTCTTAAGTTTCTCTGAATATTCAAGAACTCAGGTTTTAGCGATTAATAATCGTTACCAAATTTTAAAGACCTCTGGTACAAGTTGTAATTAAAAATGCTATGATCAATAAATCGATTTTGCTGATGATTTTATCCTTAGGCTTAACCTGTGCTAAAAGTGATAGGAATGGGTTACTCCCTCGGTTTGAGGCTAACAGCTCAATGGATGAAATTTCTGAACCAATTAGGAGCATTGTTAAAAAAAAGGATTTTGCTATTGCCTTCGAATATTCAGGTGGTTTCAGATCACCTGAGTATTCTCTGAAGATCTTTAGCTATCACAACAAGCTCTGGGAAAAAACTGAACTTCGATTGGGTATCACCGAAATGGATACAGCCTATTCAGAGGCGGACTTAGACTTAGTCCCCAAAGAGATTGTTCTTAGAAAGGAGTGCAGATCTGTGGAAGGAGAACAGTTTATGCAGAAATTGATTAGCTATAAACTCTTTGAGATAAAGGACGGAAAAAAACTCGAGGTCAAATGCACTGAATCAAGAGAGGATCATACATTTCCGGTATATGATGATACCGGTTCAGTCATTTTTTATATAGTAGAAAATGGCCGGGTAAGAAAATTGCAATACCGCTATTTTCAGGCAGAAGATTGCCCCAATTTGCAAGAGGAATTAAGCAATATTAATAATATTCAGAGCCTCTTTCAAAAAGAGTGGTTTGCGAGAAAACATTATTGAATTTAATTCTTACTTCCTCCTGATAGAACACCCTACCGCGCGATTGCTCTCGGGGGCGGGTTTTCCCGCCAGCAGCAGGTCGATAGCATTTTTCAGAAACGTATTGCTTACATCTTTTTCTACCTGCGCGTTGTCATCGATCGCTCCATTATAAAAAACTGAAAATTTTCCAGCGCTGCTTTTTAATAAAAACACCTCGGGGCTTTTTTTGGCACCCAGCATATTCATTACGGTTTGATCTTTGTCGCTCAGGTAGGGAACATTCAAATCGCCATAATGGATCGTCATTTTCTCTGCAGATTCCTGCGGCTCCTGGTAAGGGTTGATCAAAACGAATTGTATTTTCTCCTTATAGGCTTCAATCAGGGTGCGCAAGCGCTCTTTGTAATAATTATCAAATGGGCACTCATTACTGTAGAAAATAATGGCTACTCCGCTGAGAGAAGCATATTGATCCAATGAAATAGTTTTCCCATCAAGCGTATTGGTGAGGGTAAAGTTAGCAACAGGTTGAGCGAACGAACTTAAGGAAAGCGTTAAGAACAATACGGTAAACAAATTTCGAATCTTGAATTTCGAATCTTGAATGCTGAAAGGCGATGGATTGAAATATTTCATAACGCTAAGTTTATCGTGTACACCACTACAAAATCTTGATGAACCTCATATCCTAAAGTTACTTTTTGTTTGCCACTATTGCTTGAAATAATGCCATGAAGTTTTCCACTCTTTTCCAACAAAAAGGGAGTTATGTTTAATTGATTGATAAAGTGAAGTCCTTTTTTGCCATCAATTTTGTAAAGCGCCTCTTTTCCACACCAGTACACGCAATGTTTTACCGTATCCATGCCGGCATCCTGCACCTCCTCTTTCGAAAGAACACGGTGCGCAATCTTCAATAACTTCTCCTTAGGCTGTTCAATGTCTATTCCAACCAGCGAATATTGGTCGATTTGTGCAGCTACGAATGGATACGAGTGTGAGAGTGAAATAAAATGCGAGTGGTGAATAAGATGGGGTTTCCCAAACTCATCTTTCGTCATCCCTTGGAATACCAATCCACATTTCTCCACCAGTGTTTTGATTAGTAAACGCCCTGCAAGCCACTCTAATCTTTTTTGATGACTGGTGATCTCCACAGGAATGCTCTCATGAACGTGCTGCTGCAGTGCTTCTTCCGATTCCGTGATGAACCAAAGTGCCCACCCGCTTTGTTGATCTTTTGCTTGAAAGCTTTGAAGAGGCATTGGTTAGTAATTGTTTATCCTCCAATTTTGTGAAAAAATCTGACTTCGCATTACCACAACGTATCGGATGACTAGCAGCGGTGTTCAAGTAAATCGAATTCACTCTTTAACCGGCCATCGCGACTGTGTTTATACCCTGGAGCCTGCGGGTGAAGATCATCTTTTCTTTTCGGGCGCTGGCGATGGTATGGTGGTGGCCTGGAATCTCGAGCAGCCGGAAGAGGGAGACCTGATTGCTAAGTTGCCCAATTCGATTTATGCGTTGCACCACTTGCCTCAGCACAACCTTTTAATGGTGGGTCACAATTATGATGGCATCCATGCGTTGGATTGGAAGAACAAAAAGGAGGTTGCTTCGCTACACCTTAGCAAAGCTTCTATTTTTGATATTAAATCTTATGGTGATGAGTTGTTAGTGGCTGCTGGGGATGGATCAATCACGAAGGTGAATACGATAAACTGGAATATTACGGGGAAAATACTGGCATCAGAAAAGAGTGCAAGGACGATTGCCGTTAACCTTGGCCGTGGAGAGTTTGCTGTTGGCTATAGTGATAACTTCATCAGAATATTTTCCTTGTCGGATATGAGGTTGATAAAAGAGTGGCAAGCGCATGCTAACTCAGTCTTTACCCTGCGCTATACGCCCGACTATAAATTTCTGATCAGCGGCTCGCGCGATGCCCGATTAAAAGCGTGGGATGTCACCTCAAATTATATCCAAAGCGAGGAGGTAGTTGCCCACCTTTTTGCCATCAATCATCTTGATTTTAGTCCAGATGGTAAACATTTCGTAACTTGTAGCATGGATAAGTCCATTAAGGTGTGGCAGTCCGATAGTTTTAAGCTGCTCAAAGTAATCGATAAGGCCCGTCATGCGGGTCATGGAACCTCCGTCAACAAATTGTTATGGACATCGTTTCAACATCAACTGGTTAGTGCCAGTGATGATCGTTCTATTTCTGTATGGAACCTACTTTTTAATCTTACCACCACAAAACCCACCGTGTCATGAAAATTACGCCCTTGGAAATTCGCCAGAAGGCATTTGAAAAAGTGCTGCGCGGATACGACAAAGATGAAGTGAGCGCTTTTTTGCAAACCCTCTCGCAAGAGTGGGAGCGTGTGCTCGATGAAACCAAAGAACTTCGTATAAAGCTGGAAGCCACCGAGCGCGAAGTAGTGAAGCTTCGTGAAGTAGAAAACTCACTTTTTAAAACATTGAAAACCGCAGAAGATACCGGTGCCAATGTGATTGATCAGGCAAATAAAACTGCCGAACTTATTTTGCGCGAAACCCAGTTCAAAGCCGATGGTATGCTCAATGAAGCCAAGACCATTGCAAAAAACACCATCGAAGAGTCTGAAAGTATTTCAAAGCAAATGCTGGGTGAGATGGAAGAACGCTTGCGAACGCTGGGGCAGCATTACAAAACATTAGAACTCCATAAAGACAATCTCCTTTCTGATTTGAAACGACTGGCAGGAGAAACGATTGATCGCGTTGAGCGCGCCAAAACCTCTACGCGTGATTTTGATCCGGATGAGCACCTGGCTCTTGCCAAGCGCGAGACCAAGAAAGCCCTGTTCCCCAACGAAGAGCCCGTTGTGAAAAAGCAGCCTGCACCGGAGCCCGTGGCACAAGAGCCGGTAAAAATTCCGATGACTGATCAATTTAAATCGCAGAAATCTTTTTTTGACGACATTCAATGACAGGCAAGGTTGCCCTTGAAGGGTTGGAGTTTCACGCCTATCATGGAGTGTATCCGCACGAGCGCTCTTCGGGCAATAAGTTTGAAGTAGATATCCTTGTAGATACCGAATTTTCGGAATCTGCCTTCAATGATGATTTGTCGGGCACTATCAACTACGAAGGACTTTACGCGATTGTGAAATCGGAGATGGAGAAGCCATCCAAGCTATTGGAAACGGTGGGGCACTCCATTGCCGCCCAAACCTTGAAAACATTTCATGAAGCAAAAGCCGTGGAGGTGAAAATTTCAAAATTTAATCCACCGATTGGTGGTGTGTGCAAGAAAGCAGTAGTGACAGTGGCGAAAGTGCGGTGATTAGTTTTTGATCTGATCGACAAACATAAAACCTCTCGCATCGGCACCGTCATAGAAGTCCACCTCTTTGCCAATCAGGTACATGGTATGTTTTTTATCTACGTAAACTGGAATTCCGGAAACGTGGTAAGACAGATCGGTAGGTTTTTGTTTATCGAAGCCGATGATGAGAGAAACTCCGCCACAGCCACCGCCTTTTATGCCCAGCCGTAAGCCATAGCCTTCAGGAATATTTTTTGTCTCCATGATCTTACGAACTTCCAGTGCGGCACGTTCCGTGAGTCCAACAGGCTTAACATTTTCAAACATGATATTATTGCTGAATAGCGTTCAAAATTATCTAAATTTCCAACAGAATTGAACCTTAAATGATTCCCTGATGAATGCATTGATTGAGTTTGGAAAAATATTAATACCGGCTTCTGTAGTACTTTATGCCGTTTACCTGGTGGTGAAGTCCTTTATTGTCCGCGAGATCGAATTAAAAAAATTGGAAGTGCGTAGTCGGAGCATCGAGACGATTCTACCGGCTCGTATGCAGGCTTATGAGCGCATGACTCTTTTTCTCGAGCGCATTCAACCTCAAAACCTTCTTATTCGCCTTACGGTGGCAGGCTTGTCAGCTAAGGATTTTCAAAAGATATTATTGGATGAAATTCGTAATGAATACAATCACAATGCCTCACAGCAAGTGTATATGAGCGAGGAGGTCTGGAATCAAATCAAAAATGCAAAAGAGGACTTAATTATTTTGATTAATGAAGCATCGATGCGCGTATCGGCCGAAGCCTCCAGCATTGAACTTTCTAAAAAGATTTTTGAAATGGTGATGGATAAAAAAGTGGATCCCATTGGCCATGCGCTTACCGAATTAAAGAAGGAAATTCAGCAATTATTTTAACCCATGGCAAAAGTGGCTGTATTGGCCGGATCTACTGGGCTCATAGGTGGGCAGTTATTGAATCTGTTGCTCGATAGCGATCGGTATGATCATGTCATTGCGATCAGCAGAAAATCATTGCCGGTAAATCATCCTAAACTCAGGAATCTGGTTTGCGAGTTGAGTCAATTGCCAGCGCATCAGTCGGAGTTGAAATGCGATGATGTTTTCTGCTGCCTGGGCACCACCATAAAAAAAGCAAAAACACAGGAAGCATTTTTGAAAGTAGATGTGGAGGCACCAATAGCACTGGCGAAAATTTGCAAGGAGCAGGGTGCAAAACAATATTTACTGGTGTCTGCTTTGGGGGCGAGTGAAAAGTCTGGTATTTTTTATAACCGATGCAAAGGTCAGGTAGAAAATGCGATAAGCGCTATCGGCTTTGATTCGTTTTATTCCTTCCGACCATCCTTGTTAGTAGGGCCGCGTAAAGAGCAACGTTCGGGTGAAGATGCTGCTAAGATCTTTTATAAAATTTTTGGATTTTTAATCCCTCAAAAATATAAGGCCATTGAATCTCTTAAAGTGGCTCGTGCCATGCTTGCCAAAGCGAGCGAAGAGAAGAGCGGGAATATCATTTTAGAATCGATTGAGATTCAGAAATTTTAAAAGACAATTATGATAGCGGTTATCCAGCGTGTTTCGGAAGCGGCAGTGCGTATTGAAGGCCAGTTTAAATCAGAAATAAAAAAAGGGCTTTTGATTTTAGTGGGCATTGAAGATGCGGATAATGATGAAGACATCGATTGGCTCTCCTCAAAAATTGTGAACCTCCGCATTTTTGACGATGCGGATGGTGTAATGAATAAAAGTGTTATCGATGAATCAGGCGACATCATAATCGTTAGTCAGTTTACGCTGCATGCCAGTACTAAAAAAGGAAATCGCCCCAGCTATATCAAAGCTGCGAAGCCAGAGGTTGCTATTCCACGCTACGAAAAGTTTGTAAAAAGTGTAAGCGCGGCATTGGGAAAACCCGCTGGTACAGGAGAGTTTGGTGCCGATATGAAAATTACTCTTATCAATGACGGACCAGTTACCATCGTGATCGACACCAAGAACAAAGTTTGAATTACAGGATCGCCAGGATCACAAAAATGAGGTTGGCCACCAGGTAAGAGCCAATCACTATCCGATATCCTCTTCGGTTTGCCTTCATGCACTCATCGAGCTTACCGTTGTCATACAACTTTACACAAATAGCAGAAACCACCAATATCCCAAAAATCGCAAAAAAGGTAAGGGCATGAAGTGTGTCTACCAAGGTGAAGGTTGAAGATTCGGGGAGAAGTGAATCGATAATGTATTTATTACCAACTGCGGCAAACAAACCACCGACCGGCAATCCAAAACGCGGCTCAAACTCAGATGGGTGCGGCACAAAACTGATTACGGCAATCATGAATGCGATGTACATGCCGATAAATATTTTCATGAACAGGCCCCATGCATTTCGCTCAATATCCATTTCCAAAATAAAAGATGAAAATACCTGGCCCTTAGTCTTCTCATCCCCGAAACCCGTTTCGTAATCATTTTCGGTTGTGGATACGTTGAAGTTTTTGATTTGCCATCCGTCAATGGCTTCTTCCTTATCCACTTTACTTCCCTGCACATCGGCTTTGAATACCAGGCTTCTGTTATCAAAAAGTGTATTCTCAATTTGAATTTTTAAATGCTGCTGATCGAACGGAAAATCGATGACATTCCAATTCTCTTTCATCGTACTTTTCATCTTCATAATCACCCAAGCCTTTCCGTCCGTGCTGTCATTGATTATTTCCGGCACATCAATCGTTTTTGCATTTGGAATGTCCAGTTGGCTAGAGAAATCAAAATCAGCATTGTTGTGCACAAACCATAGCCAAAATCTGGCGGTGTACTCCTTATCATGAAAATTAATATCATGAATGCTGATCACATAGGCGCCCACTTTTACAGTATCGGGTTGTGCTTTGAGGTCAAAACTCGTTGCAAACAGAAGAAGGAGCACACCACTGAGAAACTTCATGGTATAATTCATTGAATTTTAGGACTATAAAAGTAGGAGAATATTTGAATTTAAGCGCTGCATAAACCTATCCACCATTCAAGATTGCACAAGGAAAAGTCATTAAGTTCCCTTAATTTCGTCCACAAAATATATATCTGATGACTAGCATTTTTTTACTTACACACTCGGTTGTACGTTATTTCGCGCTGATCTTCCTCATCGTTCTTATTGGAAGATCGCTGATGGGATGGTTAAATAAGTCACCCTTTGGCGCTACAGATGATAAGGTTAGCTTGTGGCTTTTCATTCTTGCTCACACCCAACTTGTATTAGGAATAGCATTATACACAACCAGTTCGCATGTAGTTTTTAGTGGCGATTCCATGAAGGATCCGCAAATGCGCTATTGGCTGGTGGAGCATGCATTTATGATGGTTGTGGCCATCGCACTAATTACAATTGGTAGAATTTCCATGAAAAAAACCAGCGAGCAGGTAATTAAACACAAGCGGCTGTTCGTTTATAATGCCATCGCATTTGTGATTATTATTGTAGCCATTGCCATGAGTGGCAGAGGTTTTTTCAACCTTCCAAATTAAGTAAACAAAACGCCCTGTTAATGAAGTATATCTTTCTCCTTGTCTTTGTTGGTTTTGGCTTTCAGGTAATTGCTCAGGAATTTAGCCCGCGCTATGAGTTGGTGAAAATGAATGATAATGTGAATACACTCTATCATGATGTTTCGCCCGTGATTTCTGTTGACGGTCGTGAATTGTATTTTTTTGTGAGCAACCATCCGGAAAACACCTATGGTAAAGACAACAGCCAGGACATATGGGTGTCCATGCTGGATGACAAAGGAGTTTGGACAAAGGCAAAACATTTGGGTGCACCATTTAACCAGAACCGATTTAACCAGGTGTTCAATGTGCTGCCAGATGGTTCTTTATTAATACGCGGTGGCCGCGCAAAAAATTCGAAAGGATTTTCTCTAGTTTCTCAATCCGGTGGAAACTGGAATGAACTTCGCATCACGGATTTTGATGCGATGAACAAAGGTATTTTTAATGGTGCTACCATTTCATCAGACGGCAAGCAGCTAATCATGTATTTCTCCGAAAAGGCTGCTGATAAATTCAGTGATCTTTATCTCTCCAGTCTACAGCAGGATGGGCATTGGTCCAAGCCGGTGAAGCTCAAGATCAGTTCGCCAGCCGATGATTACAGCCCTTTTTTAGCACCCGATCAAAAGACATTGTACTTCTCAAGTGATCGATTTTCAAAAGATAAAGTAGGCGGTACGGATATTTATAAATCTACACGCCTGGATGATTCATGGCTTAATTGGAGCGAGCCTGTCAATCTTGGGCGGTCAGTGAATACGCCATCGGGCGATGCTTATTTTTCAATTGACGCAAAGGGAAACATTTTCACTGCCCGCTCGGGTGCGCGTGTGGACGGAGGAAATTTTGATTTGTTCATCTTGAAAATACGCGACATCAAAATTCTCCTCACCGGCAATACCTATAGTCAAAAAACGAAACAACCTGTGGTAGCTTCTGTAGATGTGAAATTGAAAGAACAGCCCAAGCCCATTTCGCTAAAGACTACGACAGCGGGACACTTTGAAACACGCATACAAGAAGTAGATGAGTACGCCATTGGTGCGCAGGCCAGTGGATATTTACCGTTTTCCCAAAACTATAAAGTACCAAAGCTGAATCGGGACACTACACTTCATGTAGATATTTATCTGACTCCGCTTGCTAAGCAGTTGATGTTGGCAGGGGAGGTGCTCAACAAGAAAAACGAACAGCGCATACCCAATGCAAAAGTTGAAATTGTTTTTAAGAATGATAGGAGTGTAAACTATAAGCCTGAGACAAAAGACGGAAAATATCAACAGGATATCGGCAGCACCGGATGGTATATTTTAACAGCTTCTGCTGAAGGATTTTTAAATGGTTCGGATAGTGTCCAGGTCATCAACGATGAAATCATTCCTGTAGTAAAGAATGTATACCTTGCGCCCATTGAAGTTGGTCTCACCGTACGCTTGAAGAATATCTATTTTGATTTTGATAAAACAACGCTCAAGTCTGAATCATTTGTCGAATTGGATAAAGTGGTGGATTTCTTAACGACTAATTCGCATGTGTCGATTGAAATTTCTGGCCACACGGATGCCAAAGGCTCTGATGTATACAATCAAAATCTTTCACAAGGACGCTCACAATCGGTGGTGGATTACCTCATCAGCAAGGGAATTGATTCATCGCGATTGCAAGCACATGGTTATGGTGAATCAAAACCGATTGACACGAACGATACCGAAGAAGGCCGCGCCAATAACAGGAGGGTAGAATTCACCGTGGTGAAAATGTAACGATGCAAAGGCCTTTTTTGCGGGGATTATTAAGACTTAGAAACTTACTGAATTTACTTTTTCATCGACTATCCAACCGGCAATTTTTAATTTATGCCTCGGTGGTAGTCGGGATGGGTTCAGGTATAATGGCTGTGCTGTTGAAGTTTCTTGTTCACCACTTACAAGGCGGCCTCACCTCTCTGGCCAAAGTTTACAATTGGATTTATTTTATTTCTCCCGCCATTGGCATTCTTATTACATACCTTATCGTTAAAATAGCATTTAAGGGAACCTTAGCCAAAGGAACTTCACACGTATTAAATGCGATTGCAAAGAAGTCCTCTCACCTTCCGGCACATGAAATGTATGCCCATGTTGCTACCAGTGCGGTTTCAGTTGGCCTTGGTGGTTCAGCAGGTCTGGAATCTCCTATTGTTCAAACGGGCTCAGCGGTAGGGTCTTCCTTTGCTTCCATTTTTCCAATCAGTTATCGCGATCGCACGTTGTTGTTGGCTTGCGGTGCTGCAGCGGGAATTGCTGCGGCCTTCAATGCTCCTATTGCCGGAGTTTTGTTTGCGCTTGAAGTATTACTGGTGGACATTAGTATCTCCGCTTTTATACCCCTTCTAATAGCCGGTGCGCTTGGTGCACTGTCCTCAATTATTATTCTGAATGAGGATATTCTTCTTTCGTTCAGGAACATTAGTCAGTTCAATTATCAAAATATTCCTTATTACGTTTTGTTGGGTGCATTGTGCGGAGTGGTTTCTGTCTTTTATAATTTTATTTTTCTCCGATCGGAATCATGGCTTAAGGGCGTCAATCCATTTTTAGCGCGTTTTGCATTGGGCGTATTTTTATTGGGGATGCTTATTGTTCTCTTTCCTGCATTATTTGGTGAAGGATATTCGTCCATCAAATCGTTATCACTCAATCAGCCCGAAAGGCTTTTTGAGGGAAGCCCATTTTTTAACGGAGTGGTTAATCCCTGGCTGATCGGATTAATTATTTTCTGCATTGGTTTATTTAAATCATTTGCTGTATCGTTAACCCTTACTGCTGGAGGAAACGGAGGAAATTTTGCGCCTTCATTATTGGTTGGAGCGTGTTTGGGATTTGCATTTGCTTTTTTAGTGAATGCCACGGACTTTGTAAGCTTACCGGTTTCTAATTTCACTGTGGTGGCTATGGCGGGCGTGCTCACGGGCATTTTCCACGCACCGCTCACGGCAATATTTCTGATTGCTGAAATAACCGGTGGGTATGATTTAATGATTCCGTTAATGATTGTGTCAGCACTCAGTACAGCAACATCGCGCTATTTCAATCCCAATTCTTTGGATGAACGAAAATTAAAACAGTTTTCTGAATCGGTCAGATTGACTAAAGACAATCATGTTCTTTCTGGTATTTCCATTGTTGATTTGGTGGAGCATGATTTTGCCGTAGTTTCTGATCAGGCAACTTTGGGCGAGTTGGTGAATGCTATAGCACATTCTAAACGGAATCTTTTTCCAGTAGTGGATGCTGAGCATCGTTTACAAGGTATCGTTCAGTTGGAAAATATCAGGGAAATTATGTTTGACACCTCGCGATATGGATCAACATTAGTTAAGCAAATCATGCAACGACCTCTGGTTACAGTAAATATTCATGAAGACATGACTACGGTGATGGAGCAATTTGACAAGTACGCGGTTTGGAACATTCCGGTAGTCAATGATTCACGATATATTGGGTTTATTTCGCAATCGCGCGTTTTTGCCAGTTACCGCAAAAGATTAAAAGAATAATTCGTTTATCTGTTCATCGGTTTCCGATTAATAAATTTTTCTGATTGAACTTACCATTCTCTGATCGATTTGGTGTGGCTATATATTTTCACAAACGATTGCTGCAGCCATCTTTTAATTAATTTCTAATTTTTATATTACGATTAGATTACTGTTGATCTCTAAGTTCGTTCATGAAGATTTTGTTGATTGAAGATGAGCCTAAAACCGTTCAGTTCATTAAAAAGGGACTGGAAGAAAATTACTATGAAGTTGACGCGGCCACAGATGGGCAAACTGGAAAGCAAATGGCCATTCAGAATTCATATGGGCTAATCATTACCGATATTATTTTACCAGGATTGAACGGCCGTGAATTATGCAAAGAACTTCGCGAGGCCAGTATTGACACACCTGTACTGATGCTTAGCGCGCTGGGCACTACCGATGATGTCGTTTCAGGCTTTGATTATGGTGCCGATGATTACCTTGCAAAACCGTTTGAATTTCGTGAATTGCTCGCCCGGATAAAAGCCATTGTGAAGCGCCATGGCAGAACAAAGCCAGAGGAAAATATCTTAAAGTTTGATGACCTGATGATGGACTTGAATATGAAAAAGGTTACCCGTAAAGGGAAGAGCATTGAACTAACGGCAAAAGAATTTGCACTGCTCGAGTATTTTCTTCGAAATCAGGGAAAAGTAATCTCGCGCGCTGAACTGGCAAAAAATATCTGGAAAGTTGATTTTGATACGGGTACTAATATGGTTGAAGTCTATGTTAACTACCTGAGAAAAAAGATCGACCGGGATTTTGACCGCAAGCTCATTCACACACAATTTGGTATGGGGTACGTGCTTAGGAATGAATAGTCATGCAAATTCGTAATCGCCTCACCTTTCAATTCACGATGCTGGTAGGAGGCATTTTGCTGATCGCTTTTTTCTCGCTTTACTATGTGGTGGGTCAGCACAGCGATGATGAATTTTTTAAACGCCTTCGCGAAAAGGCGATTACTTCTGCAATCCTTTTATTGAAAGTTGAGCAAGTTGATTCAGCCTTGTTGAAGACCATTGACCTGTCCAAGCGTGATGTCATGTTTCGCGAGAACATTTCGGTTTTCACAGAAGATGGGAAAAGTATTTATACCAACAATGACTCATTGAATTTTGAGGTTAGCGCATGGCAATTGGAGCAAATCAAAAAAGGTTACGAGCAAAAATTTATTCAGGGTGAGTTTGATGTGTTGGGGGTTCGCTTTCGCGACCGTGGACAAAACTATGTTATTATTGCGGGCGCTGTCGATCGTGACGGCCATGCAAGGATGGCTGATTTAAAAAACCTCATGATCGTGTTGTATCTGGTGATGATAGCCATCGTAGGGGCAGCAGGATGGATTTATTCTGGCAGGGCATTAAAGCCTATCAAAAAGGTGATGAACGAGGTGCATAGCATCTCCACCAATGATCTCAGTCAGCGACTACATGGCGATGACAAGCCGGATGAGATTGGTAAGTTGGTTTCTATTTTTAATGGATTGCTCAGCAGATTGGAAAATGCTTTTAACCTGCAAAAGACTTTTGTGGCAAATGTTTCGCACGAATTAAAAAACCCACTTACCAAGATAACCTCGCAGTTGGAAGTTACTTTGCTAAATGACCGTACCATTGAAGAGTACAAAGCAACAACCGAATCTGTGCTGGAAGACATCAAAGAGTTGAATCAATTATCGAATAGCCTCCTGGATCTGGCATCACTCAACCGTGATAACCGGAGCTTTACCATGAGCCCCACACGTATTGATGAGGTGCTTTGGGAGGTGCGTGATGATGTGCAAGGTATGAGTGAGGCATACCGGGTAGATATTCAAACCGTAACCATCCCGGAAAATGAAGAAGATCTTTACCTGAATGCGAATCCTTACCTATTGAAGACCGCGATTCAGAACCTGATCGAAAATGCGTGCAAATTTTCAGGCGATCATACCGCCACGGTTTCACTCATTTGCTCCAAAAATAAAATGGAGATTCAAGTGACTGATCGCGGACCGGGAATTGAGCAATCGGAACTAGAAAATGTATTTGAGCCCTTCTACCGAACGGACAATACTTCGCAGATAAAAGGTTATGGTATCGGGCTTTCTTTGAGTCAAAAAATCATATCCATACATAACGGCTTCGTGGTAATCGATTCTAAAATTGGTCTTGGCACCACTGTAAATGTTGTCTTTAACCTTAAGCCTTAATTCTAATTTTTTTCTAATGGTATTCGCAATTTGATTGCCATGGCGAATGACTTTCTTTGTTGGGTTTACATTAGGTTTGTTAAAATTTCAGGTAAAAGGTTATCTCGAAGTTTGAGTGAAATGTTCTAACGCAAGCATTTCTCTCTAAACGGGCTCGCATGGTGGGCCCGTTTTTCGTTTATGGGTACTCAGAAAATTTTAATGGTTTACTGCCAGGAATTCACGTATCAGCATAATTGCTTGCTCCACTGTATTGGCCTCTTTGACTTTGTAACTACCAAGCTTCTTAAAAAACTTCACCGTAAGGTCATCCTGCTGTAAGAGTACAATGCGCTTATCGGTTTTTATGGCAAGCGCCACTTCCGAGGCGGTGCCAGAGGCCATACCACACACTACAATCACATGACTGGAGAGGATAGAGATGATGTTGCGGGCGCTGTTCATGCCCGTAATGATTTTGATGTCTGCATATTCAGAGCCACCACTTTCAGTGCTGCCCGGTAATATGCCTATGGTTTCGCCACCGTTTTCTTTTGCACCTTTCAGCACAGCATCCATCACGCCAAATGCACGGCCGCCAGAGAGTGTTATCCATTTTTCTTTAGCGATCGCTTCACCCAGTGCGTACGCTAATGTGTTCTCATCCGGAGTGGCTCCTTCACCAGGTCCCATCACTCCAATAATAAATTTACCTGACATGATTGAAAGTTACTAAGTGTTGGGATGATCGGCAACCCCGGAAGTATCGCTTGATTCTTCCGTTAAAATTTCAACCACCCTCATTTTATCGCGCTCAAAAATATGGAGTCGCACCCCTGGCATCAGGTCGTTTGAAAATGGATAAAGGCTTCCGAAATGTTCGTCTGATAGAAAGCAGGGAATACCGTAAGCATCCAGTTTGGTTTTAGCCAGACTGGCGGAGATTACCGTATCGTACCGATTGAATTCAATAATTTTTTCTTGTGGCTCTTCCATAGGATTGTTGGGCATGTGAAGATAGCAAAAGAGACATAAGTTTTTGGAAAATGCCCTTCGGTCGGTATTATCATCGACCGCTGCTTTGCTTTCACCTGCATATTGGCGGTGAGTCTATTTCTCCTATCGCATTAACTGAACGAATCCTTTGAATGATTTTATTTCTGATTCAGTGTGTGCTGTGTAGTACTGGATATCAATGTGGTAGTAATAGATCCCCGTAGGTAATTCTTTGCCCGATTGGTCAAGCCCGGTCCATTCTGACTCAGCTGAGGGTGCGCCATTTCTTATGGCGAAAATAGTATTGCCCCAACGATTAACTATGTTCATCGAAAATGCTCTAATAAATCGAGGGCAGGTGTTACCCTCTCTTTCCCTTTTTCTGTTTGATAACCCCGGAAAACTATCATTAAAACCATCGCGGTTTGTTGTAATAACATTGGGCAAGAATGTATTGAGACAATTTTCAATGCAAACCTTTTCTGAGGGAATGCTTCTATTACCACTAAAATCAACAGCAACAATCTGGTAGCATCCTGCCATTGAGTTGATTTTGGTGTGATCGAAGGATGTTGATTGATTTTTTGCAATTAAAGTTGAATCAGCATTTGAATGATCAAAGTACAGTATTTCGTAAAACGCGATATCGTCACCACAATTGAATTGATCGAACCAATTGAGCCGATTGGTATAACTATCTCTTGAGCAATCTGACAAATCAAGTGCAGCACAACTTGGAGTTTCAACGGTGAGTGTTGGAGTGCAGGGTGGGTCCTTATCAAGCGGTTGTGCTGTAACGATGTTCGAGAAGTTACGAATTGGTTCCTCAATTAACCTATTGCCATAGATGCCTTGTGTTTCAACTTTGTATTGATAAAGAGTATTTGGTTGCAATGAAAAACCGACTTTTTTTCCGTGGTCCTGGTACATGAAATTTTCATTCTCCCGCTGCCTCACATCAATACTGTCCACTAGATGAAATTCAGTTTCGTTTAGTCTTTTACGATATATGTAATGATATGGAAATTTGGCGCTGTAGTTTGACCACGGAGTATTGGCATTCCACATGAGTTTGATGCTATTGTTTAATGCTTCGTAGTTGAGTTTTGGCATGAAGGCAAGGGCACTGGTATCAAGTGGGTTTTCTCCTGCAATACTTTGGGGGGAGTAGACCACAAGTTTATAGCCGTACACTTTTTCCTGGGTATTTAATGCTACATCAATGTAGGTAGTGTCACTTAATTTCGCTGGATTAACCAGTGTATAATCAACGCCATTCGTTGTGCGAAGTAAATGATATAGATATGGCTTAGGGAAAAGCGATTTATTGATCTCAAAGGGAGATGTCCATCGAATAACTACACTTCCTTGCGATTGATTAGTGGTGTTAACGGATGTTTTGACAATCACAGGTGCATCGATAACCATTGGACCAATGCATGTGTCTTTGGATAATATACTTACCCCAAAATTAGGTGAGTTAAAGTGAGCAATCAGTCGGTAGCAATAAGTGGCTCCAGCAGAAAGAGTCTTATCCAAAAATTTGCCCGACTGACTTTCCCCTATCTTGCTGAATCCTAATGACGGCAATAAATTCTTGCCGCAAAAATCTGTTTGGTCCGGTGCTGCGCCAACTCTTCGCCACACCTCCATGGTGCTAATGTTTGTGCAGGGATACTCATCCCAATCAATTTGAAGAGCCTTAAGGGCAACATTGAGATTGAGTTGTTTTATAGTGGGTGGTGGCCCGGACACCTTTACTGTCCAAACCGTGAAGGTTGAGATACGCAGCCCGTTTTTAGTAAAAGCAGATGTTTTAAAGATTAATTTATAAGGTTCAGACCGGATTAAATCACAAGTTAAATCCCATTTTATTTTGATGTGGGCTGTATCATATGGTGGTGTTGTAGATTGTATCTTATTAAGATAATTAATTTGAGGCGAGGCATTGTGGAAATTATCCGAAGTGAAAAGCTCTATGATTACAGGATCTCCTGATGGGTTATTAATTCTAATGTCATCCTCAAAAAGTTGACCAGCGATAAAACACTTTTCTTCCAGAATAAGCTGTGGCCTTGAAGTTTTACAATCCTCAACAATAATTTGCATGTCTCTAACCACCCATTCAACGATCGTCCACTTGTTCTGAATTTTTGACCAATGGAAAACTCGAATAGCAATTATGTATTCTCCAAGGGCCCCTGGTGCATCCCATCGCAATGTCCCATCGGAATCAATAGTAAGCTGAGGTGGAGCATTCCCGAGTTCATTCCCCGAACTAAATGAAGAATAAAAATCCGGTGAAGCCGGGCTTTGGTAAGTTGTAATGGATTGATTGTTGGCTTGCTGAGGCGCAATCAACTGATAGGATATACTATCGGTCAGGGAAACGGTTGCTCCAGGATTATGCGTAAAGAGAAATTTGCCGCATGCACGATCAACCGGAGGAATACTGAACGCTATTGTTCCGAGGCACTTTGCACGGTCAACCATAAGAAAGGACTCAATATAAAATGGGACATTGACGGATCCTTTAATATTTACAATGCCATTATTTCGGTTTGCTTCCAAATAACTAATCAGATATTTTCCATTTGCTTTAAAATTGTAATTAACCTTAAAGACAGCAACCGATACTGCCGTAAATTGATCGATTGATTTAATAGTAAATGTTTTAGGAGAAATGACAGAGCCGTCACCAAATGAAAGTACTCCATCACCGGGGGCGGCCGGAGTGGAGCTATTGGTGTAGAGTGTGAGTGTAATCTCATAGGTATTGGTGCTACAATCCACTAACCTTGCGGTAATTTCACCTCCACGTAAATGACTGCCAAGTATTGGCTTGGTTAGCAGGATTGCAAAGGCAAGGATAATGATCCGATTCACGTTCATTTAAACGTTGAAACTTTTAATAGCATATACCTATGGTTAATTTTTTAAAATTAGAAATTATAGATTCACTCGATAAAATTCTTTTGACACTCTGCGGCAGGGATAGTAGCGGAAAGCCCGAAGCGTGCTGGCCTTGTGTGCGGACGGACTTGCAGCGGATAGCCCGCCCGGCCGCCCAAAGTATCTTAACCTTTACCGCTCAGAAAATAATCAAAATTCTTTTGTAACATCGTGGATACACCCGCGTCTAGCTTTTGAAACAATGAATCTCGAAATGTTCGAAACACAGGTTCTGCCTACTAAAAACAAGCTTTTCCGATTTGCTTTTCGCCTTTTGGGGAGTTCGGAGGAGGCCAAGGATGTGGTGCAGGATGTGATGATTAAAGTTTGGAACGGACGGGAGCAGATGGCCGAAATCCAAAACATGGAAGCCTGGTGCATGCGCATCACCAAAAATCTGTCGCTTGACCGATTAAGAATGAAGCAGCGGAGGGCCACCGGGCCGCTGGAGGATGGAGTAGAGATTCGACAGGAAAGTTTAACACCTCATGAGAGGGTAGAAGTTCATGAGCATATGCAACGAATAAATCAATTTATCAGCGCACTGCCCGAGAAGCAGCGGCAAGTGATTCACCTTCGGGATGTGGAAGGGTACAGTTACAATGAAATCTGCGACATTTTGGAATTGGACATGAACCAGGTAAAGGTGAACCTGTTCAGAGCCCGAAATGCCGTGCGAGAGAAACTTTTAAAAATTAACGCGTATGGACTCTAAGCATATTGAAATTTTGCTGGAGAAGTACTGGAAATGTGAAACCTCGCTGGAGGAGGAAAAAGAATTGCGGGATTACTTTCAGGGTAAAGAGATTCCGCAGGGCTTGAATGAAGCAGCAGAACTATTCCGGTATTTTGAAGCACAGCAGAAGCAGTTGGTGATGGAGCCGGCTTTTGATGAAGTAGTAAAACAAAAAATTGCCAGCCATGCTCCCCAGGGCAAAGTGGTAAAAATGATGTACAATTATGCACGCATTGCGGCCGGGGTAATTGTGGTGGTGGCGGCAACTTACTTTGTGCGGCAGGAGGTGCGCAAATCTTATCCACCGGAAGTTGCGGATACGTATAGCGACCCGAAGATGGCGTTTGAGGAAACAAAGCGCGCGTTGATGATGATATCAAAAGGATTTGGAAAGGCGCAGCGCGAAGCCAATAAGATCAAGATGTTTAATGAAGCGGAATCAAAAATTCAGCACAGCAAGGAAGAAGAGAAATCAAAGGCAGCAAGCATTTAGAAAAGAAATTCAAAAAATTAAAAACTGAAAATGAATATGAAAAAGTTAATGATTGGCGCGGTGATGATGATCATGACGGTGGCAGCACAGGCGCAGGGTGATGCGATTTCAAAGTTCTTCACCAAGTATCAAAGTGACGAATCGTTTAGCCAGGTAACGGTGAGCAGCAAAATGTTCAACCTCTTTACCAATATGGAAGTAGAGAGCAAAGAAGATCAGGAAGTGCTTAATGCCATTAGCAAACTAAAAGGCTTGCGCATTTTAGCCAAAGAACAAACCAGAGATTCGCGTGCTTTGTACAAGGAAGCGATGGCCATGATCCCTTCAAAGGAATATGAAGAATTGATGACCGTGCGCGATAAAGACAAAGACATGAAATTCTTTATCAAAGAAACTTCGCCCGGCAAGATCAGTGAACTGGTGATGGTAGCCGGAGGCAATGAAGAATTCATGGTGCTGAGTTTGTTTGGAGAGATTGATTTGAAGCAGGTATCGAAGATTGGAAAGAAGATGGATGTGGATGGGTTGCAGAACCTGGATAAACTGAAGGACAAGAAAAACGATTAAAAGTTATACAGGTGAACAGAGTGGTCTGATTTGCTCAGGCCACTTTTGTTTTTTTACTCAAGCATCTTTTATTCATGAATTAACGTCTTTATCCAAAAGAGAATTATGAAACCCAACCCATTGCTAATCATTCTATTGTTGATTGTTGCTACCACCACGGCTCGAGCACAAAGCAAAAGCTTTGATACGCTGAGAGATCACTTCAAAGGAACAGAGGATGTTCACTCCATAAGTGTGGGTGGCTTTTTTTGCCGCACAGTGTTGTGGATGGCAGGTGAAGAAGAATTCAGAGATGCCATTAAAGAATTGAATCACATTCGGATGATTACCATACCGAAAGAAAATTTCAGAGCTCAGCATCTATCAGTGAATGGCTTTCGAAAAGTTTTGAAGTCGGATGGATTTGAATCGTTAGCAACCGTAAAAGATGATGGAGAATATTTTGAAATTTATCTTCAGCAAAATGACAACAAGCAGAACCGGTACTTCGTATTGGTGGAAGATGAAGACGAGATCATCGGCATTGAATTGAAAGGGGAGATTGATATTCAAAAATTAGCCTCTTCCAAAAAAGAAGTAGTATATCACAATTTATAACCGCGGCCTGAAGGCTGACTTGCATGAAGAAAATAATGGCCCTCGTAATTGTGATCGCCTCTGCGTTTGCAGTAAACGCTCAAACAAAAACCACAGAAGATTTAGCCGAGACCAGCAGTGGTCTTTCACTTTTCTTTTATAAGAATACCCTACGCATGCTCAATCAATCAGAAGATAAAGACTTTGATGAGTTGATCAAGGATATTGAGAAGATGCGTTTTTTGATGATCGACAAAGCCAAGCAAAAATTTGAAGTAGCTGATTTTAAGAAATTGGTCTCCGGATATCAGGGCGAAGATTATGAGGAGATCATGAGCAGCCGCTACCAGGGGCGCAACTTCAATGTGTACATCAAGGAGAAAGGTGGCAACGTGAAGGGTACAGTGATTCTGGCAAGCGATTCTGCCAGCCTCATCGTGCTTGATATTTTGGGAAAGGTAGCGTTGGATAAAGCAACCACGTTATTCAAAACCATTGATGAAAGTTCGGACATCGGAGGCAAGGTGAAGAACTTCATGAACGGGGATTCCAAAAAGAAAAATAAAAAGAAGGCAGAGGTTCAAATCGATTAACCCACTCATTTTTGGAAACAGTATTATCTATTCAAAAGCTTACTAAAAATTTTGGAAAGCTTTGCGCGGTCAATCAACTTGACCTGGAGGTAAAACGAGGACAGGTATTTGGAATGCTCGGCCCCAATGGCAGCGGTAAAACCACCACATTGGGTATGCTGATGGGTGTTGTAAACCCAACAGCTGGAGGCTTTACTTGGTTTGGTCAGCCGGCTACACACATTACGCGCAAGAAGGTGGGCGCAGTGCTTGAGCACCCGATTTTCTATCCTTACCTCAGTGGCCAGAAAAACCTGGAGTTGAATGCGATGATTAAAGGCGCTGATCCAAACAACATTCCGAAAGTATTGGAACTGGTAGAACTGAGCGGCCGCAAGGATGATAAGTACCGAACCTACTCTCTGGGTATGAAACAACGATTGGCCATTGCCTCTGCTTTGGTGAGCGATCCAATCGTATTGATACTGGATGAACCAACGAATGGTCTTGATCCTATGGGGATCGCAGAAATACGAGAAATCATCAAGCGCATTGCTGCCGATGGCAAGACGATCATTTTGGCCAGCCACTTACTGGACGAGGTGCAGAAAGTGTGCACCCATTTTGCAGTGTTGAAGAGAGGTTCGTTGATGCACGTTGGCCCAGTGGATAATGTGGGCAAAGGTGAGGAGGTTGTTGAAGTACAAGCCTTTCATGACGATCTTAATGTATTGCTTCAGGAGTTTGTGGGAAGCGGAACCATCAAAAAGGAAAATGGTATTTATCAGGTGATGATGAAAGATGGCTTTCATAGCCAGGATTTGAATCGCTTCCTTTTCGAAAAAGGAATCATCGCATCACACCTTGCCACGCGCAAGAAGAGTTTAGAAAAACAATTTCTGGAAATTTTATCCGATACCGGCCATGCTGCACCTGCTAAAAATTGATTTAAAGAAAATGACCAGCTACCGCACGTTCTGGGTAATATGCGGTTTGTATTTCTTGACTTTGGGCACCAGCACCGCCAGCGGAATGGAAATATTAAAGTGGCTCGCAAGCTTGATCGAAGGATTTGGTCAGTCTATCAACATCAACCGAATTCCATTGTATCATTTCCCTGACATCTGGCAAAACCTGATTTGGTTTAGTGGCCTGTTCAAGATTGTACTTGCCATCATGGTAGTGATCTCGATCACCAACGAATATCAATATCGCACCTTGCGTCAGAATATTATTGATGGATTGAGCCGTTGGGAATTTTTGCAAACTAAAATCCTAACCAATGTGGTGCTGAGTTTGATGAGCGTAGTGATGATTTTCCTGATCGCACTTGTTACAGGGTTGATTTACACTCCGGAGATTGAAGTCAAATACATCTTTACGGATATGCAATTTTTGCCCGCTTATTTCCTTGAGATTTTTGCTTTCCTTTCTTACGCATTGATGTTGGGAGTTTTCATTCAGCGTTCGGGCCTTACGATTGTGGTGCTAATGCTATCACACATGATTGAGCAGATCATTAAGGCTAATGTGGATGATTATGTTCCTGATATGATTCAGTTTTTTCCCATGCAATCCATTTCAAATTTAGTTTCATTGCCTTTTGCGCGATATGCCTTTCAGGAAATACAGGATTATGTAAGCATTGTGGCGGTGCTCATTGCGGCTGCGTGGGCGTTTCTTTTCAATCTCTTCAGTTATTTAAAACTTAAGAAAGCGGATATCTAACGCTCATTTTTTAAGGAACTTTATAAAATGCATTGAAGTCTGTTGGTAGCCTCTGCGGAAA
Source organism: uncultured Cyclobacteriaceae bacterium (assembly GCA_966095315.1). Lineage (GTDB taxonomy): Bacteria > Bacteroidota > Bacteroidia > Cytophagales > Cyclobacteriaceae > ELB16-189. The sequence continues at coordinate 106,357 of CBHTSG010000008.1, forward strand.
TAGTATTCGTGCGATTCTTTTCTGCGCAGGTTGCTAGTGAGTTCTACTTTCAGGCAGTCTTTCTCCTTAAAAAAATTCTCTGCATAATTTAGCATGATCGTCCCCAACCCGGTGCCTCTCATCTTCTCGGCTATGCAAAATGCTACAATTCGCCCAATTGGTTTTGTGTGGTGAAAGGCGGAATACCAATGCAATGCAATAAAGCCAATCACTATCTCATTCACTTCACCCATCAATAGCGCGTAGCCATCTTCCTGGTAACCTGAAATTTTGGTCTCACATTCCTGAGTTGTTGCCGGGTAGCCCAGTTGACCCAACAGTACCGACAGCGCAGAGGCATCCCTCATTTCAGCATTGCGTATTAGCATTCTTCAATGTAATGCATTTTGCGACTGATTTCAATCGTCTGGCTGCCTGATCTAAATCATGTTTTGCAGATAGTGACAAAATTATCTTAGGGTATCAAAATAAACCAGATCACTTATGAAAACCGCAGATATACTTGAAATGGACCAACCGGTTCAACTCAAAAATAAGCCCACACAATTTGTTTATTCTTTTAAAGAAGGCGATGGCAAAAACAAACAGCTACTCGGTGGTAAGGGCGCCAATCTTTGTGAGATGACACAAATTGGATTGAATGTTCCTCCCGGATTTGTGATTTCCACCGAAGCTTGCCTCAACTATCTTGCATCTCCCGATCGCACACTTCCTCAGGCGCTCATGAATGATGTGCGCACACAAATTAAAAATATCGAAAAGGCTACAGGAAAAATTTTTGGTGACCCAGAAAACCCATTACTCGTTTCTGTTCGCTCAGGCTCTGCCATGTCTATGCCGGGCATGATGGATACAATCCTTAATCTGGGACTGAATTCAAAAACACTGAAAGGGTTAATAAAGCAAACCAACAATGAACGTTTTGGATATGATGCGTACCGCAGATTTATTCAGCTGTTTGGTAAAGTAGCGTTGAATGTGCCCGATGAAAAATTTGACAAGCATTTTGAAGAAGTAAAGAAACGGGCAGGAGTAAAAGTTGATATCGGATTAAATGCTAATGACCTCAAAGAAATCAGTGAACGCTTTTTGAAGGTGGTGAGTGATACGCTTGGCAAGCCATTTCCAGAGGATGTTTATGAACAACTGGAGATTGCCATCAAAGCAGTCTTTAATTCCTGGATGGGCAAGCGCGCTATTGACTACCGCAGAGAATTTAAGATCACGCCTGAAATGGCCAATGGCACTGCGGTGAATGTGGTGACCATGGTGTTTGGAAACATGGGTAACGATTGTGCCACAGGTGTTGGCTTCACACGTGATCCTGGCACCGGTGAGAATGTGATGTTTGGTGAATACCTAACCAATGCTCAAGGTGAAGATGTGGTGGCGGGTATTCGCACTCCAAAAGCTGTGAGCGAACTAGCTGTTGAAATGCCTGACCTCTACAAACAATTGGAAGCATTGCGCAGTAAACTTGAGAGCCATTATAAAGAAGTGCAAGACTTTGAGTACACGATTGAGAAAGGCGTGCTGTATTGTTTGCAAACCCGCAACGGTAAAATGAATACCACCGCAATGGTGCGTACATCCGTTGAAATGGCGAAGGCTGGATTAATCACTAAAGAGCAAGCGTTGCTGCGCATCAAACCCGATATGCTGGAACAATTGCTTCACCCTCGTCTCGATTCACTACACAAGGTTGCGCCACTGGCGCAGGGCTTGCCCGCATCACCCGGTGCTGCTTCCGGTCATGTTGTATTTGATGCCGACCGTGCGGAATTATTAGGGAAGACCGGAGAGAAAGTAATTTTAGTACGCGAAGAAACAAAGCCTGAAGATATTCACGGCTTCTTTGCTGCTCAAGGTGTATTGACAAGCCGAGGAGGCAAAACTTCGCACGCAGCAGTGGTGGCGCGCGGTATGGGCAAACCTTGTGTGGCTGGTGCCGAAGGAATTCAGGTGGATACAAAATTACGCCAAGCAAAAGTAGGCGAAAAAGTTTTGCATGAAGGAGACTACATCACTATTGATGGAGGAACAGGATTCGTCTATCAGGGAATCATCCCTACGGTGGAGCCTACCTTCTCTGATGAGTTGAAAGTGCTGCTGACTTGGGCAGATGAGCAATCGCGCTTGAAAGTTTTTGCAAATGCCGATACGCCAGGTGCTGCGAAAAAAGCACTTGAGTATGGTGCAATGGGTATAGGCCTGTGCCGCACAGAAAGAATGTTCAATGATGTGGATCGACTACCCGTTGTAGTGGAAATGATTTTGGCAGCAACTTCTGCTGAGCGTGAGTCTGCATTGATGCGATTGAAAGAAATGCAGCGTCAGGATTTTAAAGAAATATTATTGGCGATGGCGCCACGTCCGGTAACCATTCGGTTGTTGGATCCTCCAATTCATGAGTTCTTGCCAACAGAAGAAGTGTTGCGCGATGAATTGGAGCATCTCTATCATTTGAAAGATACCGTAAGCGGTGTGGCTAATTTATTTGGAAGTCTCCGCTTACTGAATGCGGATGTCACGATGGCAACACAATCCCCTGCACCCTTTAATATGATGGGCGTTGAGTTGGTGGGTCAGGCCATACAGAAGAAAGAACAGATGCTGAAGAAGGTTCGTGAATTACATGAAGTTAACCCAATGCTTGGTCACCGCGGTGTGCGCTTAGGACTCACCTTCCCCGAAATTTATAAAATGCAAATTCAGGCAATACTCGAAGCGACAGCAGATTGCCAAAAAGTAGCCATCGATGTGCGCCCTGAAATCATGGTGCCTCAGGTTTGTACTGCCGAAGAACTTAAAGAAGTTAAAGTATTTGTGGATGAAATTCGTGCATCTATTGAAAAGGAAAATGCAATTCGGTTGAATTTCAAATTCGGAACAATGATCGAAGTAGTGCGCGCTTGTTTGCAAGCGGAAGAGTTGGCGGATATTGCAGAGTTCTTCTCTTTCGGCACCAACGATTTGACGCAGGCTACTTTCTCATTCTCACGCGAAGATGCTGAGAACAAGTTCTTGCCATTCTACATTTCAAAAGGAGTTTTGAAAAATAATCCTTTTGAAGTATTGGATCGCAAAGCGATGGGTAAGTTGATGAAGATGGCTGTAGAGGATGGCCGTAAGAATAACCCTGAATTGAAAGTAGGAATCTGTGGTGAGCATGGAGGGCATCCTGAGTCAATTAATTTCTGTCATCAAATTGGACTTACATATGTTTCATGTTCTGGGCCACGCGTGCCGGTAGCGCGCCTGGCAGCAGCGCACGCAAAATTGGGTGAGTCAAAGTACTCAAGCAACTAATTGCTTTAATCTGGTTTTATTTTGAAAGGCAGTCTTCGAGAGAAGGCTGCTTTTTTGTTATGACGAATAGTTTTAATGATTATGTTATCGTAAAGAATAATTGCAAATTTCATTCTCGTGAGCTGATAATTCTATCTTTGCTTCATGCAACCTTTCAAACATAAAGTGCCCATTCAGCTTCGCTTCAAAGACGGTGACATTATGGGGCATGTAAATAATGCGAATCATCTTTCATACATAGAAATAGCTCGCATCAACTATTTTGAGGAGGTAGCAGGTATGGATTCCACGTGGAGCAGTCAGAAGGGAATCATCCTTGCGCACATTTCCATCAATTATCGTGCACCACTGTTTATTCATGATACTGTTTTTGTTTACACGCGCTGTTCAAAGCTCGGCAAGAAGAGTATTGAACTATCGTGGATTATTGTTCGTGAGAAAAACGGAATGGAAGAAACGATTGCTGAAGGAGTGGCGGTATTGGTTTGTTATGATTATGCTGCACATCAGTCAATCGAAATTCCTGAGGAACAGCGCAAGAGAATTGAATCGTTTGAACGATAGCAACTTGGAGCAATTTATGGATTACCCACTTTGCGATTAGCCAAAATCAATGAAGCATCTTTTAAAAATTTGATCTGCTCATTCCCTGCTTCCGGATTTTGAGGGTATCCCAATGAGCCGATCGCAGAAATATTAAATCTCTTTGCTGCTTCATCTTTACTAAGGTCAAACAGCCAAATGGTGGGGAAGTCGCGAACTTGAAAAAATTGCTTTAACGATTCATTTTGAGCAGCCAATTCCTGAGGAAGTTGTTTTCGAGCCGGGAAGTCAAGTTCAACCAGCACAACGTTTTTTTGAGCCCATTCGATGAATTCTGATTTTGCAAAAACTTCTTTTTGCAACTTATGGCACCAGCCACACCAATCGCTGCCGGTAAAAAACGCAAAAATTGGCTTGTTGCTGGCCTTCGAGATTTCGTAAGCTTTCATCATATCGGTATGCCACTGGAGTTTATCATCTCCTGTTTGAGCAATGCCAGAGAAGCTATTCAGGTAACAAATCAAAAATAAACCAGCTACAGGCTTTAGCATTAGGTTTCGCATAATCGCTGGAAAGTTACAATTTCTTGACCAAATCTGTTTTTTGGATTACTTCGGTAAACTTAATCTTATCAGATTGAGTACCGCAACGGAGGCCATTCGAATGTTAATCATCCTGTCTTTGCTTAGTTGTAATTTCCTCGTTACTGTTTGGTGCTTGTCTGAGTAGGCGATCCACACAGTGCCCACAGGCTTTTCAGGTGTGGCTCCGCCCGGTCCGGCAATTCCGCTGGTGGCCACGCCAATGTCGGTGTGGAATCGAGCGCGCACTACGTTGGCCATTTCACTAATGGTGGGCTCACTCACCGCTCCATATTTCTCAAGGGTTTCGGGCTTTACACCCAACTGGCTCATTTTTATTTCGTAAGCATAGGGAATCATGCTTCCCAAAAAATATTCAGAGCTGCCCGGCACACTGGTAATTAAGTGCGAGAGGTAGCCACCAGTGCAACTCTCCGCGACTGAGAGTGTTAATTTTTTTTCTTTCAATGTGCGCCCTAGCACTACCTCCAGAGGATCTTCACCATATCCGAAAATATATTCGCCCGCGATGGGTTTAAGTTGTTGTGTGAGCACCTCAATTTCTTCAGCCAGTTTTTCTTTTGAACTTCCTATTCCGCTAAGGCGCAATTTTACTTCTCCCAAGTTTGGCAGGTATGCAAGCTTGATGTGCGCTGGCAGTGATTTTTCCCAGGAAGAAATTTTATCGGCCAGGAAAGATTCGCCAATGCCTACAGTGCGAATCACTTTGTGAACAATGGTAGGAGCATGAAATGTTTCTGTCAACTTCGGCAAAATGATATCTGTCATCATGCGCTTCATTTCGTGCGGCACACCCGGCATGGATACAAATACTTTTCCGTTGCGATGAAACCACATGCCTGGTGCGGTGCCCATTTTGTTGGTAATCTTTTCACAACACGAAGGCAATGCCGCTTGCTGCCGGTTGATCTCTGTTAGTTCTCTGCCACGGCTTTTGAAAAATTCTGTCACCTCTGCGAGCGCCTCTTCATTCATCTTCAATTCGCAATTGAAGTATTTAACGAGACAGGGTTTGGTTAAATCATCGCTTGTGGGGCCCAGACCCCCGGTGATCAAAATAATATCTGCACGTTTTTCTGCTTCCGCGAAAGCGGCAAGAATTTCGTCTTCCTGATCGCCCACCGTGGTTTTGCGAATCACCTTCACGCCAATATTACTTAGTTCCACACTCATCCATTGCGAGTTGGTGTCCACAATTTGCCCGTAAAGAATTTCATCTCCGATGGTGAGGAGTTCCGCATTAATTTGTTGCATTTGATTATAGAAGTTAACGTTTGCGTTTTGAGCGAAGCTTAATGTGTTCGCGTGCTTGATATAACTCGTCTGTTGTTAGAAAATTTTTGAAGTCTTTTTTAGCAAGTCCTTTTACGAGCACTTTATCCCCCGACCATAACTTACGATTGAAGTAGATAACGAATGCTACATATTGAATATCCTTAATGTCGATATCCTTCACAAGCTCAAACGCTTCTTGCCAGGTTTCGTTTGAGATTTGCTCCTCAGAGATAAACTTTATGTCTTTACAAACCTGATACTCTGCTTCCTGGACTTGTTCAAGTTTCAATTTTGAAATGGAGCATAATCGGGGGTAATGCTTTTTGATCTCCTGTCTCAAAAAATCAGGGGCCATAAAATCAAGAGTGCCATATGAATTAATCAGCAGGTCACCGATTTTGCCTTTACAGTTCAGTATGCCGCTAAAAATGATATTAGCGTCAACAACAATCTTCACTTGCTGAATCGTTTTTTATTTTTTGACCACCAGATCTGATTTACTTCCTCAGCAAGTTTGTCAATATCCGACTGTTTAGCTTTACTGCCTGCGGTAGCCTCTAAATACTTTACGTAGTCAATAAGTCGTTGCATGCCATAGCTATCAATGGCTTTGGAAAGAGTGATGACTAACTTATTCTTTGTTCTCTCAATTACCATGAACTTGTAACCTCAATTCAAAGGTACTTATTTCCGATATTACAAAAGGTTAAATTACACATTAAATTACAGCTATGATCGCCACTTCATCTTCCGGAATTCATCGTCAGCGCGAAATATATTTGAATGGTTTTGCAGGTATAAATCCCCTGCTGCCTGTTGATAGTGTAAAATTGGAGCAAGCTGCTGGTAAGGCAATGACGCCTGAGGCACGAGCTTATATTATTGGTGGGGCTGGCCACGAAAGTACAATTCATAATAACAGGAGTGCATTTGATCACTACAAGATTGTACCACGTATGTTGCGCGATGTGAGTGAGCGAAATATTTGAAATTGAATTATTCGGACATACCTATTCATCACCATTTTTGCTGGCTCCCATCGGAGTTTTGGAAATGGTACATGAAGAAGCGGATGTTGCAGTAGCCAGGGCTGCGGCAGCACTAGGCATTCCATATATTTTTTCAAATCAGAGTTCGAAGTCAATGGAAGAAGTGGCAAACGCAATGGGCAGTTCACCACACTGGTTTCAATTGTATTGGAGCAAGTCGCGCGATTTGGTGGCAAGCTTTGTGCAACGTGCCGAGCGATGCGGTTGCAGTGCCATTGCGGTAACGCTTGATACCACCATGCTGGGGTGGCGCACACGCGATTTGGACATGGCCTATCTTCCTTTCTTGTATGGAAAAGGAATTGCTCAATATACATCTGATCCGGTGTTTCAAAAATTGATGGATGAGCCAGAGCCTCCTGCTAAACGAAACATTACACTTCAAACATTAAGCGGTGTGGTTAAGATGGTGAACAATTATCCGGGATCAGGTTTCTTTTCAAAACTAAAGTCCGGCAGGCCAATGAAGGCGGTGCAAAAATTTGTGAGTATTTATTCCAACCCTGCCATTACCTGGGATGATTTAAAGTTTTTGCGTGAGCATACAAAATTACCGGTGTTGCTGAAGGGAATTCTTCATGCTGATGATGCGCGCAAGGCGATTGATTACGGGATGGATGGAATTATCATTTCTAATCACGGTGGCCGTCAGGTGGATGGATCGATCGGCACATTTGAGGCGCTTCCTCATATTGTCGAAGCGGTTAAAGAAAAAATACCCGTGCTATTGGATAGCGGTGTGCGCGGTGGTGCCGATGTGTTTAAGGCATTAGCGCTTGGCGCGAAAGCAGTGTGTATCGGCAGACCTTATGTGTATGGGCTTACACTTGCTGGTAGCGAAGGAGTTGAGCAGGTGTTGAGAAATTTCCTTTCTGATTTTGAGTTAACGATGGGATTGGCCGGGTGCAAGAACATTCAGGAAATAACCAAGGAAAGCGTAATGAAGGGATAGGGCTGCCGCCTTATTGAAGCGATTAAAAGATTGTGATACTATTTGGCGCAAATACGCGAGTGGTTTTGACTAATACCCGTTAGGAAATTGCTTCGCATAAGGTAAATTTGGAGCCTAATTAAATTACTCATGCGTTATTTTTGGATTTTGGCTTTTGTCTTGTCGGCTTGTACTGCAGCGCAAATTAATCAGGCATTGTCTGATGCTTCTAAGACTGTTAGTGGCGAGAAGCCATTGACGGCAACAGAGGTAGGAGAGGGATTGAAAGAAGCACTCATTAATGGTATTAGTAAAGGCGCTGATCTTACTTCGCAACTGGACGGGTATTACAAAAATCCTGAGATCAAAATTCCATTTCCACCTGATGTGAAGAAAGTAGAGGATCGGCTTCGTCAGATTGGCCTTGGTAATGAGGTTGATAAATTTGTAATGACCTTAAATCGCGGTGCGGAAGATGCCGCGAAAGAAGCAAAGCCAATTTTCATCACGGCCATCAAATCAATGACCATTCAAGATGCTTTTGGAATTTTGAAAGGTGAGCCCGATGCCGCTACTCAATATTTAAAGAAAACCACCACGGCACAATTGCGCGAAAAATTCAAACCCGTTATTCAAAATTCATTGGATAAGGTAAGTGCAACAAAATACTATAGTGATTTGGTGACGCGCTACAACAAAATTCCATTGGTAGAGAAGGTAAATCCAGACCTGAATGAATATGCCACTGATCTTGCCATGCAAGGATTGTTTACAGTGATTGCAAAGGAAGAAAAAAACATCCGGCAGGATCCGGTAGCGCGCACAACAGAATTACTGAAGAGAGTCTTTGGTAGTCAGAAATAACGAAAACGATCAGATAACCAGTATGAAAAATATTACGAAGCGAGATATCAAATCCTTTTTATTTGGAATGCTTGCTATGTTTTTAATTCTACTTGCTTACGACTGGAAAGAATTTGTAGCAGGATTCAATGCGGGATTCAACGATACTCAAAATAAAATAGAATCAAATAACTAATACACATGAGTTTATTCGAAAAACATCAGGTTACGATTAATAAAGCAATTGAAGCGCTGCACGCGCGCACTTTTTATGCAGCATTTCCGGAAAACCCGTCACCGGCCATCTATGGTGAAACAGCGGATGCGGATGGTCAGGCAAAATTCAAAGCTGCCCTGGGAAAGAAGTTTGAAGAATTAAAACAGATTGCACCCGAAAATTGGGCAGGCCAGGAAGAATCCCCTTACCTGCAAGAGCAATTAAAAGTGTCGTATCCGATTTATTCTGCTTCAACATTGATCGATCGCTCGAAGAAAGGTTTTCAGCAGTGGAGAAAAGTTTCTGTTCAAGATCGTGCAGGAATTTTGATGGAGTCGCTGGAGCGCATGAAGGGAAGATTTTTTGAGATCGCTTATGCAACCATGCACACCACAGGTCAAGGCTACATGATGGCTTTTCAAGCATCAGGCCCTCATGCCGCTGATCGTGCGTTGGAAGCAATCGCTGCCGGATACGAAGAGTTGAATCGCTTTCCCGGAAAAGCATTGTGGGATAAGCCCATGGGTAAATTCAATATTCAATTGAACAAAGAGTGGCGTGCCGTGCCGAAAGGAATCTCATTGGTGATTGGCTGCTCAACATTTCCAACGTGGAATTCCGTTACAGGAATTTACGGAAGCCTGATGACGGGCAATTCTGTATTAGTGAAGCCTCATCCGGGAGCAATCCTTCCCATCGCAATTGTTGTGGCAGAAATTCAAAATGTTTTGGCAGCAAATAATCTTGATCCCAACATTTGCCAACTCGCAGCCGATACGTTTGATAAAATGATTACGAAGGAATTAGCCGAGCATCCAGAGGTGAAGTTGATTGATTACACTGGCAACTCTGCTTTCGGTTCTTACCTGGAAAACTTGGCCGGCAAAACCGTATTTACGGAAAAGACAGGTGTCAACTCGGTGATTCTCGATTCTTGTGACGATGCCGACAAGACAGCCGCAAATCTTGCCTTCTCCCTGAACCTGTACAGCGGACAAATGTGTACCGCGCCACAAAACTTTTACATTCCTGAAAGCGGAATTAATACACCAGCAGGAAATGTTTCTTTTGATCAGTTTGCAGAAAAGTTGGTAGCACAAATCAATGGCCTGGTAGATAATCCAAAGGCCGGCCCGTTTGTGTTAGGTGCGGTTCAAAATAAAAAGACCAATGAGCGCGTGTTAGAAGCAGAAAAACTTCCCGGCAAAGTTTGGTTAAAGTCGCGCAGCTTTGAAAACCCGATGTTTAAGAATGCGCGTGTGGCTACACCCGTGGTAGTAGAAGTGGATGCTTCAAAAAAAGAAGTTTACAGTAAAGAACTTTTTGGACCTATCGCATTGCTCATCAAAACAAAAAATACCGATCAGTCCATTGCGCTTGCGCAAGAGATGGCCATGCAGCACGGAGCAATATCTTGTGGAGCCTACACCACCAATGCGGAGGTAAAAGAAAAAATAGCAGATGAAATGGCGCTGGCTGCCACTCCTGTATCATTTAACCTCACCGGTGGAATTTATATGAACCAGAATGCAGCCTTCTCCGATTTTCACGTTACCGGAGGAAATCCTGCGGGCAATGCTTCGTTTACTAATCCTGATTATGTAACGAAGCGCTTCACGTGGGTTGGGCATCGTGAACCAGTAAAATTATAATAAGAGAATTTAGCGTTGAAAGAAGAGGATATTAAAAAACTGACAGCCTTGTTGGATGAGCGCACCATGAAATTAATGGAGCGTGAAAGCGAACTAGCCGATAAATTTGAAGAGTTGGAGGCGCAGAAGGAAGAACTCACCGCTGCAGTGGAAGAGTTGATAAGCAAGAATAAGGAGCTTACCGATCGCAACCAGGAACTTGATCAGATCTTGTACCGAGCGTCACATGATTTGCGCACGCCCGTTACTTCCATGTTTGGTGTGCTGAATTTATTAAAGGCCGATGCTATTCCTGAGAGTGTGAAGGAATACTGCAATCATTTTGAGCGGATGATGTACCAAATGAGTAGCGTGGTGAATACGCTTGACCTTTTGGGGAAATCTACACTGGATGAAGTAAAGATTAAATCTGTGGCCGTTGGCCCCCTGATCGAGGAGGAGATTCAGCAACTAAGTTACCTCCAGAATTTTAAGCTTATTGATTTCAGAAAGTTTGTGACTACTGCAGATTACGTGAACACAGACGAGCTTTTGTTTAGAATCCTCGTAAGAAGTCTTTTATCAAATGCAATCATCTTTCGTGAACCAAGAGAAGGGTTTGTTGAGATTAATGCTTCGGTGATGAGTGGTGAGTTGCAATTATCTGTTACGGATGATGGCGAAGGAATTTCGCAATCCATAGCCCCGAAAATCTTCGATATGTTTTACCGTGGTTCTGAGCGATCAGTTGGTCAGGGCATGGGCCTTTACCTGGTAAGTAAAATTGTTTGGCGTTTGCATGGTAAGCTGAATTGGGAGAGCAAGGATGGACTTACCATTTTTAGGATTTCAATTCCTGTAGCGCTTGCTCAAGCTTCTTAATGTACTCAAGATTATCTTTCATCATCAGATGCTTGCAATTACTCAGCTCAAAAAAATAAGTCGATTCCGTTTCGATTAATCCTGCAAGTGCAGAGAGACGCTGAAAAGACTCGCTCATCGAGCGGGTCTTTTCATGACTGCCTTTGAATGTTTCTGCAATCGATTTGATATTTTCGATTTCAGCCTTGATGGCAACGATGGCATCAAGAATAGATTCCTGATGATCTAAGCCTGCACTTGACGGATCTCCCATTATGTTATTTTGAAATCGCTTCTTCTACGCTTTCCGCGTATTGAATATCCATCAGGGTGTATTTACCGTTGGGATGAGAAGCTTTTATTTTCTCTCTTCCAATCTTCACACTTTGACGAAAGACTTCATCCTGTGGCAATACTTTCCGATGAGTTTTCAGTCCCAGATCAAACATCTTTTCCTTCCACTCCACAAAATACCACTCCATAGAAGGCTGATGAAATACAGTAAGTTTAGTTTTGTCAAAAATGAGCTTGGTGATTTTTTTTTCTTTTACCAATTCACCAATGGAATTAAAGATTTCTTTGAATTGCTCAATGGGAATGTAGGTGGCGGTGGCCTCCACAATGGCAATTTCCGGATTTGATTCGACTGTTTTTAAAACTGCGTGCTTGAAAGTCTTTACTACGGGCATACCGATGCTTATTATGTTCATTAGTTATAGTTTAGAATAGAAACAGCGTAAGGCCACTAGTTGTTTAATAATTTTTGAAAGACTTGATTTGGAACCAAAGAGGAAGGAATTGGCGTAAACAGCTTCCATAAAAAAGCTATCTTTTCTTATCTTGTAAGCATGGATAAGAGAACTTTTTTGAAAAATACTGCGGCCCTTGGCTTGGCTGGCCTCACACCGTTTGAATCGGTTGGCCACTGGGTAGAAAAACACGCCCACATTCCTTCAGCGGAATTGGCCGAAGACGAACTTTTTTGGGAGGGAGTTCGCAAAGGATATCGATTGAAACCGGATTATATTAACCTTGAAAACGGCTATTATTGTTTTCTTCCTGAGGAAACTTTGGAAAAATACCTCAATCATATTCGTGAGGTAAACTTCCAGGGTTCTTATTACATGCGCACGGTGCAATCTGAAAATAAAAAAGCTGTGATCGCAAAGTTGGCAGAGGTTGCGGGTTGCTCTGCCGATGAAATTGCGCTAACCAGGAATACAACCGAATCGCTCGACACAGTAATCAATGGCATCCATTGGAATAAGGGAGATGAAGCCATCATGGCCGAACAGGATTATGGCTCCATTGTGAACATGTTGAAGTTGATGGAAAATCGTTACGGCATTGTTCGCAAGACTGTCTCCGTGCCCAATCTTCCCTCATCGGATGATGAGCTTGTAGATCTCTATCGCAAGGCCATTACACCGAAGACGCGATTGATATTGGTGAGCCATATGGTAAACATTACCGGTCAGATTTTGCCCATTAAAAAGATCTGTGATATGGCTCACAGTCTCAATGTAGAAGTAATGGTGGATGGTGCTCATACCTTTGCACACTTAAAATTCTCTATACCCGATTTGGGCTGCGATTATTACGGAGCAAGTTTGCACAAGTGGTTAAGCGTGCCTATTGGTGCTGGCTTACTTTATATCAAGAAAGGAAAAGCGCCTGCTCTCTGGTCATTGATGGCTGATTGGAACATGAAGGAAGACATTACGCATCTTGCACACACGGGTACCCATCCTGTAGCAACAGATCTAACAATTATTGATGCTATTGACTTCTATCAAAAAATCGGGCCGGAAAGAAAGGAAGCCCGCCTTCGGTATCTGCAAAACTACTGGAGCAGCAAAGTGAGAAGTATGAAACACATTGTGATGAACACACCTGCTGAAGCAGCACGCTCCTGTGGTATTGCCAACGTAGGAGTGAAAAACATGAAACCTGCGGATTTGCAAAAGACACTTCTCGACAAGTACAAAATCTGGACTGTGGCTATCGATAGTGCAGGTGTGCAAGGTTGCCGCATCACTCCAAATATTTATACTACGCCTTCGGAGCTTGACCTCTTTGTGAAAGCATTGAGTGAGTTGGGTTAGTGTTGATTTTGAAATCACTCTTTACCCCACACTGACTTAATCTCCCACGCCTTTAGCGAAGTAATTTTATTTCGGTGAATAAGTCTTATTTTGTTTCTCCTCTTCGGAAAGATTAAACTTGTAATCGTTGACTCTCCATCATTCACAAAGACCTCAACGGATGATTGATCCACCACAATTCTCAGTTTCACGTTTCCTTTGGATAGAATCGGTGCTCTGTCAATGCTGGGGAAATTTTTATCGAAGTCTACAATACCCGATCGGGTTCGATCGATGTAAACAAAACCATTTTCAATACCCACCGTTACCTGCTGGCTTTCAAACGAGAATAGCTCCACAAGTTCACCAGCGTTAGGTTCCGATTCTACTTCAATTTCAAACGAACCTCCGCTGTACTCTTCAAGATTTGCTATTTCGTTACCGCGCTGTGCCGTTAACTCAGCAATGGGCGCTTGCATAAGTTGGTATTCGGTGTCAAATTTTTTCAAGGTAAGTTTCCGTGGAATGGCCATAGCACCGCGCCAAGGTGTGGTAGGCACTTTGTTGGCGTACGTCCAGTTATTCAACCAACCTATCATGACGGTGCGGTCGGTCATGTTGTTGTAAACAATGCCTGCGTAAAAATCTTTTCCATAGTCGAGGTATCGTACAGTCTTATCATCTGCTTTGAATGTGGTGCCATCGAATTCGCCCACGAAATATTGCATGCCTACAAAGGTTGGCCCCGCTGGATGACTCCCTGATAAGGAGAGTACCCATTTCATCTTTCCATCTTCATTATCAACGGGCAATTGATATAGATCAGGGCACTCCCAAATGCGAAGTGTATCGCCTTGCCCACCAAATTCACTCATCAACTTCCATTCCGTAAGGTTTTGTGATTGATACAATTGAACCTTAAAGAGATCTGGTACCACCAATGCCATTACCCATTTCTTTTCCGGTTCATACCAAAATACTTTTGGGTCGCGAAAATCTTTTCGCTCAATATCCAATACGGGGTTTTTATCGAATCGCTTCCAGGTGCGGCCTTTGTCATTACTATAGGCAAGGCTTTGATGTTGGCGCAATCCCTGGTTGTCTTTATGAAGGTTGGATGTGTAAATCGCAATCATACAATCATTGCCTTCACACAAGCCACTCGTATTTCCTTTATCCACCACGGCAGTTCCTGAAAAAATCATGGTACTATCATTCGAGATGGGATCCATGTACTCTTCAATTGCCAGGGGCAGATGTTCCCAATGCAGAAGGTCTTTACTCACGGCATGCCCCCAGGTCATGTGGCCCCATGTATCGCCATAAGGATTGTATTGATAAAATAAGTGATACTCACCTTCGTAAAAGACCAGGCCGTTAGGATCGTTGATCCAATTCTTTTCAGGAGTAAAATGAAATTGCGGACGCCAGTGCTCTGAATAGAGATCTGGATTTAGTTTTTTATCCTCCACACATCCCACCAAGGCCGCCACGACAAGTATGATGATGGTTTTATTCATATGTCAATTTACTAATTTGATTGATGCGGAGTTAATGCAATATCGCAATCCGCTGGGTTTTGGTCCATCAGGGAATACATGTCCAAGATGTCCATCGCATACATTGCACAACACTTCAATCCGAATCATCCCGAAACTAGTGTCTCTGTGATAAGCAATTGCATTTTCTTTCACGGGTTGCGTGAAACTAGGCCACCCCGTGCCCGACTCAAATTTTAATCCCGAATCAAATAAAAGAGTACCGCAGCAACGACAAGCGTATAGCCCCGGGTCGTGAGCTTCACAGTATTCGCCCGTGAAGGCACGCTCTGTTCCTTTCTTTCGTAACACATAAAATTCCTCTTCCGTCAGCAGAGCTTTCCATTCCGCCTCTGTTTTTTCTACTCGGTTGTCGGGTGGCAGATTTTTTTTTGATAGTTCTACTACTTTATCCCACGTGAGCATGACTTAATTTTTTAGGTAATCTGATTTTGAACTCGGTCTCAATTCCTAACTCTGATCGCGCCTCAATGGTTCCTTCCAGTTTTTGTACTGCTTCTTTCACAATGTATAGCCCCAATCCGGAGCCAATCGACTTTTCATGCGCTTGAAAAAACATGTCAAAGATTTTGGGCAGTAATTCAGCCGGAATACCAATCCCATTATCCTTAACCAAAATTTCAATAATATGTTCTTGTTCGTTTGCCTGAATCAGGATTTTGGATTCGCTTTTATAACCATCAAAATAC
This sequence comes from uncultured Cyclobacteriaceae bacterium, assembly GCA_966095315.1. Classification (GTDB taxonomy): domain Bacteria; phylum Bacteroidota; class Bacteroidia; order Cytophagales; family Cyclobacteriaceae; genus ELB16-189. The sequence continues at coordinate 121,950 of CBHTSG010000008.1, forward strand.
TTCAGACAATTGGATGCAATGTTGTTTAAAATGATTTTTAATCGTGTCTCATCGGTGACAATCGTGAGGTCTTCATCAATGTCGACTTCAATTGTGATTTTGTCTGTTCCGGGATAGAATTGCAATGACTCCAACACTTCGCGAACAACGCGTTTTAATGACAAACTGGTGCTTTGCACTTTTGATCGGGAGTTTCGGGAATACTCGGTAATATCTTTGACAAATTTGTCCAAGTGTTGAACACGATCCTTCATGAGCAAGATGTAATTCTTTAACTCGTCAGCATTGTTTGATAATTCTGCTACCTGAATCAGCCCCAACATAGAGCTTAGTGGAGCGCGCAAATCATGTGAGCTACTGTACACAAACCGATCTAATTCTGTATTCAGCTTAATCAGCTCTTCATTCTGGGTCATCAGCTTTTGCTCACTTTCCCTCAACGACATCTCTGAACGGAAATTCGCATTGAGTAAAAAATAAATGATGAGTATGGCGGTAATTGTGCAGGTGACCACGTTGGCAATTAAATTACTCCTGATATATCCATCCGGCACGGATGGTATGGTTATCAAATGAAAATCGGTCAGCAGTGTAATCAAGCAAAGAGCAGTAGTTATGCCAATGAAAATGAAAGCAAGCTTTCGCTCTTCGTAGCCAAATCCAGCCAATGTGCCCAGGCAAACAACAATGAAAAAAGCGGATAAGCCTGTGGCTTGCGGTTCGCTGGAAGCAAACAAAAAGACGGTGAAATTAACTGCGAGACCCAGCACCACTTTTGCCAGTAAATGCTTTTTGTTTCTATTGAGCACAAAACTGATCAACGCGGCAAGCCCACACCCGATTTGGTATGGCCAGGCGTAATGTATCCCGGCATTCAAATCATAAACAATGTAAACAGAGCAAGTAAGAAAGGTGATGAGCGCGAGTTGTCCTGTTAGAAATGCTCTTTTAAAATCAACGTAGGAGAGGATAAAGGTATTTTTGCCTAATACAATCTGGCGCAGGAGAGTGGAGGCACGCTTCATTAATAAATGTGGGTCATTTTTGGGATGCCGAAGATAGAATTTCTTCAAAAAAGGATGCGAACGCTCATCAAATAATCCGACCTATCCTAAAAAAACCAGAGCTTGATGGCCATGCCAATCACCGAAACAATCATCACTCTTTTAATCCACACTTCGCCTTTGTCCACGCTCCACCGGCTTGCGTACCAACCACCCATGGCATGGCCAATGGCCAGAATCAGTCCCGTCATCCAAATGATTTTACCTTGCACGGCAAAGACCAGTACGGATACTCCCGTGTAGACAATAGCAGCAAAGACTTTTACGTAATTACTTTTTACCAGGCTGAGATTGTTTACTAAACTAAGCACTGCAATTACCAGGAAGCCGATACCGGCTTGAACGAAGCCCCCATAAATACCAATAAAGAAAAAAAGAAATGCGCCTGTCCATTGCCTCTTTGCTGTAAGTTTTTCTTCTCCTTTTGATTTAAATGGATCATACAAAATCAGAAAAACAGAAAAGAACATCACGCCCACAAAAATCTTATTGAAGATTTCGTCAGGCACTTGCGAGGCAAAGTAAGAACCCAGAAAGCCGCCACCTAAAGATGCCAGCCCCAGGTAAATACTATAAGGCCACGGCAATTCAATGCCTTTACTGCGAAAGCCCCCTACGGCAAAAATATTTTGAAATAAAATGGCCACCCTACTTGTAGCATTGGCCATAGTGATCGGTAAGCCCATGAAAGTAAGTATAGGCACTGAAAAAAGCGAGCCACCTCCGCCAACCGTATTTAAGAACGCAGCTAAAAATCCAACGGCAATGATCAACGGATATTCGTACCAGTTCACCGCACTTTCGCTTTACGTACGATCTTTGAGAAGACACCAGGAAAAAAACGCTTCAGGTAAACGGCCATTACTTCTTTTGCACCACCGATGTAGGCCTCTTCTTTTTTCTTTTCGATGGCCTTCAGCATTTTTTTTGCAAAAACATTTGGAGCTACTCCATTGGCCGTAGTGCGATCCATTTCATTCAGGCTTGATCCATCCCCCACCAGGGCATTCATGGTTACGTTGGTGCGAATCCATCCCGGGCAAATAATGGTGATGTGAATATTTTTACAATCTTTCCAAACCTCTGCACGAAGTGAATCAAAAAAGCCATGCAGTGCATGCTTAGCTGCTGCGTAGCCAGATCGATACGGTGTACCAATCATACCCATCACGCTGCTTACTGAAACAATGTGCCCGCTTTTTTGACGCAGCAGATGGGGCAACAGATATTTTGTAATAGCGATGGTTCCAAAATAATCCACCTCCATAATTTTTCGATCGACTTCCACCAGTGTTTCTTTTGCCAGGCTTCGCTGACTAATGCCTCCGTTGTTAATAAGAATATCAATATGTCCAAAAAGTTGCACAGCGACCTCGGTGGTTATTGCAAGCGAATCACTCAATGCAAGATCAAGCGGAAGAATGCGAATGTTGGGCTGCGCAGGCGCGAAGCAATTTCCTTTCACGCGTTCCAATTCTTCTTTTCTGCGGGCAGATAAAATGAGCTTAGCGCCCCTGCGCGCAAGTTCATACGCGAGTGCTTCGCCTATTCCCGATGAGGCACCCGTAATCCAGACTACCTTGTTATAAAAATGTGATGGCATGGTGCGTTTAGTTCGTCTTATTTATTCGTTGATCTTCTGCGTATACCCAGATGGTATAAATCCCCAGCGCGGTACCGATTGGAAATGAAAAAAGTTTAAAACAACCCAATACCAGCACGAGCGTCATCGCCCATTTTTTCTGGTTAAGTAAGCCAATTCCCCCGATGATTGCCGGTATCGAAAAGAGAAGAACAATACTCACAGCAATTATTCGAATGAATGGTATAATCCACATCAACACCCACTGATCATCTACATGAACTTCTTCTAAAATGACCGGTAATAAAAATCCGAGAATCGTAGAGATGAGGATCATCACCAGAATTTGAAAGGCACTCGATACCAGGTAAAGTATGGCTAATATCCGCTTGTGTGTTTCCATTCTTTCAAGATAGTGAAAAGGTATTTACTTCCGTTCGTACACTACAAAATCAAATGCGTAGGGATGTTTAGCATCGATGTCATGATGCTGCCGCGAAAGCTCTGCCCACTCGTCTTTTTTAAAATCAGGAAAAAACGTATCGCCATGAAGCTTAGTTTTTATTTCCGTAAGGTACATTCGAGTAGTCACGTTCAAGGCCTGATTATAAATTTCCGCACCACCAATAATAAAGACTTCGGCTTCATTATTTTGCTTAGCTAGATCAATGCCAGCCTGGATGGAATGAACCACATGGCACTGTGGTGCAATAAAATCTTTTTGCCGTGTCACCACAATGTTGGTGCGGTTGGGCAGCGGTTGAAATTTTTTTGGTAATGATTCGTAATTCTTCCTTCCCATAATGACGTGGTGGCCCGTAGTGGTTTTCATGAAATACTTCATATCATCGGGCAATGACCAGGGGAGGTCATTGTTTTTTCCGATCACGTGGTTTTCGGTCAGTGCTGCAATAAGTGAAATGATCATGGCTAATGTTCAATTTATCAATGCTCACTTGTCAATGAAGTTTTTTGATAATCATTGACAGGTTATTCATTGATCATTAAAGTTTGTTTCCTCTAAAAAATTCTTGAAGGCTCATGCGTTTCTTTCCTTCGGGCTGCAACTCTTCAATGGATATCCAACCATCAGCAGCTTTTATGTAAAGATAGTTTTTGTGGTCGGTATTGAATTGACCAATATCACCAGTCTGAGCATTGCCAGTCAATGGCAGTGCCTTGCATCTAAATATTTTAAACACCCTATCATTGATTTTTGTCCACGCTGCAGGATAGGGGCTGAGTCCGCGCACAAAGTCGTAGATTTTTTTAGCAGGTTGATTCCAATTGATCTCACAGGTCTCTTTAAAGAGCTTTGGCGCGTGTTTGATATCGGCATGCTGATCTTGCGGAACAGCGGGATAATTGCCCAACTCAATTGCTTTTACAGTTTTTAAAACCAGAGAAGCGCCTTTGTGCATTAATCGCTCGTACACGGTGCCAACGGTATCGTCTTCACTGATTTTTTCTTTCTCCTGAAAAATGATAGAGCCCGTGTCGATTTCATGTTTGAGGAAAAAAGTGGTGACTCCGGTTTCTTTTTCACCATTGATGATGGCCCAATTGATGGGAGCTGCCCCACGATACTGAGGGAGTAACGACCCGTGCAGATTGAAGGTGCCTAATGATGGCATACTCCAAACGGCTTCGGGGAGCATGCGAAACGCTACAACAATTTGCAGGTTTGCATCAAAACGTTTCAGCTCTTCTAAAAAAGCCGGTGACTTTAAATTGGTGGGTTGTAGTACAGTCAGGTTATGCTTTAGCGCACATTCTTTTACAGGCGAGTACTGAAGCTTTTGCCCACGCCCCTGTGGTTTGTCGGGCGCAGTGATTACAGCCACCACGTTGAATTTATGTTCAACTAATATTTCCAGGCTGGGCACTGCAAACTCGGGCGTGCCCATAAAGATGATGCGAAGGGTATTCATGACGTAATTCCTTGGCAAATAAAATCAATCCCTCAACGCCTTCCGCATATATTTTTTACAAATCGGGCAGGCTTGCCAATCATGGCCACGTGCTGGGCAATATTCGCGCCCGAAATAAATGATTTGAAGATGCACTTTGTTCCAGCGAGACTCTGGTATTACCTTTTTCAAATCTCGCTCGGTTTGTTCAACACTTTTTCCGTTGGTAAGTCCCCAACGATAAGCGAGGCGATGAATGTGAGTATCCACTGGAAAGGCGGGAATGCCAAACCACTGTGTCATCACCACCGATGCAGTTTTGTGGCCAACCGCAGGAAGCTCTTCCAGTGCTTCGAACGTGTTGGGCACTTCACCATTGTACTTTTCTACCAAAATTTTCGAAAGACCAGCAATGCCTTTTGATTTCATAGGCGATAATCCACACGGCTTAATGACTTCCCGGATTTCTTCAACCGATAATTTCATCATGTCGTACGGATTATCGGCAAGTTTGAACAGATGCGGTGTGGTTTTATTCACGCGCTCATCCGTGCACTGAGCCGAAAGCAAAACCGATATCAATAAAGTATAAGCGTCTTTGTGATGAAGGGGTACGGCCGGGTCTGGATAAAGCTTATCCAGAATTGCTAAAATGTCTTTTACCTTTTCTTCCTTCTTTACCATGCCCTGCTCGCTTCCTGGTGCTTATTTAAGAATACAAAAGGTATTTTTTTCGTCTGGCTTTAAATTCATCGAGACCTGGCTTCCAGCTTGCGCGGATTTGCTCTTCGGTGAGGCCGTCTTTGATTTGCTGTTTCAATTTTTTGGTGCCGGCAAGTTTATCAAAGTAGTTGGTGAAAAACTTTTCCTTGTCGGGATATTTCTGATACATCATCAAAAGATATTTTAAGTCCACTTTTCGTTCTGGTTTAACGGATCGCAGATCAACACCATAACACAATTGATTTTTCAGTGGTGGCTCAATCGAAACACCTTTGATTGGCACGGGCGTAAATGAGAAAGACATATCTTTCAATTCTGGGTTTCCTAAAATTTGAAAAGGCGTGGGAGTACCCCGGCCCACACTGATCACTGTGCCTTCAAAAAAACAAATTGAGGGATAGAGTCGGATGGCTTGATCGTTTGGCAAATTGGGCGATGGCCTTACGGGCAAGGAATAATCGTCATCATGCTTCCAGTTTTTTAGCTTGATAATCTGTATGTCGCAGGTTCTGCCTTCGCCAAGCCAACCTTCGCCATTAATCATTTGTGCTAGTTCGCCCACCGTCATGCCATGCGTTACCGGAATGGGGTGCAGGCCCACAAAAGATTTGAACTCCTCTTCACGAATAGGGCCATCCACATAACTTCCGTTGGGATTGGGGCGATCCAAAATGATCAGTTTCTTTTTATGATCAGCACATACTTCCATGATTTCATGCATAGTGCTGATGTAGGTGTAGAACCGGGCGCCCACATCCTGAATATCGAATATCATGATATCCAGCGCTGTCATTTGCTCTGGTGTTGGCTTTCTGTTTTTTCCGTAAAGCGAAACCACCGATACGCCTGTCTTAGCATCAATGGTATCTTTCACATGTTCGCCATCAGCCGCATCGCCTCTGAAGCCATGCTCAGGGCCAAAAATTTTTGTAACCTGCACGCCTAGTTTGATGAGTGTATCGGCAAGGTGTGTTTTCTTTACCAGAGAGGTGTTGTTCACTACCAACCCCACGCGTTTATTTTTTAGAAGTGGGATCAACTGATCTAATTGCTCAGCGCCAACAATCGCATTCTTTGTTTTCTGAGCGTCTGCAGAAATAGCGCCCAACAAAAAGATAGATAAAATCAAAAACCTCATCATTTTACAGTTATTTTGCTGATGCGTAATTACAAAAATTAAACCATTCTTTGAACCTTTCTTATTTCATTTCAAAACGGATACGCAGCGGTGAGCTGGATAGTTTTTCGGCAATCATACACAAGATTGCAGTAGGCAGCATTGCCATCGGGTTGGCGGCTGCGCTGGTTTCATTCTTGATCATGCATGGATTTCAAACAGCAGTGAAAAATAAAATCTACGGCTTTAGCAATCACTTGCTCATCACCAAGTACACGATGAACAATGCCGTTGAAGAGCAACCTTTTGACTTTCAAACCACGCTGTATAAACATCCGAATCAATTTCCTTTCATCAGTCATATTCAGGAATACAGCCATAAGGCGGGACTCATCAAGAGTGATGATGAGGTAATGGGTATTGTCTTTAAAGGAGTTGGAAGAAGTTTTAACCTGAAACATTTTCAGGAAAATTTGATAGATGGTAAGTTCCTCCATTTTCCTGACTCTGGATACTCACGTGAAATTGTACTTAGCCGCATCATCGCTAATAAGATTAACGCCAAAGTAGGCGATGAAATCGTGCTTCATTTTTTTCAAAATCCACCGCGCGTTAGAAAGCTGAAAATTACCGGCATTTATGAAACTAACCTGTCGGATTACTTTGATGGAAAGGTCATTATCGGTGACATTCGTTTGGTACAACAACTCAATGGTTGGGCAGCAAATCAGGCCGGGGGCCTGGAGGTGTTGATCAATCCTGATCATTATCACACGCTTGATTTATTTCGCAACAGTTTGAAAAATCACCTGGCGGATATTGAGGAATCGATTTGGCAAGATCCTGAGGTAGATTTCAAATTTTTCAGGAGTGTTGCAGCGCTGGCTGATTTTTCATTTGATGAAGACAAGGAGATTCTGGATGAATCGGCAAGGCAGATCAGTGAATCAATGGACTACGATCTCAATCTTGAAACCGTGCGAGACAAATACATTCAGGTATTTGAGTGGCTCGATTTAATCAAACGACAGGTGAAAATATTGCTGGTGATTATTTTAGTGGTGGTGTGCGTGAATATGATCTCCGTGATTTTGATTTTAGTGATGGAGCGCACACCCATGGTGGGCATACTGAAAGCGATGGGGGCACGCGATGCATTGATTCGCTCCGTTTTCATACATCACGGTGTAAACCTCATCTGGAAAGGACTCTTTTTTGGCAACGCCATAGGCCTGGGAATTTGTTATCTCCAATATCGCTTCCATTTTTTGACGTTGAATGCCCATGATTATTATATGAGTTATGTGCCCATCGAGTGGTCGTGGCCTACGGTGGTGGCTCTTAATCTTATTGTTTTTGCAACCGTAGCGCTCGTATTGTTCTTACCCACACGATTCATTGTGAAGATCAATCCTATCAAAGCAATTCGGTTCGACTAGGAAGTAGGTTGACGCTTATTTCTTGTCTTTAATGCAGGATTTCGTTACTTTTTTCCTGACAAAAATCATCTTTTGCCCTAAGTTCAGTCATGTAGCACCCCTACAGGCCACTCTACTTTTATGACTTGTAAACCAGACCTGATAAACGCATGGAACTAATCAAAATTCAGTACGACAATAAAATTGTCAAGGCATTCATTATCGCTACGGTCATCTTCGGTATCGTAGGCATGACGGTTGGCCTGCTGGCCGCCATTCAACTGTTTTATCCGCTGTTCAATTTCGATTTGCCCTACACCAGCTTCGGGCGAATACGACCGTTGCACACCAATGCCGTCATCTTTGCCTTTGTGGGCAATGCAATGTTTGCCGGGGTGTACTACAGCATGCAGCGTTTGTTAAAGACGCGCATGTTCAATGACTCTCTCAGTTGGATTCACTTCTGGGGTTGGCAGCTGATCATCCTTGCAGCCGCCATCAGTTTGCCACTCGGCATGACTACCGGTAAAGAATACGCAGAACTGGAATGGCCAATCGATATTGCCATTGCGCTCATTTGGGTGGTATTTGGTATCAACATGATTGGCACCATTATCAAAAGAAGAGAGCAGCACATGTACGTTGCCATCTGGTTTTACATTGCAACGTTTGTCACGGTAGCGGTACTGCACATTGTAAACTCTTTTGAAATGCCTGTGAATTTTTTCAAGAGTTATTCATGGTATGCAGGAGTTCAGGATGCACTGGTGCAATGGTGGTATGGTCACAATGCTGTGGCATTTTTCCTTACTACTCCATTCTTGGGCATTATGTATTACTTCTTGCCTAAGGCTGCGAATCGGCCCGTTTACTCGTATCGGTTATCCATTATTCACTTTTGGTCGCTCATCTTTATTTATATCTGGGCAGGCCCCCACCATTTGTTATATACGTCCCTGCCCGATTGGGCGCAGTCGTTGGGTACGGTGTTTTCAATCATGCTGATCGCGCCAAGCTGGGGTGGTATGCTCAATGGATTGTTCACCCTACGCGGTGCGTGGGATCGTGTTCGCGAAGAACCTGTTTTGAAATTCATGGTGGTTGCTGTTACTGCCTATGGTATGGCAACATTAGAGGGTCCACTGCTCTCGTTGAAAAATGTTAATGCTATTGCACACTTTACCGATTGGATTGTTGCGCACGTTCACGTTGGTGGTTTGGGTTGGAATGGTTTCCTCATCTTTGGTATTTTGTACTGGATGATTCCACGCATGTGGGGAACACAACTTTATTCCAAGCAGTTGGCAAACGTTCACTTCTGGTTGGGAACACTCGGTATTATTTTCTATGCGCTGCCGATGTACATCTCTGGCGTGGTGCAGAGTTTGATGTGGAAAGAATTTACCCCCGATGGTTTTTTGCAGTATCAAAACTTCCTGGAGACCACCACTAAGATTTTGCCCATGTATATGCTGCGCGCAGTGGGCGGAGGTCTCTATCTGATCGGTGTTTTCATTATGGCTTATAACCTGTTGAAGACGGCAGGCGCTGGAAAGTTTGTAGCCAATGAAGAAGTGGAAGTGGCACCGTTGATAAAAGTTGCTCATACTTCTGGTGGCTACTGGCACCACGTGCTGGAAAGAAAACCTGTTTTATTTACCGTACTTTCATTGGTTGCTATTTTGATTGGTGGAGTCATCGAAATGGTTCCTACCTTCCTGATCAAATCAAATGTGCCTACGATTGCCAGTGTAAAGCCCTACACACCGCTTGAACTTCATGGTAGAGATATTTACATGCGCGAGGGTTGTGTAAACTGTCATTCTCAAATGATTCGCCCTTTCCGTTCGGAAGTGCAACGCTACGATCCTAAGAATGCTGAATATTCCAAGGCAGGAGAATTTGTTTATGATCACCCTTTCTTGTGGGGATCAAAACGCACCGGCCCGGATCTTCATCGCATTGGTGGCAAGTATGCCGATAGCTGGCACTTCCGCCACATGCTGGCACCGGGTGATGTTTCCAGCGGATCGATTATGCCGGCCTATCCATGGCTGTTCGAGCAAGTCATTGATAAGGATGAAACTTCCAAAAAGATTTCAGCGCTGCGCACGATTGGCGTTCCTTACGAAGAAGGATACGAGTCACGTGCCAACGATGAATTAGATGCTCAGGCAAAGCGTATTGCTGAAGGGTTGAAAATGGAAGGATATGAAGTGGCGAATGATGCAGAGATTGTAGCGTTGATTGCTTATCTGCAACGTTTGGGTACTGATATACAAGCAGGCAAAACGGCAAGTGTTTCCTCTTCTGAATCCATCACCACTAAAAATTAAAAGCCATGTATAAAGATATTCTTAGAAGCATTGATCACATCGAGATTTGGCCCATCATATCTTTTGTGATTTTCTTCCTTTTTTTTCTGATGCTACTGTGGTGGGTTTTTACAGTGGACAAAAAATTCATAAACACCATGAGCCAAAAACCTCTTCATGATGGTGTGGATGATGAATCAATAGTTGAACCATTAAACTCCTGACGAAGATGAAGAAGATAATTTTCTTTCTGATCTCGCTGATGGGCTTGGTCCCATCCGCTATGGCACAAACCGCTGAGCAACCTCAAACCACTTCTATTTGGGATGATCCAGCGATCTTATTCTACGTCATCACAGGATTTATTTTTGTGGTAGCTATTTTGGTAATCATTGTAGCCCTATACATGCTGCAGGTGATCAATTACATGACACAGCAGGCTGCCAAAGAGAAAGCCGAGAAGTTGGGAGTTGCTTACACAGTAGAACCAACCGTCTGGCAAAAACTCTGGCAACAATCCAATGACTTTGTTCCCGTAGAAAAAGAGAAAGACATTATGATGGCTCATGATTATGACGGCATTCGTGAGTTGGATAATCACCTGCCCCCATGGTGGACGGGCTTGTTTTATGCGACTATTGTTTTCTCTATAATCTATATGTTGTTTTTTCACGTCTTCAACACATTACCGCTCTCCACACAGGAGTATGAAAACGAATTGACGGTGGCACAAGAGCAGATGAAAAAATTTCAGGCGTCCAATCCGGTTGCAGCCATTGATGAAACGAATGTAGAAGCAACTACTGATGCGATTGCGTTACGAGAGGGCAAGCAGGTGTTTCTCAACAATTGTGCTTCTTGTCATCGCAAAGATGCAGGTGGCGATATTGGGCCTAACCTGACTGACGAATATTGGTTGCATGGTGGCGATATCAGGTCTATCTTTAAGACGGTGCGCCATGGAGTAAAGGGAACCAATATGATCGCGTGGGAGGGTTTTATTTCACCGGAAAAAATGAAAAATGTGGCCAGCTATGTGTTAACGCTGCAAGGCAGTAACCCGGCAAATCCTAAAAAACCCGAAGGTCAGATTTCTAAACCCGCACAAGAAGTAAAGTCAGATACTACCAAAGCACAAACCAGTTTATAAGAAGTTGAATTGTGGCAGAGCATAATTTTTATCAGTTTGAGGAGGAATTTCGCGATAGCCTGGGCACGGTTGATCAGCAAGGTAAGCGCGTGTGGGTGCATCCAAAGAAACCATCCGGGTATTATCATCGGCTGCGCATCGTGGTCACTACCATTCTGCTGGCATTATTTTTTGTTGGCCCGTTCATTCGGATCCACGGCAGGCCCTTTTTACTGTTTAATTTTTTTGAGCGAAAGTTTATTCTCTTCGGGCAGGTTTTCTGGCCACAGGATTTCTTCATTCTCGCCATTACACTTATCACGCTTTTTGTTTTCATCATACTTTTCACGGTGGTCTTTGGCAGGATTTGGTGCGGATGGGCGTGCCCGCAAACACTCTTCATGGAAATGGTGTTTCGCAAAATTGAATATTGGATTGAAGGCGATGCCAACGAGCAAAGAAGATTAGCGAAGCAACCCTGGAATGCACAAAAGCTTTTTAAGAAGGGAGTAAAGCAATTGATTTTTGTGGCAATCTCTGTGCTCATTGCTCACGTCACCATGGCCTATCTGATTGGAATTGATGAAGTGAAAGTGATTGTCAGTCAATCACCGATGGAACACCTCACCGGCTTTGTCGGACTCGTTGCCTTTACCGGAATTTTTTATTCGGTGTTTGCCTGGTTTAGGGAGCAGGCTTGCATAGCCGTGTGTCCTTATGGAAGACTGCAGGGTGTGTTGCTGGTGAAAGACTCTATCGTAGTTGCCTACGATTGGCTGCGTGGTGAGCCTCGCGGAAAAATAAAGAAGCACACCGATCAGGAAGAGAAGAAAGGTGATTGTATTGATTGTAAATTGTGTGTTCACGTGTGCCCTACCGGCATTGATATCCGAAATGGTACACAACTGGAATGTGTGAACTGCACCGCTTGCATCGATGCATGCGATGATGTGATGGAGAAAATCAAAAAACCGAAAGGATTAATTCGCTACTCCTCTTACAACGCTATTGAGAAAGGGAAACAGAAAATATTCACACCGCGTGTTGCGGGCTACTCTGTGGTACTTAGCGCGTTGGTCCTATTCCTCTGTTTCATCCTCTATTCCCGTGCTGATATCGAGACAACACTTTTAAAAACACCGGGCACACTATATACCAAAACCGATGATGGACAAATCACCAATTTGTACAAACTGGAAGTGGTTAATAAAGCCTTTGAAGACATTAAACTTGACTTGAAGCTGGAATCTCCCGCCAAGGCGACTTTGATGAAAATTGGCGATCCTAACATAATCGTACCAAAAGAAGGAAAATTGGAAGGGTTGGTGATGGTGAAGTTACCTGAAAGTGAAATTACTACTATGCGTACTATTATTGAGTTGGGAGTTTATCAAAATGGTGAAAAGGTGCAAACCGTTAAAGCTAAATTTATAGGCCCCATCAAACCAAAAAGTAATTGATTATGAACTTCGGAAAAGGAATTCTGTTGGCCTTCATTCTCTTTGCATCTTTCATGGCCGGCCTGGTGTATGTTTGTGTGAAGCAGGATGTAAACCTGGTCACGAAAAATTATTATCAGGAGGAATTACGGCATCAGGGGAAAATGGATCGCATTCAGAATGCCAATGAGTTGGAGTATCAGCCTTCCATTTCATTTCAGTCTGGGGCACTAAGCGTTACCTATGCTGAGTTTAATAAAATTGAAGAGGGAAAACTAAAATTGATTCGCCCTTCAGATCCCTCTTTGGATGTGAACTTTGATTTGAAATCCAGCGACACTGATTTTCAGAATTTCAATGTGCCGGTATGGCAAAAAGGATTGTATCGCGTAAGCATGCAATGGAAAATGGAAGGCAAAGAATTTTATATTGAAAAAGTATTGGTATTGTGACGTTTATCACGGCTTTCATATTGGGTATTACCGGCAGTCTTCATTGTGCTGGCATGTGCAGCCCCCTCGCCATGGCCGTTACATCTCGCAAGTCTATGCTGTATAAACTTTTGTACAACAGCGGGCGCATTTTCAGCTATGGTGTGCTTGGTACCATGGCCGCTCAGTTGGGTCAGTTCACTGCCTTATCATCGTATCAAATCATATTTTCAATTTTGCTGGGTGTAATTCTGTTGCTGATGGGATTTGGAGCCATCGCAGGAATATCAGTGCCGTTCGTTACACGAGGAGTTTCGTGGCTTACAACACGATTAAAAATTTTGTTTGGCAGATTTCTGCATGATCGCAATCCGGGTTCAGTAACTGTTCTTGGCATGCTCAATGGTTTGTTGCCTTGCGGGATGACATCCATTGCATTGACGTACTGCCTCATATTGCCCAGCGCAGTGGATGGTTTTTTAGCGATGATTGTTTTTGGCTTGGGCACGTGGCCTGTGATGATCGGTTTCTCCTGGATCAGCAGCATCGTAACAGGGCGTTTTGCTGTTAGCTATCAAAAGGCTACCATGATGGCATTAATTGTTTCAGGAATATTGCTGATTGGCCACGGTACTATGGGGCAGTATCAACTGCACCAACACGATCGCGCACAAACCGGGTTGAATGAGATCAATTTATGTGAGTAAAAGTCATTTTATATTAGGGCTTAATTAATTACATTTACTAACGATCTAGTTCAAATTTTAACCCTTATGAAAAAAATATTAGTTCCTGTTGATTTTTCTAAAACCTCCATCACTGCATTGGAAGTTGCCTTTGATATTGCAAAGAAGGCCAATGCCGACATCACGTTGCTTCATGTGGTAGAGGATGCAGGCCCTCAATCGTATAAAGTATCTGGCGATGGTCAGCCAGATTACGATGTTGAAGACAAACTATTCATCTACAAACTGCTGGAAAAGAGTAAGAAGCAATTGGAAAAGCTGGTGACCGATCCTCGCTTCGATGCAGTAAAGATTACCGGTGAACTAAGGCTGGGTAATCCTTTCCATGGCATGAATACCATCATTACCGAGCATAAAGTTGATCTGGTAGTAATGGGCACACGCGGACACACTAAGCTTGAGGAAATGGTGATTGGTACAAACACTGAACGCGTGGTGCGTCATTCCCGTTGCCCGGTATTGTCTGTTCATAAGAAACCTGCAACCACTGACTTTAAGAACATCGTGTATGCTACCGCTATGCATAAAGATGAAGAAGTGTTCTCTAAGATCATTAAGCGCACGCAGGCAATCTACAACTCTACCATTCACCTGGTGCGAATCAATACACCTGGTGATTTCCAGCGCGATCGTGTGGTGAAGGACTACATGAATAAGTTTGCCAAAACATTAGGCCTTAAAAACTTTACTATCAATATCTACAACGATATTTCAGAGGAAGAAGGAATTATTTACTTCGCAGATAGCATTGATGCGGATATGATTGCTATGGCAACGCATGGCCGCACTGGTTTTGCTCACGTAATGGCCGGCAGTATTGCCGAAGACGTGGTAGGCCATGCCAAGCGCCCGGTATTAACGTTTGTTGTGAAACACCAATAATCATTTCGGAGCCCGAAAAGTAGGCCTCGTCCTTTTGATTTGGACGGGGCTTATTTTTTTACCTTTGCAGTAGCGTGAAGAATTATTACGACATATTAGGCGTAGCAGTAACAGCTTCAGACGAGGAGATCAAAAAAGCTTTTCGGAAACTTGCACTGCAATATCATCCTGATAAAAATCCTTCGCCCCAGGCGGAAGTTTTTTTCAAAGAATTGAATGAAGCGTATGAAGTATTGAGCGACCCTCAAACAAAGGTTGTGTATGATGGCCTTTTAAATGGCAGTCAAACCGTAGAGACAACCTCTCGCCCTCACCGTGATCCACGCTATCACAAGCGTCCACCCGGAGCTTATCGCAGGGGTAATTCCAAGAAGGAGCAGCTTCAGGCAATGATGAATGAATATCTGGAGTACACACGGATTGCTACGAAAGTCGCACTAGCCTTTTGCCTTTTGCTGATTTTGGATTTTGTTCTGCCCGAGAAGCAATCGCAGCTGCAAATTCTGAGCATGGCGAAATATGGAAATCTGGGCTCATCTAATTATACACTCGAGCTGGAAACCTCGGATGGCAGTGTTATTAAGCTAAATAAAAATGACAAGCTTCAATTTGAGGCAGGCTCTATCACAACGCTCTATCTTTCCCCGTGGCTTTCGGTGCCATTGCGTTTAGAGAATAATAAGACTCACTACAAAGCTAAAGTTCCGGTTTCTATTTATGGCAATTTTATTTTCTTTCCTGTTGTGTTGCTGATGAGTGCCATTACAGGCATGATCCCGTGGAAGGGTCTCGAGTTTAGGTTCAACTTGGGCATCGTGAATTTTGTATTACTAATATTGACCATTGTATTGGTGTTTGTTCATAATTTTTGATGTATGAGTAAGAAAAACGATTGGAAGAAAAGAGATGGAGTAGTGTATTCCACCAACAGCGAATTCAATTATGAATATCAAGGTCAGGAAGAACAGGCTACCTTGCCGAAGCAACAGCAAAACTTAAAAGTATTGTTGGACAAGAGCGGACGCGCAGGTAAGCAGGTAACGTTGATCACCGGATTTGTGGGCACTACTGATGATTTGGAGACCCTGGCAAAGTTTTTAAAAACTAAATGCGGAGCCGGAGGCTCAGCAAAAGATGGAGAGATCTTGGTTCAAGGTGATGTGAGGGACAAGGTTGTAGAGGTCTTGATAAAAGATGGCTATAAAGCAAAACGTTCAGGGTAATTGACAAAAAAGAAAGTGGCTGATTTCTAATTTGAAATCAGCCACTTGGTATCATTCGATACTTTAAAAATTATTTCCCTTCCTTGAGTTTCTTCAACTCACCTTCATAAAAAGATGCACTTGTTTTTTGTGCTTCAGGAATATTTTTGATTGCCAGCTCCCAATGCTTGATGGCATTTTTCTTATCACCTAGTGCGGTATAACCTCTTGCAAGGCCAACGTTTGGTGTGAACTTATCTTCTGGATGTGTCTTTGCATTGTATTGAAAGATTTCCATCGCTTTTTCTTTCTTTCCTGCAGTCAATAGATTTCTGGCGTACATATGGATTGAAAGTGCTGGTGTGTTTGGAACTTTAATCGCCTTATCCATGAGTTGATTGGCTTCTTCCTCCTTGCCCATCGCAGATAAAATGGATGCTTTAATGCTGAGGTTCGTGAAGTCTTCGGCACCGCCAAATCCAGGGTTCATCGCATTGTCCATCCACGTAAGTGCCTCTTCGAGATTTATTTTATTGTTAGCGCAGAACTGTGCAGCAGTCGCCCAGTTTCGGCTATCAAATCCCGGAAAGGAGCGAAGCTGATTGCGCATCATGGAAACATAGATATCGTTTACATTGGGTACTTCAATTTTGAAAGGAATGCGCTTATTGTCCCACTGCAAATAAGCCACAGTTGAATTGGGTTGACGATCGTCAAAACCATACGTCAGCCACTCGGTGTATGGTGCATCTTGCGGAGTAACCTGCACACGCAAGGCATCTTCTGCCGGATTGTAGGAGTAACTTCCCCAGCTGGTATAATTTTTTGAAAAGATCCATGTCCATGGGCCTTCTTTCGCAACAATCAAAAACAAAGCATAGTTGCCGGCCTTCAATTCTTTACCTTCCACCTTCACATCATGTGATAAGGATATGAAGGTATTTTCATTTGCGCCTGCACGATAAGGAGCTTCCTTTACGCCAAAACCTCCCTGATCACTGAACCCGTAATGAGCAACTTCTCCCCAGATATGACCTCTGCGATCTTCACCTGTCGGTCCGTGCACATCAGGACTGTTGTACGTAATCCCAATTTCTACCGGGCCAATGTATTGAATTACTTTAGCCTTTTGATTATTTCCGCTGGGCGGCCCTGCGAGCGGCTGAGCCATCGCAAAGTCTGTGATGACGGCAAATAAGACGAGCGTAATTAATTTTTTCATAATCAGATTTTTTAAGATGAATCAACTTTGGTATACGCTGAATTTAAATCGGGGGTATAACCCGCCTTGAGGTATTTTGAGCTATACTTTTTTTGACTGGCCTATGGGCACCAGCATTTTTAGCGAAGAGGGGAAAAGCTCAATCCTGAAATCAGCAGCGGATGGTACAGCCTCGCCATCAATGTGAAAGGCCATCTTTTGTGGAAAATAGATTTCTATTTTTTTTGCCTGTAAAATTTCCACGTACGCTGATCGGTTGATGCGCCCAGTAAACATTTTATGGGCAAAGCCAACAGCTTTCGAAGCCGGGACCTTTTTCACAATGCACACATCAATTAATTGATCGCAAACCGAAGCCTGTGGTGCCACGCGCGCATTGTTTCCAAATTGCGAGGAGTTGGCAAAGGCGACAATGAATGCTTCTTTGGAAAAACGCTTCCCATCCATCGTTAGCTCTAGCGGAAATTGTTTGTAGTGCCTGAACTCCTTCAATACCAACTTTCCATAGTTCACTAATCCACGCTTTCCGTTTTTACCGAATAACCCTGCGATGTGACCATCAAAGCCAATGCCCGAAACATTGACGGAGAGATGCTCATTGACATGAAAGGTATCCATCGCAATAACTTCGTTTGATCCGATGAGTTGCAATGCTTTTGTAAGATTGGTGGAGATGCCCAGGTGCCGGGCCAATCCATTGCCCGATCCTTTCGGGAGTATTCCCATGGGTATAGAACCATGGACTAATCCTTGGGCAACTTCATTGACCGTACCATCTCCGCCTACGGCAAATATGGATTGGTAGCCATCATTTTTAGCAGCCGCTTTGGCGAGCACTGTAGCATGACCTCTTCCGCTTGTAAATTCGATGACACACTCCAGGTTTAATTTCTTACATGCGGCAATAATTCTTCCTTCCAGCGCATGGGAATAGCCAGTGCCCGAAAACTTATTGATTATGAATAATACCTTTTTATTTTCGCTGATCATTGCGAGCTTGTGAAATCAAAGGTAGTAATTAACCGAAGTGTGGGATGGAATTTAAAACCAGAAAAATAAAATTTAAAGCCTGGGATACGGAACACAAATTATTGATGCGACTTACAAGCATTGATAGTTTGAAAGGTGAGCTCTATAAAAAGAATCATATCCTGCTTCAGTTTACGGGGCTCTATGATCAGGATGGTGAGGAAATCTATGATCGGGATATTTTGCTGATTTCTTTAGAGAAATACGTAGTCTTTTGGAACGATTCTCACAACGGCTGGTTTTATTCTCCCCTTAAAAATACCAACACTCATGCACCGCTGCTTTCAAAAGAAGCGGAGCGCACAAAACGGTTTTGCAACTATTACGAAATGCAAAAAGGAGAAAAGGGCTGATACAGTTTTGTACACCGATTTTCAAGTGCACACGATAAATTGAATTGGGAAGATTACTTGGCGAGTTTGGATTGAATGTAGCCTACGGCTTGACCGATCGTTTGCATTTTTTCAGCATCATCATCAGGTATCTTAATATCAAAGGCTTGTTCAAACTCCATTACCAGCTCAGCATAATCCAGGGAGTCAATGCCAAGGTCGCGCACAAAACTAGCATCGGGTGTAATTTCCGATTCAGGGATTCCGAGCTTATCAATCAATATGGCGGTAATTTTCTTTTGAACGTCCTGCATAGCGTTTATCAATTCGACAAAGCTAAAAAATCTTTCGGATTTATTGATTTTCGCACCCGCAGATTAGAAACGGAGCACAAACTCGGTGCCTTCCCCCAGCTTAGACTTTACGGTGATCCGGCCCTCGTGCTGGCGCATGATCTGCTTCGATAGACTCAGACCAATGCCTGAGCCTGTCTTTTTAGTGGAGAAAAACGGGATGAAAATTTTCTCCAATGCTTCAGTATCAATTCCGCTGCCATTGTCTTTCACTGAAATTACAGCACGCCCCTTTTCATTAGCTAGGGCCTTGAGTTCAATGCTTTTTTCTGATTGCTCGTCAAATGCCTGAATTGCATTTTTGATCAAATTGATCAACACTTGTTCAATCATGGTTTTATCAGCCAGGATGTGAAGATTGTCAGGATCTACGCCTACCGAAATCGAAATTTGTTTGTCAGCCAGTTCCTTCTTGTGCAGCATTGCCATTTCTTCCAGCAGCGTTTTTACTTCTACTTCTGCCAGCTTGGGCTTAGGTATGTGGGTTAGGTTTCTGAATTCTTTTACAAAACGAATTAGTCCTTCACTGCGCCTGCTGATGGTTTGAAGGGAAAGATGCATGTCTTCAAGCTCTTCTTTTTCGCAACTGAGTTGCTCTTTTTGAATCTTGTCATGAAGCTCTTCTTCAACTATTGTGGCTAAAGACGATATGGGCGTTACCGAATTCATGATTTCGTGCGTGAGTACGCGCACAAGATTTTGCCACGCCTCCATTTCCTTCTCCTCCAATTCTGATTGGATGTTGCTCATCGAAATCAATTTCACTTCTTCACCACGCAGTGTAAGTTCAATCGCAAAGATGGAAAGCTGGATCACCTCATCACCTGTTTTCAATCGCACTAATTCGCGCCCACCAGTTTTTAATTTTAGAAAAGCCTCGACCAACGACTCATTCACTTCGCGTAAGTCTTCAATATGATCCGCCTTGTTTACTCGCAGCAATCGCTTGGCGGCACTGTTCATAATCTGAATGGCCCCGTCTTTTTTAAACGTGAGCAGTCCTATGCCCACGTGCTGCACGATGTTTTTAAAAAACTGATATTCCGAATCTTTCTCTTTTCGCGAGGCACGAAGTTTATTGAGCGCCTCATTCATTTCCTTATGAAGCCGCTGAACTGAGGGATCGTTACTTTGGGTCTTGAAAGAAAAAGAGAGATCATCAAATTGAATGGATTCCAGGAATGAACTGAGATTGTCATTGGATTGGCCCGCTACTTCAATCAGTTGCTTGATTTGAAAAGCAGTGACTGCTAGAAGAATAAGTGCAGGTGTTAAACGAAACCCACCGATGGTAAAAAAGGCAAGCGCAAAAATGGTAACCGTAAGAATGGCTACCCTCGTAAACAAAGGCGATCGCCAATTAAAGTCCATACTTTTCCATTCTTCGATAGAGCGAAGCCCGCGTTAGCCCAAGTTCTTCCGCTGCTTTGGAAATATTTCCGCTGTGCAGTTGAATTGCTTTCACTACCGCTGCCTTCTCCACTTCATCGAGATTTAAACTATCAGCATTTGAATTTGACTCGTATCCTTTTCGACTGAATAAAAAATCGCTCTCTTGCAGTGTGGGTGAATCGGCCATAATCACAGCACGCTCAATCGCATGTTGCAATTCGCGTACGTTTCCCGGCCACGGATATTTTTTCAGCTTGTTCAGTGCTTCTGATGAAATTGAAATAACCTCCTTACGGTACTTCTTTGAATAGTAATTAAGGAAGTGATTTGCCAACATCGGTATATCATCGATACGCTCGCACAAAGGAGGAATGTTGATTTCCACCGTATTGATGCGATACAATAAATCCTGACGGAATTTTCCCTCGGCTACCATTTGGTGCAGTGGCATATTGGTTGCGCACACCAACCGGATGTCTACATCAATAGATTGATTGGAGCCAACGCGTGTAATTTTTCGCGATTGTAAAGCGGTGAGTAATTTGCTTTGCAGGCTCATGCTCAGGTTTCCGATTTCATCCAAAAACAGCGTGCCACCATTAGCCAGCTCAAACCGACCTGGGCGATCTTCGCGTGCATCGGTGAACGACCCTTTCTTGTGCCCAAAGAGTTCACTCTCAAAAAGAGTTTCTGTAATGGCACCCATATCCACTGCCACAAAGGAAGCATCCTTCCGAAGTGACTTTTGGTGGATGGCACGGGCTACTAATTCTTTTCCCGTTCCATTTTCTCCCAGAATCAAAACATTGGCATCGGTCTTGGCAACTTTATCAATCAAGGCAAACACTTCCTTCAATGCACTGCTTTGGCCGATGATGTCTCTGAAAGGCTGACTGATTTGCTCCTCAAGCATTTGCTTAGCCTTGCGCAGCTTGTCTACTTCGTTGTAGGATTTTTTGAGCTTAATTGCTGTAGAGATGGTGGCCACCAGCTTTTCATTCTGCCAGGGCTTCAAAATGAAATCTGTTGCACCTTCTTTCAGTGCACGTACCGCCATTTCCACATCGCCAAAAGCAGTGATCATAATCACAACTGAATCGGGGTCTCTTTCTTTAATTTGTTTGAGCCACTCAAAACCTTCTTTTCCACTGGTAGTGTCTTTGCTGAAATTCATATCCAACAAAATCACATCATAGGTATCGTTGTTTAAGAGAAAAGGAATCTTGTTTGGGTTCTTTTCGATGATCACCTGATGATTGGATTTCTTAAGGAGCATCTTGGCTGCCAGAAGAACATCTTCATCATCATCGATCATTAATATTTTGCCGCCTTCGTTCACAGTTAGTTAGGTTTAAGAGATCAGTAGAATAGGAAAAATTGTGCCAGTGCTGGAATCGTCCGAAAATGATGTTTTTGAAGAGTGTTCTGCACTAATGCGTACAAAGATGTTCAAAAATGAACACAGTCAAAAGCCAGACTCTTTAATTATTGTCTGAAATCAAGGGTTGGTATGAATAGAGGATGATCTTGTTTTTGTCGGTGATCCCGATGATTCGCTCATCAGTAATCAGCGCAAAACGATAATTCCGCTCTAGCGGAAGGAAGCGACTTTCTTCTGTATACAGGTCGAAGAAATTGATTCTGTTGTCGGTGAAGTAATAGATCTCTTCCCCGAAAAAATTAAAGTTGTTCAACCCGGCAACAGAAATTTTATTGATCACCTTACCGATGTTGTTTAGAATGATGATGCCAGACTTTCGATCGAGCAAAAAGATCAGGTTTTGATATTCGCGCAGGTAAATAAATTCAGGATCACCGGACACCAACGCTGCATCAATTAAAAATTCTGATTGCACCTGATTAGTCAATGGGTTAACCACTTTGATGGAATAATCGGCTTTGTCCAGTACCAACAACCGATTATCACTTCGCGGGCAAATCAGGTAGGGCTCTATTGCCCAGGAAGGCTCAATGGAATATTGCCGCACATTTTCAAAGTGGCGATCATAAAACGAATAGCGCTGTGCTTTGCGATCAAAAACAAAAATGCTGGGATGATACCACGGCTCCACCAGCGTAGGTGTTATTGTTCTGCTTTTGAGCTTAGAAATCACCTTTCCATCCGGATCATATTTTTTGATTTCTCCAGAGCGTGTTACCGTAAAAAAATTCCCTAGCCGATCGACCATCAGCTGAGTTACTTCGCCAGATTTTATTTCTTTTATTTTTTGAGGCGCAGGTTGAGCTTCTCCAACAAGACAATTGAATGCAATCAGTGATGTTAGTATGAAAATTGATTTCATTTTTTGTCGAACGTCTTCAATGAGAAATTCTGCCCATCGTACTCGGCATAGGTATTGAAGTGCACCCACTCACCGAGATTAATATAACGACTGTTTTCTGAAACTTTTAAATCAAGTGGTAAATGCCGATGCCCAAATACATAAAAGTCATGATGTTTTTCTTTTTCAAGTTCACGGCAATAGGTGAGCAGAAATTCATTTTCTTCACCCTGAAATTTTTCTTCCCGTTTCATATTGCTGATCCGGCTTTGTTTGCTCCAGTACTGCGCAATGCCAATACCGAAATTAGGATGCAGGCGCGCAAATAGCCATTGGCAAATTTTACTATCAAAAAAATTCTTGAGCAATTTATACACGTAATCTCCAGGGCCAAGGCCATCACCATGACCAATCAAAATTTTATGATTACCCCAATGCAATAGCTGAGGTTGCCGATAGATGATAATTCCAAGCTCCTTGTTGAAGTAATCAAACATCCACATATCATGATTGCCGGTGAAGAAATATATCGGCATGCCGGCATCGCGCAGTTCGGCAAGTTTGCCTTGCAGGCGAATAAAACCTTTCGGGATAGCCGTCCTGTATTCAAACCAGAAATCAAAAATATCACCCAGCAAATAGATCGCGTGGGCATCATGCTTTACCGTATCCAGCCATCCTACAATTAACTTTTCGCGCTCCAAACTTATTTCATGGCTTGGCACGCCAAGATGAAAATCGGAGGCGAAGTAAATTTTTTTTCCTTCCGGTAGCGTGGGCCCAGATTGCATAGAGTGCAAATAACGGCAAAAGAGTTTCAATGAAAAAGATACGGCTTCAATCGAGATCACAAAAAAAGACCTCCCGAAAAAATCGAGAGGTCTTCCTTGATTTAGCTTAAGATTTCTTAACTATTCAACTTCTCCGATACTTCTTTTGAAGGCTCGGCATCTTTAGATGCTTCTGCAGCGCCATTTTCTGCAGCCGGCTTTGCAGGGCCGTTCGTAAATTTCTCGTACGTAGTCTGATGTGCAAAGGGTCGTTTGCCAATCAATCGCTCCAGGTCAGATTGGAACAGTATTTCCTTTTCCAGAAGTTCTTTCGCAATGATTTCAAGATGATCACGATGATCTTGCAAAAGCTTCTTGGTGCGCTCGTAAGCCTGATCAATGATTTTCTTTGCTTCCAGGTCAATCTTCTCCGCTGTTGCTTCCGAGTAAGGCTTATTAAACGCATAATCGGATTGCTTGGAATCATAGAAGGACATGTTGCCGATCTGCTTGTTCATTCCATAAACCGTCACCATGCTGTACGCCATTTTGGTGATGCGCTCTAAATCACTCAATGCACCGGTGGAAATTTTGTCGAACACAATCTCTTCTGCTGCACGACCACCAAACGTCATACACATCTCATCCACCAATTGCTCGGTTTGATAGAGGAATTGTTCTTTCGGCAGATACTGCGCATAACCTAATGCAGCTACTCCGCGCGGAACGATACTTACTTTCACCAACGGATCAGCATGCTCCAGGAACCAACCTGCCACCGCATGGCCGGCTTCGTGGTAGGCAACAATTTTCTTCTCTTCGGGTGAAATGATTTTTGTTTTCTTTTCTAATCCACCAATCACACGGTCAATGGCATCCTGAAAGTCTTGTGCGTCCACTTCTTTTTTATCTCTGCGGGCGGCAATCAGTGCGGCCTCGTTGCAGACGTTCGCAATTTCAGCTCCTGCAAAACCAGGGGTTTGCGCTGCCAACTTCTTTACGTCTACATCCTTTGATAATTTGATTGGCTTTAAGTGCACTTTAAAAATATGCTCACGGCCGGCAATATCCGGTTTGTCAATGCTGATCTGACGATCAAAACGACCAGGTCTTAACAGTGCAGAGTCTAGCACATCCGGGCGGTTGGTTGCTGCCAGAATAATTACTCCGCTGTCTGTTGCAAATCCGTCCATTTCTACCAGCAATGAGTTCAGTGTATTTTCACGTTCGTCATTGGCACCTGGCAATTGGCCTCTTCCGCGGGAGCGACCGATGGCATCAATCTCATCAATGAAAACAATGCAAGGAGCTTTCTCTTTTGCCTGCTTGAACAAATCTCTCACACGCGCTGCACCCACCCCTACAAACATCTCTACGAAATCCGATCCAGACAATGAGAAGAAAGGAACACCGGCTTCACCAGCCACCGCTTTTGCCAACAACGTTTTACCAGTTCCGGGAGGGCCCACCAGCAATGCGCCTTTCGGAATTTTTCCGCCCAACTTGGTAAACTTGCCAGGTGTCTTCAAAAAGTCTACAATCTCTTTTACTTCTTCTTTTGCTTCCTCCAGGCCGGCAACATCCTCGAACGTAATTTTTACTTTGCTTTCGGCATCAAACAATGCAGCCTTTGATTTCCCGATGTTGAAGATTTGACCTCCGGGGCCACCGCCTCCGGTCATCCTGCGCATCAGCATCCAGAAACCAAACAACAGCAGGAAGAGGAAACCCCAATTGAGTAACATGCCAGTGACATCGCTACGCTCTTCCACTTGCAGATCTACCTGTTGTTCGCGCGGGATATTTTTAGAGAGTTGTTCGTACTTATCCAAAAACTTATCGATGGAGCCGATCTTCATTTTGTAGTGTGGACCATTGCCGTTCACTCCAAAAGGACTGCTCTTCTCAATCTCCAGCTTATATTTTGCATTTTGAAGCGCTTCTGCCTTTAGCGTAATCTCAACCTGCTCTTCATTTTTGATCAGCACCAGTTTTTTGATATCGCGCGATTGCACCATGTCTTCAAACCGGCTGGATTGTATTTCTACCAGGTCACCCGTTCTGTTGAAATAACTAATACCCAGAATCAGTGCCACCAAGCCCATGATAATCCAGATCTGATAATTGGGGCGTGGTACTTTGGGTGGAATAATTTTCTTGTCTCTTTCTTTGTCAGCCATTCTTTCTAAAATCTAAAATGTAATAATTCATTAACGCGATTGGTACAGTTAGGTTCAATCCTCGATTTCGGTGATTTCTGCATCGCCCCAAAGTTTTTCCAGGGCGTAAAATGCGCGCTTATCTTTTTTGAAGACGTGCGCCACCACATTGATATAGTCGAGAAGCATCCACTCTTTATTGTTTTTTCCCTCCATGTGCCAGGGATTTTCTTTTATGGATTTAAAAACAAATTCATCCACCGATTCAGCAATGGCATCCAATTGCTTGTCGGAATTCCCTGAGCCGATTACGAAGAAATCCGCCACAGCATTTTTCACTTTTCGAAGGTCCATCACCACAATATCGCTGGCCTTCTTCTCCTGCATGCCTTTTACAATCAATTCACTGAGTTTTTCAGAGTCAATTCCTCTCTTTTTCTTTGTCATTAATTCAAAACCGAAATTAAAATTCTTATAAACCTGTAAAGCTAAGTAAATCCCTTGTATAAAATCTCTGCCAATACCCTTTTCATGGGCCAAAACCTTGTTTTTGTGCCAGAATGTCATTCCACCAATACCCTTGCCCAGGAATTGTCTCAAAAGGCATCGCTTGCTGAAGGAACGGTGGTGATTACGCGAAATCAAATCAAAGGTCGTGGCCAGCGCGGGAATGGATGGGAAGCTGAACCCGGTATGAACCTCACGCTTTCGCTGATTCTTCACCCTGCTTTTTTGGAAGTGAGTCATCAATTTTTTCTCACCAAAGTGATTTCGCTGGCCCTGATCGACTTTTTATCGGACGAACTGAATAGCAAAGGGTTCATCAAATGGCCAAATGATATTATGGTGAGAGGAAAAAAGATGTGTGGCATTCTCATCGAAAACAGTATTGCTTCAAACAGAATATCTCAATCGATTATTGGTATTGGTTTGAATGTAAACCAAAATCACTTCACGCTTTCTACGGCTACTTCGATGGCGATGGTGGCTGGTCATCACTTTGATTTGAATGCACAGCTGAATTTGCTACTGGAAAAAATTGAAGGCCGCTATTTACAATTGAGAGCCGGGAAGTTTCAAAACCTGACCGATGATTATCACCAGCACTTATTTTGGCGAAACGAGAAACATCAATTTGAATCGAACGGTAAAATTTTTTCAGGTCTTATAAAAGGAGTGAATGATGTTGGGAAATTGATCGTCAATATCGATAGGGATCATTTTTTTGATTTGAAGGAGATTAGGTTTGTGATGTGATCTGAAGAAATAGATGGTTACTATAATTGGACGCTGCATAGTGGAACAGGAGGAATAACATTAAATTTACAGATGAGAGGAATAAAAAATTTTTTCAATAAGCACCCGGGAGCTGGCGTTTTTGTTGTGTTACTTATTTTCCTGCTCGTGATATTAGTCGTGTATAAGTATTTAAAAAATGAACTTTGGACAATCAATACTTGGATTGCAATTGGCACTTTAGTGTTTGGCATCGGATTCTTAATAGTAATCAAGCAACAAGACATAGAGAATTTATAGTGGTGGTCTTACCACGCTATTCGGAATTTGCAATTCTGAATTTTGTCTATTTGCGGATTTAAATCCGCTCAAGTTGTCGTTCGACATTTGGAAATATTGAACGGTGCATTTTTGAAAAACCTCTTGGTAGTTATGCTAAATCTCACTTTCATCAAATCAATCTTTACTTTTGACCTTCACCAAGAACCATCGCTTCACTATGAATGTCAACATTGAGAAATCTATTGAAATTCTGGAACGAACACCAAACGTGCTTTCAAGTCTATTGCATGGTTTGTCGTTGGAGTGGACATCGGTAAATGAGGGAGATGGAACGTGGAGTGCCTTTGATGTGATCGGTCACCTCATTCATGGAGAGAAAACCGATTGGATGGTGCGGATAGAAATAATTCTGTCTGACAGTCCCATCAAAGCGTTTGCACCCTTTGATCGATTCGCACAATTTGATAACAGTAAAGGAAAATCATTAGAGGAACTCCTTGTTGAGTTTAAAGCGCTGCGCGCTAAAAATATTTCAACACTAAAATCATTAGGCATTGATAAACCCATGCTGATGAAAAAAGGTATTCACCCTGCTTTTGAAGAGGTCACACTCGCGCAACTTCTCGCTACCTGGGTTGTTCACGATCTGGATCATCTCTCACAGATTTCACGCGTGATGGCGAAGCAATACACTACGGAAGTGGGGCCGTGGATCGATTACCTCAAAATTTTACGGCAGTAGCCAAATCTGTTACACGTTAACCTTCATGCTTAAGTGCTTTAATGGGATTGGCCATGGAAGCTTTCAATGATTCATACCCGACTGTGAGGAGTGTGATGGTGGCAATCAGCACCAGTGCCCCACCGAAAACAAAAACTGACAGTGGTGTTCGGTACACAAAATTCTCAAGCCACTTGCTGGAAAGAAAATAGGTGAGCGGCACAGCCACCGCGCTGGCAATGAGTAAGAGTTTGCCAAATACTTTGATCAGTAAGAAAAGGATTTGCCCGTTGCTCGCGCCCATGGTTTTGCGAATGCCGATTTCTTTGGTTCGTTGTTCCGACATGAAAGAGGCAAGACCATATAAGCCTACGCATGCTACTAAAATGGCAAGCCAGGAAAACTTCTCGGTGATGGCAGCTACCCTCACTTCATTTTCATACATGCGCCCAAATTCTTCATCGATGAACCAATAATCAAAACCATAATCAGGAAATACCTGCTTCCATTTCTTTTCGATATCAGCAATTTTTTGTCCCATGTTTTCAGCCGGTAGGCGCACGTGAATGATCCTGTCATCACTGTGAGGTTTAGGCGCAATACCCAGTGGGTCAATCTTCCTGTTCATAGAGCGATATGGAAAATCTTCTACTACCCCGATCACTGTGCCATGAATAGGAAGTTGAGTAGTATCGGGTGGGCCATAGTTAAATACAAGGCGTGGCCGAATTACTTCTTTGCCGATAATTTCCTGTGGTGAAACCTTCAGGGCTTTTACGGCAGATTCATTGAGCAAAACAGCGGTGGTGTCTGCTACATTCTTTGGATCAAAATTTCTGCCTGCAATTATTTTTAAATCGAAGGTGTTGGGAAAATCATAGTCACCGTTCAGTTGAAACCATTCAAACTTTGTATCGATAATATCCGGAAACTGAAACTGCATGTTGATGGGACCAAAGAAATCCAACCGTGGCAAGTGATTGGCCAGCGTGACATTTGCAATTTGGGGATCATTCAAGATGAGATTTTTAAAGGATTGATACTGTGCATCGGTAGCCCGCCCGCTAAACCCTCCATAACGAATGGAGATAATTTGTTTGCCGGCCTCATTAAGTTTTGAATTTCGCATCAGGTCCATTTGATTCACCACAATGAAGGTACCGGTGAGCAACACCACGGCAACTCCGAATTGAATCCCGGTGAGTAGCTGTCTAAAAATTGTTGAGCCCTTGCCAAAAGAGAATTTTCCTTTCAACACAATGGCAGGTTGAAAGCCGGAGACAAACAGTGCAGGATAGCTGCCCGCTAAAATCGTGACCACGATGATAACCCCTGCTATGATCGCCATCATTTGCCCGTTAAAGACGTGTTGATAAGTAAATACTTTTCCCGTAAGATCGTTGAACTGCGGGATGAACAGCAAGATCAGCAGAATGGCAAGCATTGATGAGAGCACCACCAGCACAAATGATTCCAGCATGAACTGAAGGAATAATTGAGGGCGAATGCCGCCAAATGTTTTTCGCAGGCCAATCTCGCGCGCTCGTGAAGCAGACTTTGCTGTGGACAAATTAATATAGTTGATGCACGCCACCACCAATATTAAAAAAGCAATAGTGATGAAAACATACATGTACCGAATGTCCACCGACTTGTGAACAATGGACCAACTGATTTCCTGATCGAAATGCACATCAGTGATCGGGCGGATCAATGCTTTGAATTTTACATTGAAATTTTGACGAGCGATAATTTCTTCTGCCCGCTTTTGAAGGTCGGCCAGAATAATTTCAATTTTTTTCTCGTCATCACATAGAAAAAGTGACTGCGTCCAAAACTGATTGTTGCCTTCGCCCATGAAGGAGTTCAGATTGTTTTCCATGCCCTCATTGAAGGGCTTCAGCGCAAAAATGTTGCAAATATATTTTGGATCGATGTGTGTGTTGGATGGAAAATTTTTTGCCACGGCAGTCACGAGCATTTCAACTTTCTTGCCCTGCGTTGACCACATGTGCGAAACAGATAAGGTTTTTCCGATCGGATCTTCATCGCCAAACAACTCATACGCGGCCGACTCGGTTAGAATAATACTGTTGACTTCCTTCAGGGGATCAGTCTGATTTCCTTTTACGATGGGCAGTGATAAGACTTTATTAAAGGATGGCTCCGCCCAGATGATTTCCTCAGTTAAAACAATTTTATCCTTCGGTACATAATGAATGCTGGTGGGCATTCCCTGATTGATGAAACTGGTAATGGCGCCAATGCCTTCGTAGTTAGATTGTATGTAATTATCCCAACCGGCAGGCGAGTAAGGCGAGGCATCGGTATCACCGTTTGGAAATTGAATCCAATACCCTATTCGATAAATGTTTGATGCATTGGGATGATTACGATCGAATGTGAGTTCATCTTTAACATATAACAGGATGAACAACGCAGCGGCCAGCCCAACGGCCAGCCCAAGCATATTTACAATGGCATAGCCTCGCTGTTTCATCAGGTTACGAATAGCAAGGAGGGTATAGTTGATTAACATACAGGGGTGTTTTTGAATGTGATAAAACCGGGGCTTTGATAAAGCTAGTGGGAATACGGAGATAAAGTGTCATGTGGCTGTAGGAAGATGTAAAATCTTGTCACGAGCCGGGCAAATCAATTATTACCTTTTGTACCCTATTCCGGCAATTCATCATTAAAGCCGATCGATAATGGCGCAAGAAATATTCCTGCTAAAGGCCTTCTGCTATCTTGCACACACGCAAATTTTAAAATCCTTTCTATGATCAAACGAGTACATTTCTTATCCGCATTCCTGCTTTTTGGGGTATTATCAGTATCCGCACAAAAACTGGATATGGACAAACTAAAAGGCATGAAGCCACGCAGCATTGGCCCTGCCGGTATGAGTGGTAGAATTACCGCTATTGACGTTTTGGCCAATAACCCTGATCTGATGTATGCGGGTTCCGCTTCAGGCGGACTCTGGAAAACTACCAGCGCAGGCATTAGCTGGGAGCCTGTCTTTGACAAAGAAGCAGTGATGTCTATTGGCGCGGTAGCCATTCAGCAAGACAACCCTTCGGTGGTTTGGGTAGGCACAGGTGAGGGCAACCCACGCAACAGTTTGAATGGCGGATATGGAATTTACAAATCGCTTGATGGTGGCAAGAACTGGAAATTGCTGGGCCTGGAGAAAACAAGAAACATTCATAAGATTATTATTGATCCACGAAATTCAAATGTGGTGTATGTAGCGGCCATCGGTTCTCCGTGGGGCGAGCATCCCGAACGTGGTGTTTTCAAAACTACCGATGGTGGGCAGACTTGGGAAAGGATTTTATATGTCGATGAGAAAACCGGATGTGCAGAGTTGGTGATGGATCCGCTGAATCCCAATAAACTTATGGCAGGTATGTGGCAACATAGAAGGTGGCCTTGGATTTTTAAATCTGGCGGGCCAGGCTCGGGATTACACGTAACGTTTGATGGTGGAAAAACATGGAGCAAACGCACCGATAAAGATGGATTACCGGAAGGAGAACTTGGCCGCATTGGATTGGCCATCGCGCCAAGCAAGCCCGATGTTGTCTATGCATTAATCGAAAGCAAGAAAAACGGATTGTACAAATCGACCGATGGTGGATTTAAGTGGAGCATGGTGAACGATAAGATGAATGAAATTGGTGACCGCCCGTTTTATTATTCTGAAATCCATGCTGACACCAAAAATGAAAACAGACTCTATACAATTTACTCGGAAGTGAATGTGAGCGAAGATGGTGGTAAATCATTTCAAAAATTATTGCCTTACTCCGGGGTTCATCCTGATCATCATGCATGGTGGATTCATCCCGAGGATCCTTCTTTTATGGTGGATGGAAATGATGGTGGTTTGAACATCACGCATGATTATGGAAAAACGTGGAGGTTTGTGGAAAATATTCCTGTCGGTCAGTTCTATCATATCAATGTGGATATGGATTATCCGTACAACGTTTATGGAGGGTTGCAAGACAACGGTTCGTGGGTAGGGCCCGCTTATGTATGGAAGGATGACGGCATCCGCAATAATTATTGGCAGCCAGTGTTGTTTGGCGATGGCTTTGATGCTGTGGCCGATCCGGATGATAATCGTTTTGGTTATGCGATGTCGCAACAAGGATTTTTATCACGCTTTGATCGTAAAACAGGTCACGCAAAAATTATTCGCCCCACTCATGCGGATCCAAAAATGAAATTGCGATACAATTGGAACTCTGCGCTTGCCCTCGATCCTTTTGATAACAACGCACTGTATTACGGAAGTCAGTTTGTACATAAGTCATCCGATAAGGGCGCAACGTGGGAAATCATTTCGGGCGACTTAACAACCAATGATCCTGAAAAACAGAAGCAACATGAAAGCGGAGGGCTTACCATGGATGCAACCGGTGCTGAGAATCATTGCACTATTTTGGCCATCGCGCCAAGCAAAAAAGAGAAAGGACTGATTTGGGTGGGAACGGATGATGGACAAGTTCAACTTACGCGTGATGGCGGAAAGAGCTGGACAAACGTCACCTCGAAAATTGTGGGCATGCCCAAGGGTGCGTGGATTCCACAGATCAATGCCTCAAGTTACAATGCAGGAGAAGTATTTGTAGTGGTGAACAATTACCGGCAGTTTGATTTCAAACCGTATTTGTTCCGCTCAAAAGATTACGGGCAAACCTGGGAAAGTTTAGTGACCGGGGCTCAGGTTGGCGATAATAATTTCACGCTGGCGGTGGTACAAGATCCCGTTGAACCAAAGCTTTTATTCCTCGGAACAGAAAACGGTTTGTTCGTTTCGCTTGACGAAGGAAAATCCTATACCAAATGGACAAATGAATTTCCTGCAGGTGTGCCTACGATGGACTTGGTGATTCACCCGCGCGAACATGATTTGGTGATCGGTACATTCGGTCGTGCTATTTATGTGTTGGATGATGTTCGCCCTTTGCGGGAAATGGTGAAGGAAGGAACACAGGTGCTCACAAAAACGGTTCACCTCTTTGATGCACCCGATGCGTATCAGGTTGTTTACCAGGATCCGGCCGGAATTCTATTCCCGGGCAACGCCATGTTCATTGGTGAAAATAAACCGAATGGTGCAATGATTTCTTACGTGATCAACAAGCCGGAAGAGAAAAAAGAAGAACAGAAAAAAGAGGAGATCAAAGATGCGAAGAAGGGCGATGTGAAAAAGGACGTGAAGGCAGAAGAGCCAAAGAAAGACGATGCAAAGAAAGATGAGAAGAAGGTAAAGTATGATTCCCTTACCCTTGAAATCTTCAATGCAAAAGGAGAGAAGATACGCACACTGAAACAAAAAGCACCCGAGAATAACGGACTCAACCGCATGACATGGGCCATGAATGAGAAAGGTGTGCGTGGTGCATCGCGCGAGAAAGTCAGAGCAGGGGCACCTGAGCCTGGAGGCGCACAGGTTTTGCCTGGCACTTATAAATTGCGAATGACTTTCGGTGACAAGAAAGATTCGGCTTCCCTTCAGGTGAAGTCTGATCCTCGTTATCCTAATTCTGACGCCATCACCGAAGCACGTTATAAAATGATCAAAGACTTGCAAAAGTTAACGGCAGTGGCGGCCAAAGGCATGGATCAATTGCGCGAGTCCAGAGAAATTGCTGATGAGTTTGAGAAAAAAATGAAAGACCTGAAACGCGATGATTTGAAGGATGCCAAAGATAAGACCAAAGCCATCAAAGATTCTATCAATGCCATTATGGATTACATCGTTGGTAAGGAAGACAAACGTCAGGGCATCGTACGTCAGCCTGATCCTACTCCTGTATCCTACATTGGCACAGCGGGTTTTTATATTGGTTCTTCTAAAGATCCGATCAGTGCAACGGATCAGCGTGTGTACAAACAAGCCGAAGAGCAAATCGATA
Source organism: uncultured Cyclobacteriaceae bacterium (assembly GCA_966095315.1). Taxonomy (GTDB): domain Bacteria; phylum Bacteroidota; class Bacteroidia; order Cytophagales; family Cyclobacteriaceae; genus ELB16-189. Next base: position 155,622 of record CBHTSG010000008.1, read on the forward strand.
AAGTGGTAGCGAGGGTGAATAAGTTTTTTGAGAAGAGCTGGCCGGAATATAAAGCGGTGATGGAGAAGGTGGTGATTTCGCCTTTTAAGAATTATGAGCCGTTAAAGAAAAATTAACAAATCGTTTAACCTTTTAAGAAAACATTCCGGGAAGAATTGATTTCCCGGAATGTTTTTTTATTTGCTTTGTGAACCAATGATTCAAACCAAAAATCTTTCTTACGCTTATCAGGCATCACGTTCTATTTCCTTTCCAGACCTAACGGTGGAAGGGGGATCGCATTTGCTCTTGCTCGGGCAGTCGGGAAGCGGTAAGACCACGCTTCTTCACCTGCTGGGTGGGCTGCTGCGCTCACAGCAGGGTGAAATTAGTGTTAATGAAATTTCTTTGAACTTATTATCCGAGCGAAAGCTGGATCAGTTTCGTGCCCGCAATTTTGGATTTGTTTTTCAGCGCCATCATCTCATTCAGGCGCTCACGGTTAAGCAGAATTTATTGATGGCCCCGTTTCTGGCAGAACTTCATCAAGATGAAAAACGAGTGGATGAAGTTTTAGAACAACTTGGTCTGGCTGAAAAAAAGAACGCAAGAATTTTTCAATTAAGCCAGGGACAGGCACAGCGTGTAGCCATTGCACGGGCCATTCTTAACAAGCCTTCGGTATTAATTGCTGATGAACCTACTTCGGCATTGGATGATGCCCATTGCGAAAAAGTTGCCGAACTATTGCTTCATGCGGCTAACCAAAATCATTCTACACTGGTTATTGCCACGCACGATCAGCGCATCAAATCAAAATTCAACCAGTCGATAACGATACCGTAATGTCAACACTACAACTGGTTTGGAGTTATCTCAAGTCAAAACCGTACAACACGGTGCTCAATATTATTTTGCTATCACTGGGCATTGCGGTAATTGTAATTCTACTCCTTTTTAGTAATCAGATAAAGGAAAAAATTTCGGATAACACGAAGGGGATTGACTTGGTGGTGGGTGCCAAGGGCAGTCCGTTGCAACTAATTCTTTGTTCCATATTTCATATTGATTTCCCTACAGGCAACATCAAACTAATAGAAGCGGAAAAGATAGCGCATCACCGTTTAGTAAAGTATGCCATTCCACTGGCGCTGGGCGATAGTTATAATGGGTTTAGAATAGTAGGGACCACACGAGAATTTGCGTCACTCTATAAAGCCGAAATTGCACAAGGCCAATGGTGGCAGAATGATTTGGAGGTAACGCTTGGTTCTCAAGCCGCATTAGCTTTGCGCTTGAGTGTTGGAGCCGAGTTTGCCAGCGCACACGGATTAACGAAAGATGGAGATGCACACGAAGGGCACCATTATGTAGTGAAAGGTATCTTAAAACCAACGCACACCGTCATGGACAATCTGATTATGACTAATGTGGGCAGCGTGTGGAAAGTTCATGAAAGCAATGAGGTGGCCGATTCAGTAAAAAATTTATCTTCGTCATCATTGGTACCAGGCGCTTTGCTCGACAGCACTCGGGAGATCACTTCGCTACTGATTAAATATAAAAATCCCATTGCGGCCATTCAATTGCCGCGCTGGATTAACGGGCAAAGCAGCCTGCAGGCAGCATCCCCAGCGTTTGAAGCAGCACGACTCTTTTCCATTCTTGGTGTTGGAGTAGAAGTGATGCAAGGATTTGCTGTTGTTCTGATCGTGATATCAGGGCTGAGTATTTTCATAGCGCTTTATAATTCACTGCGCGAGCGGCAATACGATTTGGCCATCATGCGCACGATGGGCGCAAGCCGTACCAAGTTGTTTACTACTGTACTTTTGGAAGGAGCAACCCTCACCATGTTGGGAACAATTTTGGGAATGCTGTTAGGACACGGAGCGTTATATGGGTTTACCCAGCTGATAGAACAAAGCGCTAAAGCTGGAATAGCCGCTGATGTTTTTTATCCGGAGGAATTATTTTTGTTTATCGGAAGTTTAATGCTTGGCATTCTTTGTGCATTTATTCCTGCGATAAAAGCATATAAAACCAATATTCATGAATTGCTATCACGATCTTGAGTACAACCATTAATTTTGTAAACTGAAATGTTGAGTATGAGAAATAGTTTGTTGATGTCTGTGGCTTTATTGATTTCGTCCTTAGCTTTTGGTCAGGCCGATGGATGGACAGCCTTTGCACGAACCAAGTTTGAAACCAAATACAATGAGAAGGCAGCGGAGTATTTTATGTCTCCGGTGTTTCCACCCGAATTGAAAGCCCTTGTAGGAAAAGAAGTTGACCTGGAAGGATACTACATGCCTATTGATGTGGACGGGGACGCTTACATCATTCTTTCCAAATTTCCGTTTAGTCAGTGTTATTTTTGCGGTGGTGCCGGCCCGGAGTCGATAGCAGAAGTTTACTTTAAAGTGAAGCCCGGAAAATTTGAAGCGGACCAGTTCATCCGCATCAAAGGAAAATTAAAACTCAATGAGAAAGATCTTGACCATGGCAACTTCATGGTGGAGGAAGCCGTGCTGGTGAAAAAGTGATCTTAAGCCACCGATTCCAGAATTGCAAAAAATTGTAAATCTGGAATTGAGATTAATTCAGCGTCCAGCGTAATCCAATCACTCCTTTTGCTCCTTGCACGGGCGCGTAGTTGTAGGAAGTATCAAAGGTGTAACCATTCGGATTGTCAACGCCAACGGATTTATCAAAAGGATCAAAAGGTCTTAGCAAGGGATACTTGGGAACAAAGTTTAAAAAGTTTTTTACACCTCCGTAAATCTCCAATCGATCGTTCACGGTTTTTGTCAGCTGAAAATTCATCAACGCAAACCAGGGCGATTTGGAAGGCCTGAAATCGTTTGGCACTACAGGCAACAACATCGGCCCATTCACTCTACCGGTCAGATCAAAAGTAATTTTCGGTTTGGCCACCGTGTAGCTTGCCGTGAGTGTTCCTGAAAAATGCGGTGCTTGTAGTTGTGGTATTTTTATCTTTTCTGAATTGACGGTCTGAATCTGGTACACGTCCATTAGCGTAATACCGCCAATTAATTTCAAACTGTTGGAGAAGGAAGCGTCTACATTTAAAGTTATCCCTTTAGAGATAGCATGTCCTTTTAAGTTGTTGTAGAAGATTTTGTTCGGATCGGTGATAAAATCCCCCACAATTTTATTGGTAAAGAAGGTATAGAATACACTGGCATCTAAGGTGATAAATCCATCACCAAATAAAATATTTTTTACTGCATTGAAATTTCCGTTCCAGGATTTCTCAGGCTTTAAATCACTCACCACTTCCACCTGGCGTGAACCGGTAAGGGCGGCATGGTCTTCAGTGAATAAATTCACAACACGATATCCACTGCCTCCCGTAAGGCGCAGTGTGGTATTTTTATCAGGAGTGAATTTAAAACTCAGGCGTGGTGTATAGATAGGGCCATGCACAGGATGCTGATCAAAACGAAATCCTGCCAATGAAGTCAGGCGTGAGGCAAGTTTCATTTCATCCTGAATGAATATGCCGGGGAGAAACGAGTTCTTTAAATGATTCGATTCCGTAGCCGGAGTATTGTCATCATAGCGTGTGTGACGCAAGGGAATGCCAGATAATATAACATGATTTCCCACCTGCCTGCTCCACCTGACTTGCCCGAATGTTATTTGCTGCTCGGCCAGGTACTTTACCAATCCATAATAAGAATCCTGTCGATGATCGTTGAACGAAAAATCAACGTGCATCCCTGGTACTTCTTTTACTTCATAGCTGCCAAGCAACTCCACACGATTCGTGTAGATTGATTCACCGTAGTAAATATCTGTGCCTCGGTGCTGGTTCGTCCACTGCAACTCTCCGCCCCAGCGGTTTTCATAAACATATCGTCCGGCCAGCGTAAAGTTTTTTCCAGACTTGCGCTCAAAGCTCCATTTGTTAAATAGTGATGCCCTGTTTTGCAACGTTACATCAGTGAAGTTGTCATGATTGATATCGCGCAGAGTTGTGTAATTAAAATAATTGATGCCAAATAATGAAGTGGCTTTCCCAGCTTTCATGGACGTAGAGAGATCTACGTTGTATTCACCTACGCTTGTAGCAAAAATATCAGCTTTCCAGGTGGGCACGCTGGAAGGTTCTTTGGTGATAATATTAATCACACCGCCAACGGCTTCAGAACCGTATAAGGTGGATGCTGGTCCTTTCACAATTTCCATCCGCTTAACGAGGCTGTTGGGAATGCCCGCCAATCCATACACGGTTGATAAGCTGCTCACGATCGGCATGCCATCAATCAGAATCATGGTGTAGGGACCTTCCAAACCATTGATGTGAATGTCGCCTGTGTTGCACACATTGCAGTTCACCTGAGGCTGCACACCATTGACGACCGAGAGCGCTTCAAAAATATTAGGCGTAGGGTTTTTCATGAACAGGCGAGGCGTATACACTTCGATGGGAATTGGGGAATCCATTTTTGAAACTTCACGCATTGTTCCCGTCACAACCACTTCTTGTAATTGTGATACGTCTTCACTAAGCGCAATTTCTAAAATTGATTTCTTGTCGGTCTGTATGGAAATGGTTTGCGTGTATGGTTGATACCCCACTGCAGACACCCGAATCTTGTATTGCCCAAAGGGAATGTTGTCGATTTGAAAGTTTCCCTGATCATCGGCAGTGGCGCCTTTTCCTGCTCCCTCTATAATAATATGTGCAAACTCAACGGGCCCATTCGCCTGCTTCACTTTACCCACCAGGCTTCCCGTACTTTGGGAAAAGCCAGGTTGAGCCCCGGCCAGAATACAGAATAATGCTAAAATGCGCGTCATATTTTTAGACTCGCAAATATAAAAAATTAGATTGTATTAAATTAAAATTTAGATTAGTCTAAAAAATAAAGAATGATAAATGAAGCAAAAGCAGGCATTTTCTTTAAAAAATTACCTTTTGATTTGAGGAGTGATGGGAGTTTTTGAAAAGAGCATGTAATTCTGCTTCGTTGAGCCCCAATGATAGCCAAGTGAAAAAGGGAGCGTATTTTTTGGCGAAGCCTGGTAGGCAGAATCCAAATCTTTCTGGAATAGTGCTTCTTCAAAATCTTTCACAGGCTTGGTGTATTCGCCATAAAAAGCACCTGACCACTCCAACTTGTTTTTGAAGTTGCGATATGGAATTCCAGTGTCATCCTGAAAAATCGCTTGACTATTACCAATGATGAGATCGCGCACCGTGGTGAATGCGCTCCGGTGCATTAGGTACGAAGCCGATTTCACAAACGTATTGAACGGTTTACGTTTAGAAATGAACTTGACGAATTCGGGTCTTTCTTTTAGTCCACCATTCGAAATGCTGACGGAGAAATAATAAAGTGTCTTTACTTCCTTGCTTTCGCGATGGCGGAATGTAAGTTTCACACCAGGGATTTTATTCCAATGAAGCTTTTTGGCTGCAATTTCAGTTTCGTTTCCTGCCGTGTCCAGTGTAATGAATTGTTGCGAAAGCAATTCATGGCCTGAGCGCTCAATAAAGAAATAGAGTGGAGGCAACACACCTTTGATTTGCTTTAGATCAGCCTGCATGTGTGTGGTGATGAAGTAGCTCTTTTGAAAAATATCGCGCAAGGAGTTACCAAGGCTATCGAGAAATTCATCGCGTGCTTCTACCGTGATGGTATCAATGGGAACTATCTCTTTGATGGGCTCTAGGGCAGCCATGATGTATTCGCGCGTTCCCGGAAAAAGATAATAGGCGTGCAAAAAATCGGGCCCTGAGAAAGGATAAAATAATGTGAGCGAATCTTTTTTGACTTGCGATAAGTGTTCTTTTTCCCATGTACTGATTTTACTGAGCCTCGTTTTGTACATCTTGTCCCAACTGCCATCCATGGAGGTCTTGTAATCTTTCCAATAGGAATCTTTTTCCAGAGCGGTGAAGGAGTTGCTATCCAACTGTGTGAGCCCCGCAATAAAGCGTGCTTCATTATCCAGTACGGTATCTTTTTCAATTTTCGGTACCGTATCCAATGCAACAGTCATGGTGTCGATCGTGGCAGTGTCTGCCGAAATCGAATCCACTGAATCCACCAGAGTTTCTTCTGTGGTTTCCTGTTTTGAAGAGCATGCACTGAGTAAGCCAAAGAAGACAATCGTTAAGCAATAAATCAGGGTTTTCACAAATTCTTATTTTTTTGAAACGAAAAGATATAAAAAGTATCCGGGTACCATGGTGGCCAATGAGTACACGATAATCATTGGATCTTCTGTGGCCACATAAAAAAGCATCCAGCTTGTGCAAAGAATAAAAATAATTGGCGTGAGCGGATAAAAGGGTAATTGAAACGGCCGCTCACTTGCAGGATATTTTTTCCGCACGAAAAATATTCCGATCACGGTGATCATTGAAAAAATGGAAAGGCTAACGGAAATGTATTGAATGATCTCTTTAAACGAGCTGACCAGCACCAGGAAGATGGCCCACCCACCTTGCCCTAAAATAGCAAGGTAGGGCATATCAAATTTATTGCGAGCCGAGAACTGATTGAGCTTACTGTAATCTTCCCCCATCGCTTCAAGCACGCGAGGTCCTGCTATGGTCATGGCGCTAAGCGTGGAAAGTAACGCAGTGCTAAAGAGTGCAGAAAAGATGGCGCCCTTCTGTGCACCAAAAAGCTTGAACGCTACCACGTTGCCAATATCATTTTTACCATTGAGTTCATCAAAGGTTGCCGAATACAAAAACATCGCGTTAAGCGAGAGGTAAACGATTGCTACAATCAGTGTTCCGAGAATTAATGAACGCGGAAGATTTTTTGTTGGATTCTCGAGATTACCCGCAATGTAGGCAGCCGCATTCCAACCCGTGTAGGCATACACTACAAATACCAAGGAAACCGCAAAGCCTGTGCTGGTGATCAAATTCCAATCGCCCTCTTGCGGCAAAAATGATATGCCTGATTTTGAGACATCCGTTACAAAGAAAGGTGCAATGCAAAAAAATAAGATTAGCAGGAGCTTGGTGGATGTCAATACATTTTGCGCGAAGCCACCCGTCTTCACACCAAACCAATGAATGACCGATACAATAATAATAGCAGTAACAGCAATTGCTTTGGTAGGCACATCCAACAACACGGATGAGTATTCACCAATAGCAATGGCTACGGCAGAGATTGCACCGGCAAAGCCCACCAGCATGCTCATCCATCCGCTAATGAAACCCAGTGCAGGATGGAAAATGGAAGAGAGATAATAATATTCTCCTCCAGATTTTTTTAGCGTAGTAGAAATTTCGGCATAGGTAAAAGCACCGGACAAAGCCACTACTCCACCAATCAGCCATAATATAAGGATAGCAAACCCGGAAGGTATGGGCCCAACCTGATAGCCAAGTGAAGTAAAAACGCCCGTTCCAATCATATTGGCAATCACCAGCGCGATGCCTACGGAGAGTGAGTACTTTGCTTGTGTTGTCAATCTTAAAAATTAAGCCGAAAAGATGAGGAGATTTTTACAGATTTCGAAACGATCACGAACTGAACTAATCGTCTATTTTTCTTTGCTGAACGTTACCTCATACTTTGTAAACAGCACCCCATTCAAACCGCGCACGGTGGCAACTAACTTTGGAGTATTGCCTGACCACATAATATCAAGAAGACCAAAATTCTTTTTAATGATCAATTCCCCCACGCGATGTTTGTTTGTCTCTTCCCATTCTGAACTCCACGTGTGAGTGAGCCCACTGGCGGTGAAATCATAAAGTTCATTTTTCCAACCAGGGATTTTCATTTTGCTCATTTCTGCCATGTGCCGATCTCCGCTAATGATGATGGTATTCTTCGGTTTCGTTTTTGAAAGCAATTGAATAAAACGATTTCGTGCGGTGGGGAAGTTGGCCCACTTTTCATATCCATGGTCATCGGCAATGAATTGAATGCTGCTGCCGATGATGTGCAAGGCAGCATCCGAATTTGTCAACTCTTTCTCCAACCATTTCCATTGCTCTTCACCTAACACATCTCCGGTAGGATTAGGATCGTAACGAATGCCAGGAGTTTTGGATAAATAGAGTGTGTCACGAAAGTAACGAGTGTCCAGCAAAAGAACTTTAACTTTTTTATCTCCTGAACCATACGTGTGAGCACTGTAAACCCCTTCGTGCTTCCGCACCTCATCTTGTTGCGGTACATCAAAAAATGAAAGCATGGCTTCTTTGCTCTCTTTCTTTTTAGAGAAATTTTTCCCGCCATCATTCACACCATAATCATGATCATCCCAGGTGCCAATGATGGGACATTGTGTGATGAGCTTTTGATAATCCGGGTGTGACTTTTGTTTGTAGTAATTGGCGTTCATTTCATTCATGTCGTGCGTATCCCCATAAATATTATCACCCAGCCAGATGCACAGCTGAGGTTTTTGCTGTAGAATATCGCCCCACATTTGTTGAGGGCTATCGGAAATGCTGCACGAACCAAACGCAATGCGCGTGATGGTTTGACCGTGTCCTGCAGAAAGCAACAGGGAGAAGAATAGTGTGATAAAGAATACCGCTATTGAAATGCGCTTTGTCATCAGCCAAGGTTTTTTGCAGCCAGGCCAAAAGTAGCTAATAGTTGATAATCCGGATTTACCGCTTACTGAATTTAGGTTGATATTCCCTTCCACAATAGTTACTTTTCAACATCGATTTAACCTTTCGTCAACCATGAAGATCAATATTATTATCACCGCACTGCTGCTGTTAAGCGCTTCGGCCTTTTCACAAAACCGCGATTCACTGTTTGTGCGCCAGAATTATGAGAAAACTGAAGTTCAGATTCCCATGCGCGATGGGACTAAACTTTTTGCGGCCATTTACGCACCCAAAGACAAATCGAAGACCTACCCGATTTTGATGCAGCGCACGTGCTACAGTGTAGCCCCCTACGGACCCGACAAATACAAGACTTCACTCGGACCTTCTTCTTACCTGATGCGCGATGGATACATCTTTGTGTACGAAGATGTGCGTGGCCGCTGGATGTCGGAAGGTAAATTTGATAACATGCGCCCCAACATCACGGGTAACGATCGAAAAAATAAAGCGGCTATTGATGAATCATCCGATACCTGGGATACAATTGATTGGTTGATTAAAAATGTAAAAGGAAATAATGGAAGAGTAGGGCAGTGGGGCATTTCCTATCCGGGCTATTATACAGCAGCAGCTCTTCCCGATGCCCACCCGGCTTTAAAGGCTTCTTCACCTCAAGCCCCTATTTCTGATTTTTTCTTTGACGACTTCCATCATCAAGGCGCATTCCTGCAAAGTTATATTGCTGCCATGGCTGTTTTTGGCTATCAGCATAACGGCCCAACCGACAAGAGTTGGTACGATGATAAGCTAGCAAGATTTTATGCGCAGGCGCCAAAAGATGGTTACGATTTCAACCTGCGAATTGGACCTTTGAAAAACGCAACAGAAAAATATCACTCCGATAATTTTTTCTGGAACGAAATTATCGATCATCCCAACTACGATGAGTTTTGGCAAAAGCGAAATTTGCTTCCCCACCTCACAGGAGTAAAACATTCAGTAATGACCGTGGGTGGATGGTACGATGCCGAAGATCTTTACGGTCCACTTAATATCTACAAGAAAATTGAAAGCTCCAGCCCCGGTGCATACAATACCATTGTGATGGGACCGTGGAGTCATGGCGATTGGGCTCGTGAAAGAGGCTTTCAGCAAATCAATCATATTTATTTTGGCGATAGCATCTCAACTTTTTATCAGCGCGAAATCGAACGTAAGTTCTTTAACACAACGTTGAAAGATGGTGCACAGCCTAAACTGCCCGAAGCCTACATGTTTGATTGCGGATTAAAAACATGGAAGCAATTTGCCGAATGGCCTCCCAAAGAGATTCTCCCTATGAAATTGTATTTTGGAGAAAAAGGAAAATTATCGATCAACCAACCTACCAGCGAGCAAGCTGCTTTTGAATACATCAGTGATCCTAATAAACCTGTGCCGTACACTTCGCAAACGGAAGGATTGATCTTTACGCCCCGAAGATTTATGACTGACGATCAGCGTGAAGCTTCGCGCAGACCAGACGTAATCACATTCGAGACTGATCCGCTCACCGAAGATGTAACACTGGCGGGGGAGATCCTTGCCAAGTTAAAGGTTTCCATGACGGGGACTGACGCTGATTTTATCGTGAAGCTGATTGATGTATATCCTCCCAATGAGCCGAATGATAAGCGCAACCCATCTAACATTATTATGGCTGGCTATCAACAATTAGTGCGACATGAAACATTCCGGGGCCGCTTTCGCAATAGCTATGAGAAGCCCGAGCCGTTTAAACCAAATGAAATCACTGAGGTGAATGTACCGCTGCAGGATATCCTTCACACATTCAAGAAAGGTCATCGCGTGATGGTGCAGATTCACAGTACCTGGTTTCCATACATTGACCGCAACCCACAAAAGTATGTGGATAATATTTACAAGGCCAATGAGGAAGACTTTATCAAATCAACCATTCGGGTTTATGGTAATTCATCCATTGAAATCGGTGGAGGACAAAAATTAAACACAAGGATCGAGACTAAGAAATAAAGAGCGTTCTAAAAATTCTTAGAATCTGGGAATAACTACTCTTATGTTATTAATTTTGAGGTTGAATGTAGTATTATGAAATATTTTGTGTTTTTCTTTTTGATGCTGAATCTGACGGCTAACGCACAGTTTAAGAATATTAAACTGGCTGAGCAGAAAGACGGCATGTACCCTCCGGTAGAGCCTTCGATAGCGATTAATAAGAAGAACCCTAAAAATATCGTTGCTGGTGTAGTGCTTGACCGCGCCATTTACACCCTCGATGGTGGAGAGACATGGAGTGAAACGCAATTGAAATCACCACACGGTGTGCATGGCGACCCAGCATTAATCTCAGATTCTAAAGGGGACATTTATTTTTTCCATTTATCCAATCCAACGGGCAAGGGAAGAAGCAGTGATGAATGGCTTGATAGAATTGTTTGTCAAAAGTCAGATGATGGCGGTAATACCTGGAGTGAAGGTGAATCAATCGGGTATAATCCTCCCAAAGATCAGGATAAAGAGTGGCCCGCAGTTCATCCGAAAAAACACAGCCTTGCTGTTACGTGGACCCAGTTTGATAAATATGGTGTAGAAGATAAAAATTGTTTGTCTAACATCATGTTTAGCCAATCAGACAACGGTGGCAAAAAATGGTCGAAGGCAATTCAATTGAATCAAACACCGGGTGATTGCCTGGATGGCGATAACACTACCGAAGGGGCAGTGCCGGCAATCGGTGCAGATGGAAAATTATTTGTAACATGGTCGAATCAGGGGCGTATTTTTTTTGATCGTTCATACGATGAAGGCACCACGTGGTTGACAAATGATCTTGCTATTGCCGAACATCACGGTGGATGGGATATGGAGATACCGGGCATCGGCAGGGCGAATGGAATGCCTGTGCTGATGATTGATAATAGCCCCGGAAGATTTCATGGATCATTGTATCTGGTGTGGGCGGATCAGAAAAATGGAGAAAATGATACTGATATCTGGTTTATGCGCAGCACCAACCGTGGCGATATCTGGACAGTGCCACAAAGAATAAATCAGGATGGAAAAGGTAAGCATCAGTTTTTTCCGTGGATGGCCGTAGATCAAACTACAGGGTATATCTACATCGTTTATTACGACCGCAGATCATACGATGATTTGCAAACAGATGTGTATATGGCCTACTCGATAGACGGTGGTAATTCATTCAAAGAAATAAAGATCAGCGAAACTCCTTTTATTCCTTCTGCCGATAAGTTTTTTGGAGACTATACCAATGTCTCAGCGCACAAAAGCATCATCACACCCATCTGGACGCGCATGGATGATGGCCGCACCAGCGTGTACACCAGCGTGATTAAGGAGTCGGATTTGGTGAAGTAGGGTTGCTAGTTCTTTAGCCTCTGTAAGGGCAACGGAATATGGGCAATGTTGGCGATGGAGAGCGTACATCTGGGCTTGGGTAAATCACTTCTATTTCATTTTTTAACGGGTTGAGATTAGGCGTTTTGGCTAATCTCTAACTGTCCAGTTTTTACAAGCACACTCATTGCCTGGCTTTGGATGCTGGCCGCATGTGCAGCCAGGCAAAGTGTGTGCGATTGATGGCTGTGGTTTTACTTCATTTTGTTAAACATGTAACGGGTTATTTTCCATTGTCCGTTTGCTTTTTGAAGAACAAAAAGCTCTCTATTTTCTTCTGCCACTGTTTGCTTGTTCGCATGTATTAATGTCGTGCCTTTTGAAGTTGTCCGTGCAAAGGCATAATCCCCATCAACAACTACTTCGTCAATATAAAATTCAATGTTTAGTTGAATTTGTGAAAACACAAACTCGTAAGCGGCTTTTACCTGCTCCTGTCCGAGTGCTGAAGGTGCATTGGATGGCATAAAAACTCCATCTTTTGTATAAAGTGGGAGCACTTTATTAACGTCAGAAGTATTAAGTGCGTCACGGTAAGAGAATAATAGTTTCTCGATTGCTGTTTTTTCTGTTGTCTGATCCATAGTATTTTGGTTTGAAATATTTGATTGATTTTCTGTTTTGTTTTGACAGGCTGCCACTAATAGTAACAGCACAGTGATTAGAGTCAGGTGTTTCATGTTGCTGTGTTTATTACGAGTTGGTTAGTATTCCTTTTGCTTCTTTAAGTGTTACCGTTTTACCTATTCTGCCAAATTCGTGCAAGTCACCAAAAACCTCAATTCGTATAGATTGGTCTATACCTCCAATATGGAATGGCTCAAAACCACTACTTGAGATAATTTCTTCTATTTGTTGATTGCTGTTAGTGCTGTCAGAAGCGTAAAAGAGAACCTTTCTCTCAGGACTGTCAAACGCTGCTCCCGCCAAAGAACCAGCTCCTAATGTCCCAAATGCTTTAATCAGTTTGGCGCTTTTAGGAATTAAGTTGGAAAGAATTTGTCCGGCCGATTCATGTTCTCCAACAATCTTTTTGAATCCACCATTTCCGTCAGGCGCTATTGGATTGGAAACGTCAACGATGATTTTGCCTTCCAACTCCACTGCATAGGTTTGGAAAAATTCTTTTAAGGAGTTGAAATAAATGGAAGGAATAATTACATCAGCTTCTTTGATTGCTTCAGATGTTTCTTTGGCAGTTACGAGACTACCCAGGTTTTTAGCAAATGCCTTTGCCTTCTCCAAATCCCTTGAGGCAAGGATTACAGTATGTTTCCCTTTGACAAGGTTTGTTGCAATAGCCTCACCAATTTTGCCAAGCCCTATAATGGCTACCTTTGTATTTTCTGTGTTCATTTTACTTTGTATTGAATTTGTTTTGCGTCAAAATTGACAATACAAAGGTGCAGTGAACAAACTGCCAGGGCTTATAAGATGGTTTAAGAAATGGTCTTAATGTAGATTAAGGGTGCATTATTTGCCGCTTCTCGCATTCCTTATTTTACTAAGAAATTCGGGCGTAATGCCGAGATAGGATGCTATTTGTGTGTTGGGCAGTCTGTTGGATAGGTTTGGATATTGCTCCAAAAAACTTTCGTATCGCTCATATGCCGTTGTACTGAAAGTTTGAAGCAATCGGTTTTGAAGTTCAATGTACTTGTCTTCAATAATAACACGGAAGATTCTGTTAAACTTTGGATGGTTGGTGTATAAATACCAAAGGTCGCCTTTTGATATTTGAAGTATAGTTGATGGCTCTATGGCCTCAATAAATAATTTGGAGGGTCGCTCTTTATGCAAACTGTCAAGGTCCGAAATCCAGTCGTCTTCAGCCGCAAACAGAAGATTGTGTTCAGTCCCTGATTTATCTACTCCATACATTTTGAAGCAACCTTCCACAACGTATGTAAAATATTTACAAATGTCCGCCTCTTGTAAGATGTATTGTTTACGTTTTATTTTCCTCTCAGCTAACCGGCTTGTTAAGGCTTGGCTTTCATTTTCGTCTAAAGAAAGATAACGGTCAAAATGTGATACTAAATTCTTGATGGCCGACACAGCTATTTTATTTGTTAATTTTTTCAAAGTCCAAGTTGTGAGCGAAGTCGTTAACTTGTCCCGTGGGAAATCTTTGTTGGAAAATTGTCCCCCGTGACCGAACTAAATTTGAAACCATAACTACAATTTAGCACTACACCCCACAATTGCTCTTAGGTTTACTGCTAAGAAAGAAACAATTAAATTACCTGAAAAGAA
>CBHTSG010000009.1:0-168558 GCA_966095315.1 uncultured Cyclobacteriaceae bacterium
TACTTTTCCAAATGTGTCTTCTGTCGATATCCTCGCGGTTCCCATCAAAGTAGATATTCTGGCCGAGCGCATCCAGGGAATAATTTTCTACTTCACCATCGCCCGGAGTAATGTCTTTTATGTCTGACCCATTGGGATTGATCGAGAACACATGGTTCCATCCGGTATGCTCAGAGAAAAATAAAAGCCGGTCACTTACCGTCCACGTTAAAATGGGTGCAGGGTAATATTGTGAAAAACCTCCATCATCGGATGGCGATTCCCATATTTTTGTGGCCTTGCAGGTTTCAGCATCGGCAACCATAATCGCAAATCGTTCTCCTCCGGTAAGGTTGTTGAGCTGACCTACTTTTGTGCCCGGGGTACGGATGAATGCAATTCTTTTCCCATCAGGGGACCAAACGGGAAAATTATCGTTACCCACATCAGGAGCTATCCAACGAATGGATTTGGTAATCAAACTATAAACTCCAATAAATCCATGATCTCCGCGATCGCTGGTAAACGCTATTTCATTTCCATTGGGTGAAAAGACAGGATTGCTATTACTTCCCCTGGCGATGAACAGTAATTTGGGTGAGGCATTAATCTCCAGCGATGATTCAAGTATTTGCCCACCCTTCTCAAATAAAAATTTCAGGCCATCCGGAAAGAAGACCGGATTATTTCCCGCGGTAATTCTTGATGGCGGATATTTTGAAGCAATGTCTTTCAAATAAATGGCTTGCTCCACTCCTTCGGCAATACTGGCGGGGTTTGGATTTTCTCCATTTCGATTGGTATTCCCTCCGCGCACGTAAAGCAGCTTAGTGCCATTCGGAGAAAACATGAGTTTGGTGATCTCCTGACCATCATCAAGTTGATAATCGGTGAAGAGCTTTGGTAATTCATTTCCAATTTTTACCATAACATTTCTCTTACCATGATCATTTACTACCCAGGCAAGATTTTTACCATCGGCTGTTGACGTTAAGCCCGACTCGATGGGGTGGCTGAGAAATTGTTCTAATGTTTGAGAAAAGGACTCTGTTACAAAAAACAGAATCAGAGGCATCAGTATTTTTTTCATAAACTCAAGATACTAAAAGTTATAAAAAAAGAACCCGGAACTTTTAGTGCCGGGCCCATTGACTGAAGAATGCTTATGCTTTTATTTTTTCTTTTTTGCGGCAGCTTTGGGCTTCGCTTTAACTTTTGCAGCAACTTTCTTAGCAGTCTTTGCCGGTGCTTTTGCCGGGGCCACTGCTACTTCAGCCTCTTTCTTTTTAGCGCCACCAAATCTTCCAAATCTTCCCTTCTTTTCTGGCGCATTCTCTGCAAGCGTTACACATTCTTCTAATGTAAGTTCGGCTGGTACTTTTCCTTTCGGGATTTTTACATTCTTTTTACCAGCTTTAATGTAAGGACCAAAACGACCATTTAAAATTTGAATATCGGCATTCTCTGGGAAAGCTTTGATCAACTTATTTGCATCCGCTTCACGCTTTGCCTGAATTAGCTCCACGGCACGCTCAGGTGTAATAGTGTAGGGGTCTTCTCCTTTGGGGATGGAAACAAACTTTTTGTCGTGCAGCACATAAGGGCCAAAGCGACCTATGTTAGCGACTACCGAAGAATCTTCAAAGGTGCCTAAATCACGGGGCATTTTCATTAATTCCAGTGCATCCTCCAAAGTAATGTTCTCAATGAACTGACCAGGCCGCAAACTTGCAAACTTTGGCTTCTCACCGCCATTGTCATCTGGATTTTCGCCTAACTGCACATAGGCGCCAAATTTTCCAAGCTTCACGTAAACGTTCTTGCCTGTCTTCGGATCAACTCCTAATTCCTTGCTCTTATTTTGTACTGAAGAACGTTCAATCAATTCAGTTTTGGAAACCGTTTTGCGGAATGGTGTGTAGAAGCCATCCAGCATTTTCTGCCACTTCAATTTCCCATTGGCGATCTCGTCAAACTCCTGCTCGATCTCTGCGGTAAAAGAGAAGTTGGTAATATCCGGGAAGTGTTCAACTAGAAAATCATTTACCACCATGGCAATGTTGGTAGGGAATAATTTATTGCTCTCCGCTCCTGTTATTTCCGTTTCGGTAGCAGAAACGATGGCATTGCTCTTAAGTTTATGAACATTGTAAGTACGCTCTGTCCCTTCTCTGCTTTCTTTTACCACATATCCGCGTTTCTGCACAGTGGAAATGGTTGGTGCATAAGTCGATGGCCTGCCTATTCCCAACTCTTCTAGTTTTTTCACAAGGCTCGCTTCCGTGTAGCGCGCAGGATGACGCGAAAAAGTTTGCGTTGCGGATATCTCGTTCAGATCAAGGATCTGTCCAACATTCAAGGGGGGCAGCACCTTTCCACTCTCTTCGTCCTCATCTTCATCATCGCGCGACTCCATGTAAAGTTTTAAGAAGCCTTCAAACTTGATCACTTCACCAGAGGCTGTAAATTTTTTGTCGTTGGTGGAAATCAGAATAGAAGCAGTGGTGCGCTCTAATTCAGCATCCGCCATCTGCGAGGCCATGGCTCTTTTGCGAATTAAATCATACAAACGCTGAGCATTACGATCCATGCCCGGATCTGCAACAGAAAAATCGGTAGGGCGAATGGCTTCGTGTGCCTCTTGTGCGCTCGCTGATTTTGTTTTGAACCTGCGGGTATGAACAAACTCATTACCATAAGCTGATTCAATTTGACGAACAGCTCCTTGCACGGCTTCATCTGAAAGATTGACCGAATCGGTACGCATATAAGATATCTTTCCAGCTTCGTACAGCTTTTGAGCCACCATCATGGTTTGTGAGACAGAGAAGCTTAATTTTCTTCCTGCCTCCTGTTGTAAGGTTGAAGTGGTGAAGGGCGGAGCAGGAGATTTCTTTGCCGGCTTCTTTACTAAATCACCTATCGTAAATTTTGCTCCTTTGCACGATTCTAAAAATGCGATTGCATCTTTCTCTTCGCTAAATTTTTCAGGCAAGTCTGCGATCAATTGCTTTCCCTTTCCTAAATCAAAGATGGCAGAAACTTTATACGATGACTTCGTATCAAACTTTTCAATCTCACGCTCGCGTTCCACAACTAGTCGCACAGCAACGGATTGAACTCTTCCCGCAGAGAGGCCTGTCTTAATTTTTTTCCAAAGAATAGGTGAAAGCTCAAAACCAACCAGGCGATCCAACACTCTTCGTGCCTGCTGTGCATTCACGAGGTCGATATCAATTCCGCGCGGATTCTTTATCGCGTTCAGTATGGCATTTTTTGTGATCTCTGTAAAAACGATTCTTCGTGTTTTCTTATCATTAAGATTCAACACTTCTTTTAAATGCCACGAGATGGCTTCTCCTTCACGGTCCTCATCGCTTGCCAGGTAAACCATTTCGGCATCCTCAGCAAGTTCTTTTAATTTTTTGATTACCTCTTTCTTATCGGGCGATACCTCGTAGGTAGGCTCAAAATCATTTTCGATGTCGATGGCTCCTTTCCCTTTCGGCAAATCGCGCACGTGGCCCATGCTGGAAGCGACCTTATAATCCTTGCCCAAATATCCTTCAATGGTCTTTGCTTTCGCAGGCGACTCCACTATTACTAAATTCTTCGACATGCTGTAATTTTAGTTCCGAGGGCTTCAAATATCAGCAATTTTTTAAAAAATCAAATTCAAGTGATAATATTGACGTTGCGATAACGCTTAAAACGCTTAGCAAAAAGTTACTTTAATGGGATTGACTTTGTACATCCTTCGGCACGCACAAAGCGCTGATAAACAGTTCGGTCAGTCTGATGCAGATCGCGAATTGACACCAATTGGAAGACATGATTCTGAGCGTGTTGGATTTTTTTTTAAGCAACAATACGATTTGCCCCAACTTGTACTGTGCAGCAACGCGATCAGAACCCGACAGACGTGTGCATTAGTGTTAAATGCCATGAGCGAAATTCCTACATCAAAAGTTGATCTTCGCTCAGAACTGTATCATGGAACAGTTGAAACCTATCTTGACATAATACAGTTGACAAATTCCACAATTAACACATTGTTGGTCATCGGTCACAATCCAGCTGTAACGGAACTGGCTCAATTTCTTTGCGAAGAAAATATTGGCGTGCTGTCTCCGTCAGGCATGGTAGGATTACAATTTCCGTTTGATCAGTGGCGCGATCTCCGGGCAAAATCAGGAAGACTTTTCTCACAAACTGATCCAAGCATCAGTGGATCGCAAAAATAAAGTGTCATGAGCTCAAAAGAGGAAATACAAAATCAATTTGATCCGAATGCTCCATCCGTGAAGGGGAAAATCTTCGGAATGCCTTATACCCCTGAGGAAGCGGAACTGGTTTTAATACCTGTGCCTTGGGAAGCAACGGTCTCCTATCGAACCGGCACGGCAAAAGCTCCCGAGGCCATTTTGAATGCTTCCTCTCAAATTGACCTGTATGCAAATGATATCAATGAAGTGTGGAAGATTGGTATTGCAATGCTTCCACCTTCGGTGGATATATTTAATGAGAATGAAAAAATCAGAGCGTTGGCAAAAAAGCATATTGATGCGCTGGAGAATGGTGTTCTCGAGTCTGATCGTGATACGCTGATGGTTGCAAAAGTTAATGAGGCTTGCGAAAACCTAAACATATTTGTTAAGAATAGTTGCCTGCGTTATTTGCGAGAAGGTAAACTTGTTGGGCTTGTTGGCGGAGATCACAGTACACCAATGGGTTTGATCAGGGCCCTAGCAGAGAAATATGATCGATTTGGAATATTACAAATTGATGCACATGCAGACCTGCGAAAAGCTTACGAAGGGTTCACCTATTCACACGCATCGATCATGTATAATGCACTTAAACTTCCCGCGGTGGCGAGGCTGGTGCAAGTTGGTATTCGTGATCTTTGTGAAGAAGAATCGGCAGTAATAAACCGATCGATGGGAAGAGTAAAAACGTTCTTTGATGCCGATATAAAGCAAAACGAATTCAAAGGCGGTCAATGGCATACTATATGTGAGTCTATTATTAAAGAGTTACCCGCCAATGTTTACATTAGTTTTGATATTGATGGTCTCGATCCAAAACTCTGCCCGAATACCGGCACGCCCGTGCCGGGCGGTCTTGAGTTTCAGCAAATAGCTTACTTACTAAAAGCACTGGCTAAATCGGGAAAGAAAATTATCGGTTTCGATCTCAATGAAGTGGCTCCCGGAAATGACGACTGGGATGCGATTGTTGGGTCACGCGTGCTATGGGAGCTCAGCAAATGGTGCGGTGTATCAAATGGATTATTAAAAACTTCTTAGGTTATTCCGCTCAGCAAAATACTTAGCTTCAACTTAAATTTATTTTCCTACTTTTAGCGCTTTGTATACTTTAACAACTGCGCAGTGAGTGAATTAATCAGTAAGATTGCTACGGGAGTTTGGACTCCCATTTTGTTCCTTTTGATTTTTGGCGGATTGTTTTTCTTTTTCTATTCGCGCTTCATCCACTACCGTTATTTCCTGCACTCGATCGCAATCCTGAAAGGAAAATTTCATAATCCGAATGATCCGGGCCAGATCAGCCCCTACGAAGCATTATCCACTGCGCTAGCATCCACGGTGGGCATGGGTAACATTGCAGGTGTCGCTGCGGCCATCAGCATTGGCGGACCGGGCGCACTATTTTGGATGTGGGTCACTGCCTTCGTAGGAATGTCAACGAATTTTTTTACCAGCACCCTTTCAGTGATGTATCGCGGAAAAGATTCTGAAGGGCAGATTCAAGGAGGTCCGATGTATGTTATTCGGGAAGCATTAGGGAAAGCCTGGCAGCCACTCGCCATTTTGTTTTGTCTTTGTGCCATGATCGGATGCCTACCGATCTTTCAGGCCAACCAGCTTACGCAAGCGATCATTGATATTGGTGTCGATTCGGAAAGTATAAAAGCAGCATCGTTTAATTTTCTTGGAATTGAAATCAGTACGTTAAAATTGACCATTGGCATCATTCTTACCGTCATATCCGGAGTAGTGATCATCGGTGGAATTCAACGCATTGGTACGTGGGCCGGCAAGATGGTGCCCTTGATGATTGTGATCTATTTCTTTTCTGTGGTGGCCATTCTTTTGATCAACTTCGATAAAGTACCTCACTACTTCGTCCTCATCATTACCGATGCATTTGCTGCGAATAATTATCATGGAAGTCCCGCGCTGGGTGGAGTACTGGGAGGCCTGATTGTGGCGGGTGTAAGAAGAGCTTCTTTTTCGAATGAAGCTGGTATTGGCACTGCACCAATGGCCCTTGGTGCTTCGCAGAGTGTGGAGCCAATTAGAGAAGGCTTGGTATCGATGTTAAGCCCTGCTATCGATACTTTATTGGTGTGTTCACTTACAGCCCTTGCGATATTGGTGACCGGTGTTTGGGATGTGGAAGGAACGCGCGGTCTTGGTGTAACATTGACTGCCAATGCATTCAATTCATCGATGCCCGGTATTGGAAAGTATATTTTATTACTGTGCGCCTTTTTCTTCGCGATCACTTCCCTTTTCAGCTATAGCTACTATGGCAATAAAGCCTTGTCATTTTTGGTGGGTGTGAAAACGGCCAAGTACTACGATTACTTTTACCTGGCCACTATTATTTTTGGAGCGGTAGTTTCAATGGATCTAGTAATCAACATTATCGACATAGCTTACGCGCTGATGGCTATCCCAACCGTAGGGTCAGGAATTATTCTTGCTCCAAAGGTAATGGCTGAGGCAAAGTCATACTTTGCGCGCATGAAAGAGCAAAAAAATCTTTAGTTCAGCGAGAGTTTGCTTGGCTTCAGGGTAGTCAACGGATAGTCGAACAGGCCTTGCTGTTTTATGGCTTCTTCTACTTTGTGCGGCACAAATTTTTCCCAGCCTGCCTCGCCTTTCTTAATCATGGCTAAAACATTGTCAGAAATAATATTGAGGTTGCTCACATTAGCATCGTGTATATCTTCTAGCTTCTTATTGTCCATCAGGTAGCGGAACAAGCTTTTCAGATTATCCGGGAGCTCTGCCTCGAAATCTTTTAGCGTGAATAGACTTCCATCACTGCGCAATGCCGGGTAGATGTATAAGATCACATTATTGCCGAATAAGGAAGAGAAGCACTCTAAAATACCACCACGCAAATTTTCGTAAGTCTTTTCGTCAAACACTTTTTGAAGTGCGTAAATACCCATCACAATACCGGTCTTCCTGCCTTTCGTAATTTTTGACAGGTAATCCATCAAACGATAATATTCAAAATAGTTCGAGATGAGTACATTTTGGCCTAACGAACAAATGATATCGGCACGATAAAGGAAATCTTTCTCATCAATATTACCATCAGGGCTAAGATCATTCAGTGTTAATTCAGTAAGGGTAACGATTTTAGATCGATCTACATCCTTCTCATTTTTGAAATGTCGCCTGGAGGTAAGCAGCATGTCCACATTCACGTGTGTCACCGGGCGAAAGCGCCCGCGGAGTACCAATACATTCTTTTTATATAAATGTTCGGAAGGCTGCATTACCTCACCGTCAGGACCAAACATTGCCGCTTTGGTGAGACCGTTTTTCACCAGCTTGAGTGCCATTAATCGGTTATCGATGTGGCGGAAATCCGGGCCGGAAATACGGAACATATCCACCTCCATTCGTTTGCTGGTAAGTCCATCCAGCAGCGATAAAATAATTTGTTCAGGATCGCTGATGAACATACAGGCATAAATCATGTTCACGCCAAGTATGCCCAGAGAAACTTGCTGCTGTAACGAATCATTGTCGTGCATCTTTACATGCAGCACGCAGTCGTTATGTTCGCCATTAGGTCTTAGCTGAAAGCGTAGACCTATCCAGCCATGGCCTTGATTAGTTTTTTCAAAGTTCAACACTTCCACCGTATCCGCGAAGGCGAAAAAACGCGTGTCCGCTATTCGATGAGGTAATCGTTCAGGGAGAAGCGGGTACTCATGATCCAGCATTTTGGTGAGGCGATCTTCATGCACGTACCGTTCGCAGTGCCCATAAATGGCATCACTGAACTTCATATCGTATGCCGACATGGTTTTAGCGATCGTACCAGAGGCTCCACCTACCTTGAAGAAATTTGCTGCTACCTCCTGCCCTGCACCAATCTCTGCAAATGACCCGTAGATGGCTTTGCTTAAGTTGATCCTCAGTGCCTTCTCCTGCGTAGTAAGCTTCTTTACCTCATCCATAATGAATCAATACAAACCGCGTGTAATTTCCGTTATTTTTTCGAGTAACGGATGGTTGACGATAATATTTCTCTACTCGCAAGGTTTGAGTACTTGTGCCATTTCAAAAACCATTTTTTGATAATTTTAGTTTAAGACCTATTTTGCCCGCCTAATTTTAATTGCATGTCCAATCGCGGTAGTTTTTCAGGAAGGATAGGTTTTATTTTAGCAGCTGCTGGTTCTGCGGTTGGGCTTGGCAACATCTGGCGCTTCCCCTATTTAGCGGGACAAAACGGTGGCGCTATTTTTCTGGTAGTCTACCTGATTTGCATTGCGCTGCTTTGCTTCCCTGTTATGGTGGGTGAAATTGCTATAGGCCGTGCCGCAGGTACGGATGCCTATGGATCATACTCCAAATTTGGCGGAAGGAAATGGGGAATGCTCGGAATCTTTGGAATACTTGCAGGCATATTTATTCTCTCATTTTATAATGTTGTTGCCGGATGGGCATTTGGTTATTTTCTCAATATATCATTCGGTTCACTGCTTGATGTGCAAGACTTTGGTTCATACTTCGGCACGTTCACCAACGACATTCTTGATCTATCGAGCTTGAGCGGTCTGGCCACCTCCAATTTTTTGTTTTCTGCCATATTCATGGCGCTTACTGCGATGATTGTATCTCAAGGAATTCAGAAAGGAATTGAAGCAGCAAATAAAATTATGATGCCCGCACTTTATTTTATCCTTATCGGCATCATTGTTTATGCATTGACGCTGCCCAATGCAATGTCAGGTGTTAAATATTATCTGATTCCCGACTTTAGCGAACTAAAATTTCAGACTTTGTTTGAAGGTCTTAAGCAAGCATTCTTCTCCTTATCATTAGGAATGGGTACGCTGATTACCTATGGTTCTTATTTAAGCAAAAAGGAAAATATTACTTCTTCGGCTGCGATTATTTCCATTGCCGATACTTCTGTGGCATTTCTTGCGGGGCTGATGGTCTTTCCTTTAGTTCACTTTTTGCAATACAAACTTCAGGTGGATAATGTTGCTACAGCCGGGCCTCCACTCATTTTCATGGTGTTGCCTCAAATCTTTCACGAAATGGGTCCAATTCTCGGAAGGGTCATTGGAGGATCGTTCTTCTTGCTGGTATGCTTTGCAGCATTGACTTCTACTGTCTCGCTGATTGAAGTACCGGTGGCTTACCTGGTTGATCAAAAAAAGATGCAGCGCAAAAATGTAGTTTGGATTATGGCTCTCATCATTTTCGTCATTGGCTTGCCTACCATGATGAGCATGGGGATGGTCCCTTCCTTAAACAAACTCGGGTTTTACAAGGATCGTAACTTCCTGGATTTCATTAGCGACATGTGCGACATCAGTCTAACTGTTGGGGGTTGCCTGATGACGATATTTATTTCAAGACAATGGAAGCTTAGTAATTTTGATGCAGAAGCGGCTCAGGGAAATGACAGCTACATGGCATCCGCTTTGCGTAAGTATTTGCATTTTGTCATTCGGTGGGTATGCCCTATTCTGCTTGGTGTGATGTCGGTGCTGGTAATCATTGAAAAATTTTACGGACTTGAGCGCGTATTCAATTAATAGAAACTAATATCACAAAAAAAAGCCCTGATCAGATCAGGGCTTTTTTATTGCAAATTTATTCTTGGCATCTTCCTTTATCTCTGCCCAGTGATCAGGCGGTGGCGGAGTTTCGCCTCGCTCGAATACTTCATCCAATAGCCACCTCACAATCTCTTTTTTAAAGCCAAACTTTTTCACAACGTCCTCACAAAAGGCAATCTCCTTTTTCTCCACTACTCCATCCGCATACACCATTAGGATCAGATCATAGAGAATGTTCATTTTGTCGTTATAATTGTCAGGCACGTTGACTTGGTACTTTTCATTGCTTTCAATCAATGTCTTTACCTGACGATCTTTCAATCCGTATCGCTTTCCGATTTTATAAAGAAGCTTTTCTTCTTTTTCGTGTACGTGACCATCTACTTTGGCCAAGGCAAGCAGATTTTTGATGTGATCCTTTTTATAGGATAAGTACTGATGTTCAAAAAAACCAATCATGAGGTTGTGCACTCGGAATTAGGCCGAGGGCTGGTTATAAATTTAAAAAGATATTTGCGAAAGCCCAATGCCAAAACTAATCTACCCAATCGGCCACAAATAGGTTAGTATCGCGTGTACCGCTGTTATTCCTGTTGGATGAAAAAACTATCTGCTTTCCGTCAGGAGAAAACATAGGGAAGGAATCAAATACTTTGTCGTACGTAATTTGTTCAAGTCCTGAGCCATCTTCATTGATCATGAACAAGTTGAACTCAAACCCACGGGTACCTTTATGGTTAGAACTAAAGATGATTTTCTTGCCATTGGGATGATAAAAAGGTGCCCAGTTTGCCTTGCCCAAATTGGTGATTTGCATCAGACCTGTGCCGTCTGTATTGATGGTGAAGATTTCCATTTCGGTAGGCGCTACCAGGCCTTGCTTTAGGTTTTCCAAGTATTCTTGCTTAGCTTCTTCTGTTTTGAAACGGGAAGCACGGAAGACCAGCTTCTTTCCATCCGGTGAGAAAAATGCTCCCCCATCGTACCCTATTTCATTGGTGAGTTGCTTTACATTTTTACCATCAATGTCCATGATATAAAGGTCAAGGTCGCCATTGCGGGTGCTGGTGAATACAATCTTATCTCCTTTTGGCGAAATGGTGGCTTCTGCATCATAACCGGGTGTGTTGGTTAATTGCTTTTTGATTGTTCCCTTCAGATCAGAAATAAAAATATCAAAGCTGCTGTAGATAGGCCATAAGTATTTTCCTCCTGGAGTCCGGCCGGGCTCCGGTGGACATGCATCACCGGCAAGGTGTGTAGAAGCAAACAGGACTTGTTTGTTATTGGGCAAAAAGAATGCACACGTTGTTCTGCCTTTTCCGGTGCTGATGAGTTGTGCTTTCTGGCCTTTGCTCAAATCCATTCCTTCCACCGGCATATAAAAGATCTGATCGCAATTGAGCCCCCACGCTTTATTGTTAGATTGAAAGCTGATCATTTTAGAATTGAAGCTCCAATAGGCTTCGGCATTGTCGCCACCAAAAGTTAGCTGACGAATATTTTTGAAATGTTTCTCTTGCGGATAAGTAAGAGAAGAACTTTGATTTTGGGCGGAAGCATTGGTAAACACAAACAAACCTGCTATGAAAGCAATGATTCTGAAATTATTGAAACGCATGAGAATTGAATAGATAATTAAAAATTTAAGATACTTTGGCAGACTCCTCTTCTTTAAGAGCTCTTCGCAATATTTTTCCAACGTTGGTTTTTGGAAGATCGGTTCGGAAAACAAAATATTTTGGCACCTTGTAGTTAGTCATGTTTTGATGACAATATTCCTTTAGCTCATCTTCCGTCAGGCTTTGATCGCGCTTCACCACAAATGCTTTGATCACTTCACCAGATTTTGGATCAGGCACTCCAATAGCCGCTGCTTCTAAAACCTTAGGATGACTGGCCAATACATTTTCTACTTCATTCGGAAACACATTAAAGCCAGATACTTTTATCATGTCTTTCTTTCGGTCTACAATTTTGAAGAAACCATCTTCATCCATTAAGCCAATATCGCCAGTGCGAAACCATTCTTTATGAAAAAACACTCCTTCA
The DNA here is from genome assembly GCA_966095315.1 of uncultured Cyclobacteriaceae bacterium. GTDB lineage: Bacteria > Bacteroidota > Bacteroidia > Cytophagales > Cyclobacteriaceae > ELB16-189. The sequence goes on from CBHTSG010000009.1 coordinate 11,882, forward strand.
TTATCTTTCTGCCAGTAGCCACGCATTACCTGCGGGCCTCGTGCACAAATTTCTCCACGCTCACCCTGAGGCAAGCGATTACCTTCTTCATCAAAAATCCCAATCTCTGTACTTGGCATCGGAATTCCGATTGTACCTCGCTTGTGCTTTCCATCCAATGGATTGCAGCAAAGTACAGGCGAAGTTTCACTTAATCCGTAGCCTTCCACAAGAGGATGACCAGTAACACTCTCCCATTTATCGGCAACAATATCCTGAATTGCCATGGCACCACCGATGGCACCTTTCAAAGCAGAGAAGTCACAATCTTTGAAGTCAGGATTATTCAGCAATCCATTAAAGAGCGTGTTCACCCCGGTGATGATTGAAAAGCGATGCTTCTTTAATTCCTTCACAAAACCCGGAATGTCTCGTGGGTTAGTGATCAAAATGCTTTTTACTCCTTGTGTGTACATCAGCAAACCGTTTACGGTGAGAGCAAAGATATGATACAAGGGCAGCGCAGTGATAATGATGTCTTGTTGCCCGGGTGTGAGTAAAGGTTTAAACCAATGCGTGATCATCATATTATGGGCAATAATGTTCCGATGCGAGAGTTGCGCCCCTTTTGAGATACCTGTAGTGCCACCGGTATATTGCAGCACTGCTACATCTTCAATGTGAATGTCAGGCTTCTGATACTTTAATGATCTCCCTTTTGCAAATGCCGCCTTAAAGGATAAGGCCATGGGCAGATGGTACCTTGGAACAATCTTCTTCACATATTTTACAACCAGATTCAATATTGTTCCTTTCACCACTCCGAGCATATCGCCCATATCCGTAACGATAATATGCTTAACAGAAATCTTTGGCAAAATCTGTTCTAAGTTGTGTGCGAAGTTGCTCACAATGACGATTGCAGAAATACCGGCATCGTTGAACTGATATTCCATTTCGCGAGGCGTATACAGCGGGTTGGTATTCACTGCAATCAGTCCAGCCTTGATCGAACCCATAAAAGCAATGGGAAACTGTATCAGGTTGGGCATTTGTATCGCAATGCGATCACCCTTCTTTAGCTTTAAATCATTTTGAAGATAGGCTGCAAAGGCAGTGGACAGATCATCGATTTGTCTGAAGGTGTATTGGATACCAAAGTTTTCGAAAGCGACACGGTTAGGGTACTTATTTACTGCGGAATCAAATAATTCAATTAAAGATTGATACTCATAGGGTCCAATATCCTGCGGTATTCCTTTCGGGTATTTCGAAAACCAGGGTGCATCCATTTCGCTTACTTTAGATTTCTTAAAGAAAGAAAAAAAAGACGGGTTCAGCAATCGGTTGAAGGGTAGACGGAAACCGACATTAGGAAATTAAAAAGCCCTCCCATCACTGAGAAGGCTTTGCTGTAGGGGAAGGCTTCGAACCTCCACGAGGAAGTTAGCTACAGCGCACAAATAGAACATTTAGTGGTCAACCCGTTACGCTGCGTTTATCCCTTTAATCCTCACCCTCGAGACAGGAGGGCATGTCTGCCAATTTCAACACCCTACATTATTTTATGATTTGGCCCAACCGTCTGCCGGACGCCCTGCTGTAGAGGAAGGGTTCGAACCTTCACGGAGAAGTTAGGCTTGGTTTTACCCTTACTTTATCCTTTTGACCTCCACCCCCGAGAACGGAGGGCATGTCTGCCTATTTCAACACTCTACAATTAAAATTTATGTTACAAAACAATACTTATAATGATATTAATTCAAGTATATAATAATAAAATTGCATAATATTTAAATAATTAATACTATTGTTGAATTAAACTCAAATATCAATGGCGAATCAATCCAAGATTTATGAATTCGACAATACCGATCTTCGAATCCTGGAAATACTCATGCAGGATGCTAAACGGCCCTATACCGAGGTAGCGAAGAAGGTAAATGTTTCACAGGGAACGGTGCATGTGCGCATGAATAAGATGGAAGAAGCTGGTATTCTGGAGAAAACAACGCTGAGGATCAACTATGCCAAGTTAGGATTCGATATCACTGCATTCATAGGTATTTATCTGGAAAAGAGTGCATTGTATGATCAGGTGCTCACCAAACTGAAGCTGATACCCGAAATTACCAGCATTCACTACACCACAGGCAACTACTCCATGTTTGTTAAAATTCACTGTCGCGACACAAATCACTTGAAGGAGGTCTTGCACGATAAGATGCAACAAGTGGAAGGAATTGAACGAACCGAAACCATGATCTCTTTGGAGGAAAGCCTGGACAGGAATATCAAACTTTCCGAAGATTAAATTTGCCCCCTTAGAACCTATCGAACCAATTTTTGTTGTTATTTTTGACCTTTATTTGAAATTAGTCTAAATAGACAAGGATGAGCAATGACAATCAGGTTCTGGAAGAAATCACCTCAAAGGAATATGAGCACGGCTGGACGGTAAATCTGGAAGCAGATGAAGCGCCAAAGGGGCTAAACGAAGAGATTGTCCGGTTTATTTCTGCCAAGAAGAATGAGCCCGAGTGGCTGCTTGAATGGCGCCTGAAAGCCTTCCGACAATGGCAGAAAATGGAGGAACCTAAATGGCCGAACGTCCACTACCCCCCCATCAACTACCAAGACATTATTTATTACTCAGCCCCAAAGAAAAAAGCTACACCCGAAAGCCTGGATAAAGTTGATCCTGAGCTAATTAAGACATTTGAAAAGCTAGGCATTTCACTTACTGAGCAAAAGAGGCTGACTGGCGTAGCGGTAGATGCAGTAATCGACAGTGTTTCTGTTGCCACTACGTTCAAAGAAAAATTGGGAGAACTCGGAATTATCTTTTGCTCTTTTAGTGAGGCAGTAAAAGAACATCCCGAGCTGATAAAAAAATACCTGGGCTCTGTCGTTCCTATGAGCGACAACTACTTTGCAGCCCTTAACTCTGCCGTATTCTCCGATGGGTCATTTTGCTATATCCCTAAAGGAGTGCGTTGCCCGATGGAGTTGTCCACTTACTTTAGAATTAATGCGGCCAACACGGGCCAGTTTGAACGCACGTTGATTGTTGCGGACGAAGGCTCTTATGTGAGTTACCTCGAAGGCTGCACCGCTCCCATGCGTGATGAAAATCAGCTGCATGCAGCCGTGGTGGAATTGTATGCTATGAAAGATGCAGAGATTAAGTACTCCACAGTTCAGAACTGGTATCCGGGTGATAAGAATGGAAAAGGCGGGATTTACAATTTTGTAACCAAGCGAGGTCTCTGCTTTGGCGATCATTCAAAAATATCGTGGACACAAGTAGAAACGGGCTCCGCAATTACATGGAAGTATCCCTCCTGTGTGTTGAAGGGCGACTATTCTGTAGGAGAGTTTTATTCCGTAGCTGTGACCAACAATTATCAGCAGGCCGATACCGGCACAAAGATGATTCACATTGGAAAAAACACACGATCACGAATTGTATCGAAAGGAATTTCTGCCGGCAAATCTCAAAACAGCTATCGCGGACAAGTACACGTGATGAAGCGCGCAATCAACGCACGAAATCATTCACAGTGCGATTCGTTACTGATGGGCGATCAGTGCGGTGCTCACACATTTCCCTACATCGATGTTGAAAATAACTCCGCAAGAATTGAACATGAGGCAACCACTTCAAAGATTGGTGAAGACCAGATTTTCTACTGTCTGCAGAGAGGCATTGATGAGGAAGCCGCAGTTGCACTGATAGTGAATGGCTATGCCAAAGAAGTATTAAATCAACTGCCCATGGAGTTTGCTGTAGAAGCGCAAAAGCTTTTGGCACTGACGCTGGAAGGAAGTGTTGGATAATTTTTTTGAAATTGAATTAAAGAACGATGCTATCAATACAAAATTTACAAGCGAAAATTGGAGAGAAACAAATTCTGAATGGAATCAACCTTCAGGTAAATGCAGGAGAAGTGCATGCCATCATGGGCCCGAACGGTTCAGGAAAGAGCACACTTGCTTCTGTTCTGTCGGGAAGAGAAGATTATGAGGTGACTGGTGGCACGGTTGATTTTCTAGGAAAAGACTTACTAGAACTTTCTCCCGAAGACCGCGCCCGTGAAGGCATCTTCATGGCGTTTCAATACCCTGTTGAAATTCCGGGTGTGAGCACGATTAACTTCATGAAAACCGCGCTCAATCAAATTCGTGAGTACAGAGGCCAACAAGCCCTCGATGCTGTTTCATTTTTAACCTTGATGAAAGAGAAAATGAAATTGGTAGAAATTGATCAATCATTGCTGAGCCGTTCGTTGAATGAAGGCTTTTCAGGAGGCGAGAAAAAGCGAAACGAAATTTTTCAAATGGCAATGCTTGAACCAAAGCTCGCCATCCTGGATGAAACCGATTCAGGCTTAGACATTGATGCTCTTCGCATTGTGGCGAATGGCGTGAATAAGCTTCGTTCAAAAAGCAATGCTGTGATTGTAGTCACGCACTACCAACGCTTATTGGATTACATCGTACCGGATTTTGTTCATGTTCTTTACAAAGGAAAGATTGTAAAGTCAGGAACCAAAGAGCTTGCGCTCGAATTGGAAGAGAAAGGTTACGATTGGATAAAGGGTGAGGCAGCAGCGGTATGAGCGCAATTGCATTAAATATCAAAGAAGGCATCACTGCTTTATTTCAAGCGTCAAATTTCAGCGATGCACTTAGTCAGCGAAAGGTGTCGATGGCTTTGCTGGAAGAAAAAGGCCTGCCCGACACGCGCAATGAAGAGTATCGCTTCACTCCCATCGCGAAAGCGATTGAGAAGAATTTTTCATGGAGCACGCAAAATCCTTCTCCAGCCATTGAGTCTATCGCAGAATATTTAATACAAGATCTGGATTGCAATCTGCTGGTATTCATCAATGGAATTTATGCTGAGCAGTTTTCAAAAATTATCAGCCCTTCCTCTCAGGTAGAAGTTTCAAAATTGACGAAGGCGCTTGATGGCAGCAAGGCTGAGGTGAATCAGTATTTTGATCAGCTGCTTAAACCTAATACAGATTCATTTGCCGCATTGAACTCTGCGCTGTGGCAGGATGGCCTATTCATTCGTGTTCCTGAAAATACTACAGTAGACAAGCCGTTCTTCATTCTTCACCTCAACGATGCCAGCAAAGATCAGGTAATGGCGCACACGCGTCTATTCATGAGCGTTGAAAAGAATAGTGAGGTAAGCATTATCGAAAAATTTGACTCCGTTGGATCAAGTGCTGTTCTGCATACCTTCAATGAAGAGATCATTGTTGCTGCAGAAGCAAGGCTTGAATACTGCAAAATTCAAAATGATCAGGGTCACAGTTTTCAGGTAACGAATACCTGCATTCATCAATCCAATTCCAGTAAAGTGAATACGTTCACACTGACGATGGACGGGCAAATGATTCGTAACAACCTCACCATCGTCATTGATGGGGAGAATTGCGAATCACATTTCCATGGATTGTATCTACTTAACGGCAAAACACATGCTGATAATCACACCGTAGTGGATCACAAAAAGCCGAATTCATTCAGTAATGAAATTTACAAAGGCATTTTGGATGATCAGTCTAAGGGTATCTTCAACGGAAAAATCTTTGTAAGGCCGCATGCTCAAAAGACAAACGCGTTTCAGTCCAATCGCAATATTTTGATTTCTGATTCTGCCATCATCAATACCAAACCGCAGCTTGAGATTTGGGCGGACGATGTGAAGTGTTCTCACGGCTGCACTTCAGGTCAGCTGGATGAAGAAGCGTTGTTCTATTTGAGATCACGAGGTATTTCAGAGAGCAATGCAAAAGCCATGTTGCTTTATGCATTCGCAGCTGATGTTTTGGAACCTATTAAAAATGAAGTCGTAAAAAAATACATGGACGAACTAATCGCCCACCGTTTACATCAATAGCAGCCATGAAAGCTTCTGCAGAAATATCAGCCCTGGACGTTTCAAAAGTCAGAAGTGAATTTCCCATTTTGCATCAGCAGGTTAATGGCAAGCCATTGATCTACTTTGACAATGCCGCTACCAATCAAAAGCCAAGGCGTGTGATTGAGGCGCTTACCTCCTACTATGAAGGCTACAATGCGAACATTCACAGGGGTATTCACACCCTCGCAGAAAAAGCCACACGAGCTTATGAAGAGACGCGTGAAGAAATGCGTGCGTTTATCAATGCGCAGCACACTGAAGAAATTATTTTCACCCGTGGCGTAACGGAGAGCATTAATCTTGTGGCATCGTCTTTTGGCCGTGCATTTCTCAATGAAGGTGATGAAGTAATTATTTCGGGCCTGGAACATCACTCCAACATTGTGCCATGGCAAATGATTTGCGATGAGCGCAAAGCTAAACTCAGGGTTATCCCAATAACAGACATTGGAGAGCTTGACATAGATGCTTATACGAAGCTCTTATCATCAAAAACAAAATTGGTGGCTGTAAATCATGCTTCTAATAGTTTGGGTACGATTAATCCAATAAAATCAGTTATTGAACAAGCGCATCGCAATGGTGCAGTCGTGCTAATTGATGGCGCGCAGGCAGCAGCTCATCTTGAGATAGATGTTCAGGCATTAGATTGCGATTTCTATTGTATTTCCTCGCACAAGATGTTCGGGCCAACGGGCACGGGAATTCTCTACGGAAAAAAGGAATTACTGGAACGTATGCCTCCGTATATGGGCGGTGGAGAAATGATCAAAGAGGTTACGTTTGCCAAAACTACATTCAATGATTTGCCCTACAAATTTGAAGCAGGCACTCCTAACATTGCCGATGTAGTTGCACTAAAGGAAGCGGTTCGATTCATAAACGACCTTGGCAAGATGAATATTGCTGCGCACGAGTCAATGCTACTGGAATATGCAAAGGAAAAGCTATCACAAATTCCCGCTGTTAGATTGATTGGAACATCGAAACATAAAGTAAGTGTTCAATCCTTCGTGGTGGAGGGAATTCATCATTTTGATATTGGTCAGATGCTTGACACCCGCGGGATAGCCGTGCGCACAGGACATCACTGCACGCAGCCGTTGATGGATCGCTTTCAAATAGAAGGAACTGTACGGGCATCATTCTCGGTTTATAATACTAAAGAGGAAATCGATTCATTAATAGAGAGCCTCGTGCGCATTGTTAATTTTATGAAGAAGTGATGACCATTAATGATATTCAAACACAAATCATTGATGAATTCTCCTTACTTGACGGAGACATGGAAATGACCGTCTTCTACATCATGGAATTAGGTCAAAAGCTTCCCGCGCTGGCGGACGAAAAAAAGGTTGAAGATAATGTGGTTAAGGGCTGCCAGTCCAAAGTTTGGCTTGCTGCGAAATTGGAAGACGGAAAAGTCTTTTTTGAAGCCGATAGTAATACAGCCATCACAAAGGGGCTAGTGAGCTTGTTGGTGAGGATATTTTCGAACCAAAGCCCCGAAGATATTCTCAATGCCGATCTCTACTTCATGAAGAAAATTGGCATGGAGCGATTCATCGGAACGCAACGATCCAATGGATTTGCGGCCATGATAAAGCAAATGAAATTATACGCTTTAGCTTTTAAAACTAAAATGGAATTAAAGTCGTGAGCGATTCTACAGAAAATAAATCAGAGGAAGTAAAAGAAATTTCTCAAGGCGACTTGAGAGAGAAAGTTATTACTGCGCTGAAGACGGTGTACGATCCTGAAATTCCGGTTGATATTTATGAGTTGGGGCTTATCTATGAAATCAGTGTTTTTCCAGTCAACAATGTTTTTGTCCTGATGACGCTGACCTCTCCGTCCTGCCCTTCGGCCGAAGTTATTCCAGTAGAGGTTGAACAAAAGCTAAAAGAGATAGAGGGCGTCAGCAGCGTGAAAGTAGAACTCACTTTTGATCCACCTTATTCGCAGGACATGATGAGTGAAGCAGCGAAGCTGGAACTGGGCTTCATGTGATTTATGCTGAACTAAAATGGCACTGAACTGGTTTTAACTACGGAATTAGCATTAATTTTGAGCTTCGAATTATAAAACCTGACGATATGTATCCCGAACAATTAGTTGCCCCGATGAGAACCGACTTGACCGTGGCTGGTTTTAAAGAATTAAAATCTGCTGATGCGGTTGATCAGGAATTAAAAGATCAGAAAGGCACCACCTTACTGGTTATTAATTCGGTTTGTGGCTGTGCAGCAGGTGCAGCGCGCCCTGGCATTAAGTGGGCATTACAAAATTCATCTAAACGACCAGATCACCTCACAACCGTTTTCGCTGGCGTTGACAAGGAGGCCGTGGCTAAAGCAAGAGAATATACGTTGCCTTATCCTCCGTCATCACCTGCCATTGCACTTTTTAAAGATGGTGAATTAGTTCATTTTGTTGAACGTCATCATATTGAAGGCAGAAATGCACAGATGATTGGCCAGCATCTGGTCGAAGTCTTTGACGAGTTCTGTTAACGAGATTAAGAAAGGCCTTCGGGCCTTTTTTTATCCCTCCATTTGCCGCTCCATGGTAAGCCTGGTTTCTTCCAGGTCAAGTTCATACTCGATGCGATGAAGAACCTCATCATCCACAATTCCCTTGTTTCGCATCTCAATAATCATCTTGCGCTCGTGCGATATCAAATGGTGCTGTACATCAAGAAATTCCCGTATTTGCTCATCTGTTAAAACGCGTTGATCCGGATCTTTCTGCATGCGCTGAATGCGTATCTCGTATTTCTTTTTGATTTGATTCAAAACACTTTCTGATAGCGAAAGCGAATAATTTTCTTCAATATGTTCAATTGCTGATGAAGCTATCCGAAAACGAGCTTCGGTTTCCTTATCATTGCTGTCGCCTTTTATGCCCAGCCAACGCACAAGAGGGCGTATCGTAAAGCCCTGCAATACTAAGGTTGAGAAGATGACACAAAAGGTGAGGAAAATGATGAGGTCGCGATTGGGGAACGGAAGGCTCTCCCCCAGCGTGAGCGGTAGTGCAAGCGCAGCGGCCAGTGACACAATTCCTCTCATCCCTGACCAGGCAATAACACTGACTACTTTAGGACTTGGTCTCTCCTCCGTTTTTCGAATATGTTTAAAGAGCCACCGTGGAATATATGTTCCTGGAAAAACCCAAATGATTCTGATAAGGATAGTGGCCAGGCTCACAATCGCGCCATAATAAATTAACGTTGAAAGGGAATGCTCCTTTATATTTTCGAGGATGGTAGGAAGTTGTAAGCCTATCATAATAAAGATTACACCATTGAGCAAGAAAATGACCGTATCCCATACAGCATATGCTTGCAGTCGTGTTTGATGATTAAACACTTCAGAAGAAGACCATGTTAAAATCAATCCACATGTAACTACTGAAAGTACACCCGAAGCATGAAAATATTCTGCTGCCAGGTAAGCAAAATATGGCGTTAATAAAGTAAAGGCTGTATCGGTGGTAGCATTATCCGGAGTGATCCGATGAATCCAATAAAAGATAAAACCTACTGCGATGCCAACAAGAATGCCAACGCCTGCCACATAGAAAAAATTAATTGCAGCAAGCCAGAAAATAAACGTGCCTGTTGCTGTGGCCGCAATCGCATAGCGATATGCAATTAAACCCGTTGCGTCATTCACCAGACTTTCACCTTCGAGAATGGTGATCAGTCGCTTGGGCAATTTCAATCCTTGTGTTGCTGCCGTAGCGGCAACCGCATCGGGCGGAGAAATGATTGCACCAAGCACAAAAGACTCAGGCCATCCAAAGCCCGGAATAAAATAATGCGCAACCACCGCCACGGCAGTAGTAGTGAAAAGCACACAGCCGATGGCCAACAGCGAAATAGGTCGTGCTGCTGCTTTGAATTCAAACCAAGATGTTGTCCATGCGGCAGCATATAAAACAGGAGGAAGAAATAAGAGGAAGACAATGTCCGGATCAAGCGAGACATTTGGCAACCATGGCACAAAGCCTATTCCCATGCCGGCAAGCACCAAAAGTATTGGATACGGAATACGGATTTTATCGGTGACCTGTGCAAGCGCTGTCACGATCGCCAACAGTATGATGATGATAGAAATGTTCTGCATTTAGTGCGTTAAGTCATTCGTTAAATAACCAAATAAGTCCGAAATATTCTCACATTCGTATATACTTTTACGAACCTTTTTGGAAAAACACTGTTTTTAATTCTGACACATGAAGATAGCCATCTCACGGAAGGAACATTTTAATGCTGCTCATCGATTGTTCAATCCCGAATGGTCTGATGAAAAGAACTTCGAGGTGTTTGGCAAATGTAGCAATGCCAATTATCATGGGCATAATTATGAATTGATCGTTACGCTGGTTGGAACTCCTGATCCGCAAACCGGTTATGTATATGATATGAAAGTGCTCAGCGATTTGATTCGCGAGCAAGTGACTTCAAAATTTGATCATAAAAACCTTAATTTAGATACAGCCTATTTTAAAAACCTGAATCCCACGGCAGAGAACATTGCTTTGGTCATCTGGCGGATATTAAGGCAACACATTGAAAACGAACTGGACCTAAAAGTCAGACTCTATGAGACAGAAAGAAATTTCGTTGAATATCCGGCCCATTAAACCATTGGATGATGATCTCGATGATGATCACGTGGTCTCGTCATGGGAAACGCCTCTGAGAAAAGACGCATTCGAACTATCGGATGATGAGAAAGTGGAAAAGATCGAAGACCACTTTCGTAACATCATGGAAATCTTAGGTCTTGATCTCACCGATGACAGCTTGAAAGGCACACCTCGCAGAGTGGCCAAGATGTACGTGAAAGAAGTGTTCAGCGGATTGAATCCGAAGAACCGCCCTATCGCCAGGCTTTTTGAGAACAAATACAACTATAATCAGATGCTGGTGGAAAAGGATATTACGTTCTATTCCCACTGCGAGCACCACTTTGTACCCATCTATGGCAAGACACATGTTGCTTATTTCTCTGGTGGCAAGGTAATTGGGCTTTCAAAGATCAATCGCATTGTTCAATATTTCGCAAAGCGGCCACAAGTGCAAGAAAGACTCACCGTGCAAATCGGAAAAGAATTGCAACGTATTTTGAATACTGAACATGTTGGTGTTGTGATCGATGCCAACCACATGTGCGTAGCTTCACGCGGTGTGGGCGATACGAATAGTAAGACCGGAACGGCATTCTTCAGCGGAAAATTTGAAGAAGAAAATATTAAAAGGGAATTTCTCAATTACATCAATAGCAAATAGCCAAAAGCCTCGCCAAAAGCGGGGCTTTTTTACTTGAATCAATGTCCAAAAAGGGCTTATTTGCTTATAAATTGACCAACAAATTTGTAGTTTAGCACTCTTTAAACTTTAAGATTCTAACCTTATGGTATTTGACTTAGACATGATCAAGGCGTTGTACAGTGCAATGCCTGCCCGCATTGCCAAAGCGCGTAAAGTTGTAGGCAAACCGCTGACCCTTTCAGAAAAAATATTGTACTCGCATTTGTATGCCGATCAGAAGCTTGAAAACTTCGGGCGTGGAAAATCCTATGTGGATTTTGCCCCAGACCGCGTAGCGATGCAAGATGCCACCGCTCAGATGGCGTTGCTTCAGTTCATGTCAGCAGGAAAGCCAAAGGTGGCAGTGCCGTCAACAGTGCATTGCGATCACCTCATCACTGCCAAAGTAGGTGCAAAAGATGATTTGACTGTAGCCAATACCGAGAGCAAAGAAGTATTTGACTTTCTCTCATCTGTTTCAAACAAATACGGAATAGGATTTTGGAAACCTGGCGCTGGAATTATTCACCAAGTGGTGTTAGAGAACTATGCCTTCCCCGGTGGTATGATGATTGGAACGGACTCCCATACGGTAAATGCGGGTGGTTTGGGCATGGTAGCCATTGGCGTTGGTGGTGCTGATGCTGTGGATGTGATGGCGGGCATGGCGTGGGAATTAAAATTCCCTAAACTCATTGGCGTAAAACTTACCGGTAAATTAAATGGCTGGACTTCCGCGAAAGATGTGATTTTGAAAGTGGCTGGCATTCTTACGGTAAAAGGTGGAACAGGCGCCATTGTAGAATATTTTGGCGAAGGCGCAACATCCATGAGCTGCACCGGTAAGGGTACCATTTGCAATATGGGTGCGGAGATCGGTGCTACTACTTCTACCTTCGGTTATGACGAATCGATGGAGCGTTACCTAAACTCAACAGGTCGTGCGGAAGTAGCCAAGATGGCAAATAAGATTAAGGAGCATTTAACTGCTGATCCGGAAGTTTATGCAAGCCCCGACAAGTATTTTGACCAGGTAATCGAAATTAATCTCTCCGAGCTTGAGCCACACCTCAACGGACCATTTACGCCAGATCTTGCCACTCCAATTTCAAAATTGAAAGAAGAAGCAGCAAAGAATGGCTGGCCTACAAAAGTTGAAGTAGGCTTGATTGGTTCATGCACGAACTCTTCCTACGAAGATATCGCCAGAGCAGCAAGCCTTGCCAAGCAAGTGGCAGACAAGAATCTGAAAACAAAAGCGGTGTTTACCATTACACCGGGTTCAGAGCAAGTTCGCTATACCATTGAGCGCGATGGATTCATCGATACGTTTGATAAGATTGGTGCGAAGGTATTTGCTAATGCCTGCGGGCCTTGTATCGGTATGTGGGCACGTGTGGGTGCTGAGCGCAAAGAAAAGAACACCATCGTTCATTCATTCAACCGCAACTTTCAGTCGCGTAATGATGGCAACCCAAATACATATGCATTCGTGGGATCTCCCGAATTGGTTACTGCACTAGCGATTGCCGGTGATTTAGGCTTTAATCCAATTACAGATTATCTGACCAATGAGCGTGGTGAGCAAGTTAAACTAGACCCTCCTACTGGTGATGAATTGCCGAAGAAAGGATTTGATGTAAAAGATCCGGGTTATCAAGCTCCAGCCAAAGATGGAAGCAAAGTACAAGTAAACGTAAGTCCTACCTCCGATCGTCTTCAGTTACTAGCTCCTTTCAAGCCTTGGGAAGGAAAGGATTTAAAGGGACTGCGCTTGCTGATCAAAGCAAAAGGCAAGTGTACTACCGATCACATTTCCATGGCTGGAAAGTGGCTGAAGTACCGCGGTCACCTCGATAATATCTCAAACAACTTATTGATTGGAGCCACTAACTTCTTCAATGAAAAGATTAATAGCGTGAAGAATGGCCTTACTGGTTCATATGATGAAGTTCCTAAGGTGCAGCGCGCATACAAGGCTCAAGGCGTTGGATCAATTGTGGTGGGTGATGAAAACTATGGTGAAGGATCATCGCGCGAGCACGCGGCTATGGAGCCTCGTCACCTTGGTGTTCGTGCTATTTTGGTAAAATCATTTGCACGCATTCATGAAACCAACCTTAAGAAGCAGGGAATGCTTGCTTTAACGTTCGCCAACAAGGAAGACTATAACAAGATCAAAGAAGATGATACGTTTGATATCGTTGGCCTGACTTCCTTCAGCCCTGACAAGCCATTGACCTTGGTTATTCACCATAGCGATGGAAGTGAAGAATCGATCGCAGTAAATCATACTTACAACAAAGGACAGATTGTATGGTTTAAGGCTGGCTCGGCACTCAATGCTATGGGTGTAGCAAAAGCTTCGGCTGCTTCAGCACCTAAGGCAAAAGCAAAGAAAGCTGCTGCCAAGAAGCCGGCAAAACCTGCAGCAAAGAAAAACGCTAAGAAGGTAGTGAAGAAAGTAGCCAAGAAAAGCATTGCAAAGAAGGCTGTGAAAAAAGTAGCCAAGAAAAGTAGTGCGAAGAAGGCTGTAAAAAAAGTTACAAAAAAGAAGGCCGCTAAAAAGCCTGCAAAAAAGAGAAGATAATCACACTAGGTATCAAAACTAAAAAAGCGCCTTTCGGGGCGCTTTTTTTTATGCTGCAAAATGATTGCCTTTATTTCGTAGAGCATTCCTGCAGTTCTTTCGTTAATCTGGTTATCTCAATCTTGTTTGCTTCAAGTTCGGATCGCACTTGATCTGCAATTGATCGCTGAACAAACGCATAGACGCATGCTATCAGGGCTATCCCCGAAACGGAGCCAAGAATTATTGCCGTCAGGCGAGCCTTCCGGACAGCAACTTTTAAAAAAGGATCTACCATTGCCGGGTCCTTCAAATTGTCGCTCAGAAATTTTTTGTCGTAGATATTCATATCCTCAATTTTATTACAAACTCTGCAAAATCAATCGAAACTCGTTTAGCATCATTGCCGTGGCGCCCCATACCACCTCGCCTTCTATTTCAAAATGCGGAGCCATCATGGGATACATTTTGGCAGCCAGTATTTCTTTAGTTTGCACGGCATCAGGTTTCAGCAATGCAGTTAATGACCCGCTCAAAATGCGCACTACTTCCATAGGGTCTGGAACAAACTGCGGAGTCTCCTCAAGGTAACCCACCACAGGCGTTACCATAAAATTGCTCGGGATGACAAAAAATTCACTCAACGTACCGATCACTCTTATCTTCGACCGATCGATACCAATTTCTTCTTCGCCTTCGCGCAAAGCAGTTTCAACTATGCTTTCCTCCGGCTCAGCTTTTCCACCCGGCAAACTGATCTGACCTCCGTGCGTGCCCAGATAGTCTGGACGCTTGGTGAGCGGGAACCGAATTTCACCATCACGCTCATAAAGCAAAATAAGCACGCTCCCCGGACGTGGTGGAAGCTTATGCTCAAACTTAGGCTTTAGTGTACCTGCAGGTACAGCCCGCAAAGGCTCATGCGCTTCTGGCCCCGGCAGCGGCTGCTGCAATCTTTGTTTAAGCATTTCGGCTAGTTGGTGAAGGGCTATTTGCATTTCTTAATTAAGTCGGTGGTCAGCATTTTATCACCAAGTTGCTCGGATTTTCGAAAAGCATCACACGCCCCAGAAAGGTTTCCGTTATTCATGAGTGCTGTTCCCAGGTAAAAATAAATCTTGTCGATAAAGGGATCCATGGAGAGAGCCTGTTTCAGCACACGTTCGGCCGACACAAAATCTTTTTTGAGAAGATACAAGATTCCTTTGTTACGATAAGCCCAGCCGTTATAGGGGTCTTTGATGATGCTGTTGTTGATGTCGTCCTCGGCTTTTTCGAGGTCATTCAATTTCAAATAAATGTATCCACGGTTGTTCAGAAAGTAAGGCTGATTTGAGTCAAGCTCGAGAGCAGCATTCACCCATTTCATGGCATTGTCATAATCACCTTGCTCAGTTGCTATCAAACAAAGTGTATTAAAAATAATGGGCTCATTGCTTTTCATCTCCTTCGCTTCCATCAATTCTTTCATCGCAACATCAAATTCCTTTTTATAAAATTTTACCGTAGCATGATTCACACGATGATCAATATTTTTAGGATCCATCGTCATTGCCTTTTCATATGCCAGAAGCGCTCCGTCAAAATCGCGCATCTTCGTAAGCACAAGTCCCTTGACTGCATAGACAAGAGCTGTATCTGGCTTCAGGGCGATGACTTTGTTTAAATCCTCAATGGCCCTGAAATATTCCTTCAACTCATAGGAAGTATTGGCTCGGTTAAAAAGTGCATTAATAAAATCAGGTTTACACCCTATTGCTTTGTTGTACTGTTCATTGGCTTGCTCATAATGTTTTTGCTGAAAGTAAACTGTTCCCAGGTTATTCCATGCATCTGCAAAACAAGGGTCAAGACGAACGGCCTCACCGTAGTAGTAGATGGCTTGTTCTACATTCCTATCCTTGAAAGCCAGATTCCCTTTCAACAGAAACTTCTGAGTTCGCATTTCCTTTGTCTCGCCACAGGCCACAAACAGGAAGACCAGCACCAATAATCTATAAATCATACTATAAATTGAATCCAAATTTAGCGCAACAAACGTTTCCGAAAGGCATTAATATTTTTATTTTCATCAGTGTCTTTGAAATATCTCAGGAAATGAATTCCTTGCATGCGAATTAATTGAAATGACAATCAATCACAACATTCATCTGCACCACCATCATGCAACCATGATTCATGGCAGGTTTATGTTTTGATTTAATGATATTAAATTAAAGAAAGGCTTGCCAACAACGGCAAGCCTTTTTTGTTTATGACCTCGGTGAAACGTCCGGGATCTTTTTTAAGAATAGTAACTTGAATTTTAGAATTATGACCACCGTATTACGAATAGCCATCCAGAAGTCGGGCCGACTGCAGGAAGACTCCATGAAACTATTGAAGGAAAGTGGACTTAGCTTCAGCAATGGAAGCCAGCTGAAGACGCAGGTTCGCAATTTCCCCGTTGAACTACTCTTTCTGCGCGATGATGATATCCCTCAATATGTGGAAGACGGGGTAGCGGATGTGGGCATCGTTGGTGAGAATGTTTTTATTGAGAAGCAAAAGAAAACCACCTTGACCAAGCGGCTGGATTTTGCCAAGTGCAGGCTCTCCATTGCCATACCACGATCAGAGAATTATGCTGGTATAAAATCGCTGGAAGGAAAAAATATTGCAACCTCCTATCCTACCATCGTTCGCCAATTTTTGGAAAGGAATTCTGTGAAAGCCGGAATACACGAAATCAGCGGATCAGTTGAGATCGCCCCTGGCATTGGACTGGCCGATGCTATTTGTGATATCGTAAGCACAGGAAGCACGTTGCTTGGCAATGGTTTGAAAGAGGTGGAAGTGGTTTTGAATTCAGAAGCCGTACTGATCTCCAATCAAAATCTTGATCCTGTAAAGCAAGAAATTCTTGATCAGTTGATCTTTAGAATAGAGGCAGTGCAGTCGGCAAAAAATAATAAGTACATCCTGCTCAATTGCCCGAATGAATCCATTCAAAAAATCACGGATGTGATTCCTGGAATGAAAAGCCCAACCATCATGCCGCTGGGCAGGCAAGGTTGGTCATCTCTTCATTCAGTGGTGAATGAAAATGATTTCTGGGAAAAAATTGGTCAGCTAAAATCCTTTGGAGCCGAAGGGATACTGGTAATACCCATCGAAAAAATGATTGCATAAAATGAAGATCTATAAAAATCCACCAACTTCGCAGTGGGCAGAACTATGTCAACGACCACAGGCGGAGCTTGAATTTCTGGAAAGCACCATACAAAGTATTTTGAATCGCGTGAAGAAATCGGGTGATGGCGCAATCCGGGAGCTCACCCTCACGTACGACAAGATTCAACTCACCAACCTAAAGGTAACGGAATCAGAAATTTCAGAAGCAATTGAATCTTCCCCCGAAAATCTAAAAGCTGCCATTGCCGCGGCTGCGAAAAACATCGAGAAATTTCACGCAGCTCAGCAAAAAGAAACGCTGCAAATAGAAACTATGCCAGGAGTGATGTGCTGGCGAAAAGGAACCGCCATTGAAAAAGTAGGGATCTATATTCCTGGCGGTACGGCTCCATTATTTTCGACAGTGCTTATGCTCGCGATACCTGCAAAACTAGCGGGCTGTTCAGAAATTGTATTGTGTACCCCACCGGGTAAGAATGGGAAGATCAATTCATCCATTCTCTTTGCGGCTCACCTTACCGGCATAAAGACAATCTATAAAGTTGGCGGAGCACAGGCCATTGCAGCAATGGCGTACGGAACCGAATCCATTCCACAGGTTTATAAAATATTCGGGCCAGGGAATCAATACGTGACAAAAGCAAAACAGATGGTAAACCAGCAAGGCATTGCTATTGATATGCCGGCTGGCCCTTCGGAAGTATTAGTGATGGCTAATGATCAAACTAACCCCGTATACGCTGCAGCGGATTTGCTTTCGCAGGCAGAACATGGTGCGGATTCGCAAGTGATTTTGGTAAGTACAAGTGAAGCCGTCATCAACAAAATTATGGACGAAGTCTCGCTTCAAGTGAAGATTTTACCAAGGCGAGAGACCGCAGAAGCCGCGCTGCAAAATAGCCGTGCCATTCTGTTTAGCAACGATCATGATGCTGTTGCATTCGTTAATCACTATGCTCCTGAGCATTTGATTATAAACTTTGAAGATTGCGATCGAATTGCAGAGAACATTACCAACGCGGGATCAATATTTTTGGGACCTTTCACACCCGAATCTGCCGGTGATTATGCTTCGGGCACCAATCACACGTTGCCCACCAATGGATTTGCAAAAGCTTATGGTGGTGTTTCATTAGAAAGCTTCATGAAATTTACTACTCTTCAAAAGATTACCCGATCCGGTTTGCAATCTTTGGGGCCGGTCATTGAATTGATGGCCGAAGCAGAGCAGTTGAAGGCACACGCAGAAGCTGTAAGAGTACGTTATAAATGATGCGAATGGAATTAGCAACGATAAAGAGCCTCGTAAGAAAGAACGTGTTGAATTTGAAACCGTATTCTTCCGCACGAGATGAATTTAAGGGCACTGCTTCCGTTTACCTGGATGCAAACGAAAACCCCTATCCTTCAGAGTTCAATCGCTATCCTGATCCGCACCAAGCGAAATTAAAAGCGAGGATTAGTGAAATTAAAAAAATCGATTCTGCAAAAATCTTCATCGGCAACGGAAGTGATGAACCAATTGATTTGCTTATCCGCGCGTTTTGTGAACCTGGTCAGGATGAAATTTTGATACCACAGCCAACCTATGGAATGTATCAGGTGAGCGCTGATATCAATAATGTAGCAGTAAATTCCGTTTCGCTCACGCGTGATTTTGATTTGGACGTAGCTGCGATGAAACGAGCATGGAGCGAGAAAACAAAATTGCTTTTTCTATGTACCCCCAATAATCCATCAGGAAATCGGTTCACAGAAGAAAAAATGATTGATTTAATAGAGACGTTTCCGGGCATTGTGGTGATTGATGAAGCCTATATTGATTTTGTTGATGGAACGAGTTTCACAACCAAACTAAGTTCTAACAATAATCTGGTTGTTCTGCAAACCCTTTCAAAAGCCTGGGGCATGGCTTCGCTGCGGATTGGATTATGCTTCGCCAACGAGTTTATTATTTCGATTCTGAACAAGATAAAGCCACCGTACAACCTTAGCGGTATAACTCAATCCATCGCATTAGAAAGATTGAACCACGAAAATGAGAAGCAGAGGCAGGTTGAAGAAATCAAAGCACAACGAAAGGAACTTAGTCAAAAGCTTTCGAACCTTGAAGGCATTGTAAAAGTCTTCCCTTCTGATGCAAATTTTCTACTTGTAAAAATGCAGAATGCACCAGCGGCTTATCAGCAACTGCTTAACAAAGGTGTTATTGTTAGGGATCGTTCAAAAGTGGTTTTGTGCGACCAGTGCCTTCGCATTACGGTTGGCACTCCGAAGGAGAATCAAGAACTTGTGAATGAATTAAGTAACCTATGAAGAAAGTTCTATTCATTGATCGGGATGGGGTACTGATTTTTGAATCACCTACTGATCCACAAATCGACAGCCTGGAGAAACTAGAATTCATTCCCGGAGTGTTTTCATGGCTCGGTAAGATTGCTCGGGAAACCGATTATGAATTGGTGATGGTCACTAATCAGGATGGACTGGGCACAACAAGCTTTCCGGAAGAAACATTTTGGCCTGTACAAAACAAACTCATAAAAACATTGAAGGGCGAAGGAATTGAATTTACAGCAATTCATATCGATCGATCGATGCCTCACGAGAACAAGCCTACTCGCAAGCCAGGCATTGGCATGTTGGGGCAATATTTCAGCAACGAATATGATTTGAAAAACTCTTACGTCATCGGTGACCGTCTCACGGATATTCAGCTCGCAAAAAACCTAGGCGCGAAAGGCATTCTATTGCGCAGCAGTGAACTTAGCCCTGTCATTATTCCCGATGAACTCTCTGATACTTGCATTTTAAGCACCAATACATGGAGAGATGTTTATGAACAAGTACTTACCAAAAGAGTTGCCAGTGTACATCGCAAAACAAAAGAGACAGACATACAGATAGGGATTAATCTTGATGGCAGTGGAAAGTCATCTATCACTACAGGGCTAGGATTCTTTGATCATATGCTTGATCAGGTGGCACGGCACGGACTAGTGGATCTTGCCATCAATGTAAAAGGTGACCTTCATATTGATGAACATCATACTATTGAAGATACAGCCTTAGCGTTGGGTGAAGCATTTCTATTAGCCCTTGGTAACAAAAAGGGAATTGAACGATATGGCTTTTGCTTACCCATGGATGATTGCCTTGCGCAAAGTGCAATCGACTTTGGCGGCAGACCTTGGCTGGTGTGGGATGCCGAATTCAAAAGAGAGAAAATTGGAGAAATGCCTACGGAGATGTTTTACCATTTCTTCAAGTCCTTTAGTGATGCCGCTAAATGCAACTTAAATCTAAAAGCAGAAGGTACAAATGAACATCATAAGATTGAGGCAATTTTCAAAGCCTTCGCAAAGTCAATAAAAATGGCTGTTAGAAAAGATCCGTTTAATGATCAACTGCCTTCAACCAAAGGAACATTGTAAATCAATCATAAATTGAAACGTCAACCTGTTATTTCAAAATTAATGTTCATCAATTCCATCTTCCTAATTTTTGCTCACCCATGAAAGTCGCTGTCATCCGATACAATGCCGGCAATATCCGCTCTGTTTCTTTTGCGCTGGAGAGAATGAAGATCGATCACATCATCACCGATGATGCTGAGCAAATCGCCACTGCAGACAAAGTAATTTTTCCAGGCGTTGGTGAAGCCAGTTCCACTATGAAATACCTTAAAGATCATAAACTTGACCAGGTAATTGCCAATTTAAAACAACCCGTTTTAGGTATCTGTCTGGGTATGCAATTATTATGTTCTTATTCGGAGGAGAACCAGACAACTTGCCTGGGTGTTTTTAAGGAAGAGGTGAAATTGTTCAATCCAACAAATCATCAAAAAGTACCTCATATGGGGTGGAATTCTCTTACCCAAACAAGCGGCTGGTTGGCAGGTGATTTGAGGGATCAATATTTCTATTTTGTTCATAGCTTTTATGTTCCCCTAAATGACTTTACTACTGCCGTTTGTGATTACATACAACCGTTCAGCGCGGCCTTGAAAAAGGATAATTTTTATGCTGTTCAATTTCACCCTGAAAAATCTGCGGATGTCGGAGAAAAAGTTTTATTTCGTTTTTTAAATGCTGACCTGTGAAAATTATTCCAGCTATTGATATTATCGATGGGAAGTGTGTTCGGCTGACACAAGGGGACTACAAAAAAATGAAGGTCTACCGGGAAGACCCTCTGGAAGTGGCGTTAGAGTTTCAAAATGCAGACCTGGAGTATTTACACCTTGTTGATTTGGATGGCGCAAAAAAGGGACGTGTAATCAACTGGAGTGTGATCAACAATATTCAGGCGGAAACAGCACTCAATGTAGATTTTGGTGGCGGTGTAAAAACCGATGACGAAATTGAAAGGCTGCTGGACCTGGGGATAAATCAAATTAACATTGGAAGCCTTGCTGTAAAAGAGCCTGAAACATTCAAGCGGTGGTTAACCACCTTTGGCCCTGAGAATTTTATTCTAAGTGCTGATGTAAAGGGAGAAAACATCATGGTGAACGGCTGGCTTGAAGAATCAAAGTTTAGGCTGTATGACCTTGTGCAGGAATATGTGGACGTAGGACTAGAGTATCTTACGTGCACCGATATCACCACAGATGGCATGTTGAAAGGCCCCAACTTTGGCCTTTACAAAAAATTAAAAAAGAGATTCCCTAGCTTGAAGATTACAGCAAGTGGTGGCGTAAGTTCAGTTGATGATCTGCTAGAATTGAAATATGCTAAAGTGTATGGTGTGATCATTGGCAAAGCCCTCTATGAAGGCAAAATCAAATTGGAAGATCTTAAGGCCATCCAGAACTCCTAAGTTATGCTTACCAAAAGGATTATCCCTTGCCTGGATATCAAGGACGGCCGCACCGTAAAAGGTATCAATTTCGTAAACCTCAGAGATGCCGGTGATCCGGTAGAACTTGGCGCTACCTATGCAACGCAAGGTGCTGATGAACTTGTTTTTTTAGATATCTCCGCTACGGAAGAAAAAAGAAAAACGTTTGCCCATCTGGTAAAGCAGATTGCCAGTAATGTAAACATACCCTTTACGGTAGGCGGTGGCATCAGTACAGTACAAGATGTTGCTCCCCTATTGGAAGCTGGCGCAGACAAAGTAAGTATCAACTCTGCAGCGGTAAAGAACCCTAATTTGATTAATCAACTTGCAAAGGAGTTTGGATCACAGTTCGTGGTGGTGGCTATCGATGGCCGCAAGATTGATAACCAATGGACAGTGCATACACATGGAGGAAAGCAGCCGACTGATCGCAAACTTTTTTCGTGGGCCAGGGAAGCACAGGAACGTGGTGCGGGAGAAATTCTCTTCACCAGTATGGACAATGATGGCACCAAGCATGGGTTTGCTAATGATCCCTTATCGAAATTATATGAGCTGCTGCAGATACCGGTGATTGCTTCCGGAGGTGCCGGCAGCAAGGAACACTTTCTGGAAGCTTTTATTTTGGGAAAAGCTGATGCTGCGCTGGCGGCCACAACATTTCACTTTGGTGAAATCAAAATACCTGAACTAAAATCGTATTTATTCAACAACGGAATACCCGTAAGACTCTGATTTATGGCAACATTTTCGTCAATAGATTTCACTAAATCAGGTGGCCTCGTTCCCTGCATTGTTCAGGATCATGCCACACGGACTGTATTGATGCTTGGCTTTATGAATGAAGAGGCGCTGCAAAAAACGATCAGCGAAAAACGCGTTACCTTCTACAGCAGATCGAAACAACGCTTGTGGACGAAAGGTGAGACATCCGGTAATTTTCTGAGGGTTATAGAGATCAAGGAAGATTGCGATCACGATACACTTTTAGTTTATGCGGAACCCTCCGGACCTATTTGTCACACGGGAAGTGATACCTGTTTTAATGAGGTAAATAAAGGGACGGGGCTCTCCTTTCTGGAGCGAATTATCCATGATAGAAAAGCAAACCCAATGGCAGGATCGTATACGAATTCTCTCTTTGACTCCGGTATCAACAAAATTGCACAAAAGGTGGGCGAAGAAGCGGTAGAACTGGTGATTGAATCAAAGGACGATAACAGAGACCTCTTCCTTGGCGAAGCGGCTGATCTGATGTATCACTATCTGGTGCTCCTTGCTGCAAAGAATACTAATCTTGAGGAAGTAATTGAAGTGCTTCGCAAGCGACACAGCAAATAATTTTGTCAGCAGAATTACATTGCATTAATAAAATGTAGTGCGTTGGCACGATCCTCATTATCTTGAGGGCATGAGTAATTCAAGCACCAAGATTATTAATGGATACGAGTTCGTAAACCACCAATTTACAGAATATGCAGAAGGTGAAATGATCACTCGAAGTGAGCAATTTTACCAATGGATAAATACACGAAGGAGTGTTCGCGATTTTTCTGACAGACCCATTCCAAAAGAGGTTATTGAATCAATCCTGAGAGCAGCATCTACTGCACCCTCCGGAGCGCACAAACAGCCGTGGACATTTTGTGTAATAACCAATCCTGAGATCAAAAGGGAAATAAGAATTGCAGCCGAACAGGAGGAGCATGAAAGCTATACCAGTCGCATGAGCGAAG
The DNA here is from genome assembly GCA_966095315.1 of uncultured Cyclobacteriaceae bacterium. Classification (GTDB taxonomy): domain Bacteria; phylum Bacteroidota; class Bacteroidia; order Cytophagales; family Cyclobacteriaceae; genus ELB16-189. Next base: position 35,449 of record CBHTSG010000009.1, read on the forward strand.
AATGGCTGGAAGATTTGAAAAAGCTGCAAACCGACTGGCACAAACCATTCCTGGAAATTGCTCCCTACCTTATTGTTGTGTTCAAAAAAGCGTATGACCTGATGCCTGATGGAACAAAGCGAAACAACTATTATGTGAACGAATCCGTTGGCCTGGCATGTGGATTTATGCTGGCCGCCATCCATCATGCGGGATTGGTCGCCCTTACACACACACCAAGTCCCATGAACTTCCTCACCAAAATTTTGCGTAGGCCCGAAAATGAAAGACCTTTTCTTCTTATTCCCGTGGGATACCCTGCAAAAGAAACCTTCGTTCCAAAGTTAGAGAGAAAGGGACTGAATGAAGTAGTACACTATTTTTGATTCGACTTGGGCGTTAACTTTAGATAGGTGAGTTTGTAGGTGAAAACAAAGTTTCCATTGTTCTCCGTTCGCACGCCCTCCAGCATATCGCGAGCATTATCAAAGGTGAAAGTATATGTCTCTGCTCTGCCACGCGATTCAAAGTGCTTGTATACCAAAATATTTCCTTCTGTCATTCCAGTGAATTCGCCTCGCACATCATACGATGGAAGAAAATCTTTGGTAATGGGTACCTCGAGATACTCCCTTCCTGCATGATCAGTATCTTTTATAATGGCCACTTTCGAAAAATTTTCATCCCTGCTCACTACTTTTTCCTTTTCGGTGGACGACAAAAGTCCCTTTCCCTTTTTCGTAACTAAACTGGAAACGGAATAAATGCCTTCGATCGTGCCCACACTGGACTGAGTCTTGGTCATGTAGCGCGAAACCATATTTGTAAACTCAATCTGCTCGTAGGCATGTATCTTTTGCCTTTGCCGCATCTTGTAAAGCGTTTCAAAAGAGCAAGAGGAGAAGGTAACGAGTGCAATAACTGTAAAGAGTGCCTTCATTGAGAATTAATGTTTACCGTAGTCAGAAGACACGCAATCCGTCAAAGATTTAGAAAATGATGTCCTCGTATTTTCCTTGTGAATATTTCCTACAGGAAAGTCGTCCGCGCAACGCAGAAGGTTTGAACAACGACTTGCCCATCAGCATACGAACACACTCTTGAATACCTTCCGTGATACTGGGGTGAGGATGCACGCACTCCGCCAATTCTTCAATTCCTTTGTCCATTGAAATAAGGACAGCCACCGCTTGTATAGCACTGCTGGCGTGATTGCCCACTACTTTCATTCCAAGAATTTTCATATGGTCATCGCAAGTCACCAGAAGTTTAATAAATCCCTGAGTATTTCGCTTGGCGATGGCACGAGGGATTACACCGTACTCAAGTGTTACCACTTTGTAATCGATTCCTTTTTCTTTTGCATGGGTTTCATTTAACCCCACTCCTGCTACCTCAGGGTTCAAAAACATAATGGTACTTATGTTTTCATACACGAGTTTTCGATCAGGATTACCAAAAATCTTTTCTACTGCATACCGCCCTTCTAGCTCCCCAACGTTGACCAACGAAATGTCAGCAGTAAGATCGCCCACCGCATAGATATTGGATACGTTGGTTTGTGTGTCGTTATTATCAATTCCTCTCTTGGTAATATTTATTCCTACCCGATCATCCCACAAGTCTTCAAGGTTAGCAACGCGCCCCACGGAGACCAGTGCTTTTTCAACGTTGAATATTTCTCTACTTCCATCGGTATATTCTAGTTCGTACTCCACTCTTCCATTTACGATTTTCATATTCACCAATCTGGAATTGCGATGGATGAGTACGCCATTGTTTTCCATGTTGCGTTCGATAATGCGCACCACATCTTCATCTTCGAATGGAAGGATGCGATCGCCCTTATCAATCAGATGCACTTTGGTTCTGCCAAATCCGCTAAAGATCGTGGCATACTCGCAGCCAATTACCCCAGCACCCACAATCACCATGCTTTCCGGAAAATCTGCCATCCCCTCGATGCCTTCGCTGGTCATTACGGTGTGCTCATCAATGGGAAGCTCAGGCAAGTAGCGTGGGCGGCTGCCAGTGGCCAGGATGATGTTCTCTGCGTACACCACTTCCTTTTGAGCGCCATGGGTAATCTCTACTTCATGCTGATTAATCAATCGCGCTTCGCCCACTTTAAACTCCAGAAGATTCGAATAGGGTGAATTATTTAATTGATCGAGATGCTCCTCGAGCATTCCTTTCCGTTCCTGAACTGCTTTACGGACTTCTGCCTGAATTTCGGAGTAGCTGATCGAAGGGACTTGAATATTATAGCGCTTCAAACTTTTACGGAATGCAGATGCTTCGCGCGAAAGTTCCCACCACGTTTTTGAAGACAGTGCACCGTTGGTGACACCAGCACCACCCACTCTGGATTTCTCTACCAGCAGAGTCTTCTTTTTAAAATCAATTGCGCGCATAGCCGCTGCATAGCCTGAAGGACCAGCTCCAATAACAATGAGATCAAAGCGTTTCATAGACAGTATTATTCGGTAAAAATTAGGATATTTGCATGAGCTTAACAACAAGAATATTTTCTAATATTCCACCATTAGCGTGACCACATTTGAAGATACGATTGAATTGAGGGAGAATGATTGAGGGCCTTATTGAACTTGACAAAAAACTACTGCTGTTTCTAAACAGTTTTCATCATCCTGCATTGGACCCCGCGATGCTGCTGGTGACCAAGACATTATTCTGGCTGCCATTATATGTACTCTTCATCTATTTGATTTTTAGAAAACATGGAATGAATGGTTTCCTGTTCCTTGCCGGTGCAGGCCTTACTATTTTGCTTGCCGATCAGATCACCGCCAATCTTATGAAGCCATTCTTTGCGCGGCTACGCCCTTCACAAGACCCCACTCTGGAAGGACTTGTGCATTTGGTAAATGGCTACAAAGGAGGACTTTATGGATTTGCTTCGAGCCATGCCGCCAACACGTTTGGAACGGCTCTCTTCGTTTGGCTCACCCTGAAAGATAAACACCGCTGGATATGGCTTGCCTTTCTTTGGGCTGCTGCGATGACGTATACCCGAATTTATCTGGGTGTTCACTATCCTGGTGATATCCTTGCCGGGGCTACTGTCGGCTTACTTAGCGGATGGGCCGGATTTCGTTTCGCAATCTGGTTAGTGAGTAAGAAGAGTTTGAGAAAGCATTCTTCTGCACAACATCCCTAAGTGGAATCTTTCTTAAGAATGCTGAGGAGACAAAAGTCGCTTCACGTATTTCCCGATAATATCAAATTCAAGATTCACCGCATCGCCTTGCTGCAACGTTTTGAATCCTGTATTTTCAAACGTATAAGGAATGATGGCCACTCTGAATGAGTTGGGTTTTGAATTAAAGCACGTCAGACTCACCCCATTGATTGCGATGGATCCTTTCTCTACCGTAATATTCCCTTGTGAGGCATCGTATTGAAAATCAAAAAGCCAACTGCCCTGCTCCTCTTTAATGGAAATGCACGTTGCCGTTTGATCCACATGACCTTGCACAATATGACCATCAAATCTTCCGTTGGCAATCATACATCGCTCAAGATTAACTATACTTCCCTCTTTCAGTTGCGAAAGATTTGATTTTTGAAGTGTCTCCTGAATTGCTACTACGCGATGAAAACCATCCCCAACTTCTACCACCGTGAGGCACACTCCACTGTGCGACACGCTTTGGTCTACGCGAAGTTCGTTACTGATGCGGCTGGAGATTTTGAAATTGATATTGCTCCCCTCTTTTCGCAATGAAGAGACCGATCCAATAGCTTCAATGATGCCTGTGAACATAGATTAGCAATTCCTTAGAAGGGCAAAGATAGTTCGTTATGCTTAAGCCGCAATCAGCGGAAGCTTAATGATGAACTTGCTTCCATTTCCTTTAACGCTGTCCAGTTCAATATCGCCTCCGAGGCGGTCTACCAATGTCTTAACAATGGCGAGTCCAAGACCATTCGAACTTTCACCGGCTGTGGGGCGTGCGCTCAGCTTTTTGAATTTTTTAAAGAGGAGTTTTTTATCCTGATCCGTAAAGCCAGGGCCCTTGTCTTCCACGATCAGCATAATTTGATTGTCATTTTTTTCAAGACTAATTTTCACTTCGGATTCTGCCGGGGAAAATTTAATGGCATTGGAAACGAGATTATCGGTAATGCGCCCAAGGTAATCGCGATCCGATTTGATAATCACTGATTCAAGTAACAATTTCAGTTTGATATTTTTTCCTTCTGCTACACCAAAGGCAGCATCAATTTTACTTTTGATCACCTCAGCGGCATCAAACTCCGAAATATCCGGCACACGCTGTTCTTCCAAGGCGTGTACAGAAAGAAGATCGGATATAAACGACATGCCATCATGTGTTACTTTATCCATCAAATCAATATACTCCTTTTGGTTAGGAGTGAGTTGGCCCTCCATTTTTAATAGACTGCTCAGCCCATAAATTTTATTTAATGGCGCTTTCAAATCGTGCGCTACAATACTCATCAACGAATCTTTTTCGTGATTAAGTTGAAGAAGCATTTCATTCTGCTTTGCCAATTGATCGTTAACTTTCTTTCGTTTCTTAGCATTCCACCAAATAATATAGCCGATAATGAGCACAAACAGTAAGAAGGAACCGAACAGTACTGCCTGAAAAATATTTCGCTGTTCAATAACGCTATTCCTGGATTTCAGTGCCAGGTTTTCTCGCTCCCGATCAAGAATCTTGCGCTGAAAATTAAGCTGTTCTTCCTGACGCGCTACGTCCAGACTTTTCAATGAATCGCGCACGAGCAAGTATTGATTTTGATACGAAAGCGCACCAAGCTTATCGTTTTTCTTTTCGTGAAGCTTCCACAGTTGAAAATAGACATCCTGCGTAGTAGACCGATCACCCATTTTTCTTGAGTTCGTCAGTGCCTCGTCCAGCAGCGTTTTGGATTTGTTCAAGTCATTGCGGGCCATGGCTATTTGAGAGCCAACCAACAGGCCATTCGATAGAATTCGAACACTATTTTTTTCTCGTATGATTTTCAATGAAGCGCTTAGAAGAGAATCGGCTTTTTTTGTCAATCCTTTTTCGAGGTAACTGTTCGCCAGATAAATCCAAGTTTCCGCCAACTGGATGGCATCGCCTTGAATTCTTCCAACTGAGTCAGCTTTGGTGAGATACATTAATGATTTATCTACCAACCCCTGCTCGGAATAAAGTCTACCTACAAGGTAATATCCACCGTGAACGTTTCGCAGGTTATTCAGCTTTACGCGGATGTTCAAAGCTTTCAAATAATTCTCCTCGGCCTTCTGGTAATTGCGCTGCGATTGATAAAGATTACCAAGACTTTGATAGCAGTATGCAAGGCCGGTAGAGTCTTTTAATTTGGTAAAGAGTTCGGACGCTTTGGCAATGTTAGGAAACGCATTTTGCATAAGGCCTTGTTCCTGAAAAATCCGGCCAAGGTTATTATGGGTGTACGCAATTTGAACGGAATCTTGTTGCTGCTGCGAAACATCCAGTGCCCACATGTAGTAATCATAGGCCGATAATTTATTGCCTTTATAATTATTGCAAAGCCCAAGGATATTCAAGGAACGGGCTAGGTCTTTCTGCAGCTTGATAAAGGAACCTAATGCATAAGCTTCGTTCGCAAGAATGATGGAGCTGTCAGGGTTAGCAAACCGGTACTCCCAGGCCAGGTCGTTGAGCAAATCATACCGCTGCTTACCTTCGGCATTGACCAGCTTGCGTCTTATTTCAGTAATATTAGATTGGATTTGAGAATATCCGGATGAGGCAGCCAGGGTTGCCACCGTGATTCCAACTAATGTAAATATCCTCCGCATGAAGGTTTTAGAATTCAATTTTAAAATTAACGGTAATATTCCTATTTCCGTTTCATTCTGGCATTGAACTCATGAAATCATCGCGCGATGTAACATTTATCTTGAAATTTCATTTTTTCTTCAGTGCTTCTCGTTGATCATCTCGCAATGTGGGATAAGTGATACCGAGTTGCTCCAGGTAAGTCTTATATTTTGCTGGATTATAATAGAATTTTTGAAGCTGTGGTTTGAAGCGCGCCATGATATCCTTATTGAGATTTATTGCTGGATTATCCTTCTCCCCGATCAGCGGAATGTACTGAGTATCTTTCGTTTGCTCATTCTTATAGTAACTCCAATTTGCTTCAATCAGTTTTGGATCGGTGAAGAGATCAAGGAGTGTAAGCGCCTCTGCTTTGGCACCCACCACAATTCCTTTATGAGCAATGGGTGTGGCCATGGAAATTGCATTTGACCAATGGTGACCAGGCAGATTTGGAATGTTGGAAGGATAACGCAACACCACAGTGGGCACCGTCCAGGAGATATCAGCGATATCGTCTGAACCACCACCCATGGAGAACAACTGACGACCACCCATCATTACCGGTTTTGTTTCTACCGGTAACCCTATAGTATCCACTTTCATCGCGAGTCCATCCACACTTTTTGATTTCATCTCCATCTGCGCTGCCTTAGCCAGCAGCTGATCTTCATCGCTCCACACCGGCACCCCTACCCGCTTGATGTTATTGTACATGGCTGATGCTAATGGCTTGCTAAAGTGACCGGGCCAAGCCGACCCTAAAATTTCATAGGTATACTTTGTGTCCGTCATCATGGCAGCAGCATCGGCCATCTTCACACCGATATCGAATAATTTCTTGATATCAGGATAGGTTCGCTCACGGAAGTAGTACCACACAGATGCTTTTGATGGAACAACATTGGGCTGATCTCCACCATCTGGAATCACATAATGAGAGCGCTGCGTAAGTTCAAGATGTTCTCTGCGGTAGTTCCAACCGATGTTCATGAGTTCGACAGCATCCAGTGCACTTCGGCCACGCCACGGTGCCCCTGCCGCATGAGCAGCCTGCCCTTCGAAATTGAATTTTACGGAGATCACACCGTTATAACCAGCATCACCATAAGATACCCCAAGCTTATCGGATACATGCGTGAAAATACAAGCATCAACATTTTTGAAATATCCTGCGCGAACATAATATGCTTTTGTTCCGAGTAATTCTTCTGCAACGCCTGGCCACAACATTAATGTGCCTTGGATTTTCTCGCGCTCCATTATCTTCTTGATCACCAACGCAGTAATTACATTCAGTGCCTGACCAGAATTGTGCCCTTCACCATGCCCTGGGGCTCCTTCAACAATCGGATCGTGATAAGCAACGCCTGGCTTTTGCGAAGCCTTTGGAATGCAGTCAATGTCTGATCCCAGCGCAATGAAGGGTTTACCATTACCCCAAGTCGCAGTCCATGCTGTGGGAATTCCGGCTATACCCTTTTCAATTTTAAATCCATTTTTTTCAAGAATTCCCGTGAGGTAATTCATCGTTTCATATTCCTGAAAGCCTAGCTCTGAAAAGCTAAAGAGCATGTCATTAATCTGCTGACCCAACACTGCCTGCTTCTCAATTTCTGCGAGCGCTTCCGCTTTGAGTTTTTCAACATTCACTTGCGCGATGGATGCTACGGACAAAATACATCCGAAGATCAGGCCAATAATTTTCTTCATGGAGCGAGTCATTTTTTAGGAGAGTTAAATTGCACATAATTCTGTAAATGCATTTGATGAAATCTCATTCTACGGCTTTTTTATTTTAACGAGCCGATTAACAGGTTAAGTGGCAATTATTGAATTGAGATAAAACTCTAAATTGATTCTCGATTAAAGAACCTAAGCCTTAAGCCCGTGAAGCATGGAATAACTGTTTTCTTAATTGCCTATGCGCTTGTTCTTGGTGCCGTACCTTTACATGCGCAGCAGGAAAAGACTCCTTATGTAATCCTCGTTTCCTTCGATGGGTTTCGGAGTGACTACGTTGAAAAATACAACCTCCCTAATTTTAAGTCATTCATCAAAGAAGGTGCACAAGCCGAAGCGCTCATTCCAAGTTTTCCAAGTCTTACTTTCCCAAATCATTATACATTGGTTACCGGTCTTTATCCGGGGCATCATGGATTGGTAGACAATAACTTTTATGACTCCGCGAGAAAGACGGTGTATGGAATGCGGTGGAAAGGTGAAGTAGCGGAGCCCGGCTATTATGGTGGCAAGCCTCTGTGGACACTCGCAAAAGAAAATGGATTAAAAACTGCTTCCTTTTTCTGGGTAGGTTCGGAAGTATCGGACCCATTGCGAAGACCCGATTATTTCTATCAGTATGCTGATTCAATAACTTTTGAAACAAGAATAAATCAGGTATTCACCTGGCTAAAACTTCCCGAAAAGGAAAGACCGCACTTCATCACTTTATACTTTTCAATTCCTGATCATGAGTCTCACTCTTTCGGTCCGTGGTCTCCTGAAACTCAGCATATGATCGTAAAGGCTGACTCACTTTTAGGCACGCTAATGAAAGGACTAAAGGAGATTTCACTGCCAATCAATACAATTCTGGTCTCTGACCATGGCATGAGCGAGGTAAAGGTTGAAAATGACTCCTATATTTTTCTGGATGAACTTATGGACATTAATCGCAGTGCCATCCGAGCCGTTGCTAGTGGCGCTCAGGCCCACATCTATTGCCAAACTCAAAAGCAAACGGATTCCTTATACCTACTTCTTAAGCAAAAAGAAAAGAACTTTACGGTATACCGAAGACAAGATTTTCCGGAGCGCTGGCATTATCAGCATCCACGTGTTGGCAATTTGCTGATCCTGGCCAGCCCCAATCATTACATCAGAAGAAATGGCCGCGCCAACCTAATGAAGAATGTGAAGCCCGGAGCGATGCGCGGTGAGCATGGGTACGATCCGGTTATAGTGCACGATATGTATGGAATATTTTATGCGAAAGGCCCGAACATAAAGCCCGGAACAAAAGTGCCTGCCTTCCAAAATGTGGATGTCTTTCCGCTCATTGCGAGTATCCTCAATCTGAAGCTGCCGTCTATTGATGGAAATACTGCTACACTCAAAAAGATTTACAGAAAGTAATTGAGCTGATCCTGCGCTTTAAAAAGTATCGCAAAAATGCTCCGATTATCAGACGGCCCTAGTAAATTTATTGCATGACAAAATTACTCTTAACGATTGGGATACTGGCTGCAACCATAAACTCCTTTGCCCAAGCCAACGACAGCATTTACTTCCGAATCAATCTTGCCGGATATTTACCAAATGACTCCAAGATTGCCATTGCTTTTTCAAACGAACTCATAAAAGGCACTTTCAATCTTACCGATAAGGTGGGCAACAAAGTGTACAGCGGAAAAATAGCTCCAGTTCATCAGAATGGATTTGCTCCCTTCAAACATTATTATGAATTGGATTTTTCAAAAGTAATCGAAGAGGGCAATTACTACCTTGAGATTCAACGCTTCAAATCGCAGGAAGTAATTATCAGTGCAGCCGCTTATCATAAAACACCAGATTTGCTGCTGGGATTCATGCAACAACAGCGATGTGGCTACAATCCATTCTTCGATGCGGTGTGTCATCAAAAAGATGGTCGTGTAATGGATGGTCCCATGAAAGACTCCACCTATCTTGACGTAAGCGGTGGATGGCATGATGCGGGTGATCAACTAAAATACCTGATCACAGGAAGCAATGCTACAGCCCGCATGCTGATGTCCTATCAGCTGTTTCCTGATACATTTGAAGATCATGTGAACGATTTGGGTCAAGCGGAACCAAATGGAATTCCAGACGTGCTCGATGAAGCAAAATGGGGCCTCGACTGGATTCATAAATTGCATCCTGCCAAAGATCAACTCATTCATCAAGTAGGTGATGATCGCGATCATTTAGGATGGAAACTGCCGGCCTACGATCCCAGTAATTATGGATGGGGAAAAGATTCGTATCGCGTAGCCTATTTCGCCACCGGAAAACCACAAGGACTTGGCAAATTCAAAAGTGAATCCACCGGTGTATCCAATATTGCCGGTCGCTCTGCAGCAGCGATGGCAATCGCTTACCAGGTGTGGAAGAAAAATGGTATTGATAATGCCTATGCTCAAAAGTGTTTGAACGCTGCAATTGAACTTTATGATATGGCCAAAGTACAAAAGGGTTTTCAGCAAGGGAATTCTTATGGTGCTCCGTATCGGTATAATGAAGATACCTGGACCGATGACATGGAATGGGCCGCAACCGAACTCTACAAAGCCACCGGCAAGATTGACTATCGCGAGGATGCTGTTCATTACGCAGAGCTTACCGGAGAGTTATCGTGGATACAAAATGATACCACCTCACACTATCAGCATTATCCATTCTTAAATATTGCACACTATTCACTCTACAGTGCAGTGGACAATAATTTCAAAAAGAAACTGGCTACTTATTATAAGAATGGAATCGAGCGAACGCTGATGCGGGCCAATAAAAATGTGTATCAAAATGGTGTTCCGTTTATCTGGTGTTCTGCAAATGTGACGGTGGATTTGATCATACAAATTATCCTTTACGAAAAGATGACCGGTGACCAACATTATCATTCCTATCTGCTGGCTATGCGCGATTGGTTATTGGGTAAAAACCCATGGGGCATCAGCATGTTTATGAATATTCCAGGGCGTGGCCCATATGCAAAGGATGTACACACCAGCACGTGGGCACTTACTAAAAAGGAAGTGCCAGGAGGGTTGGTGGATGGCCCCATTTATGCCAAAATATTTCAGAATCTAAAAGGTTTGAAGCTCACCCATGCCGATGCCTTCGCTGCCTTTCAGAATTCTTATGTGGTGTATCATGACGATATCGGTGATTACTCCACCAATGAGCCCACGATGGATGGCACTGCGTGCGCCATTATGCTTATGGCCTACCTGGCTAATAACTAAAAATGATACCGAGAAAAATTGGTCTACTGCTTGTTATTCTTGCCATCCATGCAGCTTCATTTGCTCAAACGCGTACAGTGTTTGACGTGTTCGGAGCCATCATTCGCGGAGATACCACGGAGAAAAAAATAGCGATTGTTTTCACGGGCGATCAATTTGCCGATGGCGGGAAAATAATTCGAGCAACCTTGGCGAAACATGAAGTTAAGGCGGGGTTTTTCCTTACGGGAAATTTTTATTCAAATCCGCAATTCAAAACCTTGATCAAGAGTTTAAAAAAAGATCGTCATTACTTAGGGGCCCACTCTGATAAACATCTTCTTTATAATGATTGGACCAGGCGTGATAGTCTGCTGGTGACGAATGAAGAATTCGTGCATGATTTAACTGCGAACTACGAAAGAATGGCTCGGTTCGGAGCAACAAAATCTGAGGCTGCGTTCTTCCTGCCACCTTATGAGTGGTACAACAAAACCGTTAGCGAATGGACAAAAGAACTTGGATTACAACTAATCAACTTCACACCGGGCACACGCTCCACTGCGGACTACACCTTTCCTGAAATGGGTAAGGCATATGTTGACTCTGAAAAAATCTATCAGTCTATTGTTACTAAGGAGCGCACAGACCCGAACGGACTAAATGGATTTATCCTTTTGATCCACATTGGCACTGATCCCAGGAGAACCGATAAATTTTATAACCGCCTTGACTCGCTCCTCTCCCAACTGAAGCTAAAGGGATACACCTTCGTGAGAATAGATTCCCTGCTGCAAGAATAAAATTTTTAAGATTTTGGTTTATTTTATAAACTACTTTATATTTATCTCGTTAATAAGGTAAAAGAACGCAAACATGGATTACTCTCTCGAAATCAGGAAAACGTATCTGGGCGCTGTACCCCATACAATCTTTACAGCCCTCGTGTGGATTAGCAGTGCGGTAATTGCCGAGCAGTTTTCAAAGAATTTTGCCATTGCTTTTTTCATCATCTCCGCCTCTTTTATTTTTCCAGGAGGCGAGCTGATTAGAAAATTGATGAAGGCCAAAAACGTAATCTCTCCCGGCAATCACCTGCCCCAATTTTTCACACTGCTTGCATTCACCATACCGCTTAGCTATCCTTTGATATACCTTGCCTGTAAAAGCAATATCAACTATTTCTTCCCTGCCTTTACTATTTTGATTGGCGCTCACTATTTGCCTTTCATCTATGGGTATCGCATGATCACTTTTGGTATGCTTTCATCCATGCTCGTTGCCCAAGGCATTGCTATTGCGCTGTATTTTCCTAAAAACTTCAGTTTGTCTGGCTACCTCACGGGCGCTACTCTTTTATTCTTTGCCTTAATGCATTACCACAGAATCAAAAAAGAAATATAATATCATGGAAAAGGAATTATCACCCCAGCAAAGTCTGGCCATCATCACAGCAATGATTGATCAAACGAAAGGGAATATGAAGAAGAATGGATTTTTCTTTATTCTTTGGGGATGGACCCTGGTAGTTGCCAATGTAGGAGTCTATTACATGTTCAAATTTTCAACGTACGGCAATCCCTACATTGTTTATCTCGTCACTATTGTGGCAGCCATTGCTTCAGTGATCTATGGAAGCCGCATGGAGAAAAGTGCCGGCACTATGACGCACCTGGATGTGATTATCAAATGGATGTGGATGAGCCTTGGAATATCCTGCTTTATACTTTGCCTCTTTGGCTCAAAAATAAATTGGCAACTGAACCCAGTAATCATTGTGATGATGGCAGCCCCTACCCTGACCTCCGGCATCATTTCTAAATTCAAACCACTGATCTATGGTGGTATTGCGTTATGGCTTCTGGGCATTTGTATGTTTATCGTGCAAGACGAAAATCAATTTTTACTTGCAGCACTTGCAATTGCGGTTGGCTATCTTGTGCCGGGCTATGCACTAAAATCAAAGCAATCCGCAGATGCTTAAAGACCTTGATCCATTATTACATTCTCAACTCCGCCTTGGAGTGATGTCCATCCTCATGTCTGCTGAGTACGCAGAGTTTACATTTCTGAAAGAGAAAACAAACGCTACAGCAGGTAACTTAAGTGTGCAGCTCGATAAGCTTTCGGAAGCTGGTTACATCACGATTCATAAGTCTTTCAATGGCAAAAAGCCATTGACCACTTGCAAGATTACCAAGAAGGGCATGAAAGCATTTGAAGAGTACGTCAATTCACTAAAAGATTATATCAAAAAGTAATTTTTTTAAATTTTTAGTTTACAATATAAACCAGTTTATAATCATGAAAAAAGTAGCATACCTTGTGTTGATTATTCTAATCACGGGCGTTGGCCAGGTTTTCGCACAAGCGCCAACGGCAGCACCCATTAAAGAAGAAATGAAAAAGCTGGCACATTGGGCCGGCCGGTGGAAAGGTGAAGGCTCCACCCGGATGGGTCCCGGGGAACCAAAGAAATCTGCTGTGGAAGAAACCATTCAATTTAAATTAGACGACACGGTAATTTTAATTGAGGGCGTAGGAAAAGCCAGGGATTCAGATGGAAAGGAAACGGTTGTTCATAATGCGATGGGAATTCTTTCGTACGATATCACCTCCAGGGAGTACAAGTTTAAATCTTACCTGGCTAATGGCCGCAGCACCGATGCATGGTTCACCATCACCGGTGATAATCAATATCAGTGGGGTTTCGACACTCCGCAGGGAAAGATAAAGTATTCTATCGCAATTGATCCGGTAAAAAAATCATGGACTGAAATCGGTGAGTTCTCCGGAGATGGAAGCGCATGGTCAAAATTTTTTGAAATGAATCTTACCAGAGTCGAATAAGATAAAATCCACACGGCAAGTTTAAGAGTGTTGATGTGCAGGAGTTTTGTAAATTCCCACATTAACACTTTTACTTGTGAAAAGAAGAAACTTCCTCACCACGGTCGGCCTGTCTGTAGCTGCATCTGCACTTTCGTCTGATGTATTTGCTGCTAAAAAGAAAAAATCGTTTCGCGTGGCTCACATTACCGATATCCATGTGAAACCGGGAGAAATACCAGAAAAAGGTATGGCGAAAGCGCTTCAGGCAGTGCAGTCGTTGAGTGATAAGCCTGAATTCATTATCAATACCGGAGATTCCATCATGGATGCCCTGGAGGCGGATAAACCGAAAGTACAAACCCAGTGGGATCTCTTTCATAAAATCATGAAGAGTGAAAACAAGCTTACCACTTACAGCTGCATTGGCAATCATGATGTGTGGGGCTGGTTTAACAAAAGCGAAGCGGATAAACAGGATAAAGTTTACGGCAAGCAATGGGCTGTGGATGAACTTCAACTCTCAGGAAGGTATTATTCTATTGAAAGAGGAAATTGGGCCTTCATCATGTTGGATAGCACGCAACTTAATCCGGCAGGTGGCTATATCGCATATTTGGATAGCGAGCAGCTTGAATGGTTCCAGGCAACTCTTCTAAAGCTAAAAGGCAAACATATCTGCATCGTATCGCACATTCCCATCCTCTCGATTTGTGCCGGCTTGTTCTTCAACAAAACGCAACCGAATGGTGATTTAGTAATTCAGCGAAATCTGATGCATACCGATTTTTTAAAATTGAAAGAAATTTTTGCTGCTAACCCAAATATCAAAGCGTGCATTAGCGGGCACATCCATCTGCAAGATGAAATCAACTACATGGGCGTTCGGTACTTTTGTAATGGAGCGGTGAGCGGCAACTGGTGGAAAGGTAGCTTTCAAGGCTTTGCCCCTGCCTTTGCTACGCTTGATTTTTTTGATGATGGGACGATGGAGCGCAATATGATTGTCTATTAATGCAAGTGTATTGAATTAAATCTCCACCGCTCTTCCGTCTTCCCATATCAATCCGAAGTGGTGGCCGTATTTCTTAACCCAACTTTTATCGGTCGCATAATCGAAGAGTTCAATAATGCCTCTTGCCTTTAATGAAAGAAGGGCCTCATCTGATAATCCTTTCACTTCAATGTATCCGCCATCGGCAAAATGAAATTGTGCTCCGGCCGAAAATTTTCCTGTCTTCAGTAAATCGTTTAACTGCTCAAGCCGGCTGCTGATTTCACGATTTAATTCAAGGGCCTGCTTAAGAGTTTCTTCAATGTTTTTAATGTGCCCGTCATTATTAAAATCATCATTCCTTAAAACCGGAATGGGGTTAATTCGGATCTCACCTGAGTATCGATTCATCTGCGAAAAAATTAAAAAAAGAGCGCTCCCCTTTCGGAGAGCGCTGCAAATTTACCTAAACCTTATGAAATTCTATTTTGCCGATAGTGCTGCGTTGATCGGGGCCCGATCGATGTACTGCACAACCTGATCAATCATGTCGGTACTGTCAAGATGCATATCGGTATGCACCCACATGGAAATGGATTTTCCATTCATATAGGTTGTGCTCACTTGATACCATCCCATTAACCATATGCCCGCCCGATCAGGTCCTTTTTGTGGCTTGTTGATCTTGATGGCCAGCCAGACATCATTATTAAACGAAATTGTGTCTATTACTTTCGTCCTTCGATCTTTCCAATAGTTGGTAATTGCCTCCTTCCCAACCAGGCTATCTCCGGCAGACCAATAATACTTGGCGTTACTGGCATAGCGGGTCATCCATCCATCAATATCTCCTGCGGCTAATTGATCAAGTCCCATTTTTCCCATTTGAAGGTACTTAGCATCAGCAATTTCAACAGGAGGCGTTTCCTTTGGCGGTTCTTCAGTTTTAGGTTGAGTGCATCCGAGATATAGCAGAGCACCCAGAATTGTTATGATTGATTTTCTCATGGCAATTAGTTTTAGTTATTCTATGGCCATCAGTACTTCCCAAAGTTCAGATCTGGTAATCGTTCTGGTGCGCTCGGTTTGGCTTCCTAAATTATCAGGCGACCGAGTGGGATACACCTTCTTGATTGTCTCTCCAAAATTTCCTGAATTGATTTTATTGTAATCTTGATAGCTATTCACGGTTACAAAGTCGTGCTGCAACTGCGAGTCGCTGGGCATAATTAAACTCCAAAATCCCCAGCCCAGTGTTTGTCCTGATTTCACAAACTCCTGATGAATCGGCTTCCACACAGATTTCTCTTCTTCAATATAAGCTGATGTTAGGCCAGGCGCGGATTTCATATAACTGACCATGATATATTTGGCTTGGGTGTTTGTAGGACCAGAAACATTATCCTGCTGCGCATAGAACTCTTGCTTCACAAATTTCCTGATGGAGGCGAGTTTAGCCGCAGTTGCCACGGCATCCACTTTGGGGTTTGATTTTCTCAGCAGATCCTCAAGATCCGGCAATGTTTCCGTTTTAGCCCACGAATCATAAATTAAAACAGAGACAAAATTATAAGGCGATTCCGTTCCGGTAAATTTTACTTCATAAAAATACCAGCCTGCTATAGCCCCGTTTTGTTTTGCTAACTGTAAGGCAGGCTTAACATTTTCCTTCATTATTTTTAAGTAGGCTTGAACATTGCCACTCTCCACCTTGCCGTAAAGAACGCGCGCAAAGATGGTGGGCGGCTGTTGAGCTTGAGCAGATGAAGCCAGCAGTAGTAGCAAAACTGCCAACGATGGTAATTTTGGTTTGATTAAAGCACTCATAGGTTGATTGGGTTAGATTTATAAAATAGCACACTATAAACTCCAGCTAATAAATCGCATACGTTCACGGGTTCTCTTTTGAACGTCATACCAACCTCTCATTTGTCCAAATGATCTGTAATACCTTGGCGGGCAAGCAAGCAAATCAACAGGGATATTTGCCAAGACTTACAAAGCTTATCAATTTTTAGGGAGAAATACAAGTCATTGGTATCAAATAATAGGAATCTGTACCTAAGTAAAATTCAACTCTGCCTTACCGAAAGCTTGTAGGATGATTAAAGGAAAATGGAAAATTGATTCTAATTACTTGCATTTGCCGTTCGCTTAAATCAATTCCATCACCGGAAAGGGAGCTTTTTTGAAATTGAAACCGTTTGAAATAAACAATATGATCCATTCACACAAAATAAAAATCTGCTGACGCGAACAAAATTCAGCGTTCACCCTAATCTACATCACCTGACAGATATATTCTACTGATTAAAATTTATTGAGACAATAAAATTCTGTTGGTTCACTTCTCCTTATTTCCTTACACAGCTATTTCAATAAGGGTCATTCTAAAATGAAGCTTGTGTAGTTCATGCACCTTTGCGTCACCAAAAAAATATAAACAACCAAAAATGAAATCGAAATTTAGTATTGTTCTACTTGCTGGTATCTTGATCTCCTTTGTTACGACTGCAGGTACATCTTTTTTAAGCATCACTCCTGCCGCAAAAGCTAACGTTTTCAACATTCGCTACCAGGGAACGGAAGTTGGCAATGTACGTGTCTCCATATTTTCAGAGAAGAATTATGAAATTTTTTCTGAAGTATTTTTTAACGTAAGCACCTTTGTTCGTCCATATAATTTCAGCGAACTGAATGCTGGTGAATATACCGTGATAGTGACAGACAAGTATGGTAAGCAGGTTGAGAAAATTAACTATTCTCAAAATCAGGTTTCAAGTTCAGTAACCGTTTCTGAAGTTGCCAACAAGGAGAATAAATACTTATTGAATGTAACCAATAATGGCACTGAAAACATCTATGTCAGAATCCTTGCAGAGGATGGCACTACGCTTCACGAACAATCGGTGGAGGTTACAGGAAATTTTTCATTGATCTATGATTTGAATAAAGTGAAAACATACAAGCCTACTTCCGTTACTTTCGAAGTTACTTCCGGAAGCGGAAAAGTGGAGTACATCAAGTTCTAGTTGCGATCCGAAGCCACGCATAAAAACCGGTTGGAGTTCATCCAGCCGGTTTTTTTATTTTATTTACCTTTAGTCATGAAAAAGATACATACAGACGAGGCTCCAAAAGCTATTGGTCCTTACGCGCAGGCATGGCAATCGGGCAACTTCATTTTTTGCGCTGGGCAAACCCCACTCAATCCGGCAACCATGCTCATTGAGGGTGCTTCCGTTTCCGAGCAAACTACTCTTGTACTTTCCAACCTTGAAGCTGTTTTAAAGGCTGCCGGTTGCGATCGCACACACATCCTGAAGACATCAGTATTCCTGAAAAACTTTGCCGATTTTGAAAAGATGAACAAAGCGTATGAGATCTTCTTTGGAGATCATAAGCCCGCCCGCACAACGGTAGAAGTAAGCCGTCTACCAAAGGAGGCGTTGGTAGAAATTGAATGCATCGCAGAGATTGTTAAAAGCTGACTTACCTTACAAAAAAATCCTGAGCAGACTGCCCAGGATTTTTTCATTCAGTTTGAACACATTAATTGATTGATTCGCCTTTCTCCAGTTTTTTAACCATTCCATCAATGCTGGTCTTAGCAGCAGGATTAGTTTCTGCTTTCAATGCCTCTTGGGCAAACTTTAGTGCTTTCTTGCTATCGCCCATGGCAGAATAGCCGCGTGCCATGCCCATCATTGCCATTACTTCTTTTGGATAGCGTTTATAGTTTGTCTCAAATACCGTCATGGCCTCCTGATTTCGTTTTTGCGTGATCAATGATCGTCCATAATTGGTGATCTGTCCGGCCGTTGCATCCGGTAAATTGATTGCCTCTTTCATTACTGCATCTGCCTCTGCTTTTTTATCCATCGCGTTAAGCAAATTAGCCTTTGAGAAATAGATGGGATAATAAATCACCTTCCGATCTATCAATGACTGCACCCAACCTAATGCTTCATCCAAATTAGTTTTTTTACTAGCGCAAAAATTTGCGGCCGAAACAACGTTCTGCCAGGCAAATCCTTTCTGGCCAGTCATCTCTTCTTTCAATCGTTTAATATAAAGCTCATCACCATTGGGCACCGTAATTTTAAATGGAACCGAAAGCTTTTCCCATTTCATGCGGGCAGTGGCACTATTCTGCAGACGATCCGTAAACTCATAAGTCAAATATTCATTGTGCTCACAAGCGACAGGCTTAGTAGTCACCCGCAAAACATCTTCTGCCGGCATGTAGGAGAAACTTCCCCAGGCTGAAGAGTTACTTGAAAAAATAATCGTCCACTCCTCCTGACCGGGAATCATATGCAAGCCGTATGTTCCAGCTTTAAGGGGTTTTCCTTCCACTTCCACATCATTAGAAAAAGTGATGATCGTATTTTCATTTGCCCCGGCTCTCCATGGAGAAGGGTTTTGATCACTGCTCTTTCCAGTATTTAAATTGTTCAGACCATAAGGCACTAGCTTCCCCCAAATTTCCCTGCCACCAACATCGGGGCTGCTGTAGGCTATGGTCACTTTTACCAATCCGAGATACTGACTCACCTCACTTTTCTGATTATTGCCGCTGGGTGGCAATGTCATTTGAGACCAAGACACTATGCTTGTAAAAATACCAAGCATCACTACTAAAGGTTTGAAAAGATTTTTAATCATAACATTTTCGAAGTTTAGACTAAATAACGAAGAACTACCTCCCGTGAGAAGTAGTTTGTGAACAGCGGTTGAATTATTCTCTATAGCCACAAATCGTTTACGCAAATCGGCCTATGGATCAAATGAAAAAAGCCTTCGATCAATGACCGAAGGCTTTTAACAAGTTCATTTTTTATTCTAAAGTGCGCTGAGATCAGATCTTAGCACACGCAATTCCGACCGTGTTGATTTCAAAAGTGAATAGTAGCGAAGATTCATGCTATAGAAAGCATTGTTGCCAAATACTTTGTCATACATTTCTTCAAAGTTCTCCTGCAGGTCAAGTTCTTCCAGTTTTTCAACATACCTAACCATTGCAAAAGCATTGCCCGGGCCGCTTGCGCTAGGCCTGAAAAAATCAATATCCATCTTTGAGCCACCCTTATCTGCAGCCTCCTTTTCCTTTTTGATTTGTCCATAAATTTCGCCCCAACTTCCTATGGTTATCTCATTATAGGTAACGAGCAGGTACTTTAGTTTTCGATCCGGCTTGGCCGAGCTAATCTCATTTTGCCTTCTCAAATAGCTTACTTGAAAAGAGTTGGAAAGAGCATCAAGACCCTGACCATCAATTTTCATTTGAGCCTCTCCCTTTGGACTAATCAAAGGTATATCCATCTCTTTATAGCTGGTGGGGCCCACCACAATTACATACGCGCCAGTATTTTCGCCACTGATGATTTCATACGTTCGATACTTCAACTGAGGCATGTGCGTTTTGGTATAGGCAGTGAGTTTCTTTTCCCATTCTAACTTCTTATCCAGTTTTACATTAACTGTCATTGTCCAGTAGAGGTTATCCTGAGAAAACACTACGGAAGCCATCAGCATCGCAGCAAAGAGCATGATCAATCGTTTCATAGGTAGTTGGGGTTTATGGTTTAACAGATTAATTCCAAAGCCAATTGACAAAAGAGAAACAGAAATGATCGGATCAGAAAAGCCGAGGGTTAGCGCTGAGGAGGAAAATAGAAAATAAACCCATGAAAATCCCAGCGGAGATTCCCGGTTGACTTAGGTAAAGTAAGTAATTACAACGACTTTTCCTTGCAAAAGGAATTAAATAACATATACCATAACCGAGATGACATGGCATGCTGTGCCTGCGAGTACAAAAAGATGCCAAATGAAATGGCTGTACTTAATGCGATGGTCAAATGCAAAGAATATTACTCCGATAGAATACATGGCACCACCGGCAATTAGCCAACCTAAACCACCCATGGGTAGCGCATCATAAAGCGGTTTAGCCGCAATTAAAGCCAGCCATCCCATTCCTAGATAAAGCATTGTTGAAATTTTGCTGGGTCGAACAGATACGCTTGATTTCATCACCACACCAAAAGCTGCGAGGGCCCAAATCACTCCGAACAGCGGCCATCCCCATGCAACGGGCAATACGCAGAGTGTGAAGGGTGTGTACGTACCGGCAATCAAAAGGAATATGGCGCTATGATCAAAAATTTGGAAAACACGTTTGGTTCTACTTTGAGGAAAGGCATGATAAAGTGTAGATGCCATGTAGAGGATCATCATCGTAGCTCCGAAAATACTGACCCCTACAATCGCTGTGGCTCCCGATGGAACTGCTTTAATAATCAGTAAAGGGGTAACGGCAAGAGCTGCTAAAAAACCAACACCGTGACTAATGCTATTGGCAATCTCCTCGCCTAGTGATTGATTTCTTTTTCCTTCCGATCTTTCGCTCATAAGTACAACGCTACAGGGCTAAAAGTAATAAGTTCACAGATTATATTTGTCGTAAATAGCCCTTTACTTTGCCGCGATGAGCCACCTTAGTATTTTGTGAGTTGATCTAAGTTTGCCTCAACAAAACAACACCACTATGGAAATCACGAAAACAGCCATCACCGTAGAAACTTTAGTAAATGCACCTTTATCAAAAGTATGGGCAGCCTGGACAGAGCCGGAGCACATTGTAAAATGGAATTTTGCATCTGACGATTGGCACTGCCCAAAAGCTGAAAATGACCTTCGCGTTGGCGGCAAGCTAAAATGCACTATGGCTGCAAAAGATGGCAGCATGAGTTTCGATTTTGAGGGGACGTACACCACGGTAACACCCAATAAGAAGATTGACTTTAGCCTTGACGATCAACGAAAAGTAAGCGTCAGCTTTACCGCCAGTGGAAATGAAACGAAAGTGACGGAAACCTTTGATGCCGAAAACACAAATTCATTGGAATTACAGCGAAACGGATGGCAGGCGATTTTGAACAATTTTAGGAAACATGCCGAGACGATTTGATTGATCGGTGGTTCACAGAGTGTAAATTGATTTATGGAAGAAATCATTGACTACCTGCGCAAAACCATTACTGACGAAGTATTCTCCAAAGATGAAAAGCGGACCTTAAAGTCCCTACTCGCGGAGCGATTACCCGACCAGCATCAATTAACTTTCTTGCGAAGTAAAGTTTATGAATTGGCGGGGCAGCATGCTAATGCGAATAACTACGCTTTCATTCTGGATTGGATAAAAGTTGCTAATAGCGCGTTGACGTTACCACCGCAGGAAACAGCACGCGTGTACTTCAGCCCTGGAGATGCTTGCCGCAATGCCATTGTTCAGCAAATTGAAAAGGCCTCGCAGCAATTGAACATCTGCGTGTTTACCATTAGTGATGACAGCATCACTGATCAATTGCTGGCCGCGCATCGAAAAGGAGTAAGCATTAAGATCATTACTGATAATGATAAGTCGCTCGATGAAGGCTCTGACATTGAACAACTGGCAAAGGCTGGAATTGCAGTAAAGATGGACACCAGTCCTAACCACATGCACCACAAATTTATGGTGACCGATCAGCAATCACTGATCACCGGGAGCTATAATTGGACACGCAGTGCCGCACGCTTCAATCATGAAAACATCCTGCTCACCAGTGAAGCTGGAGTGATCAAATCATTCTCTCAGCAGTTTGATCAACTGTGGAGGATTATGGAGCAATACTAGATGCTTATGATTCCATTGCCTTGCTCACCTTGCGGTACACAAAGGAATGGTAGATGTGCCTTCTCGCAAAACGATCAGGAGTGTTAGAGCTGATAAATTTCTCGTAGGTACTCTTCGGCAGTCCAAAGTATTCGTAGCAACTGCCGTCCGCAAAATTGATTTGCAGGGTTTGTGACTTGTAAAGAAAATCAACGATGCGAGAAGAGTTGATCATCTCTTCATACTGCGCTGCCTGTTGCGCATGCGTTTCGGGAGCGATACTTACCAGCAGGTGATATGCTTCAATAAACGATTTGCTTTTCTCTTCTGCTTCGCGCTTCGCATCTTCATTGTTCTGAATTTTGTCTGGGTGCCAGTCTTTCATGAAGGTGCGATAAATGGATTTCAGCTCCTTCAGCTCAACATCTTTGTCAACACCTAACAACTTTCGGGATTCAATGATTTTTTTCATGCGGGCGCAAAAATAAAGCATTTACCCGACACTGCGGAATCCCCTTTTCAGTGCGAAAGGAATGCTTGCCGATATGGAAATAGGCCAATTGAAATTTGCTCTTGCCACCTGCGTGCAATAGATTAGTCTTTTGCAAATCGTATGGCTTACCTCATTTCTACCGCTACCCCATCAAAAATCACGTTGCTCAGGGAATCACAGAAAGGAGCATCTACTTTATTTATCATCGTGGGGAGCATTTTTGTTTTGATTGGTATTGGGTTGAACGTGGTGATCGAACAATGGGAATTTCCGTTTTTGTTGTTCAAGTTGTTGTTTCCAGCATTTGGACTTATGGCTGTATTTTCCGGGATATTTTTGCCGGGGAATGTGCGTAAGACCACTCCCGAACAAATCACTTTTGATCATAGTAAGGGAGCCGTAATCATTGAGATGATCAAAAATGGTAATGAGGTGGGCTACATTCGATACGATGAAATTGAAGGGTTTGATATTTATGTAGAGAAGCGCAGCTCATCTTCGTCTTCTTCGGGTCGAAGCTCAACTTATTACGATTATCATGTTTTTCTAAAAAAGAAAGATGGTGGAGAGTGGTTTCTCACAAAATCTTCCACACGCGATGAGGCGGAAGTGATCTTGAATACCTTTCGCACGCAAGTGCCGTTAGCCAATCCATTTACGATATCTCCTTCAGCAAAGCTATCTTCGAAACTTGCCAAACAGGAAGGAGTCGATAAAACGGTAGTTCATTGGCAAAATAAAATTACCTGGTGGACACCCATCTTCCTGATCTTTTTTGCCACCGTGTTCACCAGCATCTTGAGCATACCCTTTACATCATTTGCATCCGGTGGTCCTGACGTATTTATTTTGATAGTAGTTGGCTTTATATTCACAATATTCTTGCTGGTGATGTTTATGGTGGTGCGCAAATTACTTAAGGATGCCACCACACGATACGCCATATCAATTGGCAAAACCCAAGTGGAGTATTACGAATTCTCAAAATCGAATGGCGCCATGAAAAATCACAAAGGAATTTCGTGCGATGCACTCGATCGTATCATTTATTCCTACACTCCTGGCAAATCTACTGATCACTCTGACCTCAAACTTTTAACCAAGGAAGATGTTGCTTACTGGCAGAAGACACAAGAGAATCCATTGATGGCATTGAAAGATATTTTCAAAAGTGTCAATCAACCAATCACACTATCAATCACTGCGTTAAATCCCGTGGAATGTTTGCAACTGGAAACATGGCTTCAGGAGTTGATTTTAAAAAAATCTGAAAAGAAAGTTCTCTGATCACCGTTCTATATCACCAGCTTCCACTCCTATCCCATCAATCAAGTAAGGTTTACTTTTATCAAAACGCAAATTAAACGTGCCCGTCATCCCCATTCCGCCTCTAAGAACCATTTCCAACCTGTCCCCCAAAGGTTTGATCGATATTATTTTGCTATCGCCAAAATCAGCATGCAATTGTCCAAACATCGCAACTTTTGATTCGAGGTTGCTTTCCTCACTTGTGGCCGAGTCGGAAGCAGCGCCATTGTCGGACTTTGATATTTTTGCGCGCATCGGCTTATTAATCAAGGCTTGAGTATAGTTTTCCTTAATGAACTTTCTCCATTGCTCCTTATCAGGATGGCAGATAACACGGTGCATTTCGCGCGTACGCTTTTCCATTACCTTCTTCATAGATTCCTGAGCAAAAACACTCAAGGTCATTCCAGAAAATATCAATAGTGCAATCAGTTTATTCATAGTCATTCGTTCTATTATCTTTAGATGAGTAATCCAAAGAATAAGTTTTACAATTTAGTCAGTAGCGATTAGAAAAATTACAAATGAGAAAAGCTCTTGCTGAGGAGAACGGAAACAGAAAGAGATTCAGGGCGATCATGGCGTGCCTGGGTAAGAAAACCGGATATAATGGATACTCTGAAGAAACTATTTTACTAAAAAACATCGTAGACCTTGAAACGAACCAAAAGATGACTGACCATGTTTGGTTTAGTTATACAAAAGGGTTTCAGCAAGCAAAAATTTCTGAAGGCGATGCGGTTGAATTTGATGCCCGCATAAAGGAATACAAAAAAGGCTACGTGAACACCCGTTACAACATTGATCATCAAAAGCACGATTTCAAACTGAGTAATCCTACAAAAATTAAAAGAGTATCATTAAAAAGTGCACTTAACCAACAATGAAAAACAGATTCTTTCAATTAGCTTTAGCACAAGCCTCCAGATTGATTGGGAAGCCTGCCCGATTGATTAAACTGGCAACATCATTATTACATCGGCTGTATCTGCATAATCAGCGTCAACGAATTACAGTCAAATCGTTCAACGAGCAACTGCAAACCTTTGGCCGAATGATTAAGGCGTATGCTCGTGGTGAATATCGAGCCATGCCAGCCAAAACATTGATCAGCATTATTGCTGCTGTACTATATTTTCTAAATCCATTTGATCTTATCCCAGACGCCATTATTGGCATTGGGCTCACCGATGATTTAGCTGTGCTTACCTGGGTTTACAAAACCTCACAGCAAGAGCTTAATAATTTTATTGCTTGGGAAGAAAACAAATTCTCTCAAGCTAGTCTGTTATAATTCTACGAATAAAACCCTAAACAACTAAATAATGACAACACTTGACATCTGCCTGCTACAATGGGACGCGTACAACAAACGAATGGAAAAAATGATCGAATCAACCAGCTCGGATAATTTTTCAAAAGCAATCGTACCCGGTGGCAATTCACCTTCATGGCTCTTTGGACACCTTGCCGATACAGATGATAAACTTCTTGAACTATTTGGCATTCGCCAAAGGATGTATCCTGAACTGAGCACTATTTATCATCACGAGCGTGGCGCCAATCAGGAAGGGCATCTTTCCAAAGATGAATTGCTCAAAAAATGGAAAGCGATTTCTGCTGAACTAGACCGAGCATTCAAAGCGATGAACGAAAGCGATTGGCATGCGCGCCACGTGGCCGTTACTGAAGAAGATTTCAAGAAAGAACCGCACCGAAATAAATTAAATGTGATGCTTAGCAGGGTTACCCACAAAGCATCACATTTAGGACAGATTGCGATGCAACCGAAATAACATTAATTCTCCTTCCACTCCGGCCAGCGACCCGGAGTGTAAGGGGCATTATTAATCTCAAGTTCCTTTTCAACAGTCTCGATTGCGGTGTGAACCTTCCGCATATCCACTAACAGTTGTGTGAATTGCCTGGCTGCTACTCCGTACGATTCAACATAAAGTTTTGGAATCTGATCGGTTGAACTCCATACAGCACCCTCAATACCACCAATACGATCATTGATGGATGGAATGGTTTCAAACTCTCTCCTACTCAGTGTTTGATCTCCTGACAAAGAAAGATTAAGCAGTTGCAAATCTTTCTGAAGTGAGTATGCTTTCTCCAACAGCGCTTTGGCCGGAGCAGGCATATCTTGAATGGCAAGGTTAATATTTTTCAGGCGCTGGCCCATGGAATTTACGATATCATTCGCGGCACTCACCGCTTTGCGGATGTCGGTCACTTTTTGGTAGAACGTAACATTTGCATTCATATTCGTAGGCAAGCTTCCATTCTCCAACAGCTTCACTGAAAACGCTACGGGCCCCGCCAATTCTGAGAGTACACCATCTTCATATTTGGATAGCGTTACTTTATATTGACCGGGAGCCACTAAAGAACCTTCTTCGGGGCCACCAAATAATTGATCGGCAGCCGGAGTGAATCTTCCTACTACCGGTGCGGGATTGTTCGTACGGAAATCCCATACCAGGCGCTTTAGCCCCTTCTTCGCAGGCGCCTTCAAGTGCCGAACTACTGCTCCTGATTGATCCGTGATGGTAAACAGAAGATAAGGATCAGGTTGACTATCTTCTAACCGAAGTGTATCGATACTAGGGTAATACACTTTCTGTTTCTTCTCATACTTGGCCTTCTCCGCCTCCTGTCGCTTCTCCTTTAGTTTTTTGATGTCGTCTTTTAAGTAGTAGGAAAATACTGCACCCACCTTAGGATTCTTTGCCGAATAATAGCTGCTTCCCAAATGCCCCTTATCACGCAAGCCCAACGGAAAGCGCTCTACAAACATCAAACTCTCTTTCACAGGAAAGAGAATAGCAGTCTTATTCAAATCATCTTTCTTAAGATTGCGGAGCAAGGAATAATCATCAAGAATGTAAAAGCCTCTTCCGAACGTAGCTAATACAAGGTCATTCTCTCTGCGTTGTATTTCAATATCGCGCACAGCGATCGTTGGCAATCCTCCTTTCAATTGCGTCCAACTACTTCCTCCAGTGTTGGAAAAGAAAACACCGAACTCGGTACCAACAAATAACAGATTAGGATCTACATGATCTTCTGCGATGGAGTAAACACTACCACGCACAGGCAGGTTGGCTTGGATGGGTTTCCAGGTCTTACCCGCATCAGATGTTTTTAATACATAGGGTTTGAAATCTCCGTTGCGATGTTGATTGAAGCAAACATAGGCGGTATTCTTATCGTGAAGCGAAGCAATGACCTGGTGAACATAGCTCTGCGGGGGAACTCCAGGCAGGTTATCAAACTTTGTCCAGGAGGAACCGCCATTTGTGGTAAGGTGTATTAGGCCATCATCCGTGCCAACCCATAATACATTCGCATCCAGTTTTGATTCGGCAATAGTGGTGGTCTGTCCATAAATATCAGTGCTGCCATTCTTGGCAATGGCATCTACCGACCACACTCTGCCCATCACTTCAATTTTATTGCGATCAACCTGACGGCTTAAGTCAGGACTGATCACCGTCCACGAATCGCCTCGATCGTCCGTGCGAAAGATCTTGTTAGCTCCGAAATAGAGTCGCGCATTGTTATGCTGACTAATTAGCAAAGGCGCGTCCCAATTCCATCGATAAGCAGGCTCCCCTTCTTTTTCAATCGGCCGGATGGATAAATACTGTCCTGTCTTCCGATCAAAACGATTCAGTCCTCCGTATTGACTTTGTGCATAAATTATATTTGGGTTCGACTGATCTACTTGCGTTTCAAAGCCATCACCAATAGAAGTGATGTACCAATCCGAATTGACGATGCCATTGGCTGAAGTTGTACGGCTTGGCCCACCGAGGCTAAGATTATCCTGCGTTCCGCCATGCACGCTATAAAATGGATAATCATTATCAGTAGCTACTTTATAGAATTGTGTTACGGGAAGGTTTGATTTAAAATCCCATGAGCCTGCAAAATCCCATGTTTCATACACGCCACCATCGCAGCCTACCAGCAAATGATTAGTGTCTTTCGGATCGACCCAAATGCAATGATTGTCAATGTGCTTATTGATTTCGCCCAGGTTTGAAACAGTTTTTCCACCATCATTGCTGACTTTATAGTACGTATCGGTAATAAAAATGCGGTCAACATTTTTCGGATCGCAGGTAATTTCCTGGTAGTAGTTGCCAGAGGTAAAAAATGAGTTACGCTTTTCCCAACTGGCTCCTTGATTTTCTGAACGATAGATGCCTCCTTTATCGTCTTTAGCTTCCACCACCGTGTAGAGCACATCAGGATTCACCGGGCTGATGGCCAATCCCATTCTTCCTACATCGCCACCAGGCAAGCCACCCTCCAATTTTTTCCAGGTGGTGCCACCATCAGTTGTCTTATATAACGCTGACTCCGGGCCACCGCCAATGTAGGTAAAAACTTTGCGCATGCGCTGATGAAAGGCAGCGTACAACACGTTTGGATTTCGGGGATCCATCACCAGATCATTGCAACCTGTGTAGGCACTCACCGATTTCACACAGCTCCACGTTGCACCTCCATCCGTTGATTTATACACTCCGCGATCTCCGCCCTCACTCCACACAGGACCATACGCTGCTACATAAATTATATTAGGATCAGTAGGGTGAACAACTATTTCTGCAATGTGTTCCGAATTCTTCAATCCCATATTTTTCCAACTCTTGCCTCCATCTTCACTCTTGTACACACCATCGCCATAGGAAACCGAACGCTGATTGTTATTTTCACCAGACCCTACCCAGATCGTACTGGTATTCGATGGATCAATAGTTACACAGCCAATAGAATAGGATCCTTGACCATCAAAGAGCGGAGTGAACGTAACACCATGATTGGTAGTCTTCCAAACGCCTCCCGCTGAAGAAGCCACATAATATTCACTGGAATTGTTTGGATTCACCGCAAAGTCTGAAATGCGACCAGAAGTAACAGCCGGGCCAATGGATCGAAAGCTCAAACTGGAAAAAGTTTCGGATGCGAATCCGCTGACATCTGTAGCTGGTTTCTGCTGACCCCAAAGTGTGATCGATGCTCCCACCAGAAGCGTTAGCAAAATTGATTTTATAGAGAAGTGCATAGCGTTTGATTTTAATATTAGAAAGATACGAGTACCAATCCTTTAATGGAGAAAGATTGTGATGAAAGGAAGAGTGTACTACCAAGGGGCTAACTTTCAGAAATCGAGATTGCCTTGATAAACTATTTTCAGTTCAATGGATGAAATAGAGAAAGAAGGCTGGGCAATTTTACCCAGCCTTCAAGAAATTTATTAATAGCGCCAGCTTTTTGTATCTGCACCTTTTGGTGCGCTCTCCTGAATACGTTTCAAAATCTTTGGAAGGTACATGGTATTGTAACGCAACCGCGATATGTAGTTGGGATTTTCCTGATCACCATTCCAACAATGCTCGGCACGATCGCCATAATCTACTTCACCTTTGTAAAATGGAGAGTTAGTTTTCTTGAGAAAATCTTCCATCAGGTATACGGCATTGTTCAAATAATAATTATCCATATCACCGCAGTAGATGTGAATTTTACCTTCCAGCTTGGGGCCAAGTGTTTTCCAATCGCGCTCAAGGATATAGCGCAGATCATAATGCTCCCGCCAATATTCGGCTACGCTTTTGTCGATCTCACCCGTCTCCTTATCAAAAATTCTTTTAGGATAACCATCTTCACCTTGTGGCGAGTACACTGCTTCCCAAATATCCCATTGCTGACCACTGCGCGATTTCGTTCCTAATGCCAGCTCAAGATGATTTGCTTCCGCCATGGTGCTTTGAATTTGCCCTAAGTAATTTCGATGTGCCGGCTTTGGCAGTTTTTTAAATTCACTGTCGTACCAGTATGCATTCTTGTCTTTATAAATGTCCACCAGGCAATAGGCACGAAAATCAATCGGATCAGGGCATGCCGCGAAACAACCATTAAAGTCATCCGGATAAAACATTTGCACGGCCAGTGCTTCCCATCCACCGGTTGAGCCACCGTAAGTAAATCGCGCCCAACCCTCTCCTATTCCTCGAAATTTACTTTCGATCTCCGGCACTAACTCTTTCATAATAGCATCTCCGTAAGGGCCAAGATTGGCAGAGTTCACTGCATAAGAATCATCGTAATATGGATTTGCATGTTGAACTTCGATAACGATAAAGCGTGGAAAGTTTTTGCTTGTCCATTGATTGTAGAAATTGTAGGCTTCCTGCTTCTCAAATTTCTTGTATCCATAAATTCCAAAACGTGCTGAATAATCTGAGGTATCCATATCTGCAGGTGGCGGCTCAGTGCTAAAGCCTCCGAAGTCGCTGGGAAAATGACCATGATAAATCATTAAAGGATATCGGGCTTGTGGATGTTCATCAAATCCTTCTGGCAGCAAAACGTGCGCACCTATATACATTGGCTTACCCCAAAATTCGGTAAGCAACTTACTCTGAATCTTGATGTGCTTGATGTACTTCGTATCTGCTGGCTCGGGAATTGGAGCAATCTTTTGATCCATTACTATTTTAATTTCAGCGCGCTTGGATGGATCGAAAGAAATTTTGATTGGCGTGCTATAGAAATTACCTGGCTTGCGATTCCATTGCTGTCCTTCACCCTGATCGGGTGGCAGCTTCACGGTGTGCCCTGTCTTCAATTGAAAAGTCTCATAACGATTGATGAGTGCTTGCACGCTATAGTCTCCTGCCGGAACATCAGCTAACGAGCGGAACGGAAATCCAAACGCATTTTTTGCATCGAGGACTATTTCCTGCCCAGGCTTCATGCCTTCCACATCAATACCAAAAACCAGTTGCGCATCCAGGCCATCGCTAATCTGAAAACGCGGTTCAGACTTATCATTTTTAGAAAGCATCAGCAACAATCGCCCGTCCTGTGCCTGATCGTTTAATGCCTGATTAAATGTTATTGAAAAAGTAACTGGGCTTGTCGAATTTTGTTGAGAACAGTTAGTGACGATAGCCAGAACTGAAATCAAAACGAATTGAAAGTATCTCATAGATAAGCTGCTTTAAGGAAGGAAGTTAAGGAGATTCGCGAATTAATACACCGAACGGTGCGCACTTGTAAACAAAATGTTAAAAGGGTAAACAAAGACGATGACGGCATAAATGCATACGAATTTTCCTGCATCAAACTGTTTACTTTTTAGTAGCTTCGCCCGTTTATTGAGCTATGAATTTGTTCCAACGCTATCCGGTTTCCATCACCAACTCACTGAGTGGTAAAAAAGAATTGTTCGAACCCATCAACCCACCTTTTGTAGGGTTGTATTCCTGCGGCCCAACGGTGTACAATGAAGTGCATCTCGGCAACCTGCGCACTTTTACTGCCTTTGATGTGGTGTATCGCTACCTCACGCACATTGGCTACAAAGTTCGGTACGTTCGAAACATCACCGATGCTGGTCATCTGACTAACGATGCCGGTGAAGGTGTAGATCGTATTGAAGAACGCGCCAAGTTAGAGCAACTGGAGCCAATGGAAGTGGTACAAAAGTATACATATGGGTTTCATGAAGTGTGCCGCATCTTCAACATCCTGCCACCAAGCATTGAGCCAACTGCCACCGGTCATATTGTTGAGCAAATTGAAATGGTGAAGAAGATTCTTGATAATGGTTTTGCATATGAAAAGAATGGCTCCGTTTATTTTGACGTGCGCAAGTTTATGGAGAAGCATAAGTATGGTGAACTGAGCGGAAGAAATATTGATGACCTCCTGGAAGGAACACGCGAGCTTGACGGACAAGACGAAAAGAAAAACTCAATCGACTTCGCGATTTGGAAGTCCGTGTCTCCTAACCATATTCAACGCTGGCCCTCTCCGTGGGGCGATGGAATTCCAGGCTGGCACTTAGAATGTTCTGCCATGGGCACAAAATACCTGGGCAAGCAATTCGATATACACGGTGGTGGCATGGACTTGAAATTTCCTCATCACGAGTGTGAGATTGCTCAAAATGTAGGCGCATTCGGCAATACTCCTGTGCGGTACTGGATGCATTCTAATATGCTTACGGTGAATGGCGAGAAAATGAGCAAGTCTAAAGGAAATTCATTTTTACCTCGCGAATTATTTGCAGGTGATCATCCCTTACTTGATAAGCCATACAGCCCAATGTCGGTGCGGTTCTTTATGCTGCAATCGCACTACAGCAGCACACTTGATTTTTCAAATGAAGCATTGAGTGCTGCGGAAAAAGGGTACAAGAAATTGAGTGCTGCATTAACCGCGGTGAAAAATCTCTCTTACACTTCGCAGACAACCGTGAATGCTGAATTGGTGAAGGACATCGATCGGATGACCGAGGAATGCTATCAGAATATGAGCGATGATTTCAATACCGCAAAAACGCTTGCCGTGTTATTTGAAATGTCAGCACGAATCAATGATTTCAAATCTGGCAACGTGGCACTGAGCACCATTGATTTCCGAACATTTGAAAAACTTAAAAAGACCTACGTCAGTTTTATGGAAGATGTGCTTGGACTGATCGAAGAAAAAAGTGCTAGCAACAACTTGCTGGACGGAACCATTAAAGTGTTGATTGAGTTACGAAAGAAATCGCGCCTGGATCGCAACTATGCATTGTCAGATAAAATTCGTGATGATTTAAAGGCAATTGGTGTGCAATTGAAAGATGGAAAAGATGGAATGATGGAGTACACAATTGAATAACCTTGCTAAAGAAACTTTTCATACTGCCCATTAAAATCTACCAATACACACTATCACCAATGTTGGGTGCGCATTGCAGGCATACACCATCATGCTCTGCCTATACGATTGAAGCGATTAATGAATGGGGTGTTTTGAAAGGAATATGGATCGGTGCAAAGCGAATTGCGCGATGTCACCCCTGGGGCACCAGCGGCTACGATCCTATACCAAGAAAAAAGTGAATTAGAGAATAGGCTTACCCTTGAGGGAGCGAATTGATTCTACGCGGATAGGAATTGCACCATTGAGTTTGATGTACCCTGTGTTCTCATCGGTCTGATAAAGGGACATTTTCCAGTTACCATTACTGTTCCATAAGCTCATAGCAAGACTTTCGGCACCGATAAACAATCGCTTCCAATTGTCACCGGTAAGCTTACACGGAACTTTTGCTACAATTTTATGATGTTGATAGAGATTGATAAAAGAAGTAGACTCATCCAACACCGCACGATACTCCATTCCCCTGCGAAAAAATTTTGCGCAAAGAAAGCATAAAACAAGCAATCGATTGATATTGTTTTCTAAACAATTTTACCTCGGCTTAAGAAAATTCTGACGACAGTACCATTCACAGAATATTTTCCTGTCAAATCATATTAATCTTTCGTTTTTATAGACCATCACTTACTTTTAGTTCAATAAAAAATTTATTCATGCCTGATTTTCAAATCAAGAAAAACTCGAAGCAGTACGATGTAGTGATTGTTGGTTCTGGCGCTGGTGGCGGCATGGCTGCGTACACACTTGCAAATGCCGGCATAAACGTGCTGGTATTAGAGGCAGGTCCTATGTACGATCCCGCAAAAAATGTCATGCAGCTAAAATGGCCATGGGAGTCACCGCGAAGAGGAGCGAATACTCAATTCAGGTATTTCGGAGATTTTGATGCTGCCTACGGTGGCTGGCAACTGGAGGGTGAACCTTACACCCATAAAGACGGTACTAAGTTCGACTGGTTTCGTGCGCGCATGCTGGGTGGACGCACCAATCACTGGGGAAGAATTTCATTGCGCTTCGGCCCAAAGGATTTTAAGCACAAAAGTATTGATGGGTTGGGCGATGATTGGCCGATTGGCTATGAAGATGTAGCACCGTACTACGATAAGGTTGATCAATTGATCGGTGTTTTCGGTTCAAAAGAAAATCTCCCAAACGATCCGGATAGTATTTTTCTTCCACCACCTAAGCCACGCCTGCACGAGTTGATGATCAAAAATGCCGGCACTTCATTGGGCATTCCAGTGATTCCTTCACGACTTTCTATCTTAACCAAACCGATTAATAAAGACAGAGGTGTGTGTTTCTATTGTGCGCAATGCAACAGGGGCTGCACGGTGTATGGCGATTTCTCTTCCTCTTCTGTACTGATAAAGCCAGCAGCGAAATCTGGTTATGTTGAAGTGGTGACGGATGCAATGGTTCGAGAAGTATTAACTGATGAGCAGGGACTCGCTTCAGGTGTATCGTATGTTGACAAGAATGATTTACAGGAATACCAGGTTAGTGCACGTGTTGTTGTGCTCGCTGCGAGTGCATGTGAGTCTGCCAGATTGCTCTTAAATTCTAAATCTTCGAATCACCCTAATGGGTTAGCAAACTCTAGTAATGTTGTTGGAAAATATTTACATGATTCCACCGGTGCAGGCATGGGCGGCATTCTTCCGGGCCTGGTGGGGAGAAAGCGCTACAATGAAGATGGCGTTGGCGGACTGCACGTTTACTCTCCATGGTGGCTTGATAACAAGAAATTAGATTTCCCGCGAGGCTATCATATTGAATATTATGGTGGCATGGGAATGCCGGGCTATGGCTTTGGATTCGGAATGCAAAATACAAATGGAAAATATCCGGGCAGAGACGGGAAAATGAAAGAAGCCGGAGGCTATGGTGCATCACTCAAAGATGACTATCGATACTTTTATGGCGCCACATTTGGAATGGATGGACGCGGTGAAGCCATTGCCAGGGAAGATAACTACTGCGAGATTGATCCGACTACAGTCGATAAATTTGGAATACCTGTTTTGCGTTTTCATTACAAGTGGAGCGACTATGAAGTGAAGCAAGCCAAGCACATGAAAGATACGTTCCGCGAAATCATTCATAAAGCAGGTGGCGTGATCACGTGGGGTGATAAAGACGGCCCTGAAAATGATTATGGCTTGCAAGCACCCGGAAAAATCATTCATGAAGTAGGCACTACTCGTATGGGAGATAATCCCAAAACTTCGGTGCTCAATAAATTTAACCAGGCACATGATTGCAAAAATCTTTTTGTAGTGGATGGAGGCGCCTTTGTATCGCAGGCCGACAAAAATCCTACTTGGACAATTCTCGCCCTTTCGATGCGAGCGTCAGAATATATAATCGAAGAATTGAAGAAGAAAAATATTTAGTGGTTGGTTGAACGAATAACGAATACTAACATGGACAGAAGAAAATATCTTAAAACACTTGCAGTGGGTACGGTTGGTGCAATCTCCGCTCCTGCCCTGCTTCAATCCTGCAAAACGGATGAGAAACCAAAAGTTGAATCAAATGCTCCAACCATTGATCGTACTCCGGCAGAACTTGCTCATTACAATAAATTAATGAGTGAGAAATTCTTTGATGATCACGAAATGAAGACCATTCGAATTTTGGCTGACATCATTATCCCAAAAGATGAAATATCGGGTAGTGCTACAGATGCTGGAGTGCCTGATTTCATTGAGTTTATTGTAAAAGATATTCCCGCACACCAAGTGCCGATGCGCG
This sequence comes from uncultured Cyclobacteriaceae bacterium, assembly GCA_966095315.1. Lineage (GTDB taxonomy): Bacteria > Bacteroidota > Bacteroidia > Cytophagales > Cyclobacteriaceae > ELB16-189. The sequence continues at coordinate 71,030 of CBHTSG010000009.1, forward strand.
GTGGCTTGAAATGGCTTGATGTACAATGCATGAAACGTTTCAATGCAGACTTTGCATCCTGCACGGCCGCGCAGCAAATTGAAATGATAGATGAAATTGCTTTTCCTGAAAAAGCTAAGCCTGAAATGACACCCGGTGTTGTATTCTTCAACAAGATGCGAGACCTTACAGCAACCGGCTTTTTCACCAGCGAAATCGGAATCAAAGATTTAGGGTATGCTGGCAACCGCCCCAACCAATGGGATGGTGTTCCTCAGGAAGTACTTGATCAGTATGGATTAAAGTATGATGAGCGTACGCTGGAAATCAGCGTGAAGTTTGAGAATGGCTAGGACGAGAGTCGCAAAATGTGAATTGAAAAATAGTACTGAACTTAATAATCAAAAATGACATCCAGGAGAAAATTCATTCAGCAAGCAGCAACGGCCGCAGCAGCATTTACTATTCTTCCACGCTTTGTTTTGGGAGGCAAAGGTTTTATCGCCCCGAGTGACACACTTTACATTGCAGGTATTGGCGTAGGCGGCAAGGGAACCAGCGACCTCACCGGGTTTGCGAAACATCCCAATGCAAAAATTGCATTTCTATGCGATGTGGACGATCGCATGGCAGTAAAATCAAAGGAGAATTTTCCGCAGGCTAAATACTACAAAGACTTTCGTGTGATGTTGGATAAAGAAGCCAGTGGTATCGATGCTGTTTCGGTTTCTACTGCCGACCATACTCATGCTGTGGCCGCAATGGCAGCAATGGTTCGCGGCAAGCATGTGTATGTACAAAAACCGCTGACACATGATATTTATGAAGCACGCATGCTTGCGGAAGCTGCAAAAAAATACAAAGTGGTAACGCAGATGGGTAACCAGCACGCATCCGCAGATCACGTGCGTGTGGCCAAAGAATGGGTGGATGCCAAACTAATCGGTGACGTGAAGCGCGTAATCACCTGGACTAATCGGCCTGTGTGGCCTCAAGGCATCGCTGCGCCCACCGGCCAGCATGAAATTCCAAAAGAACTTGACTGGGACCTTTGGCTGGGCCCTGCAAAATTTATTGATTTCAATCCTGCCTACTTACCGTTCAACTGGCGCGGATGGTGGAACTTTGGCACAGGAGCATTGGGCGACATGGCCTGCCATATTATGGATGCTGCCTTTCGCATTTTGCCGATTGATTTTCCCACGGAAGTGGAGTGCAGTACTTCCACAGCTTGGGAGGGCTCATTCAAAGAAGCAAACTATACCGATAGTTGCCCCGCCTCTTCAGTCATCCATTTAAAGTTCCCGCGAAAGGATGGCAAAGGCGACATTAAATTTACCTGGATGGACGGAGGTATTCTGCCCGAACGCCCCGAGGAGTTGTTGCCCGATGAACAACTTGGATCGTGGGATGGCGGATACATTTTTGAAGGCACCAAAGGAAAGCTGATGGGAAGTTACAATGCACCGCCAAAATTGCTACCCACATCTCGTATGGAAAAAACAAAATTTCCGAAGCCTACCATTCCTAGAATACCTGGCGCAGAAGCCGGACATTACACACAATGGGTGGAAGCATGCCTGAAAGGCTATGGCCAGATGCAATTGAGCTCTCCCTTTGAGTATGCAGGTCCGTTCACAGAAGCAGTGCTCATGGGTAACCTTGCTATTCGTAGTTATCAAATGCAAAAAATCTCTGCTGATGGAAAGAGTAAATCATACCCCGGCAGAAAGAAGCTTTTGTGGGATGCCAAAAATATGAAGATCACCAACTTTGATGAAGCCAATCAATTTGTAAAGCGTGAGTATCGCGAAGGGTGGACTTTGTAGGGCAGTGGATAGAATATAGAATATAGAATTTAGTAGTTAGTAAGGCTCCCAACCATTACCTACTTACTACTAAATTCTTATTACTAACTCTACTAACTCCCTTTCCAAAATAAATACTTACCGCACAACGCTTGATACTTACTACTAACAACCTGATATTGCGGGATTATATTTTTCTGAAGTGTTAAAAATCGATAGTCACACGCACATTCTTCCCAAGAAGATGCCCAACTGGACGGAGAAGTTCGGATACGGTGACTTCATTTATCTTCAGCATCATAAGAAAGGCGCAGCCAAAATGATGCGCGGCAATCAATTCTTTAGAGAGATCAAAGAAAATGCATGGAACCCAACGCTTCGCATTACCGAATATGAAAAATTCAAAACACAGGTGCAGGTAGTGTGTACGGTGCCGGTTATGTTCTCGTATTGGGCCAAGCCTTTGGATTGCCTTGACCTATCGAAATTTTTGAATGATCATCTGGCAAACCTTGCTGATAAGTATCCACAAAATTATGTGGCACTGGCAACCGTGCCAATGCAAGACGCTGAACTGGCAGTGAAGGAATTGGAGCGCTGCAAAAAAATTGGAATCAAAGGAATACAAATCGGTTCTAACATCAACGATGAGAATCTTAACGAGGAGCGCTTCTACCCTATCTTCGAAGCATGCGAACGATTAGGGCTTGCCGTGATGGTGCACCCTTGGAACATGATGGGACAAAAACAAATGCAACGCTACTGGTTGCCATGGCTCGTGGGCATGCCTGCAGAAACCGCACGCGCAGTTTGCTCGATGATCTTTGGCGGGATTTTTGAAAGACTTCCAAAACTCAGAGTAATGTTTGCCCATGCTGGCGGATCGTTTTTATCAACCATTGGCAGAATTGAACATGGTTTTGAGTGCCGACCAGATTTGGTGGCGATCGATAATAACGTAAACCCAAGAAAATATTTAGGAAAGTTTTGGGTTGATAGTGTGACGCACGACCCATTGATGTTGGAATATGTACTAAAACTTCAAGGGTCAAAGAAGGTAATGTTAGGATCTGATTACCCCTTCCCGTTGGGCGACCTGGAGATCGGAAAATTCATTGAAGAAATGGATTTGACTAAAAAAGTAAAAGAAGACATCTTCAGTAACTCTGCGCTTGAGTGGCTTGGGATGAGCAAAAAAGATTTTATCAAATCGAAGTAATGGTGAAGTTGAAATTTAGTCTTTCGATAATTTTGTTATTCGTGGGACTCTGCTCCTATGCGCAAAGCGAAGCCGAGCGATTGAGATTGCAGGAGATTGAGTTGCAAAAGCAGGCAGATCGGCAGCGCCAAATTACCATGCGCATGGATTCTGCCATACGACTTTCAGAAGATGGAAAGTATGAAGATGCGGATAAAAAATTTCGCGCTATCCTATCCACCATAAAAAGTGTTCCCTCCGATTTTACATTTCACTTCGGTAAGAATTCTTATTTCTTGAAAAAATACAAACAAAGCATCGACTGGCTGAGCAAGTACATTCAGTTGAAAGGAACCACAGGCCAATTTTCAAACCAGGCAGTGGAATGGAAAGCCAAGGCAGAGGCGGAACTTTTAAAAGAAAAGAAAGAGCAAATGCAACAAGCGAGTCAGGTGTTCTCACAAGATTATAATATTGACTGCGGCCCTTCCGGGAAAGCCATTTGTCCCGTTTGCAACGGCACCACGGTGATTATCAAAAAAGACTATCTGGGCACCAAATACAAAACCTGCCCGTATTGCGATAAACACGGATTTCTTTCCTGTGATGACTACAACAAATTGTTGCGTGGTGAACTAAAGCCAGTAGCGAATTAGGCTCTTTTTCTCCTCTGGGCCCTCGACCTTCAAAAGGCTGAATTTTCTTACCTTTGCGGTTTGAAAATTGGAAATATGGCCCTCTATAATCGTATTGATGGAAAAGTCTTGAAGGAGCAACTAAAAAACTCCACCGAAGAGCGCGTTACCATCTCCTTTTACAAGTATCATTTCATATCTGAGCCCAAAGCTTTTCGCGATGAGCTTTACAAACAATTTGATGCAATGGGCGTTCGTGGAAGAATTTATGTGGCGAACGAAGGCATCAATGCACAGATCAGTTTACCAAAAACGAATATTGATCTTTTCAGGAATGAATTGTATTCAATTGATTGGCTAAACAATGTAAGGCTGAATATTGCAGTGGATGATAACGGGAAATCATTTTTCAAATTAAAAATTCTGGCGCGCAAAAAAATTGTGGCCGATGGCCTCGATGACGCTACGTTTGATGTCACCAATCAAGGTGAGCATGTGAATGCTTCACAATTCAATCAGCTAGCAAATGATCCCAACACCATGATTATTGACATGCGCAATCACTATGAAAGCGAAGTGGGGCATTTCAAGGGAGCCATCCTGCCGGATGTAGATACCTTTCGGGAAGAATTACAAATTGCTGAAGACCTGCTGAAGGAAAATAAAGACAAGAATCTGTTAATGTATTGCACGGGCGGCATCCGCTGTGAGAAAGCAAGCGCATGGATGAAGCACCGTGGTTTTAAAAATGTATTTCAGCTTGAAGGAGGAATCATTAAATACGCTCGCGAAGTTCGCGAGCAAGGACTTGAAAATAAATTCATCGGAAAGAATTTTGTTTTTGATGAGCGTCTGGGCGAACGCATCACACCAGATGTAATTGCAGTATGCCATCAATGTGGCCAGCCGTGCGATGATCATACCAATTGCAAGAATGACGGATGCCACCTTCTTTTCATACAATGCAAAAGCTGCGCAGCAAAATACAATGGATGTTGCTCGGAAGAGTGTAAAAATATCATTGAGCTTCCTGTGGAAAAGCAAAAAGAAATAAGAAAAGGAATAAACAAAGGAAGACAGGTATTCAAAAAAGGCCGGTCAGAAAAAATTCAATTTAAGCCTAGCACCACAGTATGATTCGAATCGGCATCATTAACGTTTCGGATCGGGCAAGCAAAGGCATTTATGAAGACCTTCCCGGCAAGGCCATTGTGGCTACTCTGAATGAATATTTGATTAGCGCGTGGGAAAAAGAGTATCGCGTCATTCCGGATGAACAAGATCAAATTGAGGCTGCCCTCATTGAAATGGCCGATGTAAAAAATTGCTGCCTGGTGGTAACATGCGGTGGCACCGGCCCAGCGGTAAGGGATGTAACCCCGGAGGCTACCGAAGCCGTTTGTAGCAAAATGCTGCCTGGTTTTGGCGAGTTGATGAGGGCTAAAAGTCTTACGTACGTGCCTACAGCCATTCTATCGCGCCAAACGGCCGGCATCCGAAATAAAACTTTAATCGTAAATTTGCCCGGCAAACCAAAGTCGATACGCGAATGCCTGGATGCTGTTTTTCCGGCAATCCCCTACTGTATCGATCTTTTGGAAGGCCCTTATCTGGAATGCAATGAAGAGGTGATGAAAGCTTTCAGGCCTCAGGTAAAATAATTAGTGTATGGCAAGAATTAAGTATTACTACGACACCGAAACCTGCAAATACGAAAGGATAAAAACTTCTACCGGTGATTTCATTTTGAACACCCTTGGATTTCTATCGCTTACCCTTGCGCTTGCAGTAGGACTGCTCATGCTTTACAGCAGCTATTTCGAGTCGCCCAAAGAACTGCTTTTAAAAAATGAAGTGAAAGAGCTGGAGTTTTATTATGAAAACCTTCAGCATGAAGTAGAAAAGCTAAGCACGATTTTGGCGGGCATGGAATACCGTGATGATAATATTTACCGCGCTGTGCTTGGCGCGGAGCCAATTGAAAAAACCATACGCGAAGCCGGAGTAGGTGGTGTAGATCGGTACGAAGAGATCAAAAACAAAAATGTAATTCACGAAGACATCATCATCAAATTATCCGAAGGAGTTGATAAACTAAGGCGCAAAGTGTACATCGAATCAAAATCGCAAGACGATGTGGTGGCGCTGGCCAAGGATAAGGAGAATCTTTTTGCGGCTATTCCTGCCATACAGCCGGTGGCAAACAAAGAATTAATCGCGCTAGCCTCCGGGTTTGGCCTCCGAATTCACCCTGTATATAAAGTTAGAAAAATGCACACCGGTGTCGATTTTGCTGCTGTAATCGGCACACCCATTTATGCCACTGCTGATGGGGTAATCGATAAACTGGATGTAAGCTTTAGTGGTTATGGAAAGATGATTGAGATCGATCATGGATTTGGCTACCGCACGCGGTACGCACACATGCATGGCTTTGCCGTTCGCCAGGGGCAACGCGTGAAACGTGGCGACCTTATTGGTTATGTTGGCGACACGGGATTATCAACCGCGCCACACCTTCACTATGAAGTTTTCGTAAACGGAGTTCATGTAAATCCAATTCATTATTTCTTCAATGACCTCAACGCTGCCGAATACGAAAAGATCATTGAACTTGCCTCCGTTGAGAATCAATCATTGGGAATGTAACCGTCAGTATCTCCAATATTAATTGGGGGGCTGTCTCAAAGATTGCTTTGTCATTCCGACCGTTGGGAGGAATCATTGAAAATAGTTTCACTACGCTACTTCAAAGATTTCTCGTTCCTCGAAATGACAATTCAAAAGAGCTTTTGAGACAGCCTCTTTTTTATTGAGCGCTTTTTAGATTGAGCCGTCATCTCTACCTTAGTGAAATGATAAGAGCCTTTGCCGCAAGTCTATTGTTTCTATCATCAACGATTATTGGTTTTACGCAAGGATGCAGTGATGCCGGCTTCTGCACAATGGGCGCCATGAAGCCCGATCAGCCCTATAACAAACGCGTTTCTGTGCGCCTGACTTCGATGGACCTGAGTTTCTATCGGGGCACCACTACGCTCACTCCTATTGTTTATGTAGCCACTGCCGATATGAGTTTCAGTTTAACCCGCAGAAGTTCGTTTCAGGTAAAGCTCCCCTACCAGGCAGTTACTGGAAGACTTGCCGACACCAATGGTCTGGGTGATATCTCCCTGTGTTACACACGAAATATTTACAGCTCAGATCAGTTTGATTTGAATTTCTCCTTGGGCGGGAAAATTCCAAGCAATCATTCTGATAAATCAACGCAAGGATTACCGCTGCCGATGTATTATCAGACAAGCCTGGGCACTTATGACTTCATCTCTGGAATATCGCTTATCAATCGCAAATGGCTGTTTGCAACAGGTATTCAGATACCCTTGAATCAAAATCAAAATCAGTTCTTGTGGGGAGCGTGGAAAAATGGTCCTGAAGATTTTGCCTACATCGAACGCTACGCGCGTGCAAAAGATTTACGAAGAGGAATTGATGTGATGTTTCGGGCAGAGCGCAATTTCCGTTTCTCAAAGTTTAATTTTTCAGTTGGCTTATTGCCGATCTATAGGATTACAAAAGACGAATTCACGAATCCTTTAGGTGAACGCGAGAAACCCTCAGGGGCCTATGGGCTTGCATTGTCTGGCATTGGTACCGTTGGATATAATTTTGATGTGCGCTCTGGAATTAAATTACTGGTGGGCCATAAAATTCAGCAGCGAAAAGATAACCCTGATGGATTAACACGGGAGTTGGTGACTTCTATAATATACAATTACCGATTCCTTCGATGAGAAAATTTTTGATTTTACTGCTATTTGGTTTCGGGATAAGTAACACCTATAGCCAAAATAGTGCTATTCGAAAAATTGATTCACTCATTACCCTTGCAGATTATAATCAGGCTTTCATCGAAGTAAATATTTTTTCATCAACTGTTAGCGATCCTTCACAACTGACACTTCTATCAAATAAAAAGGCAGAACTATTAACCCTTCAAGGAAAGCTAATAGAGGCAGAAAAAGTCATTGAAGAAATTAAACCATCCACTACTTTTTTGGAAGGCATCACTCTTACCAATCTTGGTTTCATTCAGCTTAACAAAGCACGCTTTGATCTTGCCCTGGAAAAGCTAGAGCTTGCGTTGGAGAAGTTTCGCGCTGCCAATCAACTCAACACCCGCGAAGGCGCAAAATGTCTTGCCCATCTGGCGTTGGTTTATTCCAGCATGGGAAAATACAATCAAGCAAGGGACAATGAATTGCAAGCATTGCAAATCCGTCAGCAACTTTATGGAGATCAAAGCGAGGAAGTTGCAGCCTCATTGAACGACCTCGGATTAATTCTCTTGCAAAGCGATGGTGACAAAGCACTGGAGTATTATGAAAAGGCATTGGCCATCTATCAAAAACTTCACGGAAACAATCACCCCAAAATTGCCATCTCTAATACAAACATCGGAATCCTTTATCGGCAACAGGAACTCTACGGGGATGCAATCAACAACTTTGAAAGCGCACGCGCGATTTGGGAAAAGATTTACCCGAATGGCCATCCAAACACAGCATTGGTCAACTCCTACCTGGGACAAACTTACCAGCGAATGAGAAATCCTTCGGTTGCCTTTCAGTTTTACGAAAAAGCGTTGGAGTTATATAGAAGGGCATATGGAGAAAAACATCCCGACATTTCACAAACACTAAATCAAATTGGATTAGTAAAGCTCGAAAGCAAGAAGTTTGACGAGGCAATAACTAATTTTCATCAGGCCATCATCGCAAACTCTCCGCGATTTAATTCACCAGATTACAAAGCTAGTCCTGCCATTACCGATTACTACAATGCTAAAGTGATGCTTTATTCGGTGCACTTCAAAGCACAGGCGCTGGAGGCAAGACACTATGGCAAAACATTAAGGCTTGAAGATCTGAAACTGGCGCTGCAAAATTTATTGGTATGCGACTCCATTATTGATGACATACGCCACCACAGTAGCGATGAGGGTGATAAATTGGCGTTGGGAGAATCAGCAAATGAAGTTTATGAGGATGGTGTTCGTATTGCTGAGGCAATCAGCATTATGACCATAAAATCAGATCACTATCGGCAGTTCGCATTCTATTTTGCAGAGAAGAGTAAATCAGCAGTGCTGCTTGAATCAATTGCCGATGTTCAGGCCAAATCTTTTGCGGGAATTCCTGACGGATTGATTGAGGAGGAAAAGACTTTAAAATCAACCATTACGCTTCTCTCACAAAAATTAGCACTCAAGCCCTCACCGGAGGAAGAGCGTACGTTGCGCGAACAACTATTCACTAACAATCAAAAGTACATTGCCTTTACCCGAAAACTGGAACATGATTATCCCAACTATTATGATTTAAAATTCAATCAGTCTACAGCCACCATTGCACAAATTCAAAATAGCCTGGAGGATGGAACCACTGTGCTGAGCTACTTTATATCGGAGAAATCCAAACGACTTTATCTTTTCAAGATCAGCAAGTCGAACGTTACGCTGTTGAATTTAACCTTACCCGATGACTTCGATCGACAAGTAAAAGGACTCACCAATGGAATATACTATTCCGATTTTTCAACCTATAAAAAGAGTGCCATCACCCTATCAAAGCTATTGCTTCCTTCAATTAAAGATGATCGGGTTATTATTATTCCTTCAGGCCGATTAGGAACACTTCCTTTTGAAGCTTTAGTGACCAATAAAAAGCTCAGTGATTTTCCGGATGCCGCTTATGCACTGGAGAAATACAAAATCAGTTATGAATTTTCGTCAAGCCTGATGTTACAGAAAAAACAGAAGTCGAAAGATAATATCAATCCATCCATATTTCTATGTGCACCCGTTCAATTCAACGAGCGCGACAATTTGAATGATTTGCCCGGCACAGAGCAAGAAGTCAACACCATAGCTGGTTTATTCGGGGCAAATTCAAAGTCCGTAAAATTTAAAGATGCTTCCGAAAGTTTGATTAAGTCCAAATCCATTGCTAATTATACCTTCTTACATTTTGCTACACACGGCATTGTGGACGAAACTGAGCCAGAACTCTCACGCATTTTTTTACAGGCGAGTGACCGGGAAGACGGAAATTTGTATGCAGGTGAAATCTATAACATGAATCTTCAAGCCAACCTCGCAGTGCTATCCGCTTGCCAGACGGGGCTTGGAAAATTTTCGAAAGGTGAAGGCGTCATCGGATTGTCCAGGGCGTTGGTGTATGCGGGGGCAAAAAATATTATCGTTTCATTCTGGAGCGTAAGTGATGAATCTACCGCACAACTGATGGAAGAATTTTATAAAATTCTGCTCAAAGAAAATTCATCAGATTTTGGTTCGGCTTTGCAAAAAGCCAAGCTGAAAATGATCACCGAAAAGAACTATTCAGCCCCATATTATTGGGCACCCTTTGTATTGATTGGCAACTGATTTTTGGAGGAGATCTTACCTGCCCTACAGTAGAGGGTGGTTTTGGCCACTCCTACTGTTCAGGTCAGGTGTCACACAGATTAACGCTATGGCAAATAGATTTTTTCTGTGCGCTTAGAGAACCCCAAAGTAGAAGGTTCGGTTTCAATTTTCCTAAGAAAAAACTAAAACTTTGTTGGGCATGAAAAAATGGCCTTTTTTGCGTCAAAATGACCATATTTGCTACCGATGGAGGATAACTACAAGCAGCGAGGTTTGCGCAATAAATTGGTCAAAAAACTGGCTTTAAAGGGCATAAAAGACCATCGGGTTTTGGATGCCATCGGGAAAGTGCCCAGACACGTTTTTTTCGATGATGCCCTGCTAAACCATGCCTATGAAGACAAGGCTTTCCCCATCGGGGAAGGCCAGACAATTTCACAGCCTTACACGGTTGCATTTCAGTCTGAAAAATTGGAAATCAAACCGGGGGACAAGGTACTGGAAATTGGTACCGGCTCGGGCTACCAGGCTGCCGTACTTTTGGAGTTGGGGGCCAAAGTGTACACCATAGAATACAACCGAAAATTGTACGAAAAGACAAAAGACTTTTTACCTCAAATGGGGTACCGCCCATTCTTTTTTTATGGGGATGGCTCAAAAGGAATTAGCGCTAAAGCTCCCTTCGATAAAATAATTGTCACAGCTGGTGCCCCCATCATTCCACAAGCTTTAATTGATCAACTTACTGATAATGGAATCATGATTATTCCGGTTGGCGATCGTGAAAAACAAAAGATGTTAAGGATCACCAAAAAAAATGGAAAAGTTAAGCAGGAAGAGTTTGACAATTTTGCCTTCGTGCCGCTCCTAGGCGAACAAGGCTGGAAGTGATGAAAAAAGGTTTCACCATTCTTATTTTATTTCTGGCAGACTGCTTTTCGTTAGCGGCTCAAAATGATTCTTTACATTTTGCCACATCAATTTGGGAAGTAAAAAGATTAACACGCGGAGTTGAGAAGAAAACTATTCACTTCGACTCAGATCTCTTCCATTCCAGCCAAAATATTTCGATCGTTTCCGTAAAAAAGAAAAAGAGAATTTTTGCGATTGGATATGAGGCAAAAGAATTAAAAATCACCAGTGAATTTGGAAAAGCACATCGCGCACTTGCGGCAATCAACGGAACATTCTTCGATACAAAAAATGGTGGCTCGGTTGATTATCTCCGAATGGATGGTAAAGTGATCAGCGAAAACACATTGCTCAAATCCGGTGCTCGTGCAGTCCATCAAAAGGCAGCCATCATAATCAAAAAGGGCAGATTGGAAATCAGCAAGTGGAATGGCCTTGACGATTGGGAAGCCAAAATCGAAGGCGATGAGGTAATGAATTCAGGGCCGCTGCTGATTGAAGATAGAATATCTCAAAAGTTGGATTCTTCTGGTTTTACGTTCACACGACACCCACGATCAGCAATTGCCACTACTAGGCGTCACGTCTTGCTCATCACCATCGATGGCCGAAATGAAAATGCCGCAGGAATGAATCTCTACGAACTACAATCCATCATGCGTTGGCTTAATGCAAAAGATGCCATCAATTTGGACGGAGGGGGTTCCACCACATTGTGGATTGATGGCGAAGGAGTAATCAACTATCCAAGTGATAATAAACGATGGGATCACGAAGGTGAACGAAAAGTAGCCAATGTGATACTGGTAATGAAAGGCTCAAAGCGAAAGTAGATATTCTTTCAGGCTTTCAAAGCGATCGCTCAATGGAGTACATTTTTTTTGTCTTGCTAAAAGTCTGCTAAGCCGTTCCGGGATTTCACAATCGATCCCTAACACATCATCTACCACCTCCTTAAATTTTGAAGGGTGAGCCGTTTCTAAAAACACACCTGTACAATCCGGATTTTTATCCATGTAATTTTTCAATCCCAGATATCCGACAGCTCCATGTGGATCTAACATGTAAGCATCTTCGCGAAAAACGCTTATCATCACATCTCGTGTTTCTTTATCCGAAAAAGAATACCCGGTAATCTCACTTCTAAAAGATTCCAGTTCCTCATGGTAAAGGGAGTTGAGCCTTGCAAAATTGCTGGGGCTGCCAACATCCATTGCGTTGCTGATAGTGGTAACGGAAGGCCGCGCTTTGAATAATCCAGTGCTCAAAAATTCTGGAACAATGTCATTCTGGTTCGTTGCGGCTATAAACTTATGAACAGGCAATCCCATTCGCTTGGCCATCACGCCAGCGGTCAGATTCCCAAAATTACCGCTAGGAACAGAAACAACGATTGGTCGGTCAGTCTTTATTTGAGCATAGGCACGGAAGTAGTAAAACATTTGCGGGATTAATCGCGCGATGTTAATTGAATTTGCAGACGTGAGAAAAAGCTTTGATGTGAGATCACGGTCAAGAAAGGCTTGCTTCACCACGCGCTGGCAATCATCAAACGAACCATTGATCTCTATCGCATGAATGTTTCCGCCAAGTGATGCAAATTGCATTTCTTGCAAAGCGCTCACTCGACCCTTTGGATACAGCACAACCACACGAGTGCCATTTACATTATAAAACCCGCTTGCCACTGCGCCTCCGGTATCGCCTGATGTGGCCACCAAAACCGTAATCTCACGATTCAGTTGCTGAGCGTAATGTGACATCACTGCGGAAAGAAATCTCGCACCAAAATCTTTGAATGCTAATGTGGGTCCATGAAACAATTCAAACGCGAAAATATTTTCCTCAACGCTTTTTAGTGGAGCATCAAAAATGAGCGTGTGCTCAATGATTGCCATTAATTCTTCGCGAGTGAAATCATCTTTCAAAAAAGCATTGGCAACCTCGAAGGATAATTCGCGAAATGATTTTCGATTTGCCTCCGAAAAAAAAGATTCAGGAAATTGTGGAATAGATTCAGGAAGATATAGGCCCTGATCATCGGCAAGCCCTTTTAATACTGCTGACCGAAAATCGACAAGATGTTTCTTATTGTTGGTACTGAAATACTTCATGGTAATAAATTTTCGGTGCGTGCCCCGGTAAGGTTAATTTTAGAATGATGAACTTCACTTGCTAATCCACAATTGACAAAGTGTAATTTAGCGCTGGCCCCAGCACGGTGCGAGCTTTGCTCATCAGCGCTGAGTGCAAACATGGTAGGCCCGGAGCCAGAGATGCCGCACCCTAATGCTCCCGCCTCAATCATTACTTTTTTGCATTCTTCAAAACCAGGAATGAATACCGAACGTGAAGGTTCTACCAGCACATCTTTCAGCGATCTTCCAATCAGTGAATAGTCGGGTTGCATCAATCCCACCATTAGACCTGCAATATTACCGGCTTGAGCAATGGCGTCTTGCAATCTGACCACAGGCTTGAGTACACGCCTGGAATCCTCCGTTTTTATTTCCATCATTGGGTGAATTAATGTACAGAATAGTTGTGCCGCAACGGGAATCTGCACGATGTCCAACGGATGATAATCTTTTATCAAAACGCATCCGCCCAGCAATGAAGGAGCAACATTATCGGCATGAGCTGAACCGCAGGCGACTCGTTCGGCTTCCATGGCATGTGGTATTAATTCCGTCCGGGATAGTGGACTACCGAGCAACTGATTAATTGCTACCAATGCAGCTGCTGCGCTTGCCGCACTGGATCCCATCCCACTTCCAAGGGGTAATTTTTTTATCAATTCAATTTCAGCACCGCCATGATGTCCTTGCGAATGCAAAAAAGATAGTACCGCAACACTTGCAGTGTTCTTTGTAGGTTCTAACGGCAGCCTGCCTTCATCACCGCGTATCGACTTCACTACAACACCCGGCTCTTCCACCAGTGTCACAATCACTTCATCTTCTGGTGCATCAACAGCAAATCCCAACACATCAAAACCGCAGCACACATTCGCCACAGTAGCGGGTGCAAAAGCTTTTATGGATCTCATATTTTTAATTTGAATAATTTCCAATTCGAATGATATCTGCAAACACGCCTGCTGCGGTAACAGTGGCCCCCGCACCCGGACCACGGATTACCATGGGGCGTTCATGATACCGGTTGGTTGAAATTAAAATGACATTATCACTTCCGGAAAGAGAATAAAACGGATGAGATGCATCTACCCGCACCAACGAAACTTTCACTTTACCTTTTTCGATGGTAGCACTGTAGCGAAGCTTAAGGCCCTCCGCCTCGGCTTGGTTTTTCATTGCATCAAAATAATGGTCATGATGCTGAAGCTGTTTGAAAAATAGCTCAGTGCTCAGCTCTCCGCGACAATCTTCTGGCACCAGATTATCCACTTCGATATCAGTGAGTTCAATGGCATTCCCAATTTCTCTTGAGAGTATCAGAGCTTTGCGAGCCACATCCATACCATTGAGATCATCGCGTGGATCAGGTTCGGTGAATCCTTTCTCCTTTGCGAGCCTCACGATCTCACTAAACTTTGCATCTCCCTGAAGCGATGAGAAGATAAAATTCAATGTTCCACTCAATACCGCCTCAATTCGAATGATTTTATCGCCACTGATTTGTAAATCATTCAGCGTATTTATTACCGGCAGGCCGGCACCTACGTTTGTTTCATAAAAGAATTTTACACCTCTTCGGGAAACAGATTTTCGAATCTGACGATATTTTTCAAGGGCACCGGAATTTGCTTTCTTATTTGGAGTAACAACCGAAATATTTGCTTCTAAAATTTCTGAATAATAGTCAGTAAGATGCTCACTTGATGTGCAATCGACAAAAATGCTATTGGACAAATTCATATCGATCATTCTTTTGATAAAATCATCAAGCCGCATTGGTTCGCCTGTCGATTTCATCAGGTCGATTGAAGCCTTCGAGAGTGACAAGCCTCCTTCATCAAAAATCATTTTAGTTGAATTAGCGATACCCAGCAGATTAATTTCAATGTCTGTGTTCTCAGAAAGATTATTGAACTCCTCTCCCATCATATGAAGGAGCTCCGATCCAATGAGCCCAGTACCAATCAGAAAAATATTCAACGCCTTTTTGTCAGAAAGGAAGAAGGCTTCATGCAGTGAATTCAGTGCTTTGCTTACATCACTTTGCCGAATAACAGCGGAGATATTGAGCTCTGACGATCCCTGAGCAATTGCCTGAACATTAATACCATTTTTTCCCAGTGTTACAAACATGCGTCCGCTAGTGCCAGGGTTGTGCTTCATATTTTCACCAACAATCGCAATAATCGCTAAATCATTTTCAATGATCACTTCGTCCATTTCCTTACTCTTAATTTCATACTGAAATTCCGACTCAATGGCGGACTTGGCTCTTGCTGCGTAAGCACTTTCAATGGCAAAGCAAATGGAGTGCTCTGAAGAAGCCTGACTGATAAGTATTACGTTGATTCGTTCACGTGCAAGAGCTTCGAACAGGCGCATGGAGACACCAACCACTCCTAATAATCCACTGCCTTGAACATTTAACAAACTCACATTCATTACTGAAGAAATCCCCTTGATGATCAAGTTTTTTCCATTGCCCTTTGCATTGATGAGCGTGCCGGCAAACTCCGGGTTGAATGTATTTTTAATGAGGATTGGAATTCCGTTAATCATAGCAGGCTGCATCGTAGCCGGAAAAATCACTTTTGCCCCGAAGTGTGAAAGCTCCATCGCTTCTTCATAAGACATTTCATGAACGGTGAAGGCTTTCTTTACCTTACGGGGATCAGCGGTCATCATCCCATCCACATCGGTCCATATCTCCAGCACTTCTGCTTGCAAAGCCCCGGCAAATATTGCTGCGGTGTAATCCGATCCACTCCTGCCCAGCGTAGTGGTTTCGCCTTCGGGAGAACTCGCAATAAACCCTGTAATAACCTGCAACCCCTTTGCTGCACTGAAGTAATCTTGAATTCTCCGATTAGTAATTTCGAAATTCACTTTTGCGTGATTGAACTGACTATCCGTCACAATCACCTGTCGGGCATCGAGGTAATAAGCATCTATGCCAGATACCTTAAAGGCTTCCGAGATAATCAGTGCCGAAAGTCGCTCGCCAAAACTCATGATGTAATCGAGCGATCGCGGTGTGCGCTCTTTGATCAGGAATATTCCATGAAGAATGTCATCAAGTTCATTGATGAGCACTTTTACTTTTGCCAGCACATGACTTTGATTTTGAATCGGTATGAGTTCACGCACGCTATCTAAGTGACGTTTCTCTATAGCTTCCAATTGCAACTTGTATTGATCATTCCCCGAAAGGGCTAATGCACTTGTACTGATAAGTTGATCCGTTACACCACCAAAAGCAGAGAAAACAACCGCCATCGAATCGCTCGACAATCGTGCTTTTATGATGCTGATAATACTTTTTATTCGTTCGGGCTTTGCAACAGAAGAGCCACCAAATTTTATAATTTTCATAAACAGAAATAAATTAAAAGGCTTAGAAATTGAATGCTTGATTGGCAATCAACTCCTGGAGTAGTTGCCATCAACAGTGATCGGGTAATATGGTGGCGATGACGGGTTACCCCGTAATGGTTGTTGTAGTAATGATCGAAGCAAAGCAAGCCACTGTTTCAATTGCTGAAACAGTCTTTGAAGTGATTGAATTGGCTTGGTGATTCATTACGCTGCAAATAATCTTTTTCAATGATGTATTGCAAAGTTTTTTTGTGATTTTTGTGCGACTAAAACACAAACGAACACTTAGTAGGAACATAAAATTATGCCACGCAAGAAAAAATCTCCACGCGAATCATTCGTCAGTATGACTGAGTTGGTATTACCCAACGACACTAACACACTGAATAATTTAATGGGTGGCCGCTTAATGCATTGGATGGATATTGTGTCGGCAATCGCGGCACAAAAGCACGCCAATCGAATTGTAGTAACTGCTTCGGTGGATAATATATCGTTTCGTCAATCCATTCAACTTGGAAACGTGGTGACACTAAAAGCCAGAGTGACGCGTGCATTCAACTCTTCGATGGAGGTAAGAATTGATGTGGAAGCGGAAGACATACCTGCTAATAAAAAATTCTCAAGCAATAGTGCGTACCTGACTTTTGTAGCGGTTGACCAAAATGGCCAGCCCATTGATGTGCCTGAAGTTGAACCAGAAACTGCGGAAGAAAAAGAATTATACGAGGGCGCACTTCGCAGAAGACAACTTCGTCTGATTTTAGCAGGAAGAATGAAACCGAGTGAAGCCAATGAATTAAAATCTATTTTCGATATCAAATAGATTTATGGAGCCATCCCTACTCGATGCCATTTTCTCTGAGGAGATTTTTCTTATTCCCGCCAAGGTAACAGTTGTTATTGACCGACCTTGGAAACTAGTATCTTCTGAAGAAAAAATTTTGCTGGAGAAAATTCTGGGAGCGCTAAAGCTTTCAGTTGATAAAGTCAGTGTTTTGAATGTTGCGTTAACAGACCTTGAACTTCCATCTGACAAAGTAGAAAAGATCATCTCTTTTGGTGTGCCCTTTTCTGGAGCACCTCACTACGAGGTATCTTCATTAGGGCCTATCCCAATGGTAATTTCGGATAGCCTCGACAAGCTATTAACCAACGATGAATCCAAAAAAATGCTTTGGCAAGCCCTAAAAAGGCTGTTTTCGGGCTCCTAACAAGGATTTTAATTTTTTAGGTCTTCTTCTATCTTTGCGGTGCTTTTAAAAAGCCTTACCGATAGTTTTCGGAAGCATTATTTAAATCTATAAACCTGTATGCAAACATTATTGTACTCGTTGCCCCTGTTCGGAGTATTGGGGTTGTTGTATGTCGTTTGGAAGAGTGCCTGGGTAGCCAAGCAAGATGAAGGAACCGACAAAATGAAAAAAATTGCCAGTCACATCGCTGAAGGTGCAATGGCGTTCCTCAAAGCAGAGTATAAAATCCTCGCTATTTTCGTGGTGTGTGTGGCCGCCCTCCTTGCCTTCACTGCAAACCGCGAAACATCATCTCCTCTAGTTGGTCTGTCATTCGTACTTGGTGCCTTCTGTTCTGCCCTTGCCGGTTTCATCGGTATGAAGGTGGCAACAAAAGCAAACGTGCGGACTACTAACGCAGCGCGAACAAGCCTTGGCAAAGCTCTTGAAGTAGCTTTCACAGGCGGTTCAGTAATGGGTATGGGTGTTGTTGGTCTTGGCGTATTAGGATTGAGCACCCTCTTCATTGTGTACTCTAATATTTATGGAGTTGACACACAAATGAATCTTAATCAGGTGATCACAATCATTACCGGCTTTTCATTTGGTGCATCATCCATTGCATTGTTTGCACGTGTTGGCGGTGGAATCTATACTAAAGCTGCTGACGTAGGTGCTGACCTTGTAGGTAAAGTAGAAGCTGGCATTCCTGAAGATCACCCGCTGAACCCTGCAACCATTGCAGACAACGTGGGTGACAACGTAGGTGACGTAGCTGGTATGGGTGCCGATTTGTTTGAATCCTATGTAGGCTCGATTGTGGGTACCATGGTATTAGGTGCTGCATTTATGGTACCTGGTTTTACTGATGCTTATAATGGTCTTTCAGCAGTTCTTCTTCCGTTGGTATTGGCGGGAGTTGGTATCATCATGTCCTTCTTGGGAACTTTTTTCGTGAGAGTAAAAGAAGGTGGCGATCCTCAAAAAGCATTGAACACAGGCGAAATTGTTTCTTCATTAATAATGATCATCGCCTCATGGTTCATCATCAAAGGAATGCTTCCCAACGAATGGTGGTTCCAGGATCCACTCTATGCTTGGAGTGATCCTGAAAAAGGTAATTTGTATACGTCTACCGGTGTGTTCATTGCAACAGTGATTGGACTTGTTGCCGGTGTGGTGATTGGTTTGATTACCGAGTACTATACAGGCATGGGTAAAAAGCCGGTGCTTTCGATTGTAAGGCAATCGTCAACAGGCGCTGCTACCAACATTATTGCAGGTCTTGGTGTGGGCATGATGTCAACGATGTGGCCGATCATCATCATTGCTATCTCTATCATTGGAGCCTTCCAGTTTGGAGGATTATATGGTATTGCAATCGCAGCAGTGGGTATGTTATCAAATCTTGGTATTCAATTAGCCGTGGATGCTTACGGACCAATCTCTGACAATGCCGGTGGTATTGCCGAGATGTCGGAGCTTCCAAAAGATGTTCGTTCTAAAACTGATAAGCTTGATGCTGTAGGTAACACTACAGCAGCTATTGGTAAAGGTTTTGCGATTGCTTCTGCAGCGCTTACTGCACTTGCTTTGTTTGGCGCCTTCATGACAACAGCTCACCTGAAATCAATCGATGTATCGAAGGCGAACGTGATGGCGGGATTATTCATCGGTGGAATGTTGCCTTTTGTATTCTCCGCTTTGGCGATGGGTGCCGTAGGTCGTGCCGCCATGTCAATGATTGAGGAAGTGCGCAGACAATTCAGTGACATCCCTGCCCTGAAAGCCGCTCTTGCGGTAATGAAGAAAAATGGTGAGAAGGAAATGA
This sequence comes from uncultured Cyclobacteriaceae bacterium, assembly GCA_966095315.1. Taxonomy (GTDB): domain Bacteria; phylum Bacteroidota; class Bacteroidia; order Cytophagales; family Cyclobacteriaceae; genus ELB16-189. Next base: position 90,571 of record CBHTSG010000009.1, read on the forward strand.
GCGAATGGTCTGCAGAGGATCAGAAAACTTTCCATGATGCAGACGGAAAAGCAGAGTACGGAAAGTGTGTTGAAATCTCAACCAAGGCTGCAATCAGAGAAATGGTTGTGCCTGGATTGATGGCTGTAATTGTGCCAGTTGTAATTGCTTTCCTACCCGGTTTTGGTGTTGAGGCTTTGGGTGGAATGCTTGCTGGTGTTACCGTATCCGGTGTATTGATGGCGATCTTCCAATCAAATGCTGGTGGCGCGTGGGATAATGCCAAGAAGAGCTTTGAAGAAGGCGTTGAGATCAATGGACAGAAATACTTTAAGAAATCAGAGCCTCATAAAGCTGCGGTTGTTGGTGATACTGTTGGAGATCCATTTAAGGATACCTCTGGTCCATCATTGAACATCTTGCTGAAATTAATGTCAGTAGTAGCGTTGGTCATTGCTCCTTTCCTTGTACCTGCAAATGAGGGCACTGCTAAAGTGGAGGAGCCAAAAGCAAAAATTGAAGTTGTTAGCTCAACTCCTAAAACCACTGAGACTGTTCCAGCTCAGTAGCCATTTAGATTAAGTTCCATAAGAAAAGAGTCACGAAAAATGCGTGACTCTTTTTTTGTTATTTTAGAAGCATCAAAACGTTATGAAATACGCCTTCACAATTTGCCTTCTAAGTCTAAGCTTCATTTCATTCGCCCAATCTGGCCCTCACGGCAAGTGGAAGACGATTGATGACACTTCCGGTGAGCCTAAGTCCATCATTGAGATTTCTGAACGAGGCGGAAAATTCTATGGTAAAATCACTAAGCTATTCAGAAAGCCTGGCGAAGACCCAGACCCTGTTTGTGACGATTGTGATGCTTCGGATGCCCGCTATAAAAAGAAAATTATTGGGATGGAAATCATGGAAGGGCTCGTAAAATCCGGTGATTCATTCGAGGGCGGAACAATCTTGGACCCGCAAAATGGAAAAGTCTATCGGTGTAAAATCTGGATAGAAGGTGAATTACTGAAAGTGAGGGGTTACTGGGGGCCTTTTTATCGTACTCAAACCTGGCATAAAGCTTTATGAAATTTAACCCTGCTTTACTGCGATCAGTCCAAAAATTAATGCATTCATCCACGCTAAAGGGTTACCACTGTGGCGCTTAGAGTATTTAAAAAAGAATCTTCCGTAAACGAGGCGGAGCTTTTTGATCGGATTCAAAAAGGCGATGAGAAGGCTCTGGAGGTCATCTACATCAAGTACTATCGAATGATGACCAAAATGGTGATCACTAATAGTGGCACGGAAGAGGAAGCGAGGGATATTTATCAAGACGCGTTGGTAGTTTTCTGGCAAAAAGCCAGATCAGGCAACTTGATTTTAACCTCTAAAATGAGTACCTACATCTACAGTATTTGTCAAAATCTGTGGAGAAAGGAACTCGACCGGAAGAAGAGACTTTCCAATGAGGCTAAAGATTCCTCTGAATCGATAGACATGGATAGTCCAGAGCGAGAGAAGATCATTGCCAAGTGCCTTGATCAATTGGGTGAAACTTGTCGAAAGGTATTGATGTATTACTATTTCGATGAGATGTCTATGCAGGAAATAGCGGACAAACTTGGCTTTGCCAATACCGACACTGCAAAGACGAAAAAATATAAGTGCAAACAAAAATTAGACGAGCTTGTGAAAGCTCAATATTCAGAACACGATTTTTTAGACTAATGACATTATGAACAATTTCGAATTAATAGAGCAGTATTTGACCAACAAGCTTGAGGGGGATGAAAAAGTGAAGTTTGAACAACAGCTTACAAGTGATCCTGCACTAAAAAGCGAAGTTGAAACGCAAAGATTGATTATTAGAACACTCCAGAAAGCACGGGCAGCAGAATTAAAATCAATGCTGAACAATGTACCTGTTGCATCCGCTTCCTATTCCCTTTTCAACTCTCCTTCGTTTAGAATAGCGGCTTCCATAGTTGGAATCGGAGCATTGATTACGGCTTTTTATTTCTTTAATAATAAGCCAGAAGGAAATATTCCTGCACCCCAAATGTCATCCTCGATTGAGGACTCGGTGACGGGAAAGGCATTAATTGATTCCAGTGCAAAAGTTGAAGAGCAAGTGCAATCAGAAATAACTCAGCCTGAGGAGAAAGTAGCTGAAACGAAAACCCCAATTCAAAAGAAGACCATTCCGGCAAACGCTGAGGTAAAGCAGCCTAAGATTGAAGTGCAAGATCCAACTGAAGACCTGGCGCAGCATGAAAATAATATGGCTATCAAAAGCTCGCCTAAAATTTCCATTGAACCATCTAAGATTTCAGTGGAAACGGTTAGCAACGATAAGAAGCATCCTTTCCATTATCAGTTTGTTCAAGGTAAGCTTGTTTTATTTGGTTCATTCGATCATGAGCCCTACGAGGTGCTTGAAATTAACAGTAATGACCAGACCCACTTCCTGTATTACAAGTCAACCTATTATTTATTGGATCAGAAACAGTCTGCGATAACGCGCCTGGAGCCCATCACCGATGCCGTGCTCATCAAAAAACTCAATCAGTATAAAGGCCAGTAACCGGGTGTACAAAAATCATTTTCGAGGCTTATTTTAGGTAATTCCTAATATCTTTGCCTCCAAATGAAAAGCGAGTCAGCAAAGTTTAAGGTAAGGAAGAAGAAACTCGGCAGTTACCCCTACGTCAGTGTGGTGCTCAGTATTACGCTGGCTTTGTTTGTCATCGGAGTTTTCGGCTCGCTGGTGATCTACTCCAAAGAACTGGAGCGCGTTGTCAGGGAAAACGTAAAAATTCAGGTGTTCCTGAAAAGCCAGGTAACCGAATCGCAGCGCCTTCAGATTGAAAAGAACCTTTCTTCCCGATATTTCATCAGCAAAAAAAATCCAGAAACAGCCCTCACCTTTGTCTCCAAAGACGAAGCCGCGAAGCAATTTATTCAAGAGACAGGAGAAGATTTTAAAAAATTTCTAGGCGAAAATCCTTTGCGGGATGCCTATCTGGTAAGAATTGACGAAGCCTATCATGACAACGCCAGCTTAAAAAAGATCAAAAGCGAAGTGGAAAAACTAAGCGGGGTTTATCAAGTCTATTATGTTGAAAATCTCATTGATTCAATCAACCAGAACATCACCAAAATTGGATTGATATTGATGGGGCTCGTTGCTTTGTTACTACTCACTGTGGTGCTACTGATTAACAATACATTAAAACTCGCTCTTTTCTCTCAGCGCTTCCTGATTAGAAGTATGCAACTGGTGGGCGCTAAGCGTTGGTTCATTCAACAGCCATTTATTTTAAGAGCTTCGCTTCACGGACTTATTGCCGGACTAATTGCCTCCGGACTTCTTGTTGCCCTGCTTTCATTTGCTACCAAGCGAGTAGAGGATTTGAAGTTGATACAAAATAATGAACGCCTTGGATTGCTGCTCGGTTCATTGCTGGTGATCGGGATTTTGATTGCGGCTATCAGTACGTTCAGAGCCGTTAGCAAATACCTCAAACTTTCCCTTGACGAGTTATACTAAAATCGATTTGAGAAATTATGAACAAGTTACCTTTCGCAAAGAAGAATTATCAGTTAATGGTTTTAGGTTTAATTGTGTTAATCATTGGATTCACTACTATGGCATTGGATAGTGAGACTTATGGCTTTGGATTTCTTGGCCTAACCCTTGGCCCCATTATAGTATTGGCAGGATTCATTATTGAAATTGTTGCCATCCTTCACACTCCAAAAACGAGTAAATAATGAGCATAGGAGAAGCGGTCGTTCTCGCAATTATTGAGGGACTGACTGAGTTTTTACCCGTATCTTCCACCGGGCACATGATCATTGCATCGTCCGTTATGGGCATTGCATCAGATCCATTCACAAAATCGTTTACGATTGCCATCCAATTCGGAGCAATCCTTTCTGTGGTATGGTTGTACTGGAAAAATTTCTTTCGGTCTATTGATTTTTATGTGAAGCTTTTCATCGCTTTCATTCCAGCGGCAATACTGGGATTTATCTTTAACGACTTCATTGACCAACTACTGGAACGCGTGGAGGTTGTGGCCATCACATTAATTCTTGGGGGAATTCTTTTTCTGTTTATTGATAAGATTTTTCAGAAGAATGAATCTTCACCGGTGGGCGTGGGTTATCCTTCTGCATTCAAGATTGGATTATTTCAAGCCATTGCAATGATTCCAGGAGTCTCTCGTTCGGCAGCAACAATCATCGGTGGTCTTACCCAGCACCTCAGCAGAAAGACGGCTGCAGAGTTTTCTTTTTTCCTGGCAGTGCCCACCATGTTCGCAGCCACATCTTACAAACTATTCAAGTTTTATAAAGAAGGAAATCAATTTGGGCAGAGCGAAATCATAACGCTAACCATTGGAAATGTAGTGGCATTTGTTGTAGCGGTGCTGGCCATCAAATTCTTCATTCAGTTTTTGACACGGCACGGCTTCAAACTATTTGGCTATTATCGGATTGCCCTTGGCGGGATTTTGCTCTTACTATACCTGGCCGGAGTGGAATTATCCATTATGTGAAAAATGGAAACTCAAAACCAGGACCGAGTACTACTAATCAACAAACCATTAGAGTGGACATCTTTTAATGTAGTCAGCAAATTAAGACGCCTCCTTAAAATTCGAAAGATTGGGCATGCCGGCACACTCGATCCATTGGCTACAGGTTTGCTAATCATTTGCACAGGCAAAATGACCAAGCAAATTGAGCAGTATCAGAATCAGGAAAAAGAATATACCGGAACCTTCACCATTGGAAAAACTACACCGTCATATGACCTAGAAACTGAAATTCTAGAGGTAGCAGATCCGTCCAATGTTACACCGGAAGCGATCAGTGAAGCTGCCCGACTGCTGACAGGAGTTGTTTCGCAGGTACCCCCTACTCACTCGGCCATTTGGGTAAATGGCAAACGTGCTTACAAACTTGCACGAAAGGGAAAAGAAGTTGAATTAAAGGCGCGAGAAGTTAATATTTCGCAGTTTGAAATCACGGCCATTACTAATCCTGTAATTCATTTTAGAATTGTATGCTCTAAAGGAACTTATATTCGAAGCATTGCCCGTGACTTTGGCAATCACTTGGGAGTTGGTGCATATTTGTCTTCACTATGTCGAACACGAATTGGAAATTTTCGCTTAGCAGATGCTTCATCTTTAGAAGAAATAGCGTTGCAAACCAAATCGGTCAATGAAAATCTATCATAGCCTTAATGATTTTGCAAAGCTCGATTATGCCGTAGTAACAAGCGGCACTTTTGATGGCGTGCACGTAGGCCATCAGAAAATATTAGCAAGATTGAAGGAAATTGCACAGAAGAATAAAGGAGAAACAGTTGTGATCACGTTTTGGCCACATCCACGACTCATTCTGCAACCCGATCTTGATCTTCACCTATTAAATACTTTTGAAGAGAAGGCAGAGTTACTAAAACAGCAAGGCATTCATCACCTGATCCGGCTAACATTCACCAAAGAATTTTCGCAGGTATCTTCACATGATTTCATAAAAAAAATTTTAGTTGATACCATCGGTACAAAAAAATTGGTGATTGGATACGACCATCGTTTTGGTAAAAATCGAGAGGGGAGTTTTGAAGAATTGAAAATCAACGGTCCAAAGTATGGATTCGAAGTAGAAGAAATACCGCGGCAAGAGGTTGATCATTTGGCGGTAAGCTCTACCAAAATCAGGGAGGCACTTGAGGAAGGTGATGTTGCAACTGCGAATCATTTGCTTGGCCAGCCCTACTCCCTTCGGGGAGAAGTAATCAAAGGAGATCGCCTTGGAAGAGTTTTAGGATTTCCCACTGCAAACATCGATTCAGACTCGCGCCATAAACTTATACCGGCAGAAGGCATTTATGCTGTTTCAGTAAAGCATGAGGCAAAAGAATATCTTGGCATGCTTTATATTGGCAACAGGCCAACGGTAAACGGAAGTAAGCGAAGCATTGAGGTGAATATTTTTGACTTTGACAAGGAGATTTATGGGGAGACCCTTACCATTTATTTTCACCATTCCATCAGAAAAGATATTAAATTCAAAGACCTTGAGGCATTAAAACTTCAGTTGCAACAGGATAAAATTGATGCTCTTGGCTTGTTAACGAAATCATGATAACCCTTCTTCTATGATTAACAAAGTAGTTAGCGGCCCCGATGAGGCCGTAAAAGATATACCCGATAATGCCACACTCATGCTGGGGGGATTCGGATTGTGCGGCATTCCTGAAAATTGCATAGCTGCGCTGTTAAGAAAAGGCGTAAAGGGACTCACCTGCATTTCAAACAATGCCGGGGTTGACGATTTTGGAATTGGTCTATTATTAAAAACCCGACAAGTAAAAAAGATGATCTCATCTTACGTGGGTGAAAACGCTGAGTTTGAACGACAGCTTTTATCAGGAGAACTGGAAGTAGAATTAATTCCACAAGGCACGTTGGCAGAGCGCGTGCGTGCAGGTGGTGCTGGCATTCCGGCCTTCTTCACTCCTGCGGGGGTTGGCACCGAAGTAGCCGATGGAAAAGAGACACGCGTATTTGATGGTAAAACATATTTGATGGAACAATGGCTTAGAGCCGATTTCTCGATTGTGAAAGCCTGGAAAGGTGACACATCAGGAAATCTGGTTTTCAAAGGCACAGCGAGAAACTTCAATCCCATGATGGCAACGGCCGGAAAAATTACCATTGCCGAAGTAGAAGAACTCGTGCAGCCAGGAGAATTAGATCCCAACAACATCCATACACCGGGAATATTTGTGCAACGAATTTTCCAAGGGAAGGATTATGAAAAGAGAATTGAGCAACGAACCATTAGCAAATAAGGCCATGTTGGATAAGATCGGAATTGCAAAAAGAATCTCGCAGGAAGTAAAAGACGGAATGTATATTAATCTTGGAATTGGAATTCCAACGTTGGTAGCGAACTACATCCCTAAAAATTTAAATGTGGTGCTGCAGTCTGAAAACGGATTGTTGGGCATTGGCCCCTTCCCTACTGAAAATCAAATAGACCCCGATTTGATAAATGCCGGAAAGCAAACCATTACCATGATGCCTGGCTCTTCATTATTCAGTTCTGCGGAAAGTTTCGCCATGATTCGCGGAGGGCATGTTGATCTTACTATTCTTGGCGCCATGGAAGTTTCTGAGAATGGAGATATTGCTAACTGGAAAGTGCCCGGAAAAATGGTGAAAGGTATGGGTGGCGCGATGGACCTTGTGGCGTCTGCAAAAAACATCATCGTGGCAATGCAGCACTGCAGCAAAGAGGGAGCTTCAAAACTTTTAAAGAAGTGTACTCTTCCCATTACCGGATTGCACTGTGTAAAAAAAATTGTTAGTGATTTGGCTGTTTTGGATGTGCTTCCAGAAGGTGGGTTTAAATTATTGGAGCGTGCTCCCGGAATATCCATCGAGCAAATCAAAAATGCAACGGAGGGAAAATTAGTTGTAGAGGGAGAGATTCCTGAGATGAAACTGAATTAGTTAACTTTGTGAAATGATAAAGGTTGTGAAAACCTCATTTGAGCAAGAGCAAAGAGATAAGGATGAAGTATTCCTTAGGCTTACTCCTGATGAACGACTGGATCATGCTCGAAAAGGAAGAGCGCGAATGAAAAAGCCAGGCATCAATTATTCCTATGCGGGCATGATCGTGTCTGTAAAAAAATCTTTATGAGGCAGTTCGATGATGAGCATTTAAGTTTTTTAAAGATGCTTAATAAGAACTCCGTGAAATATGTCATTATTGGAGGGCATGCGTCCATCTATTACGGTGTTAATCGAAATACGGGAGATCTGGATATCTTAATTGAACCTTCACCTGAAAATGGACGTCAACTAATAAGTGCGCTTAAAAGTTTGAAATTAGAGGTGCCTGAAATTGATGATGCGGAATGGACTTCTCAACTTGTTTTATCGTTTGGATTCGAGCCAAATGCCATAGACATTCTCAACTATACTCCCGGAATTTCTTTTGAAGAAGTTTATAAGAATGCAATAAAAGTAAATCAGGAGGGTGTCAATACACTGATGATAGATATTCGAGACCTCATCCGCAACAAAGAGGCGTTGAATCGAGCTGGAGAGAAATCATACCTTGACAAATATGATTTAGCGGTGCTAAAAAAGATTATAGAAAGAAAATAGAAATGAAAAATTCAACTATACAATTCAAGATTCAACTTGACTCCAACAACATACCCGACCGGATCGAGTGGGACGCAACCGACAAGCCAGATGCAGGAATGACCGAGACTAAGTCGGTGAGTATTTCACTTTGGGATCATGTTCAGAAAAATACCATGAGAATCGATCTTTGGACAAAGGAAATGCCGGTAGATGAGATGAAGCGATTTTATATCGACTGCCTCGGGGGCCTTGCTCAGAGCGTGCTAACCTCAACTGGTGACGAGAAAATGGCCGCTGAAATAAATCAACTTTGTGAGCGACTCGCACAACACGTAAGGCAGGAAAAAGGATAATTTTTCCGATTAGTCTACTCCAAAAAAGGTCACCTTCAAACGTTTGTTTATTCCCTTTTTCTTGTAGATTTAAGGATTAAACAAATTATTCCTATGAAGAAATTCTACTTGAAGGCGCTGATACCCATTCTCATATTACTGGGGAGCACAGCAACAGTAATGGCCCAAACCACATCTGTTTCAGGAACCATTAAAGATGGAGGTACTGGAGGGGCCCTTGCCGGGGTGAACATTGTGGTTAAAGGAAGGGTGATCGGTACTATCTCCAATGCTGATGGAGAATTTAATCTTAAGATCAATCAGGCCCCACCGCTCACACTCGTCTTTTCATTCATTGGCTTTAAGAGCCAGGAATTGGAAATAAAAGATGAGAACACTACGGGCTTGCAAATAACTTTGGAAGAACAGACACTGCTCGGTCAGGAAGTAGTTGTATCTGCGTCACGCGTTGAGGAGAGTATACTTCAATCACCGGTGTCCATCGAGAAAATGGATATCCTTACCGTGCAGCAAACGCCATCAGACAATTACTACAAAGGCCTGCAGAACCTGAAGGGAGTTGACGTGAGCACAAGCTCAATCAATTTTCAAATCATTAACGCCAGAGGCTTTAACTCCACTGGTAACACACGCTTCATCCAGCTTACCGATGGAATGGATACTCAGGCGCCAGCCTTGAACTTCCCGATTGGTAACTTGAATGGACCCTCTGAACTGGATGTTGAAAGCGTAGAATTTATTCCTGGTGCTTCTTCGGCATTGTACGGACCAAGCGCATTTAATGGAGCACTCCTGGTGAAGAGTAAGAGCCCTTTTGAATATCAGGGTTTAAGCGCATTTACAAAGCTTGGAATGAACCACGTTAACGGAGGAACTTCAAATCTGGATAACGGCAATGGAAGCTTGAATCCTATTGGGCCAGGCTACTCTCGCCCAATGTATGAGGGTGCATTACGCTATGCAAAGGCCTTCAATAACAGGTTTGCTTTTAAATTGAATGTATCTTATAGTAAAGCGACCGACTGGTACGGAACAAATCAGACGGACCAGAATATTGCTCAAACCCCAACGGGCTTCTCTTCAAATCCTGGCGCCAACCGCGTGCACGTTTTTGGAGATGAGGTTTCCGCAAACCTTTCCCTTGTGGGATTGAGTCTTGGCAGCAGTTTACCTGCTACACTGCAACCTTTCTTGGGATATTTACCCAATCAAATTGTTTCCAGAACGGGATATGAAGAACAGTACTTGGTCGATTATAATGCTAAGAACTTAAAGCTCAATGCGGCTGTTCACTACCGCATCACGGATAAAATTGAATTGATCGGCCAATGGAATTATGGCGCAGGAACATCAGTTTACACAGGAGCTCAGCGATATTCACTAAAAGATTTTTACATCAACCAGTATAAACTGGAACTGAAAGGAGATAATTTCTTTTTGCGCAGCTATGCTACCATTGAAAACTCAGGTGACTCTTATATCGCTGACTTGACGGGGGTATTAATCAATAGTGCATGGAAGGATAACTCACTTTGGTTTGGACAGTACGGAGGAGCATATCTTCAGTCATTAGCCGTTCAAGGTTTCAACCCAACATTAGGTGTTGATCCTTCTGTAACTCAACAAATGAATGCCCATAATTTTGCCAGGGCCGCTGCGGATGCAGGACGATTCCTTCCGGGATCAACGCAGTTTGAGGATGCAAAAATTGCTGCGCGTGGTAATGTAATTCCTTACGGTTCGCTGTTCAGTGACAAGACTGGATTGTATCACACCGAAGGTCAGTATAATTTCAAAAATCAAATTAAGTTCATGGATCTCCTTGCGGGCGCAAGCTTCCGGTTCTTTGACTTAAACTCCGAAGGAACAATTTTCGCTGACGGACCTGGTAATGACATCACCATTCAGGAAGTTGGAGCATATGCGCAAGGTGCGAAGCGATTGCTTGATGATAAACTGAAGTTGACAGGTTCTGTTCGTTACGACAAGAACCAGAATTTTAATCATCAAATCAACCCACGCATTTCTGCAGTGTATACCGTTGCACAGAAGCACAACCTAAGAGCTTCTTATCAAACAGGTTTCAGAAACCCAACCACTCAAGGGCAGCACATTGATCTAAATGTGGTGTCTGCACGTTTACTTGGCGGGCTCCCCTATTATGCTGAAAAGTATAATGTATTCCTTCCTGGAAGGACCTACACGCTCGCTTCCGTAAATTCTTACATTGAAAAATTGACTCAGAACCTTTCGTCAGCAGCATACATTGCTGGGATTGGTGGCAGAGCAAATGCAGGTCTTGCCATTGGCGACCCTAATACGCTTGCTTTGTTAAAACCCATAAGTAGTGTTGAACCTGTAAGACCTGAACAAGTAAGAAACATTGAGTTTGGCTACAAAGGCTTATTGGGAGACAAGTTTTTGATTGACATAGCCTACTACCAGAATCAAATCAGTCACTTCATTACTCAGGTTGCTGTTCGGAGAGCTGCCGGTGTGATTGACCAAACAGTATCAACTACTCCTGGTGCGTTCTTATTTGATCCAAGAACAGAACAGAACGTAAGAAATGCCCAGAGCTTACTTACTCCTGTAACCACTCCTGGTCAGGAAAACACATTCTCAGTTTACACTAACATCAATGACCGAAAGATTACTTCACAAGGTATTGCCTTAGGCGTGGAGTATAGCTTGCCAAAAGGCTACAAGCTGACTGGAAACTACAACTGGAATAAATTGAACACTGCTCTCGGCAATGACTTTTTGTTCGATGGATTCAACACGCCAGAGCACAAAATGAATTTGGGCGTGGGAAATCGCAAAGTTACCGACCGTGTAGGATTTAATGTAAACTACCGTTGGCAGGATAGCTTCTACTGGGGTGCATCCTTCGCGCGCGGAGAAGTGCCTGCATTCGGAACATTTGACGCTCAGGTTAGCTACAAGCTGAAAGGCATAAAGTCGGTAGTAAAAGTTGGTGGATCTAACCTACTCAACACACGTTATGTGATGAACTATGGTGGCCCTACCCTTGGTGGCATCTACTATGTTTCTCTGACATTTGATGAGTTAATGAACTAATCTCTTATTCGTTGATATTATGAAAAAGATAAAAAAATATTCGATCATACTTGGTCTTGCAGCCCTTATTGGTGCCTGCGATCAATACGAACTTCCGGAAATTCAGCAGCCTACTGCCGGAACATCACTTGACCTTACAAAACTGGTTTCTGTTGGAAACTCTTTGACGGCTGGTTTCATGAATGGTGCTTTGTATACTGCCGGGCAAAAAAATTCTTATCCTTCAATTATGGCAAAGCAATTTGCCCTGGTTGGTGGAGGAACATTCAATCAGCCCGATATAAACTCTACCAACGGATATTATGGAATATCCGGGACCACTGTGTTGGGCAGATTAAAATTGAAAATAATTAACGGATCTCCTGCTCCGTCACCCCTTATTCCTGGAGAAGCCCCTGGCGCCTATACTGGTGATAAAACTAAGCTGAACAATTTTGGCGTGCCGGGTGTAACACTTCAGACGGCACAGTTGCCTCAACTTGGCGGCCCATCGACAGGTAATCCAGTGTTCAATGCACTTTATGCTCGCTTTGCTTCTAACCCGGGAACATCAACCTTAATCGGAGATGCCAAGGCGGCACTTGCCAATGGAGGAACATTCTTCACATTCTGGTTGGGTAATAACGATGTGCTGGGCTACGCAACGGGTGGCGCATCAAATCCGGCAATCCTTACGTCTCAGGCAAACTTTAGTGCTCGTCTTTCAACAGCGCTTACTGAAATGCTCAACGGGAATGCCAATGCTGAAGGGGCTGTTGCTAACATTCCAGATGTAACAACTATTCCTTTTTTCACCACCATCCCTTACAATCCTGTAAATTTTACCTCTGCTCAAACAGCGAACGTAACTGCATTGAACAATGCATTCGCTGGCTACAACACAGTTCTGAATGCTCTTAAAGGAGCTCCGTTTAATTACAGTGCTGCAAGTGTGGATGCACGAAAGGTGACCTACAAAGTTGGAGCAAATCCAGTATTAATCACTGACGAATCACTGAACAACTACGCTGACGAGTTTGATGCCCTTTTAAATGCCGGTGCAATTACTTCTGCTCAGCGCGATGGCTTAAGACCCTATGAGCAAGTAAGACAGGCAACTGCATCAGACTTAATTGTACTCCCTGCCGCTTCCTTCATCGGGACACTCGTGGGCGGAAATCCTCAATTTGTAAATGGAGTTAGTATCGCCCTTGCAGATCAGTGGGTGCTGGTTCCATCTGAACAAACTGAAATTCAAACTGCGGTTACCGGATTCAATGCTTCTATTGCCAGCGCAGTTGCAGCACAAAGCAGTCGGCTTGTACTGGTAGATGCTAATGCGGCTTTGAAGGATCTCAAGGCTGGCAAAGTATCCATTAATAACTCTGCACTTACTGCCTCTATCACTCCACCATTCGGTGCATTTTCACTGGATGGCGTGCATCCTAATGCCAGGGGTTCTGCCTACATCGCTAACCTGTTTATTTCAGCGATCAATGCGAAATGGAGTTCAACAATACCATTGTGTAATCCCAACGACTACAATGGAAATGAATTACCAACTCCGTAATATTAATATTGATTAAAGAAATAGCAAAAAGGCCCTGATGTGATCAGGGCCTTTTTAGTTAGAATAATTCCTTAGCAATTTTATAAATGGGATCTGATTTTCCCATGGAATAGAAATGAAGTGTAGGAACACCCTTTAAGATCAATTCTTTTGATTGATGAATCGCCCACTTTATTCCAAGTTCCTTTATAGCAGCATTGTCTTTACATTTCTCTGCTTCATCCGATAACTCTTCGGGAAGGTCAATATGAAATGTCTTTGGCAATACCGTCAGTTGAGCCTTTCCGGTGAGCGGTTTGATTCCTGGGATGATAGGGACATTGATACCTGCTTCGCGGCATTTGTCCACAAATTCAAAATACTTGGCATTATCAAAAAACATCTGAGTTACAATGTACTCAGCACCCATGTCTACTTTTAACTTCAGATACTTAAGATCGCTCTTTAAGTTAGGTGCATTAAAATGCTTTTCGGGATATCCGGCAACACCAATACAGAAATTAGTGGGCGATGCGCTTTCGAGCTCTTCATCCAGATAAAATCCATTATTCATTTTAACTACCTGATCCAATAGTTCTGAAGCATAGCGATGACCATCCGGATCGGCTACAAATTTTGATTCACTCTTAATCGCATCTCCCTGTAGCACTAGCACATTATCTACACCCAGAAAGTGTAAGTCAATCAGGGCGTTCTCCGTTTCTTCTTTATTGAAACCACCACAGATAATATGAGGAACCGTATCAACCTTGTAATGATTTTGAATAGCAGCACAGATACCCACAGTTCCTGGGCGCTTGCGTGTTGATATTTTTTCAAGCAGGCCTCCCTCCTTTTTGCGATAGACATACTCCTCACGATGATAAGTAACATCAATGAACGGAGGCTTGAACTCCATCAATGGGTCAATGTTATCGAAGAGGTTTTTTATGTTCTCACCTTTCAAAGGCGGAAGAATTTCAATCGTGAATAATGTTTTGCCTTTAGCGTTCTTTAAATGATCAACTACTTTCATAGGTTCTTGTTCAACTGTTGTAACTAAGATTAGGGGAAAGCCACCGCTCTACTTCTGCCACCGGCAAATTCTTTCTATTGGCATAATCGGCCACCTGGTCTTTTTCTATTTTCCCTAATCCGAAATACTTTGACTCTGTATTTGAAAAGTAAAATCCACTGACTGCTGCTCCAGGATACATGGCATACGACTCGGTGAGCGTAATTCCAACCTTATCAGCTTCAAGCAATTCAAACAGCAATTTCTTTTCGGTGTGATCCGGGCAGGCAGGATAACCCGGTGCCGGCCTAATGCCATTATATTCTTCAGAGATTAATTGTTCCGCGGTGAGATGCTCATTTTTTGCATAGCCCCAAAGTTCCTTGCGCACCTTTTCATGTAAACATTCTGCAAAGGCTTCCGCTAATCGATCGGCCAGTGCCTTGGCCATAATTTCTGAATAATCATCATGCTGAGACTTGTACTGAGCCACTAATTTCTCAAGCCCAATTCCAGCAGTAACAGCAAACATTCCAAAATAATCTTTTCCTTTCTCAGGGCTCACAAAATCCGCCAGACAAAAGTTCGGAAGGTTTTGTGCTTTCTTATTTTGCTGACGCAGGAAGTGGAATGATGCAAAAGACGAATCCTGATTTTCCTGAAAAAGTTCTACATCATCTCCATTACTCGCAGCAGGGAAAAATGCAACTACACCATTAGCTTGTAAACTATTGTTGGTAATAATTTCATCCAGCATTCGATTTGCATCATCGAATAGTTTTTTAGCTTCAACACCCACTATGGCATCATTCAAAATTCCGGGGTAGCGTCCTGCCAGCATCCAGGTCTGAAAAAACGGTGTCCAATCGATATACTTTCGAAGCTCCTTTAAGGAGAAGTTGATAAATTCCTTCCTTCCCAAAAAAGCAGGTTTTGTAAATGTTGCTTCTGACCAATTGATCTTTGTTCGATTCGCTCTTGCTGCTTCGAGTGTGATATAATTTTTCTCTGACTGTCGACTCTCGTGATCCTTCCTTAACTGCGCATATTCCTGCTTGATCTTTGCTTTAAAAGCTGATCGAGTCTCTTCACTGATCAATTCACTCGCAACAGGAACAGACCTTGAAGCATCCAGTACGTGAACAACAGGCCCATCATAGACCGGGTCAATCTTCACAGCTGTGTGAATGCGTGATGTAGTAGCTCCCCCAATCAAAAGCGGCAGTGTCATCTTTTCGTGTTGCATCTCTTTTGCCACATGCACCATCTCATCAAGCGATGGGGTAATCAGTCCACTCAACCCAACGATATCGACTTTCTCACGCTTTGCAGCCTCAATGATTTTTTCTGTAGGAACCATTACTCCTAAATCAACAATATCATAATTGTTGCAAGCGAGCACTACGCCAACAATGTTTTTTCCAATATCATGCACATCGCCTTTGACAGTAGCCATCAATACTCTAGCTGCTGGCTTTCCACTGGTACCGCTCAATCTCTTTTCCTCTTCCAAATAAGGTGTAAGGTAAGCTACTGACTTCTTCATTACACGTGCACTCTTCACCACTTGGGGAAGAAACATTTTTCCTGCGCCAAATAAATCACCCACCACATTCATTCCGGCCATTAGCGGGCCTTCAATAACATGCAATGGCCTCCCATATTTTTGGCGTGCCTCTTCGGTGTCCACATCGATAAAATCGATAATACCCTTTACGAGTGCATGTTTCAATCGCTCCTCTACTGTTTCACTGCGCCATGCATCATCCACCTCTTTCTTCTTGCCCGCACCCTTAACTGTTTCCGCTAATTCCAAAAGGCGCTCCGTGGCATCCTCTCTGCGATTAAGCAGCACATCTTCAACGCGCTCCAACAAGTCCTTTGGTATTTCATCGTACACCTCAAGCATCGTAGGATTGACAATACCCATGTCCATTCCATTGCGAATGGCATGATAAAGAAAAGCCGAGTGCATTGCCTCGCGCACTTTCTGATTCCCTCTGAAGCTAAACGAAACATTGCTTACACCGCCACTCACGTGAGCCGAAGGTAAATTTTCACGAATCCATTTCGCTGCCCTAAAGAAATCCACAGCATAATTTCGATGCTCATCAATGCCTGTGGCCACAGGGAAAATATTCGGATCGAAAATGATGTCCTGAGGCGGGAATTTCACAACGTTAACCAGAATATCATAAGCTCTTTTACAGATAGAGATTCTGCGCTCATAGGTATCCGCTTGGCCTTGTTCATCAAATGCCATTACCACTGTAGCGGCACCATAACGCTTAACAAGTTTTGCCTGACGAACAAATTCTTCTTCACCGCCTTTTAAACTAATGGAGTTTACAATCCCTTTTCCCTGCAAACATTTTAATCCTTCCTCAATCACCTCCCATTTGGAGGAGTCGACCATTACTGGTACCACGGCAATCTCAGGCTCAGAAGCCATCAGGTTCAGAAATTTGACCATCGCGGCTTTAGCATCCAGCATTCCCTCATCCATGTTCACATCAATAACCTGTGCACCACCACGCACCTGGTCAAGCGCTACTTCAAGGGCTTCTTCAAACTTATCCTCTTTGATCAGTTTTAAGAATTTTGCTGAGCCAGTTACGTTTGTTCGCTCGCCAATGTTTACAAAATTTGAATTAGGGGTAATGGTTACTCCTTCGAGTCCACTGAGCTGCAAAAATCTATTAAGCATGAGCAACCTCCTTTTTTCTGGGTTGATATTTGGCCGCCACTTCGGCAATTTTTTTGATGTGATCCGGTGTAGTGCCGCAGCAACCACCAACAATATTCACCAGTCCCTCTTTCAAATATTCTTCAATTTGCTCGGCCATTTCATTTGGTGTTTGATCATAGTGACCAAATTCATTTGGCAACCCGGCATTTGGATAAGCACTAACAAAGAAGGGAGCATTTTGATCAAGTACCTGAAGATAAGGTCGAAGTTGGTTCGCCCCTAAGGCACAGTTCAATCCAACACTAAGCAGGGGAACGTGCGATACTGAAATCAAAAAAGCTTCGGTAGTTTGTCCGGATAATGTTCTTCCACTGGCATCCGTAATTGTTCCCGATACCATGACCGGGAGTTCCTTACCACATTCCTCAAAATATTCCTGAACAGCAAAAAGCGCAGCCTTCGCATTGAGAGTATCGAAAATTGTCTCAATTAAAATCAGATCGACTCCCCCATCCATCAGCGCCTTTACCTGCTGCTTGTAAGCATCTTTTATTTGATCAAAAGTTACTGCACGATACCCAGGATTGTTTACATCTGGTGAAAGAGAAAGCGTCTTGTTCATAGGGCCTATCGCACCGGCTACAAACCGTGGCTTATTAGGCTCCTTGCTGGTAAATTCATCCGCTATTTCTTTTGCAATCTTGGCGGACTGATAATTCAAATCATATACAGCTTCTTCAAGATGATAATCGGCTTGCGCGATCGTAGTTGAGCTGAAGGTATTGGTTTCCACAATATCTGCACCAGCTTCAAAGTACTGACTGTGAATCGTTTTAATAATATCCGGTCTTGTAATGGAAAGCAAATCATTATTGCCTTTCAGCGGATGTGGATGTGCTTTGAAGCGCTCTCCTCTGAAATCTGATTCCTCTAGCTTATGACGCTGAATCATCGTACCCATAGCGCCATCTAGTACCAGAATACGCTTCTCTAAAATGTCCTGAATTTTCACTCTCTCTGTTAACGTTAATTTATTGCTTCCAGAAAGAGCCTCTTGAAGATAGGCTTTGCTCATCTTTTCCTGCACGGTGCAGAAGGGGATTTAGCACAACGCCCCGATCGAGTCGGAGTAGGATGCTAAGACTTCATAGGGCCCTGTCCCTCGGTCTTTCTGGATAAGCACTGCAAATAAAATAGAAAGTGATTTCAAAACAAAATTTATGGACCGACCGGGAGGGTTGTCGATTCATCATCAATTCGTACTTTATTTGTTTAGTGATTAGAAGATATTCATGATCTTTGCGCAGAAATATCATCTTTAAATTTGAAACTTGCCGCCATTGATATAGGGTCCAATGCAATTCGTTTGCAGATCTCCACAGTACTGGACCAAGGAAACAAAGTTCTCTTTAAAAAATTAGAATACGTTCGATTCCCGCTGCGCCTGGGCCATGATGTATTTACTACTAATCGCATCAGCAAAGAAAGCATTGATAAGTTCAAGAAGTTAATGAAAACCTATAAACTGCTTCTGGAGCTTTACGAAGTTGACGACTACATGTTTTGCGCTACCTCCGCGATGCGTGAATCAGAAAATGGCGAAGAATTATCACGACAAGTAGAGCAAGAGCTCGGTGTTAAAATCAATATCATTGATGGTCACCTTGAAGCTGATTTGATTAATAAGGCCATTAGCTCCTACCTCACAGACCATACTTACCTACACATTGATGTTGGTGGTGGTAGCACAGAACTAAACCTGTTCACTAATGGAAAAAAAATTAAGACAAGGTCATTCAAAGTAGGCTCAGTTCGGGTGCTGGAGCATCACGATTCGCCTATCATGTGGACCGATATGGAGAAGTGGGTTAAGGATCATGTTAAAAAAGAATATGGAAAAGTGATCTCGGTAGGTACAGGAGGAAACATTAGTAAAATATTCGAGCTAGCCAAGAAAAAGCCTGGGCACGCTATTTCAATCAAGAAAGTAAAGGAGATTAAAAAGATGATTGAAAGTTACAGTCTTGAAGACCGTATCTATCAACTGCAAATGAACCCCGATCGTGCTGATGTTATTGTTCCTGCCAGTGATATCTATCTTAAAGTTATGCAATGGGCTCACTCACAAAGCATCATCGTGCCCGATGTGGGCTTAAAAGATGGCATTTTACTTCATCTCCTGGAGACCAACATTCAACAAAAGAAAATTGAATTTAAAAAGGGAAGATTCTGATATTCAGAACAATTTCACATCTTGAATTATTTCCCTTGTAACATTGTAAAACTCCTTGTGAACATTGAAGGGAGGTTCACCATTTTGCTCTTTGATAATGTAAGAACCGTCCTCTTGCATGGTATAAGAGTTCACATTGTCCATCAGATTATACCGGAGAATATTCATCGCTTGCTTGCGAAGCATCTCCTGCTCCAGCAAGAACAACGACTCGATTCTGCGATCGAAGCTTCTCACCATAGCATCGGCACTTCCAATGTAAACTTTGGGTGTTCCTGAATTGTGGAAGTAGTAAATTCGGGAATGTTCTAAAAACTCACCAACGATAGAAATCACTTCAATATTCTCACTCAACCCCTTTCTCGCAGGTCGAAGGCAACACATGCCACGAACAATAAGTTTAACAGGCACACCGGCTTGCGATGCCTCATAAAGTGCATCAATCAATTCCTTATCCTGGAGAGAATTAAGCTTGATCACAATGCCTGCTGGCACTCCATTCTTTGCATTTTCAGCCTCTTTATTCACGAGATTAACAAGCTGAATTCGCATATCGCGAGGACTGGTAATAAGGTTACGATAAGCAGTAGGTTGCGAGTGCCCAGTGATAACGTTAAAAAATTCCGACACATCGTTGGCGTACGTTTCGTTTGTGCTCAATAGCCCAATGTCAGTGTAAAAGCGTGATGTGGTCTCATTGTAATTACCACTTGACAAATGAACATAACGATAAACACGATCATGTTCGTTGCGAACAATTAACAACAGCTTGGTGTGAGTCTTTAAACTACTTACACCATAAATTACAAAGCAGCCCGCCTTTTGAAGTTTCTGTGCTTCGCGCAAATTATTCTCTTCATCAAACCGTGCCTTCACTTCAAACAATACGGAAACATGCTTTCCATTTTCAGCTGCTTTAAGTAAAGCCGCGCTTACGCGGGATTCCTTTGATAAGCGATAAATAGTGATTTTGATACTCAGGACATACGGATCGTCAGCGGCTTTCTCCAGCAGCTCCAGCACTGGCTCCATAGAATTATACGGGTGGTGCAAAAGAATATCGCGCTCCTTCAATACATCAAATAAATCGCGCGTGCCTTGTTCCGGAAATGAAACCGGTTTGATCGGAGGGCGAGGCTGAAGCCTCTTATCTTTGAACTGCTTGTGGTTGATGATCTGTCCAATACCCGTAAAATCAATCATTCCCTCACGGGGGATTTGAAAAATATTAAGATCATCAAGGTCCCACTGTATCTTAAGCAATCGCACAATCCATGGGTCAGGATTTTCTTCAATGTCCATTCTCACCACCCTGCCTGTTCTTCTGGTTTGAAGCTTTCGCTTAAGCTCTTCCAAAAAGTTAGACTCGATATCTTCGCTTTCTTCCAGCGTGAAATCTCCATTGCGGTTGATTCTGAAAAGATTTACACTCTTAATTTCAATATTCCTGAAAAGGTGGTGAATATTATTTCGGATGATCTCTTCTACCGGCACGAAAGAGATAGATCCATCAACATTTAAGATTTCATAAAAGCGAGGAATGTTTGAAGGCACCTGAATAAAAGAAACGCGCAGTTGATTGTTGGGATCTTGTGGCGCCTTAGTCACCACACCAAAAAGTAAGCGGTTATTTTTCAAAACCGGAAAGGTGTGATAATTATCAAACAGCATGGGCGTGAGCATCGGGAAAATGGTGCGCATAAAATAATGCTCCACCATCGCTGTGTTTTCAATAGAAAGTGAACGATACTCAGCTATTCTGAAATTATTCTTTTCAAAAAGCGGCTTCAGCTTCTTGATGAAATAGTCATTTTGATTATTAACGAATCGATGTATTTCCCCCAGCAAATGCTGCCGAAAGGGTAGTTCACGCAAACCACTATAGTCAAAGCGTTCCTTGCCGTAGTCAATATAGTTGTATAAACTTCCCAGTCGAATGGTACAAAACTCATCAAGGTTCGATGCGGTGATCGCCAGAAATTTCAAACGTTCAAAAATACTGCGATCGATATGACGAGCCTGATCTAATACACGATAGTTGAACTGCAGCCAACTTAAATCGCGGCTGATGTAGTTACTCTCCAGTATTTGCTTAACGACAATGTCTTCGGCTGTCCGTACTTCGCTGAAACGATCCATGAAAGGCCTTGTTCTTAGATATCTATTTTGGCATACTTCGCATTCTTCTCAATAAAATCCCTGCGAGGTGCAACTTCATCGCCCATCAGCATAGAGAATAAGTGATCTGCTTCAGCCGCTGACTCAATACTAACCTGCTTTAAGGTTCTGTTAACTGGCTCCATCGTTGTCGTCCACAATTGTTCGGGATTCATTTCTCCCAAACCCTTATAACGCTGAACCCCAACGCTGTCTTCCTTGCCATCTTTACTCATCTCTTTGATCAAGGCATCGCGCTCCTCTTCGTTCCAGCAATAGCGCTCGTCTTTTCCTTTCTTCAATAAGTACAGTGGCGGAAGGGCAATGTAGATGTAGCCTTGTTCAATAAGTTCGCGCATGTAACGAAAGAAGAAGGTCAATATCAACGTGCGAATGTGACTTCCGTCTACGTCAGCATCGGTCATGATGATGATTTTGTGATAACGAAGTTTAGTAAGGTTAAGACCTTTTTCATTATCGGCCGTTCCAAAGCTGACACCCAGGGCGGTAATCATGTTCTTAATTTCCTCGTTCTCGTAGATCTTGTGCTCCTGAGCTTTCTCTACGTTTAATATTTTTCCACGAAGCGGAAGGATAGCCTGAAAATTACGATCTCTCCCCTGCTTTGCTGATCCCCCGGCAGAGTCACCCTCAACAAGATATAGTTCACAAATGGACGGATCCGAACTGGCGCAGTCGGCAAGTTTGCCGGGAAGCCCGGTGCCTGATAGTACGTTCTTGCGTTGCACCATCTCGCGCGCTTTACGTGCGGCAATGCGCGCTTGGGCAGCAAGAATTACTTTATTCACGATGAGCTTTGCCTCGCGCGGATTCTCTTCCAGGAAATTTTGAAGTATCTCCCCTACGCTTTGATCCACAATACCCATGGCCTCGTTGTTTCCAAGTTTGGTCTTGGTTTGACCTTCAAACTGAGGCTCCGCCACCTTTACTGAAATGACCGCTGTCAATCCTTCGCGGAAGTCATCGCCACTGATTTCAACTTTTGCCTTTTCAAGTAAGCCCGATTTTTCAGCGTAGCTTTTGAGGGTGCGTGTCAACGCTCTTCTGAAACCGGCAACGTGAGTTCCACCCTCATGGGTATTGATGTTATTCACATAGGACACCAGGTTTTCGCTATAAGAGGTGTTATACCCCATGGCAACCTGAACGGGTATATCTGCTTTGTCATTTTCGATATAAATGACTTTGGGGATCAGTTTCTCCCGTGTCGAGTCCAAGTATTCTACAAATTCTCTCAGTCCATCCACGGATAAAAATGAGTCGGATTTGGGCTGGCCTTGCTCATCTTTATCGCGAAGGTCTTTAAGGTTAAGTTTGATCCCGGGATTTAGGAAGGCCAACTCGCGAAGGCGGGTGGCTACTGTCTCGTAATTGTATTCGGTTGAGATAGTAAAGATTTCAGGATCGGGCTGAAAGTGAACCGTTGTTCCTCTTCGGTTAGATTCTCCAATAACACGCACTGGATATTGCGGCACACCCCGATGGTATTCCTGCTCAAATACTTTGCCTTCACGGTAAACCGTAGCTTTTAAAACAGATGAGAGCGCATTCACACAGGAAACCCCCACGCCATGCAAACCACCGGAAACTTTGTACGTGTCTTTGTCGAACTTACCACCGGCATGCAACACCGTCATAACAACCTCTAAGGCCGAGCGTTTTTCCTTCTCGTGCATGTCAGTTGGGATACCGCGACCGTTGTCTTCTACCGTGATGGAATTATCCTCGTTGATGGTCACATGAATATCATCACAATGGCCGGCCAGGGCCTCGTCAATAGAGTTATCGACCACTTCCCAAACCAGGTGATGAAGTCCTTTTATGCCAATATCGCCTATGTACATGGCAGGGCGCTTTCGCACGGCTTCCAAACCTTCTAAAACCTGAATATTACTCGCTGAATAACCAGTTTCCTTCTTTGCTTTTTCTTCGCTCATTTTGGGTCTTTATAAACTTTCAAAAATAAGGTTTTTACTATCGTTTTAAGCATTTTTTGGAGAGAAATATGAACTTATTTTTCGCTAAAAAAATGAGTTGAAACTACTGGTTTTGTTTTCCATAACTAAATACTTAGTTTTATAATCAAACAATTCAAAATATGAGGAAGTTACTCGCACTGAGTTGGGTTATACTCGTTGCTGTTGGTGCATACGGGCAGACTATCATTACTCCGCAAAAGCCAATAGCATATCCAATTTTTGCAGCGCAAGAAGATTCGATTTCTTATGCGGAAATTTCCAGACAGGTTCAGGAAATTTATCGCGTCACTAATAAGGATCGAAAATACACTGACAGCATTTTTACGATCTACCAATCACTAAGAAAAAAAGGCATCGGCTTTGGCTTCTTGTATAATTCAAGTCCCGATTTTACAAAGTGGGAAAAAGTTCAGCAACTTGGATTATTTGACTCCGTGAAGTTGGTAAGTTTTTCAGGAGAGACGTACGAGTCACTCCCGCTTGAAATTTATCGATGCAAAAATTTACAGGCGATTGAATTAGTTAACACTAAGATCACTAAAGTTCCTAGTCGATTACACACGCTTCTCAAGCTAAAGACCATCATGATATACAATTCAAAAAAAGAAATTAAGATTAATAAGAATAAAAACCTGTCTACCATCATTGTCCGGGGTGGAAAACTGCAAAAGCGATTTAGTGCATTTAAAAATCTGGAAAAGTTGGACTTGTCGGAATGCAAACTTTCTGCAGTACCTAGAGGATTACATAAGAATAGAAAACTAAAAGAGCTTCTTCTTAATGGAAATACCATCGACTTGGCAAACTCAAAAATCAAAACAAATTATAGTCTTAAAAAACTTGAACTACAGGGCAACCAGATGGTCGAAGTGCCAAAATCAATCATGCAATTTCCAAACCTTACGAGCCTGGTGTTTAATGGCAACGAAATTAGTAAAGTTGATCCTGCAATTGCGCAACTAGAGCAGCTAGAGCAGCTTAGCTTCTATTTAAATAAACTAACAGAAATTCCTGAGGGTATCTACTCGTTGACCAAGCTCAAAGAAATCGACCTTTATTACAACAGAATTGAACAGATAGATGGCCGAATATCCCAGCTAAAAAACCTCGAAGTACTTTACTTGTCATACAATCAGCTTTTAAGTTTACCAGAGGCTATCGGCAAACTCGAGAAATTACAAGAACTCTATGTCTCAAATAACCGATTGGTATCACTGCCAGGTTCTGTGTCAAACCTTGACAATTTGAAGATATTAAGGGCAAACAATAACCATATAATTGAGTCGCCAGATTATTTACTTAAGTTAAATAACATCGAAAATTTCGATATTTCAGGCAATTCAATAACAAGCATCCCTCTTGAAATTCTCAACAAACCAAAGTTGCGAATTTTAGTTTTGGGAGAAAATCCATGGGCTGACGACATCAAAAAGCAGCTCATAGAGAAGGTCGCAGAACTCCGAAGCAGAGGGATAGCTGCTCACCTTGAATTGCAGTAGATACAGTCTAGTCTACCTCCTTAGCCTTTTCTTTTTTAACCTTTTTCTCCTTTTCTTTTTGCTTGCCGTTGCTATTGTCGGGCTCGCCCATCAACTGAAGTTTAGCTTTTTGCAATTCTTCTTTTTGAGCCTGGCTCACGATAGGGTAGCTTAAATCCAACTTGGCAAACTGGCGGGTGATTACTGCGGCAATGGCGAGACGTGCGTACCACTTATCATCGGCAGGGATAACAAACCATGGTGCATTTTCAGTAGATGTTGCACTCAAAGCTTCGCTATATGCCTTCTGATAGTCATCCCAAAATGCTCTCTCTTTTAAATCAGATAATGAAAATTTCCAGTTCTTACTTGGGTCTTCAATGCGTTCGAGAAATCTTTTCTTTTGTTCCTTTTTGGAAACGTGTAAAAAGAACTTGAGGATCACTGTGCCATTATCGGTCAGATTTTTTTCAAATCTCCTGATCTGCTTATAGCGCTGCTGCCAGAATTTATCGTCTATCTTCTTGAGTGAATCAATTCCGGGAATATTCTCATTGAGAATCCACTGAGGATGCACTTTCGTAACAAGCACATTTTCGTAATGCGAGCGGTTGTGAATAGCAATCTCGCCACGAGCCGGCAAGGCCAATTCATGACGCCAGAAATAATCGTGGTCCAGTTCGTGCGATGTAGGCGCTTTGAAACTATACACCTTTACACCCAGTGGATTAAATCCAGACATAATATGTTTAACGGCCCCATCTTTTCCTGCAGCATCCATGGCCTGAAGCACAATCAATACGCTGTACTTATTATGGGCATAGAGTTTATCCTGCACCTCCGCTAAATGCTTTCTGCCATTCTCCAAAAGAATAGCAGAATCGGCCTTATTGAGGGTTTTTCCCGTGTATTTGGTATCAAAATCCTTGAGTTTGATGTCCTTGCCGGGTTTTACCAGATGATTTTTTAATTGGATTAAGCTTTCTTCGGTTAGCATGGTGTTTGAAATTTAGTTAGTCCAAAGTAGGAGTTGGTCCATTAAGATAATATGATTTACGTCACATTTTAAATTGTTAGAAGACTCTAATTGGTTCATGGCTGTTTGTTAATATTTTTTATTTAACTTCATGAACACCACAAAACAACTAAGGGCTATGAAAACGAACTATAAGTTAACACTATTGATCGTTTGTGTATCGGTTTTTTCAGCGATGGCTCAAACCGACAAGGACGCCATAAAAGCGGTTATTTTTAAAGAAACAAATTCGTTCATTAAAGTTGATTACAAAAACTGGTCAGACACTTGGCTCAAAGTCCCCTATGCATATTGGTCCTATTCAGATTCCACCGGTACGAGTTTTGTGGAAGGATGGGATGCTATCAACAAAAATTGGGACGAATATTTTAAAACTTCCAAGCCGTCCAATTCAATCGTTGAAAATGAATTCATCGAAATTCGTGTATATGGAAACGGAGCCTATGCTCGATTTATTCAGCGTGTAAAAGACGAAATCGATCGGGACGAAACCTCGCAAATCCGTGTTTTAGAAAAGAAGGATGGAAAGTGGAAAGTAGTTTGCGTGGGTGCAATAGCCAAGTACCCGAAAGAAACAATTCAATACTGACCAGTCCGAAGCATTACCAGTGTGCAGGCTTCTTCAACCTCAATTCCTGCATGCTCAAGTTCTTTTTCCAGCGCATCGTTTTCGGTGCCGGGATTGAAAATTACGCGTTTAGGTTTTAGTGATTTGATAAAATCGTACCAGGCAGGTTGATGCATTGGTCCAACATACAGGGTAACCGTGTCCACATTTTCAATTACTGGTTTATCCGATAAATGCAGAATATTTTTACCAAATATCACTCCGCTTTTTATTCCCACCGGAACAAACTCATGGCCAAATTCCCTTAGCATTTGTGCCGCCAGATACGCATAACGCGATGGATCTGGAGATGCTCCCACGATCACTGTTTTCTTCTTTACTTGGCTTTCCATGGAAAGTAACTTTTTACAACCGCCTCGGCACACCGCTCACCGTCCATAGCTGCCGAAACAATGCCACCCGCATAACCTGCGCCTTCACCACAGGGGTAAAGTCGCTTTAGCTGTGGATGCTCAAGCAATTGATTATCACGCGGTATGCGTACAGGTGATGATGTCCTGCTTTCAACACCAATGATCTGAGCTTCGTTCGTTAAATAGCCTTTCATTTTCTTTCCAAAGCTGGTGAAGCCTTGCTTGAGGCCCTCAGCAATAAACTTGGGAAGAAGCTCGTGCAAATTAATGGAAGCCAACCCCGGCTGATAGGAGGTTTCCAAAAGCGAGGATGAAGTCTTATGCTCTATAAAATCAACTAATCGCTGGGCCGGTGCAGTCTGTTTTCCGCCTGCTAGCTGGCAAGCATTGCGCTCGATCTCTGCTTGAAATTCAACTCCGGCTAATGGGCCCCAATTTTCAAATCTTTTGAAATCAGAAATCTCAACGGCCATCACAATTCCGGAATTGGCAAACTTTGAATCTCTGCGCGAGGGGCTCATGCCATTCACCACTACTTCACCTGGGGCCGTTGCTGCGGGCACGATGAAGCCGCCTGGGCACATGCAAAATGAAAATACCCCCCGCTCCTTGCCTCCTATTTTTGCCTGATGCACCAATGAGTAGGAAGAGGCTGGCAAATAAGGATCGCGATCCAGCGAACAATGATACTGAATCTGATCAATTACATTTTGCTGATGCTCAACGCGCACACCCAAAGCAAATGGCTTAGGTTCAATCAGAATTTCTATCTTGTGTAGCAGGTGAAAAATATCCCTTGCCGAATGACCTGTGGCAAGGATCACTGCCTCACCATTCGTGATCATGTTATCGCTGGTAATAACACCCACCAACTCACCATCCTTGATTTTGAAATCCGTTACTTTTTTTTCGAAATGAATTTCACCTCCGGCCTGAAGAATAGTCTCGCGCAAGGAAGCTACAAGCTTTGGTAATTTGTTTGTGCCAATATGCGGATGAGCATCGTAAAGAATTTCATCTTTTGCACCATGGGCTACCAGCACCTCCAAAATTTTACGAACATCACCCCTCTTTTTTGATCGGGTGTAAAGTTTACCATCGGAATACGTGCCCGCACCACCCTCACCAAAACAATAATTAGATTCAGGGTTTACGATTTGTTCTTTGTTGATTGCCGCAATATCCCTTCTTCTGGTTTGAACATCCTTTCCCCTTTCGAAAACAATAGGTTTGATTCCCAATTCAATCAGACGCAATGCCGCAAAGAGCCCCGCTGGCCCTGCGCCAATAATGATCACCTGCGGAGATTTTTCGACTGACTGCTCGGGTTTGCGATAAGTGATGATGGGCAAGTCTCGATCAACAATTTCGACCAATACTTTCACTTGTACTTGTTTTGATCGTGCATCGATGGATCGCCTCAAAGGATGCACAAAAGCAGAACCATCTTTCTTTAGGTGAAGTTTTGAGTAAAGGGAATCTTCAAAATGACCTTCCTCAAAAGCTTGCTGAGCAGTGAGAATAACTTCTGTTGTTTTGTTCATAGGAAAGGTATTTATCCTTTCAATAGTTTATGCAAAGAAAGCACACTAGCGCCTGCCATCAAAGGAAAGGCAATAGCCAAAGTTCAATCCGATTCTAAGGGTATTTGAAAACGGGCTTTGCTGGAGCGACTTGAAAACAGATTCATAAATAGGTTCAACATCAAACCTTCGGTAGCCTGCGGCATAGCCGACAAATGCATCGATTGTAAAACCGTCTCCATTGTTTTTTTTCATCAGGCGCCTGCCTAGCATTACACCATATTCGGCACGTTGTTCGGTGGCAGTGGCTGTTACAATGGTTTGTGGTGACAATGGGAATTTGATGTTTGCGTAATGACCAATATTGGAGAAGCGAAACTCATGGGCAAAGTACCACATGCCGGTGCGCATCGGGTTATAGAATTTTTGGCGTAGGGAAATAGCATAGCCTCTTTTGAAAAGTTGATCTTCTGGCACTTGTCCGTCTTCAGTAAAAAACGGGCTACGGATTCCTTCAAAACCAAACTCATGACCGAGTCGCTCCTGATTGTAAAATTCCACCGTCAAGGGCATCACACCTACAAAAGTCAATGCAGGATTTCCCCCCAGGATTACACCATGATATTCGGGGTATAACGGAGAGAAATAGTAAAAACCCCTTCGTGTGGTTTGCTTTTTTAGGGGTGCAGGAGTCTTTGATTTTTCCACCAGTGCGTTGATCTCGCTACTGAGCGCTTTATCTTCATAAAAAGGCTTGTAATAGCCGCTGAGCTTTCCATCAGGCTCATACAACTCCCAGGTGCCTACGCGAAGGTCATCCTCAATTTGCCCTTTCGTCTGAAGCGTGCCATTGGGATAGTAGCCATAATACGTTCCTTTACCTTCTGTAAAATCGCATTCTCCCTCAAGCTTTCCATCTTCGAAAAAGTATTGCCATTTGCCTTGGTTCTTGCTGTTGACCACAGTGCCTTTTACCTTTAGTTTACCACCACGATAATATTCTCGGTATTCACCTGAGCCATTCACGAAAGTGATTTCACTTTTTAATTTTCCAGCGGTGTTGTAAGTGGTCCAGTAGCCACTCTTTTTTCCTGATACAAACTCACCACGCGAGCTAATGGTACCATCCTCAAAATAGTACGTCCAATCTCCTGCCGGCTCATCTTCCTTAAATCTTCCTGAACTTGAAACTTTACCGGAAGGGTAATAGTATTTCCAATCACCTTCCTTTTTGCCAGCCATAAAATCTCCTTCTGATGCAAGTTTCCCCTCCTGATCAAAATAATTCCAGTGGCCGACATTCTTTGCACCTACTCGAGGTCCTTCTGCAATTATCTTTCCGTTGTGGTCGTATTCTATGTACCGACCGTGATCATCCTGATATTCAATTTCTCCCCGCAGTACGCCATCTTCAAAATAAGACTTCCATAAACCAATGCGTTTATTGTTCTTATACTCTCCCAACTCACGCACATTTCCATTTTCAAAATATGTTTTCCAAACACCTTCTTTCTGCTTTTCATTGATTACGCCCTCCATGCTCTTTTCACCGCTTTCATAAAAATATTCCCACAAACCATAGTTAGAATTTTGTTTCAGAATGCCTCTCATTTTCAGCTTGCCTGTTTCATAATAAAACTCCCACACACCGGTTGTTTCGTTATTGGCAAACTGACCTTTGGATTCCACATTGCCACTGAGAAAATAAGAGATGTAGCGACCGTTAAGGATGTTACTCACAGTATCCTTCACATAATAAACTTCTTTTAGGTTTTTCTTTTCTGCATCGTGATAAGTGTAACGAGCGATACCTTGGGAAAGCGCAAGGATTGGGAAGCTAAAAAGAAAAAAGAAAATGGATCTTCTCACGGCACAATAAGTCGTTCTAAAATTAACCAGAATTATGCCGAAACTCTATTCTAGTGAAGTGCCTTTAATACGGCAGCCTTACCCCACTCGGCCTGCTCAGAAGCGCTCCACAATTCGGGGAAGAACATAATTTTTTGAAAACGTGGGGGTAAATACTTCTGCCAGTTAGTACCACCTGTCGCCTTGATGTCTTCGGGGTCCTTTTGTAGATAACGTGCAGCGGACTTGAGGTGCGCCAAGGGCCAGAGCACGTTGGACAATTGATCTAATTCTTTTAATCGCTCAATTACTTTATCAGAATTCTTGAAGTGAGCAGAGAAAATCTTTCTCAGGTTTCGATTCTGATATTTTGCTCCGGTTGACTTAAATAAATCAAGGTACTTCTCTTCAAATTGTTGAAGTGTCAGCGTCTTCTTTCCGGTAGCTAACTCTGTTGCACCACTCCGCCAATACAATTTTTCTACTTGCTGCTCAATGGTGCTTTGCTCCGGAAGTGATGCACGATCTGCCGGGGTGACCAGATTGATCATATCCGTTGAACAAATCTCAATTAGACGATACTGTGCAGACTGAAATCCGCTGGCAGGTAAAAGCGACATTCTGAACTTTAAGAATTGCTCCTTCTCCATACCATCAATCATAATGATAAAAGAATTTTCAAGGTGGCGAAAGTATCGGATGATGCGATCAAGCCTTGCACAAAAGAACTTTTCATCAATAGATTCCTTTTCGGCAATTTGCTCCAACTCCCACAGGATCAAATTGAAATATAGCTCGGTGATTTGATGATAAACGATAAATACTTTTTCATCCGGGAAACGCGTCTTGGGATTTTGCAGGCTAAGCAAGGTATCCAGGTGAATGTAATCCCAATAGGTGAGGTAATCGGAATAGAGCAATCCATCCAGATAAGAAGATAAATCTTGCCCCATCACGGCATACTTCTGTTGAAGCTTTTTGAGTTGTTCACTTAGGGACGGATCAAGGGCAGAATTATCCATAGAATTAATTAATACTTGCGTAAATTTGAGTTTTTAAGAAAGAATAAACAAAAATCTCATGTCTAGTCCGACTGCCGAACCCAAAACGAAAAAGTCTACCAAACAAGACCGTTACGAACAACCTGATTTTTATGCCATTGATGATTTGCTTACCGAAGAGCATAAGTTGATCCGTTCTTCCATTCGTGATTTTGTTAAGAAAGAGATCAGTCCCAACATTGAGGACTGGGCACAGAGGGCAGAATTTCCGTACGAGATTGTTCGCAAGTTTGGAGAGATTGGCGCATTCGGGCCGACCATTCCTCAGCAGTATGGCGGTGGCGGCTTAGATTACATTTCATATGGAATATTGATGCAGGAAATTGAGCGCGGTGATTCTGGTATGCGCTCAACGGCATCCGTGCAAGGATCGCTGGTGATGTATCCTATTTATAAATTCGGAAGCGAAGAGCACCGTAAAAAATACCTTCCAAAACTTGCCTCTGGCGAATGGCTTGGCTGTTTTGGATTGACCGAACCTGATCACGGATCAAATCCCAGTGGCATGGTCACCAATTTCAAAGATATGGGTGATCATTACTTGCTGAATGGTGCCAAGATGTGGATTTCCAATTCACCGCGTGCCGATGTGGCGGTGGTTTGGGCAAAAAATGAAGCAGGAAGAATTCACGGGCTGATTGTTGAACGAGGCATGCCGGGTTTTTCAACTCCGGAAACCCATGGTAAGTGGTCGCTACGGGCAAGCACTACCGGTGAGCTTGTGTTCAATGATGTGAAAGTTCCAAAAGAAAATCTGCTACCTGGAAAAAATGGTTTAGGCGCGCCAATGATGTGCTTGGATTCTGCACGCTATGGCATTGCGTGGGGTGCAATTGGAGCGGCCATGGATTGCTATGACTCAGCAAGACGGTACGCGATGGAACGCATTCAGTTTGGCAAACCAATCGGATCTTTCCAGCTGGTGCAGAAAAAACTTTCAGAGATGCTTACCGAAATTACAAAAGCCCAACTACTCAATTGGCGCCTCGGTATTTTGATGAATGAAGGAAAAGCCACAACGGCACAGATCTCTTTAGCAAAGCGAAACAACGTTCATGTAGCGTTGGAAATCGCACGCGAAGCAAGACAAATTCATGGTGGCATGGGCATCACGGGCGAATATCCGATCATGCGTCACATGATGAACCTTGAGTCGGTTGTGACTTATGAGGGAACACATGATATCCACTTGTTGATCTTAGGAAATCACATTACCGGAATTCCTGCATTCTCTTAGCAATGAAAATTGTTACCGTGCTCGGTGCACGACCACAATTCATTAAAGCAGCCACGGTATCGCGCGCACTGAAAAAAGTTGGAGCACAGGAGTTGATCGTGCATACTGGCCAGCACTTTGATCATAACATGAGTCAGGTATTTTTCGATGAAATGGAAATACCCATGCCCGATTATAATCTTGAAGTGAGCGGACTGAATCACGGTGCCATGACAGGGCGCATGCTCGAGCGAATTGAACAAGTGCTTCTTGATGAAAAACCTGATCATGTTTTGGTGTATGGCGATACCAATTCAACATTAGCAGGTGCGCTCGCTGCCGTAAAGCTCCACATTCCGGTTGCGCATGTTGAAGCCGGTCTCAGAAGCTACGAAATGAAAATGCCGGAAGAAGTAAATCGCATTCTTACTGATCGAATCAGCAATGTTCTCTTCTGCCCTACCCAAACCGCCATAGACAACCTTCACAAAGAAGGCTTTCAGAATTTTGAAAATAAAATAGTACTGAGTGGGGATGTAATGTATGATGCTGTGCTCTACTATCGCCAAAAGGCAAAAGAAAAATCATCCGTCATTAGAAATGAAGGCCTTGAAGGAAAACCATTTGCGCTGGCCACGATTCACCGCGCAGAAAATACGAATGACCCTAAGCGCCTGAAAGAAATTTGCGATGCAATCAACGCGATAAACCAGGACAAAAGTGTAGTAGTGCCGTTGCATCCAAGAACAAAATCTTATTTGAGAGAACATCAGATCAACCTTGAAGCAAAGATCATCGAGCCGGTGGGATATTTCGATATGCTTTCACTGTTAGACAATTGCAGTATAGTGCTTACCGATAGCGGTGGTCTGCAAAAAGAAGCTTTCTTCTTCAACAAGTTCTGCATCACGCTCCGGGATCAAACCGAATGGATTGAACTGGTTGAAGCTGGCACCAATAGGCTTGCTGGTGCCGAAAAAGTAAAAATTTTAAAAGCTTATAACGACTTTTCGTCTTCCGTATTTGACACTCATCGCCAATTTTATGGTAAGGGTGATGCTGCCATGATCATTGCTCAAAATCTGGCTTAAACCTTACTAATTTTGATGCGTCTAAAGCACCAAACAAACTTTTAATGACCATGAAAAAACTAATTTTTGTAAGCATTCTGTCGATTTTTGGGTTGGGGTTTATTGCCTGTGACAATCAAAGCGCAAAAACTGCAACAGTGGAGGTACGGCTTACCGATGCACCTGGTGATTATCAGGAAGTTAACATTGATGTGCAAGGTGTTCAGGTAAATACGGGCAGTGATGATAGCGGATGGAAATCAGTTGACATCCAGTCTGGTGTCTATAATATTCTTGATCTTACCAATGGTCTTGATGTGCTGCTGGGAAAAATTGAATTGCCTACTGGTAAATTATCACAGGTTCGATTGATTTTGGGAACCAACAATTCCGTAAAAATTGGCGGACAGACGATAAGCTTAACCACCCCTAGTGCTCAGCAATCAGGCTTGAAGCTGAATGTAAACACTACACTGGAAGAAGGTATTACCTACAAATTGATCCTTGACTTCGATGCCGCTCGTTCTATTGTAAAGGCTGGTAATAGCGGCAAATACAATTTAAAGCCGGTGATCAGAACCATTGCCGAAGCTACTTCAGGAGCAGTGAAGGGAGTGGTTACACCAATCGAATCAACCCCTGCGGTCTATGCAATTTCTGGTACCGATACTCTGGGAACAGCGTTCGCAGATCAGGCAACAGGTAAGTTCATGATCAAAGGATTAGCAGCAGGAACCTATAAAGTTTCTTTCGCACCGAAAACTGGCTATCAGCCACTGACAAAAGAGAATGTCTCTGTATCTGTTGGTAATGTTACCGATCTTGGAACGGTGACCATCAGCAACTAAAGCATTAACTTATAAGGAGGAGCCCCGATCAAGAAGATTGGGGCTTTTTTATATGTACCTACCGGGAAGGCTCGTTTATTTCAAAAAAAGCATTTCAGAATGTGCTGATTACCGATTTGGGCTTTGTACAGCATTTTTCCGTCATAAGCTTGAACTTGTACAGCATTTTTCCGTTATTTATATGTACAAACTGAAATCGTATGAAAACTAAGGAGCTATCCAGGCTTGATCTGCGCATTCCTCGCAAGCAAAAGGACTATTTTGAGCAAGCTCTTGAAATAGGTGGTTTTCGATCGCTTACTGATTTCATCATCAGTGCGGTTTCAGAAAAAGCGGAAGCCATTATGGAAAAACATAATAACTGGCTCTCTTCTGAGAAAGATCGGGAGATATTCTTCAATGCGCTTATCAATCCTCCTGAGCCAAATGAAAAATTAAAACAGGCCATGAAGAAGCACAATGAATTGCTCAAGTCGAAATAATTAATGCTTCACACGGTAGCTTTAAATTCTTCTCACAAAAAAAATGCCTTCGCTTGTGAAGAACATTCTCTGGAAGTCTATCTCAAGAAACAGGCAGGGCAAGACGTTAGGCGACAGGTCGCGGTCTGCTTTATTTTAGAGGGCGAAGGCAATTCAGTTAAAGGTTACTATACACTGTCTGCAGACAGTATTGACAGGACACTAATTCCAGACAATTTCCAAAAGAAACTACCGTACAGAAACTTACCAGTCACACTCTTAGGTAGACTTGCTCGGGATACTAGATATAAAGGACAAAGCATTGGGGAATTATTACTAGCGGATGCATTAATACGTGCCTATCATGCCAGTTCTTCCATTGGTTCGTGGGCGGTTGTCACAGATCCAATCAACGAAAAAGCTCGTACTTTCTATAATGGGTTTGGCTTCATATCATTGGACATTGGACGGATGTTTATCCCAATGGAGACCATTAAGGCATCATTTGTTTAGGAACTGCCGCTTTAAGAAAATTGATCCAAAACATAGTGGCAGAATCAAAAAAGATATTCTTTTGGCTCTGAGAAATTTGAAACGCATAAATGTATTCTGGAATTATCCTCTCACTGCGTCTAATGAACCAACGCAGTAACGGTAATGCGTTGCACCGGAGCCTTGGGATCAGTTGAGTAGATAGTGATCGCTTTTTGTAAGGGTCCGGTTCGTTGTGAAGTTGCAAGAATGAGTTTTAGCAAAGCCTCCTGCCCTGGTGCAAGTTTCTGTTTGTCTATTTCATAAGTAAGGCAGTTGCAGTTACTCTGTAGCGCACGGATGATTAATTCCCTTTTCCCAGTATTCCTTATACTAACTTCTCTTTGCAATGTGTTCTCTGTTTTGACGCTGCCAAATTCTACAGCACCAACTTGCAAGCTGAGCGTAGGAGACTTCGCCAATTCATCAGGAGAAAGTTGTGGAAAATTCTCTTCCACTGTGGCATAGACTGAAAATGATTTGGTTGGTGCCAATTCATCATCTGTGTCCAGAGTAATATTTTCTGAAACAAACCCATATTGTCCCTTTGCACGAGCATCAAACTGGATCGTAACGGAAGTAACCTCCCCTGCTTTAATCGCTTGCGGTGCCGTAAGCTTTAAATATTTAGGAGATTGTACATTATTCAGGTGTATAACCTGAGAACCAGCATTAAACAATTTAAAAGTGACCGTTGCAGCTTCTTTGTTGATAAACACTTTTCCAAGGTTAAAGGAACTGGCTTTAAGCCTGAGGTTTCCAGAAGCCTCGGGCCAATCGGCCAATGCCACACCTGATTTGCCATCGGTTACGTTTCCTTTAATCTGAAGTACAATCGCGTTACCATCCAAATCAGTAGTCACTGTCAGCGCTTTGCTGAAATAGCCTGGTCGTCCGCTTGGGTCAAAGTTTGCCTTTACAAAGCCGGACTTTCCATGAGGCACTGGTTCCTGACTCCAACCCGAAGTGGTGCATCCGCACGATGCTTGCACAGAAAGAATTTTGATGGGTCTGCCACTAAGATTAGTAAATGAAAATTCGTGCATCACCGGCCCGGCCCCTTCACTGATTTCACCAAAGTCAAACGATTTCTCCCGAAATAAAATCGGGTCAGAAGATTGCCCCGCTACCCTTCCAACAGAGATCAAAATCAAAAACACAACACTAATTTTCCTCATGAATGCAAAAATACATGTTTGAAAAATAATTGGTCACTAATTTCGGGCGTGTAAAAGGATAAAACAGTTTTTAGTTTCTTTGTAGCTATGTCAAGGATATTAACCGGAATTCAAAGCAGTGGTCGCCCTCACTTAGGAAATCTTCTCGGAGCGATTATACCTGCCATTAAACTATCGCAACAGCCTGGCAATGAATCGTTTTTTTTCATTGCCGATCTCCATTCACTCACCACGATTAAAGATGCCGAGCAACGCATCAGCAACGTAAGAGCTGTGGCCGCGGCATGGCTCGCCTTTGGTTTTGATATTGAAAAAAATCTGTTGTATCGCCAGAGCAGAATACCCGAAGTATGTGAGCTCACCTGGTACCTGAACTGCTTCACGCCTTTTCCGATGCTGGCCAATGCGCACTCCTTTAAGGATAAGTCTGACCGCTTGTCGGATGTGAATGCAGGGTTGTTTACCTACCCGGTGCTAATGACTGCAGACATAATTTTGTACAACGCTCATTTCGTTCCTGTGGGAAAAGATCAACGCCAACATGTGGAAATGGCGCGAGACATTGCTACTTCATTCAACAACCAATATGGAGAAACCTTTGTAGTGCCCGAAGCTCGCATTGAAGAAACGGTGATGACCATTCCGGGAACAGATGGACAGAAAATGAGTAAGTCTTATGGAAACATCATTGATATCTTTTTACCTGAAAAGGAATTGCGCAAGCAAGTCATGTCAATTGTTACCGATAGCACTCCCATGGAGGCGCCAAAAGATCCTGCGAAAGATAATGTATTTGCCATCTATAAGCTGGTTGCCAGTGCTGAACAAACAGAAGCTTTGCGCTCGAAATACCTTGCGGGAAATTTTGGCTATGGTCATGCCAAGCAAGAGTTATTTGAATTGATTCTTCAAAAGTTCAGCAAAGAACGAGAGCTGTTCAATTTCTTCATGAGTAATCCTGAAGAGCTTGAAAAGAAGTTGGCGCAAGGAGAAGAAAAAGCAAAAATGATAGCCCGCGAGGTGCTTGCCAGAGTGAGAAAAAAACTGGGGTATGAATAACGATCAAGTATAAAAATCAAAAGGCTCAAGAGAATATCCTGAGCCTTTTTTATGAATTCTCTAAAGTTATTGCGCAGTCCAGATTACTTTCTGCTGTCCATTACCAACATTGAGGATCACCCGAGTAGGATTTGGCACGATCACAAGCTTCGTCTCCTTTCCAGGCATCGAATCAATTTCCACAAAAACACCTTCATTTGGCGCTACACTGAATTCCATTTTATCACTGATCAGGTAAGTCTTTGCTAAATAAGCAATTGGAAACAATACATCGGTATCAGGGCAATATTCGTCATGCACATTTTGAAGCGCTTCTTCGAGGTATTCACCATATTTTACCTGAAGTGTGTCTTCCAGATCATGCAATTCTTCTTCCAGGTCATCGTACTTTGGATTATTGTAATCCAACTTCTTTA
Organism: uncultured Cyclobacteriaceae bacterium; assembly: GCA_966095315.1. Classification (GTDB taxonomy): domain Bacteria; phylum Bacteroidota; class Bacteroidia; order Cytophagales; family Cyclobacteriaceae; genus ELB16-189. The sequence continues at coordinate 128,489 of CBHTSG010000009.1, forward strand.
ATTCATTCCTACGTTTTGCTATTTCCTGAAGAGCTTTATCCAATGCTTTTAAATCCATGCCTTAAAATTTTCTTCAAGATTATCGAAATAGACGGGATTTTAAAAATTTTGACAAAACAAGGCCCCTGGAAGATCCCTCCCAGAAGGCTACCAGCGAAAGAGAGTATTGTTTAATTTTACGAGAACTTAATCGCGGTTTTTATGAACGAAGATTTCCTCCCCATCAATGGCACCGACCATATTGAATTTTATGTAGGCAATGCCAAACAAGCATCACTTTACTATCAACATTGTCTTGGCTTTGAGCTGGTTGCTTATGCGGGCCCAGAGACGGGAGTTCGCGATCGCGCATCCTATGTTCTTCAGCAGAATAAAATACGATTTGTGCTAACAACGGCCCTTCAGCCCGATTCAGAAATTGCAAAGCATCAGCAAAAGCATGGTGATGGCGTAAAGGCACTGGCGCTTTGGGTAGATGACTCTACAAAGTCATTTCAGGAGACCACCTCGCGTGGCGCGGAAGCAGATGAAGCGCCTAAAACAATCAAAGATGAATTTGGAGAAGTAGTCATTTCCTCCATCAAGACCTATGGCGAAACGATTCATCGTTTCATTGAACGCAAAAACTATAAAGGAGCATTTCTTCCAGGGTATAAACCGGTGAAAAGTAATGTTAATGTCAAGCCCATAGGATTGAAATATGTAGACCACTGCGTGGGCAATGTAGAGCTAGGCCAAATGAACCGTTGGGTGAACTTCTACGAGGAAGTGATGGGCTTTAAGTTGCTGATAACGTTTGATGATAAGGACATTTCTACGGAATACAGCGCGCTCATGTCAAAAGTTGTTTCCAATGGAAATGGCTATATCAAATTCCCAATCAATGAACCTGCGAAAGGAAAGAAGAAATCACAGATTGAAGAATACCTGGATTTTTATAAAGGTGCGGGCGTGCAACACATCGCCATCGCAACCGATGACATTATTGAAACCGTGACTGAACTGAGAAATCGCGGGGTTGAGTTTCTTTATGTACCTGAAACTTATTATGAAGACATTCTCGACCGCGTGGGGCACATCAATGAGGACTTAAAGGAATTGAAGAAGCTAAACATTCTCATCGACCGCGATGAAGAAGGTTATCTCCTGCAAATCTTCACTAAGCCAATTCAGGATAGACCTACAGTTTTCTTTGAGATCATCGAGCGAAACGGTGCCAAGTCGTTTGGGAAAGGAAATTTCAAAGCCTTGTTCGAGGCCATCGAGCACGAGCAGGAATTGAGAGGAAATCTTTAATTGATTTCAGAGTAAATAAATGAGCCACTGATTGAATCGGTGGCTCTTTTATTTTACGGAAGATTATAATCGAAATATTACTTCTTAAAAATGAGGCGAGTGATAAAAATACCTTCTCCATCCTGCTTGCCCGCATCACTTTCAACTCCGCTGGTTACAAAAAGTAACTGCCAACCTTCCTTAGCCAGATCATTTATCTTTGAAGTGATCACAGCATCGTTGGAAGCAATGTTCTGAAAATTAATACCGGCAATACTGAAGAAGTTCAGCAACTTCGTCTCACCAAAGTTATCGATCTTCACATCACTTCTTTTGATATCTCCCTGATCGCTCTTGCCACCCGTTGTTCGCTCCGTAGTAAAATTCTTGTAATCGACACCCTCCTTGGCATCCACAATTCTGGAACGACCCAATCCGCCTGGTACAATGGACTCTACGATAGTCACCACTTTGTATTCCTGTGCAAAAGACGAAAATGAAGAAAGCAGTACAACTGAAAGCAGAAGCATTAATTTTGATCTCATAAACAATTAAATTTGTTGGTTTAAAATTTATATACCCTAACGCATAGTTCATGGATTCGTTGCTGACCTTATCTCAAAATCGTGCTAACCAGTGGCTTGGTAGTTCTGCCATTGACCAGCAAAGCAAATCAGAGATCACCCGATTACTGAATGACACAAACTCTAAACCGCTGATTGACAGCTTCTATAAGAACCTGGAGTTCGGCACCGGAGGGTTGCGTGGCATTATGGGCGTTGGAGCCAACTGCATGAATAAATATACGGTAGGTGCTGCCACACAAGGGCTTGCCAATTACCTTATTAAGTCATTTCCTGGGCAAAACATAAGTGTCGCAATCGCTTTCGATAGCCGAAATAACAGCGAGTACTTTGCTCAAATCACTGCCGATGTATTTTCGGGCAATGGCATTACTGTTTATAAGTTTAAGGAATTGCGACCAACCCCACTTCTCTCATTTGCCATTCGTCATTTAAAGTGCCAGTCGGGTGTCGTGATTACGGCATCGCACAATCCTAAAGAGTACAACGGCTATAAGGCCTATTGGGGTGATGGCGCGCAACTTGTGCCACCGCATGATAAAAATGTGATCACGGAAGTAAATGCTATTTCCGGATTTGATCAAATTAAGTTTACCGCAAATCCTGCGCTCATCAAAACCATCGGGCCGGAAGTAGAAAATGCTTATTATCAGGCCGTAGCTCAAGTGCTTCCGGGAAAGGAAAGCATTGTAAGACAAAAGGATATTTCACTGGTGTACTCTAGTATTCACGGAGCAGGCATTACCATGGTGCCCGAGTGTCTCAAGCGATTGGGCTTTACGAACGTAAACATTGTTGAAGAACAGCGCGTGCCCGATGGAAATTTTCCAACCGTTCACTCTCCTAATCCCGAAGAGCAATCAGCCATGGAAATGGCACTAAACAAGGCCGCACAACTAAAGGCTGAATTGGTAATGGCAACCGATCCGGACACCGATCGCGTAGGCATCGCCATCAAAAACAAAAGCGGAGTATTCTTCTTGTTGAATGGAAATCAGGCGTTTAGTCTCATGATGTGGTTTGTGATGAAAAATCAACATGAAACAAAAGGAGCATACATGGCCAAAACCATTGTTACCACCGAACTTGTGGATACGATGGCAAAGCATTACAAGCTTGAGTGTGTTAACACCCTTACGGGTTTCAAATACATTGCCGAGGTGATGAATCAATTGGATGGCAAGAAGCGATTTGTTGCCGCTGGTGAAGAGAGTTATGGCTACATGGTGGGTGACTTTGTGCGCGACAAGGATGCGGTTTCAGCCTGTGCATTCTTTGCCGCAATGGCAGCAGTGGCAAAAGATGAAGGCAAAACATTATATGATTGGCTTCTTCAAATGTATGTTGACTTTGGTTACTACCGCGAAGGGTTGATTAATCTGGTGCGCAAAGGTGCAGAAGGTGAACAGCAGATTAAGGACATGATGACCAAATTCAGAAATGAACCACCCGCTGTACTTGCCGGAGAAAAAGTAGTGCGAAAATTAGATTACAAATCGAGCGAGGAAGTTTCCCTGCTTGATGGAAAGAAGACTGCTATCAATCTTCCAAAATCAGATGTGCTACAGTTCTATACCGAAAGCGGAAATAAAATTTCTGTGCGCCCTTCCGGCACCGAACCGAAAATAAAGTTTTACGTGAGCGTAAATACTGCACTGAAATCGGCAACTGATTTTGAAGAGACTACAAAATTATTGGATGCTAAAATTAAAGCCATAGAAAAAGACCTCATCCCATGAGCAAATCCTTTATTAACTCAATTGAGAAAGTTCTGTTACGAGACCTGGACAAATTAGAAAAGGAAATCAGTCTGTATCCGGATCAAAAAAGCATTTGGGTGATTCAGCAGCAGATCAATAATTCGGCTGGCAATTTATGCTTGCACCTGTGCGGCAACCTTCAGCACTTTATTGGCGCGATACTCGGTAGTTCAGGGTATGTGCGCGACCGTGACAAGGAATTCAGCGTGAAGAATATTTTAGCTAAAGATCTGGTCTTGGAAATCATGGCTACCAAACAATCGATCAAGGATGCCTTCAGTAAATGGGACAGTTCAAAATTGGAAGAGAACTACCCCGTTGACGTTTTCGGTGAGCCGATGACCACACAGTACTTTCTAATTCATCTGACAGCACACTTAAGCTATCACCTGGGGCAGGTAAACTACCATCGAAGACTTTTAACAACAGCGAGTTAGGGTTGGCATTTTCGTTGCAAAAGCAGCCTGTATTAAATGCCAAAAGCCTTATCTTTGCAGTCCTGAGATGAAAAAAGTCGCATTTTATACACTGGGCTGCAAACTGAATTACTCAGAAACATCTACCATTGCGCGCAAGTTTGAAGAAAAGGGCTATCGAAAGGTAGAATTCACTGACGCTCCAGACATCTTTATTATCAATACTTGCTCGGTAACGGAGAATGCGGATAAAAAATGCCACAAAGTGGTGCGCGAAGCCAGAGCCATTTCTCCGAATGCATACGTGGCCATTATCGGCTGCTATGCGCAACTGAAGCCGAAAGAAATTTCAGAGATACCCGGTGTTGATGCGGTGCTGGGAGCAGCCGAAAAATTCCGATTGGTGGAATTGCTTGATGGCTTTGTTCGTACGGAGCAGCCAACAGTTTTATCCAGCGAAATTGAAGCGGCAGCAAATTTCAACACCTCCTACTCTATTCATGATCGCACCCGCACATTTCTAAAAGTGCAAGACGGTTGTGACTACTCCTGCTCGTTTTGCACCATTCCATTGGCGCGAGGTGCCAGCAGAAGTGATAGCATCGAAAACATTATTAAGACAGCCAACGAAATTGCAAAGACGGAGGTAAAAGAAATTGTACTCACCGGTGTGAACACGGGTGACTTTGGTTTACAAAATGGCGAACGTGTAAGTCGCTTCATTGACCTGATCAAAGAACTTGATAATACTGAAGGAATTGAGCGCTTCCGTATTTCCTCTATTGAACCAAATTTATTGAGTGATGAAATCATAGCATTTGTGGCTCAGTCCAAGCGATTTGTTCCTCACTTTCATATTCCGCTGCAGTCCGGCTCTAACAAAATATTGAAGCTCATGAGGAGGCGATATTTGCGTGAGTTGTATGCGAGTCGCGTGGAGAAGATTAAGGAGTTGATGCCTCACGCCTGCATTGGAGTGGATGTGATTGTTGGCTTTCCGGGAGAAACCAAGGAAGACTTTCTTGAAACGTATCAATTTCTCAACGAATTAGACATCTCCTACCTTCATGTGTTTACTTATTCAGAAAGAGAAAACACGTTAGCCGCTACTATGCCCGAGGTGGTTCCTGCATCACAGCGAAGCGAGCGTTCGAAAATGCTTCATATTCTCTCCGATAAAAAGCGCAGAGCGTTTTACGAAAGTCATTTAGGCAATGAGTTTAAGGTACTATTTGAAAATGATATTGAGGATGGCATGATGCACGGCTTCACACAAAACTACATTCGTGTGGCTGCCAAATATGATCCCATCTTAATTAACGAAATCAAAAAAGTGAGGCTCACCGCCATCAACGCCAAGGGACATGTTGAAGTAGAAGAAGTAGATCAGGAAGTATTAGTGCATTGATCAACTGCCCACCATCACCCCATCTTTCATCTCTAATTTCCGATCCGCCATATCAGCAAAGGATTGATTGTGAGTAACGATGATGAAGGTCTGATTGAATTCGTCCCTTAATTTAAAAAAGAGTTGATGCAGGTCGGTCGCGTTGTGCGAGTCGAGATTACCACTGGGCTCATCTGCAAAAACCAGCTTCGGTGAATTGATCAATGCACGGGCAACAGCCACACGCTGCTGCTCACCTCCCGAAAGTTCTGAGGGCTTATGCTCTGCCCGATCCGCAAGACCTAATTTCTGAAGCATCGCCATCGCCTTGGGCTTGAGAATACTTTCACTGGTCTTAGCAATCAATCCGGGAATCATTACATTTTCAAGGGCTGAAAATTCCGCCAGCAGGTTATGAAACTGAAACACGAAACCCAGGTTCTTATTTCGAAACTCTGCTAATGCCTTGGATGACAGACTAAACAAATTAACTCCCTCAAGGTCAACCGTTCCCGAGTCGGGTGAGTCCAAAGTGCCGAGGATATGAAGCAACGTGCTCTTACCCGCCCCGGAAGCACCCACAATAGCAATCACCTCTCCCTTCTTAACTTCGATATCCACTCCCTTTAATACGCGTAATGAATTGTAAGCCTTTTGGATGCCTTCCGCTCGTAACATGCTTTAATTTTATTTGTTGAAATAAAGGTTTAAAAAAAGTAGCTTGCCTCAAAATATTATTTATGAACATCCACGAATACCAAGCTAAAGAGATTCTTAAAAAATTTGGAGTAGCGGTTCAACGCGGCATTGTTGCTGACACTCCTGACAAAGCCGTAGCGGCTGCGAAAGAGCTTCAAAGTGAAACCGGTTCTAAATGGTTTGTTATCAAATCTCAAATCCATGCTGGTGGACGTGGAAAAGGAACTGTAAAAGAAACAGGATCTCGCGGTGTGGTACTAGCCAAGAGTATGGACGAGGTAGTGGAGAAATCAAAGGCAATTTTAGGCGGTACATTGGTCACCATTCAAACAGGGCCAGTTGGTAAGAAAGTAAATAAGGTTTTGATTGCAGAAGATGTATACTATCCGGGAGAATCAGAGCCGAAGGAATACTACATGAGTATCTTATTGGATCGCAGCAAGAGCAGACCGGTAATCATGGCGTCCACCGAAGGTGGAATGAACATTGAAGAAGTTGCCGCGACTCATCCTGAAAAAATTGTCAAGGAATGGATTGATCCAACCATCGGTCTTCAACCCTTTCAGGCGCGTAAGATCGCTTTTGCTTTGGGATTGGAAGGCAATGCCTTTAAAGAGATGGTGAAGTTCGTTAATGCTTTGTATTCAGCTTATGTAGGACTTGACGCTTCAATGTTTGAAATCAATCCGGTACTAAAAACTTCCGATAGCAAAATATTAGCGGTTGACGGCAAAGTAAACCTGGATGACAACGCGCTATTCCGTCATAAAGACCTGGAAGAGCTGAGAGACATCACCGAAGAAGATCCCCTCGAAGTGGAGGCAGGAAAGTCTGGGTTGAACTATGTAAAGTTAGATGGTAACGTGGGTTGTATGGTGAACGGTGCCGGCTTAGCCATGGCAACGATGGACATCATCAAGTTATCAGGTGGTGAGCCAGCAAACTTCCTGGATGTGGGTGGCGGTGCTAATGCGGAAACCGTAGAAGCCGGGTTTAGAATTATTCTCAAAGACCCCAATGTTAAGGCAATCCTGATTAATATTTTTGGCGGCATTGTGCGTTGCGATCGCGTAGCCAATGGTGTGGTGGAAGCCTATAAAAAGGTTGGAAATATCCCCGTACCGATCATCGTCAGGTTGCAGGGAACCAATGCTGAAGAGGGTGCTAAGATCATTAAGGAATCAGGCTTAAAGGTTTTTTCCGCCATTCAGCTGAAAGAAGCAGCCGAGCGTATTACCGAGGTGCTTGCTTAGAGGACACCGGTTTCCTTATACCGCTTTTTTGAATAAATTAGGGGCTTGATTAGCTTCAGATGATAAGAGTTTACCTATTTCTGTGTGTATTGGTGATTGGTGCTGACTTATCGGCTCAAAGCTTTTACGCTGTTAGGAGACCCCGAAATTTAATCCTTAATGTAGGATCAGGTTCTGCCACTTATAAGGGTGAGTTAGTTAATCCAAATCAGTTAGGCAAAACAAGGTATAATATTGTTGCCGGAGCCGAATACTATCTTGGAAGAAGGATAGCTACCCGCGTTGAGTTAAGCTATTTTAGGCTTGCAGGAAATGATGCCACAGCAAATGACGACCGGGTTGAAAGAAACCTCTCCTTCTTTTCAGGCAATTTGGAACTCTCTGCTGTAGGCATATTCAATTTATGGCCCATGCAGGAAAAGTACTACCAAAGGCCTTCTTTTAATATTTATGGATTTGCTGGGATTGGTATTCTGTATACGAATCCAAAAACCGAGTATAAGGGTGAAAAAATTGCCTTGCAGCCTGTGCAAACGGAAAATATTTCCTATAGCAGATTCCAGCCAGTAATTCCGTACGGTGTAGGTGGAAAAGTAAAAATTAGCCCATTCTTCAATGTTGCTTTAGAAGGAGGTTATCGAATTACGTTTACTGATTACCTTGATGATATTAGCAGCAATCGATACGTAGATCCGGCACTTTTGCAAAGTGACTTAGCGCGCGCACTCTCTGATCGCAGGAAGGAGCTCAATCCAAATTATTCTGCTCCGTTCAGTGTTGGAAGGCGCGGTAATCCAAATAATATGGATGGATATCTGCTAATTAACTTAAAGGTACAATACTACTTTCCGAAAGAAGTGTTTAATAATAGTCAGCGTAAGCTTTATACTAAAAAGCGCAAGGCATATAACAGGCCTAAGAAAAGATAATAATTGTTATTCCCGATCAAGAATTTCGTAGCGGGAGTAATTACTAACGTATTCTGGAACAAGTTCCTTCATCAAAGCGACCATTTTCAATTCATTGCGATCGATGACAAGATCATTGAACAGTTCAATATATCTGTTGATCTCTTCGTATTCGTACTCATTCACTTTGGCGATAAGTATTTTGTTGTGATGAGTAGGCACTGTATTTTCTGCAGTATTTAATAACTCTTCGTAAAGCTTCTCTCCTTCCCTTAGTCCTGTAAAAATAATCTCAATATCCCGGTGAGGTTCCAGGCCAGAAAGGGAAATCATTTTCTTCGCCAAGTCCAATATTTTCACGGATTTACCCATATCAAAGATAAATATTTCACCTCCGTGCCCCATTGTGCCTGCTTCCAACACAAGCTGGCAAGCTTCCTGAATGGTCATAAAGTAGCGTGTAATCTCAGGATGCGTTACCGAGATAGGGCCACCCATTTCAATCTGCTTTTTAAAAATCGGAATCACTGATCCATTGGACCCTAAAACATTACCAAATCGTGTTGTTACAAAGGCAGTCTTGCTTCCAATCTGACGAACATTTTTACTCAAAGCCTGCACATAAATCTCTGCTATTCTTTTTGAGCAACCCATCACGTTGGTTGGGTTTACTGCTTTATCAGTGGAGATCATTACAAACTTACTCACGTGCATTTCAACCGAGATATCAGCAAGAGATTTTGTTCCAAGGATATTACAACTTACGGCCTCAGAAGGGTTGCTCTCCATCATAGGCACATGCTTGTATGCTGCCGCGTGGTAAACGATCTCAGGCTTATGCTCTTGAAAAATGGACAGGATTCTTTCCCGGTTAGTGATGTCCGCCAGATAAACGAATATTCTAGACTTCTGACTAGCGTTTTGAAGCTCTCGTTCAATCTCATACAAATCGGATTCTGATTGATCGATCAAAACAACACGCTCAGGACTGTATTGTACCAACTGTCTTACCAATTCACTGCCGATGGAGCCTGCTGCGCCCGTAATTAATATTCTTCTTCCCCTTAAGTCTTGCTCCACAATAGGGTTATTCAATTTTATTACATCTCTGCCCAGCAAGTCTTCAATATTCACCTGCTTAATTTGGTTGAAGCTTAGTTCACCGCGCACCCATTTTTCAACCGGTGGAATTATCCGCACCTTAACCTGATTTGCCAGACATGCCTCAACAATTTCATTTTTTCGATCGAGGGAGATATCCTTTACCGTGATGATCAACTCATCGATATTAAGTTCATCAAGAAGATTATGAAGTACATTCTCTCCCTTCGCATTAAAGATTTCTGCGCCATCAATAACCTTTCCTATTTTATGATCGCTGTCTTCTAAAAATCCCACCACCTGCATGCGAGGGGTTGAGTTAATCACATGCCGCGTAATTATTCCTGTTTGTCCGGCTCCAAAAATTAATACACGAGTACGTTTAAGGATTGCGCTTTTGTAAGAAGTGAACACGTACTTCACCAATAGCCTATAGTTGAATAAAAATAGGAATGACGATAAGAAAGCAATGAACAGAACCGAATAAGGGACAAGGTTACCGCGATTATTGTAATAAAAAATCAAATTAATAGCACAGATGGACAATAGGTTAAGTCCTACCATGTAGAAAATGCGCGCGGCATCCTCAACACCAGTATACCGGATAATACCTTTATAACTGTTCGTGATCAATATGGAGAAAAGCCCACAAACCGAAAACGCCAATACTCCTTCATATAGATTACTGTGACTTAGCTCCGTGAGATTGAAATTGAACCTCAGAAAATACCCAAGTATTGCCGAGGAAAAAAGGATCGTTAAGTCGATGAGTACAATCACCCATCGCGGAAGTATTTTCAGGGTGCGAATGAACTTAATCAATCCGTTTGCTTTTTATTGACAACCATTTTTCGGATACCCAGCATTATTCCTGCACCAATCAGTAATTCGACTCCAGATATAGGTACAGGGTTTGCGGGCGGTGGTCCTGGCGGTATAGGCTGACCCTGAGCATATTGTCCCACTGAAATCAGTAACACAATAACCAGTAAACTTCTTATGAGGCCATTAATCATTCTTAACAATCTTTTTAGTAATCAAACCTTTTGCCGTACTAACCTTTACAATATACATGCCTTGCGAATAATTAGCCATATCAATGGTACACGCATTGCTAAAACTACGGGTCAGCAGTGGCGTTCCATGTAAATCTGTTACTACCACTGTATTGTAACCCCTAACTCCCAAAACATTAATGTTAATCACATCCTTAGCTGGATTTGGGTAAATCAAAATTGAACTCTCAAGTTCGATTTCAATTTCAGGGCTTAAAGATAAATAAAATCTGCCGTCTATCGGTTGAGACGCATCCGTAACAGCAAACTTATAGCGTTGATCTGAGCTTGCTGATACAGCGATGCCTTCCAATAGATCAATCAGGTATAGCGAGCGATCAAAATCTTGTGACTGATTAAACTTTAACTCATAGTCACCAGATTCAGCTACTTTTATTCCGACTGGTATTCTTGAATTTTCCTGAATTTCAGGCAACGCAAGCATCAACATGCCTTCATTCGGTCCACTGGAAAGATAAACATTCATTTGGGGGTTCCAGAGTTTCGGGAAATCGAGATTGAAATCGAATTTCTCTGTGGCGTTCTGATTCAGGATCAACATACTTTGATCCTCCATTTTGCCATTGTTAAGAGAAATTGTGAGCCCTTCACTTTTTTGGTCTTTACCTTCGCGGTAGAAATTACCTGTTGGGTCAGAATCCAACACCTTAGCGCTTTCTTTTATGGTTATTGTTTCTCCACCTGCATTGGCATAAACCCAAAAGGCCTGTCCTGTCGCTATCACCGACCCATTAATGGTGGCGTAGCCCCAGGTGGTAGGACCGTTTAGATATCGGAAGTAATTAGGGTAACCTGAAACATCATTATCGGTAATGCCGATTACGTAAGATACCCCGCTGCTCAAAATCCACTTGTTGGAGTTTGTTAAATCTGCCCACCGTATTGCTGAAGGGTATGGATTGGCAATCAGATTCCATCCGGACGAAAGTGTCCAATTAAAATCTCCTGTTTTTATTGCACCAGTAAAAGTCAAGCGCACGTTGCTGGCATACGTTTGTGCCGCATAGCCAACACCCCAATTCATGTTTTCATAAGTTTTAACCCATTGGCCCAAGATAGGATCGTACTTGTTGAGTCGCCACATTTCTGCCATGAATGGGACATTAGCAGCAGGTGAGCCAATGTATTTATAATCTTCATACAAATTGGCGTCCTTTAGCCTCTGCACTTGCACGTCTCCACTGATGGAACCATTGGCCAAAATTGGCCCGATGCGAGCATCATATGCCGTATCGTCATTTTGCGAAAGCAGGATCAGGTTTCCATTAGAGATAACTGCTGTATTGGTTTGAATATCCAATAAGTGCCCTAGGCGCAAAGGAGTTGATAATGTTACCGCTCCGGCTGATTTGTTAACTGTAATCGTATAGAAATGCATGGTAGCCGCAGCAGAGCCACTTGCCTGTGGTGTAGCTTGCACTATAAAATTCTGATTTGCTGTGATGCTCTGTGCATTACCTCCTGTTAACTCCACATTGCCATTAGAGTGATTGAATGTACTGCCCGAGATGAAATTGATGTCGCCCTGTACTCGAATAACTGAAGGTGCCGTTAGTGTCCTATTTCCGTTCAGCGTAATATGGTTGAAAGTGGTCGTATTTCCACTGATTGTTGAAGTACCATCGAACACCATTGTGCTTGCCGATGAGCCGAAATTAAATGTTCCGTTATTGGTAAAGTTGTTGGGCGCAGTTCCGCTCAGAGTAAACGTTGTACCTGACGGGGCAGTTAGTGTGGTACCATTGTTAATTAAAACAGATCCCATCTGCACAGCAAATATTGAGCAATCAAAGGTTTTGGTTGCGGCTTGTGTACCAATATTGCTAACCGTTAAAGCACCAGTACCTGTCATAGCGGCAGTTAGGGTTGCTATGCCGGAAAGTTCTGAAGTGACATTGGCGAGACCAGTTCCTAGCAATTCCACACCTGAGGACAAACTGGTCGTTGTTGCAGAGGTCCCTGTTGTCCCGTTGACATAATCATTATAGATAACGTTGTATGAGGCGCCCAATGGATTAGAACTACCAGTATAAAAACCGGACTGTCCTTTTCTAACAATGGTTGACCCCGAACCCATTGTCAGATTACTGGCCGAGTTCAGCAAGTCGCCATCGGTTAGGTAAAGGAAACCGGAAATGGTGACCGGTGAGATCAATTGAATATTTGCGTGGCCTCCTCCGGAAACAGATCGATTTATGATCAATGTGCCAAGTGTATTTCCCGTGGGTGAAAAGTATAATACGTCAGCTGTGCTTCCATTAAAGCTGCTAGTAGCTGATAATGTTGATGAAGAATTAGCGGAAAAAAGGCCTGAGGCACTCGAAACAATGTTGCGTTGAATTTCTACACTTCTACCTTCAAAAAAGAGTGTGCCGTTAGTCAATGTTGCATCCGTAGTAACAACCAAGCTCGCATCCATGTCTACATTTCCATTAGTCAGTGTAAGGCCACCGGAATAGGTGCCCGAAGAAGTGGTGAAGTTGCCCAATGTCAAATCCTGAGGAATGGCTAATGTAGTGTTCGCACCCGTTACGTCCATCGTTAACGATTCCAGAGTGGTAGCAGCGCTGATGGGGAAATTGCGTGTAAAAGTTCGTGTCGTTCCGCCAACGGTAACCTGGCAATTTGCTCCGCTAAAGCTAAAATTATTCGTACCCAGTAAATCACCATTAATGATCAACGAAGTGTTCGCTGCATTGACTGTTGCACTGCTGGTCATTTGAATGTTCCCTCCCGTCATATTGAAAGCGCCATCAGCACGCAAAGCGGTAGTCATAGTTCCGGATGCCCTCGGGCTAACTAAAATATTGCCTCCAGATGTTTCGATATTTTGAGTGACAGTAACATTGTTTTCAGCCATGGTTAGATTACCGCTGATTACTTTCAGACTTCCCCCGATTAACACAGTGGATCCGGTGCTGCTGACAGTAACGCCCGAAGTATTATTAATTAGGCAATCGACTCCAGAGGTTGATGGGTGGCCACTCCCAATGTATTGACCTGCTGATGTTGTAGTGCGTCCGTATTCAATAATGGAGCCGGAGATAAAATTGCGCCCGCCATCAGCGATACGAATATTACCACCTGACGTACCGGATTGTATTGCCCCTGCTGTGCTGGTCGACTCCACAATAAGAGTAGCACCGGAATTAACAATTAATCCGTAGGGATTACTGTTGGTGCTGCTGCTGGTTAAGGCGGACTCATCAATTGTTCTAACAGTATTGCTTGCGATGACTTCATATTGCATGAATCCTGACACAGTACCCGTAGCCGTGTACGTATGCGGTGTGGTTGTCCCTGTAAAATTAATTTTACCCGTGCGTTGGTTGTTGGCACTGCTGGCGCTTAAAATCGCAGAGCTGCCCACACTAATGTTCCCGGTGAGGTTAACGGTGGCCCCTGATCGATTAATGTTACTGCCGCCATCACTTAGGAATACAGTACCTGCGGTAAGCGCAATACTGTTAGATACGTTAACAGTTGATAAACCAGCTTCGCAAAGCCAGGAACTGCCGGTGGACGCGTAGTTTATATTGCTCACGTTCAGCGTCACAGTGGGGCCATTACCACTGGAAGGGCCGGTTGAGAAACGAGCAGAACCATTTACGTTCAGGTTTCCGGGAACAGTCAGTACATAATCCGTTGCGTCACCAAATCTCAGAATTGCCGTACCGGTATTATTGATATTGATATTGCCTTGTACACTGCGAACACCAGAATTTAGTGAACCCAGTAAACTGTTGAGGTTAATGTCGGCTGTTTGCGATGGACAGTTCCATGTAAAGTTGGGGAGGTTCTGGCTCCAATTTGTTGATGCGAAAGTAAGCGCTGTTGACGTATAGCCAATCACTTCAAAGGTGGCATCTGATGCCCAGGTAGCTAGCGGAGGTATGCCCTCGGTTGTTGTGAAGGCATGTTGATATTGGCTTTGGGTTCGGAAGATTACAGCCGTTGTTGATGTTCCGGTATGCGTTGCTCCGCTTTCGAATACCAAAGTTCCATTATAAGTATCTCCAACGGTTATTGTAGTGGACCCGATGGTGAGCTTGCCGCCTGCCTGTATGGTGAGGTCTACGCCAGCCGCAACATTATCTTTCAATCTGAACTCTTGACCAGAAGCAATAATCAATTCACCAGTGCCGCCAATAGTTAACTGATCCAGTTGAAGGGTTAAAGCACTTGCGTTAACATCAAAGGTCACCTGGTGATTGATGGTAATGTTTCCGCTAGTATAATCAGGGCCGGCACCGCCATTAGTGTTCGAGCTCCAAACACCTTGTTGATCCCACGTTCCATTGCTGTTTGTAAAGATTGATGCCACTACTGAGAAGACCGCAGTTTCACCGGTAACATTGGTGCTACAACCGGTAGAAGATGTGACCGAAGTAATGCTAACGGTATACGAACCGGCAGTGCTTACGATGCCAGTAGTAAATGATCCCTGTAAGCGATTTTTTCGGGTTGAAGTGGCAAATGGTACTGAAGCTGTGGAATTAATTATAACCACGTTCGATGAATTGGTTACCGTGTAACCAATAGTATAGGTTCCAGCGGTTAGTTGTGTGGCAATTATGGTGACCGTTGACCCCAGCAAGTTTCCAGTATCCGTTCCAGAAGCTGTCGTAGTTAAGTTATTACTGGCGGCATTGGGTGGTGCTGTTGTGGTAAAGGCAGGAGTTGTTGATATACTGAGCGCTGAGGCCGTGCAACTGCCGAGTTGCACTTGCGTGATTTGAATAAAAGTATCGCCAGCACTCGGAGTAACTGTAGTAAATGTGCCAGTTCCGGTACCCGAAGAAAAACTCATGGAAGCGGTTTGCGTACTTCCAGAACCATTTACTTTATAAGAAACTGTATATGTTCCGGTTTGAAGCTTGGATGAGCTAACCGTGACTAAAACACCTGCGTTACTGCATTGGTTTGTAGATGCACTAGCACTTAGTCCCGTAACATCATTATTTACAGTAATTGTTCCGGTGGCATTTATACTTCCACACCCTCCGGTTAGCGGGATGCTGTAGTTAAACGTACCACCGGTAGTCGGAGTGCCACTGATGGTAATTGTGTTGCTGGCCCATGTAGCTGAAACACCCGTTGGTAAACCGTTAGCACCTGAGACTCCGGCATTAGAAATACCCGTGGCACTTGTTGTCGCAATGGTAATCGCAGTCAAAGCAGTGTTAACACATATAGAAGGTGTTGAAGAAGGTGAACCTGCAGTATTATTAGGATTAACTGTAATTGTTCCTGTTGCATTACCACAAGCTCCTGTTAATGGAATATTGTAGCTAAATACTCCAGCTACTGTTGGCGTACCACTAATTGTGATAACATTAGATGCCCAGGTAGCAGATACTCCCGTAGGTAAGCCATTCGCACCGGAAACTCCGTCATTTGAGATTCCCGTTGCTAACGTTGTACTATGTGTAATATTTGTTAAAACTGTATTAATACACAAAGTTTGAGTTGACGATGCTGCGCTTGCGTCTCCTTGTGCAGGAACTAACTCACCCGTGCTCAGAAGGATAGGAGCGCATGTGGAATATCCCGTAAAACTAATCATCGCTAGTTGAGTGCCTGTTAAAGTGCCGGTAGCTGCACCAAAAAATATTTTACCTGCTGTGCCCGATGCTCCAGCCGTGCCGGTCCATCCAGTAATAGTCAAGGTAGTTGACGACCACGATACTCCGCTGCTATTGGCAAATGTTAACGTATGCGCACCTGTACCTAATGCGATGGTAGAGGGCGCGCTAAGACTAAGGGTATTAACCGTTTCTGAAAAGCCACTGGTTGCACCCATTCTCAATGTACCTCCATTCAAAGTAACATTACCTGCATCGGCTAAAGCTCCACCTGTCCTTCCCAATGTTAAAGTACCGCTAGTTATCGTAGTGCCTCCGGTGTATGCATTATTTCCTGAAAGAAGTAAAGTGCCCGTACCTATTTTTATAAGTGCGCCAGTTGTGGAAGCTCCTGCTCCGCCAATTGTTAATGTATTCGAAGCCTGTGTTATTTCTATCGAACTCGTTGTGCCTGCTGTTAATGTGTAAGCTCTATCTGTTGAAGCGGTAGCTCCGGTATATTGTAATGTACCCCCCCCCAGAACTAAATTAGAAGCTGCGTTTGTTGCCTGTCCAAGATTTCCAGCAACGCCGCCATTACCAATCGTTGCAACGCTTAAGGTTCCAGCATTAATTGTTGTTATTCCTTGATAAGTATTTACCCCTGACAGGGTTACAGTTCCCCCTGTTAATTTGGTTAAAGGGACTCCAGTGCCACCAGCCAGAATTGCACTCACTGTGCCACTTTCTAGCGAATAAGAAGTGCCGGTTAGCACTCCTGTAGTGCCTGAAATTGCACCACTATTTAATGTTACTGCTCCAACGGCATCGTTAAAAGAAGCTATATTAAAAATACCTCCATTGACGGTGACAGCACCAGTGGATAGAACGTTGCTCGCTCCATACGTAAGTGTTCCTGCACTAATTGTTGTAAGACCTGTATAGGAATTTACACCTGATAACGTCCAAGTGCCTGCCCCTGCTTTGGTTAATGTGCCGGTGCCGGTGGTAATAGTGCCGTTCACATTACCATTTCCCGCTCCTTGTAACGTTACATTAATATTAGTTGCGTTAATTGAATTTGCTGCTGTTAAGGTAATACTTCCTGCATCGGATTGAATGGTAGAGGCTGCCGCTAGAGTTATGGTGCCCCCCCATGTATTACCACCGCTGATGTTGCGAAGCGCGCCATTGCCTGAAATTCCTGTACCATTTAAGGTTAATGCTTCTGCTCCTACAGTTATTCCACCTTGTACTTCGAGTGCAGCACCACTTGCAACAGTTACCCCACCTGCAGTTGCACCTGTAGCGGTATTATTTTGAATATTAAGGATTCCAGCGTTGATTGCTGTTACTCCATCATAATTATTTGCACCGCTTAATGTTAAAGTTCCAGTTCCAGCTTTTGTTAATGTCACAGTTTGACGGGTGTTCTTAATTACACCTGAAAAAGTTGAGGATAGGTTATTTGAATTACCAACGGTTATGGTGTAAGTCCCAGTAGTATTTTGGTTATTATCTATTGTAGCACCACCTGAGAGTGAACCGCAACTAACATTTTGTGCATTCAGGTTTAAAATACCTGAAGTCATTATTAGACCATTAGATATAGTGATTCCTGCGCCTCCTGTAGGTAAGGTAACAGTACTATTATTTGCGGCTCCACTATTACTTATCGTAATCTGGTTTACAGTTGCGGGCAAGCCAAGTGTTGCCTGATCTGCACTACCATTAAACTCAAAATTCGCCCCTGAATTAAGAGTTACCGTTGCACTTGTTGCTTTCGTTATTGAACAACTAGTGCCAGTAACACCAGCAGTATTTGCTGTCTTTAAATTTGCACCTGAGGCTAATACAAAGTCATTACTTGAACTATTATTAGATAAATTAACTAGCGCTGTCGCTCCAAATATAATTGTACCAGATACATTGCAATCTACTGAGGTCGAATTTGCTCCTGCTATTGTTAATGTAATGCCAGTATTAATTGTTAAAGTGCCTTCAATTTGAAGAATGGCAGATGTTGCACTATTTGATCCAATTGTTATGCTTGCACCAAGTATGCCTGATATGCCTACAGGGATATTAAAGATGTCACCAGTTGTAGTGAAATTAGTTGCTGCGGTACCACCGCCCCCTGGTATTGTGTTCCAATTTCCTGGCGTTTGTGCAGATCCTGCTCCTGCGGCTGTTAAATAATATGTTGTAGCGTTCGCATTGTAATTAAATGCTATCAAACCAAGCAAAAGGAAGCTGGTAAGAATAGCTCTTACAAAAAAGTGGAGTTTCACTGCTATAAATTTGCAGTTTACAGGTTGTTGTTTCAGATTAGCCAACTTCATAACGATTCCTTAGACGAAAAATGTAGACATCAAATGTACCATTTAATCAAGAAAATCCGGATTTCGTAAGGATGGTTATTGCAATGGTTCACCTTTTCCTTACCCACTTCTCCCAATCAGCTGATTAAAAATTACATGAATGAGCATCTTACACTGCCACTTAAGCAAAGAAAGGCCTGCCTCACACTAATTTCAATGAGGAAAATCATGCTCACACCGTATGTAAGAAAGATTCTAAAAAGGAAGAAACCGGCTAATCACTCCTAAAATGAAGTTTAAGATTAAGAAAGGACAGTTTGAAGGGCCAAAAAGCAAAATCGACCTGAAGGTCGATTAGTAGGTGTCACCAGTAAAGCTAGAATTACGCTTACTGCTTAAGAATTCGCTTTACTTCCATTTCGGTGTCGGTAGAAAGTTTTACTACATACACCCCTTTTGAGTAAGGGGTCATGTCCACGTCCACCGAGCCGGTAATGGATTGGGATAATATTTTTTTACCCACCGCATCGGTCATCAAAAGTTCAACGGTTTTAGTCGCAGGTAAATCGATGGTAAGTTTACCCACAACCGGATTAGGATAGACTTGCAGGATAGTTGACAGCTTGCGCTCGGGCACATCGTTATCAATCGACAAGTAAAATCTTCCTTGTTGTGTGAACCCTGATTTGTTAAGGGTAAAGGTATAACTGCCTTGCGAGATCGGCACAGCCTTGCCTTCATAGGTATCAATCAGATAGAGCAAATCGCCATAGGGAAATGCTTCCGTATTTTCGAATGTTAGGGTATATACTCCAGGATTCTCCACTTCAAACCCGA
Organism: uncultured Cyclobacteriaceae bacterium; assembly: GCA_966095315.1. GTDB lineage: Bacteria > Bacteroidota > Bacteroidia > Cytophagales > Cyclobacteriaceae > ELB16-189. The sequence continues at coordinate 147,670 of CBHTSG010000009.1, forward strand.
TGGGTATTTGCATATCCACCGTAATTCTGTTCATAGCGTTGAATACCAATTGCTCCGGGTGTGCATCCAGGCTTTCGGTAAAAATATTCAACTCAGGGTTGCGGAGTTTCTTCAAGTCATGTCCAAACTCGTAGCTGGCAGAGGCTTGGGGCTTAATTCTGAGATAAGACACATCTGCTGCACGGCCATTATCTAGGGCAATCGTCAACCAATCGCTTTCGACAGATTCGGTGCGGTAAAACTCTCCGTTAAGGGTATTTTCTTTAGCAGCTTCGCGGATCGTCAGTGATCCGCCCCCGGCACCCGCATACACCCAGAACGCCTGGCCCATGGCTACCATTCCATTTACCAGCGGCCCTGTTCCCCATCCGGAAGGCGAACCTCCCGTAGTATCCCAGTAGCGGAAATAGTTCGGATAACCGCTTACGGAATTATCGGTCACGGCAATTGTGGTAGCAATATTGGTGGCATCCCACGCTACACCTGGACTGTTATACCAGCGGATTGCAGAGGCAAAAGGATTGCCCAGTAAGTACCAGCCTTCCGTGCTAAAATTCCAGGTGAACGGGCCTGTAGTAATTGGGCCACTCACCGACCACGTTTCCGCCACGTTCATATTTTTGCCGATCAGGTACCCTGTTCCAACATTCAATGTGCTGGAGGTTGACTGCGCAGCATAGGCCCCCGTTGCTCCTGTGTAGGTGTAGGTATAAATGGTAGATCCCCACTGGCTCGGAGGCAATGCCGAAGAAACCGGCACTCCTAAATAGCGGTAAGTATTCCCGATGGCATCCATGTAGCGTTGAGTGGTGACATTGCCGGTAACAGAAGCTCCTGTAGGAATGGCGCCAATGGCACCATCATTTGCCGTACTGATGCCACGCGATAATATGAGAAGATTGCCATTGCTGGCAACCGCTGTGGCGGATTGAATATTTAGTAAGTGTTGGATAGGAACGCTACTGGTGAGAGAGACGCTACCTGCTGTTTTATTGACCTGCAGGGTATAGAATTCTTTTCCGTTTGGACTTATCGTCTGAACTCCACTGCCGTTCAACGACACTGTGCCCAAGGAATTATTAAAAGTACTTGTGGCATTAAAATCAAGATTACCACCCACGTTCACCGTACCGGAAGGAAGCGTTAAGGTGGATGCTGCAGCCAGTTGAAGATTATTAAAGCTTGTTGTGGAAGAGCCCGAAACAGTGGTGGTTCCATTGAAATTAATGGTTCCTCCGTTGGGATTAAATCCAGTGAACGTTCCGGTAGTACCCGTACCATTGTTGATCCAGTTGCCACTTACATTAAGCGTTGTGGCCGCACCAGGCGCAGCAATACCACTGGCAGTTGTGCCATTGAATGATATGTTGACGTATTGCGAACCAACGGGTGTCTTAATTGTCTGATTCGCAGTTCCGCTATAGTTAACGGTATTGCCCACGTTGGATGCCGTCAGTGTTGAGATGGCCGAGGTTCCCCCAATATTCAAGGTTGCATTCGATGCTTGTGTTAACCCTCCAGTGCCGCTCAATGCGGTAGACACCGTAAGCGTATTATTGTTCGTCACTGTAACCGTGGTGACAGTAACATTGGGTATGCTGAATGTTCCTGTCAGCTGTTGGTTGTTGGTGTCAAAGGTATGAATTCCGGTACCCGCATTAAACGTTCCGTTGTTGGTGATACCACCACGAAACGTGACCGGTGAGTTGTCAGCCGTATTCGTCCAGGTTGCTCCACTCGCTACCGTTACCAATCCGGTAAATATTTTTGTTCCTGTCGCTGAAGTAATGTTAAGCTGCCCACTTGCTCCACCGCCTACGGTAGTAGTCCCGGTTACAGTAAGCGGAAAACCTGCTGATGTAAACGAAGTACCATTGCCGATGGTAAGATTTCCTGAAACAACTAAAGAAGCTACCGTTGTTGTAGAGGCCGTACCGCTAAGGGTTAGATTTCCTCCAATGGATGTGGTGGTGGTTTGGAGTGTTTTCGTACCTGTTCCAGAGAGTGTGACATTTCCAAGATACACCACACCTTTAATGGTCTGATTGCCTCCGTTATAGTTCACGGTGCTACCCGCCACAGTGGTCAATGTTCCACTGCTCACCCCGGTAGTCATAATTCCAACGCCCGCATTAAGTGTACCTGCCCCTGTAAAAATGATCGATGTACCGGTGGATGTATTATCCATGGTGATATCTCCTGTAACATTCACCGTTCCAGTGGAAATAGTGATTTGTTGACGGGATGATCCACCCACCGCATTGGTGAAGGTAATGCTTCCTGCATTTAATGTTCCGGCTCCAACCGCTATCGAGTTGGTATTGGGGTTACTGGGTTTTGCGAGATCAATATTTCCGGAAACAGAAAATGTGATTCCTGAATTAATGGTGAGGGTATTGTTGGCACCCACGGATGCAAAACTCAACGTCTTGCAGGCAGCGTTTGAAGTCACTGTCACTGAAAAGCCTCCCTCAATGACCACAATATCATTAGCAGTTGGGAAGGTAGTCGCAGCCGTGCCTCCTGAGGAAAAAGACCATGTGGCAGCAGTATTCCAGTTACCCGAAGCGCGGGAATAATAGATTCCGGAAGCCACTGTGATGATTCCTGTTCCTGAGAAATAGGTGTCACTTTGATTAGTCGCACCGGATGTGCTGCTTCCCCAGGTTCCTGCCGCAGATCCTACCCCACTTAACGTAATGGTCTGAGCAGTGTGCGTAGTAATTCCATTAAGATTAACTTGAACAGGAGAATCAATACTTAAATCACCTGTCATAAAAGTGGCAATATTTAAAGTTTTAATTCCACTTCCCGTTAAGATCAGGTTATCAAAGGTGGTCGAAGTAGTGCCACCGATACTCTGAGCGGCATTATCAAAACTGACGGTGCTACCGGTACTGACAAATGAACCCCCGTTATTAATCCAATTCCCGCTTACAAAATGTGAGTGTACTCCCGCAGTAAAAGTAGTGCCTGATCCAAGTGTGAACGAACCGCCAACGGTGATGTCTAGACCGGCTGTTGTAGAAACGGATCCTGAGAGAATGAAATTTTCATTGATGGTGTCTACACCAGAAATATCCACGGTTCCTGAACCAGAAAGCGTTAGGTTATAATACACTGTGGCCAGTACCGTCTGACCGATCCCATTGTAATTAACCAAAGAGCCAGCGGATGTGGTTAACGTACCACCGGTGATACTTCCCCCAAGATTTAATGTTCCTGCTCCTTGCAAACGTACCGCATTAGCAGCCGTTGAATTCATTGTGATGTTTCCCGTAACCGTAATTGTTCCCGCTGAAACATTAAGATATGTTATTCGACTTGATGACCCCCCGGAAGTGGTCATCACTACCGCCCCACAGGTTAAGCTTCCATTATTAACTGAAATTTGTTTTGTTCTACTGTTCGTGGTTGGCGCGTTGATGGTAATGGTACCTGTGACAGTTAAGGAATTGGTGCCACTGAAGGTAAGGTTACTATTTGCGTTGCCTGAAGAAAAAGTCAGCGAACCGATTGGGTTAGCAGGACTTACATCCATCGAAATAGAGGCAGAGTTAGCATTTTGAATAGTAACGATGGCAGGTATTGCAAACTGCCCCGGATATCCTTCTCCCACGGAGGGGGTGGCCCAGCCAGATCCATTGAATCGCTCCCACGTAGTAAGCGTGCTCCAGGAAGTATTGGCAACCGACCGGTAATCGCCAGTAGTCTGGCCGTGTACAAAACAAAATGATAAAGCAAAAAGGAATACTAATACTACTTTCTTGCCAGCCAACATCATGAGCAAATTAAATTTGTGTAAAGATAGTGTCTTCTATAGGGAATATATCACCAGAGTAACCAATTTGTAACTCTGGGTGTATGATTTTGGGCAAGTATGCAGGATTTTTCAGTCATGCTCAATACCTTAAAATCGTTAAAATCGCTACTGCGACCGAACCCATTAAAATAACCCTTTCACAGCAGCTACTACACGCTCAAGCTCTGGTTGTGATAAGTTACTTCCCGAAGGTAAACATAATCCATGATCAAACAGGTCCTCTGAAACCCCGGTCGGATAAGAGGTACAATCTTTGAATACGGGTTGCAAATGCATGGGCTTCCACAGGGGCCTGCTTTCGATATTCTCCTTTTCCAATGCCTGCCGAATAGTCTCACGCGAAACGGCACTTGACGAATTAACCGTAATCGTGGTAAGCCAGCGATTACTAAAATAACCTTCCTGCTCTTCAAGAAAATTGATCTCTTTTATTTCCGATAAGTTGGCTTGATAGAATTCAAATACTCTTCTACGCTGCGCAACTCGTTCATCCAATACGTGCATTTGACCTCGTCCGATCCCGGCACACACATTACTCAGTCGGTAGTTGTAGCCAATATGAGTATGCTCGTAGTGAGGAGCCGGGTCACGCGCTTGCGTTGCCAGAAATTTGGCTTTCTCAATCCACGGTTTATGATTTGATAGCAGTGCACCACCACCGGAGGTGGTGATAATCTTATTGCCGTTGAACGACAAAATCGAAAGATCCCCAAATGTTCCCAAGTTCCTTCCCTGCAGCGTTGACCCCAATGCTTCTGCGGCATCTTCAATAACCGGAATTTGGTACGACCTGCAAATGCTGGCGATTCTATCCATCTGGGCCGGCATTCCATAAAGGTGAACTGCAATGAGTGCCTTCGGCTTCTTGCCTGTTCTTTTTATTCGATCCTGAATAGTTTCCTCCAGTAAATCCGGATCCATATTCCAGGTCATCGTTTCCGAATCCACAAAAACCGGTTTAGCACCCTGATACATAATCGGGTTGCAGGTTCCGGAAAATGTGAAGGTAGAGCAAAGCACCTCATCATCCCGCTGCACCCCTAAAATGATCAATGCCAAATGAATGGCCGCAGTACCAGAGCTAAGGACAGCGCAATTTTCTACGCCAACATAGTGCGCGAGCGCTTCTTCAAACGCATGGATGTGCGGCCCAACCGGAGATATCCAATTGGAGCTGAAGGCCTCCTGCACATATTCCAATTCTTTTTCTCCCATGTGTGGGGAGGAGAGATAAATTCGCTTGTGGGTCATTCTTAGCTGCTTTATAAAATCTCCTTTCTGCTGCCTACTGTTTGCTGACGTTGAATATAATATGCCGGTAACAGCAGGATGAGCAGAAGAGGGTTAACAATTATCCGGTGTAGAAATGAAACTAAAGGTCCATTATCGGCATGCAACACTAACTTAAGCCAAAGGTAAGGGCCAAGTAAAAGGAAGGTGCCACCGATCTGAACTACCAACGCAAAGAGTATGTATTTCTTTTGAAAAAAGAGCGCTCCAATTAATCCAATCATAAACAAATCATTCAACAGATAACGGGTCACTTTATCGATGAAGAAGGCCCATGATGGATTTACAATACCCAACCATGAGGCGACACTTTGCTTCTGGCCGATAAAAATAACCATCAGCCCGAGAATACAAATGACTCCGAGTGTCCAGCGAAGCTTCAAAAATCTGGTCTCCCCTACCGTTTGTTGAGTCGAATCCATAACCACCACAACCCAAAGATTATTAAATATAAGATGCCCGTAAAAAGAAACTTATGGGTAAAGTATAGGTACTGCGGAGTATGCAATCCAATCAGAAACAATCCCATGATGCGCAACAGATTGGAAACATAAATGATTACCAGGCCCACTGGCGCAAACCACCACAATGCCCGTGTGATGGGACCAAAGGAAAAGAGGAACGCTGTAAAAACAATCATGATATTGATTCCATTGCATCCTTCATGCACGGCAATAATCGCCTTCTTGCTGTAAACCATGCATGCACTGGCCTGCGCAGGACTGTTATACGTAGTGATGTCCATACCCGCCACATTCATGAGACCCGCTACCTGTCGTGTTATACTGCTGGTATACGGATCTACTTCGGGCTGAAAAGCTTCTACGGCAAGGCCATACAGAATATTAGTAACGGCATACCACCCAATAAACTTCAACAGAAATAAAATCGTAGGCTTAAACTCCTTCACGTTGGATGAAATTTAATCGGTTTGGCGGGAGCGCCCACGGCTGTGCAGTGCTCAGGGATATTCGTTGTTACTACTGCTCCGGCCCCTATGATGCTGTCATGCCCTATACGCTTTTGGTTAATTATTTTTGTTCCTGTACCCACAAATACTCCCTCCTCGATGGTGACTTCACCGGAAACATTAACCGAAGGCATCAATGAGCAAAAATTGTCAATCACTGCATCATGCCCCACAGTGCAGGCCAGGTTGAGGATGACATGCCGCCCAATAGTAATTTGCACGGTGAGAATGCATCCGGCACAAATGATGCTGCCCTCTCCTATCGTTAACCATTGTCGATCTCCTAACACTGCCGTGGGATGGATCAACGTGGCCCAGTGGATATTTGGATTATTCAGTCGGTTGGCGATGCTTCGTTTTATATGAGCGTGACCAATGGCCAGTACAACACTTACCGGAGAACTCCATTGATTTAGATCCTCCACTGTCCCTAGCACTGACAAATTATTTATTGAGGTTCCTTTCACCACGCCATCGTCAATAAACCCCAGCACATTCCAATGCCGCTGAACGGCATTGATGTCTGCAATCAATTGGTATACTTCGCGACCAAATCCGCCTGCCCCAACAATAACAATATCTTTCATTCTCCTTTAAATCGTTCCATGGTGGCTGCCGTAGCACTGGTTATGCCTTCTGCCTTCAACACTTTTATGAAGGTCAAATATAGAATTTTAATGTCAAGCAGGAAGGAAAGGTGATCGACATACCAAACGTCCAGCCGAAAACGATCGGGCCAATGAAGAAGGTTTCGGCCATTTACCTGAGCCCATCCTGTAATTCCAGGTTTTACTTCATGCCTTCGCTTTTGTTCTGCATTATACAGTGGCAAATAATCCACCAACAATGGCCTGGGGCCAATGAAGGACATCTCACCTCGTATTATATTAATGAGTTGTGGTAGCTCATCCACAGATGTTTTTCTTATCCACTTTCCGATCCAGGTGAGGCGTTGCTCATCCGGCAACAAATTGCCTTGTGCATCGCGTGCGTCTGTCATGGTCTTAAACTTAATCACCGTGAAGATTTTTTCATGAAGACCCGGCCTGGCTTGTCTGAACCAGATGGAACCATTATTCGCATACGCCAGAAAGACCATCGTTAGCAAAAGTACTGGTGAAGTGAGGAGTAGCAGCACCAGCGCGAGCACGAAATCGGACAAAGGTTTAACAATCGCGCGATACACAACAGTATGATTTGCGTAAATATAGAGCGTTATGATTTAACATTCGAAGAAGTTAGTGATTCAACAGTGAGCTATACTCCAGCGCCAAACTATTCCACAAGACCTCCTGCTTGAAATGGGCCGCTACATACTCACGGCCTGCAGCTCCCATCGCACTGCGCTGTTCCGCGTTACGTGCTAACGTCAGCATCGCACGCTCCAATGCTTTACTGTCCTTTACAGGAATAATCAGACCGGACACTTCATGTGTAATGATCTCGTTACAGCCATTGATGTTGGTAACAATGGATGGCAACTCCATACTTGCCGCCTGCATCACCACATTAGGAAACCCTTCGCGGTAACTTGGAAAGACGAAAATGGAACTCAGCGCCAGGTAAGGTCTCACATCTTTAATAAATCCCGTTTCAATAATGCGGGGATGACGAGCAATCACTTCGACCGTATGGGGTGGCAGAGGGTCCAGATCTTGTTCACGGCTCCCAATAATAAACAGCCAGGCGCAGGGGTTATTCAGCGCCTCGAAAGCTGTGATCAATTCCACTATTCCTTTGTCCTTTACCATCCTGCCAATAAAGCAATATACCGTGTCTTCCTCCCTGATCGCATGGGTTGTGCGAAGTTGTGATAAGATCTGCGGACTCACCGCAGACCGCTGAAAGAATTCGGTGTTAATGCCATTCGAGCTTCCCTTTCCCAAAACTTTCATCTTGGCGGAGGTGAATGACAACGTAGTTCTCAAATACTCCCTCATGTGCATGGAGTTAGGATAAACCCTAACGGAAAAGGCATAGGTCAGCCTTTCCATTCTCATTAAAAGCCACTTCTTCCAGCCCGAAGCCTCCATCCAGGGCAAGCCGGCAATGGTATGCATTCTTACCGGAACCCGGCATATCCACGCGGCCATCATTCCTAGCAATCCGGCCTTGGGTGTATGAGTATGAACAATTGTGGGCCGATGCCGAAGGATCAGTATGATCAGAAGCGCCAGGCAGTATAGGTCTTGCACCGGAGTGATCTTTCGCGTAAAGGGGATGACCCGGTGTACCGCTCCTAACTTTTTAATCTGCTCCACTTCGTCACCATCGCTGCTCGCAGTGATGATGTCATAGCCCTGCGATTTCATAAAAGGAATCTGTCCTCTCAAGAGATAGGTAATCGACTCCGGAATGGTGGCGATGCGCAAAATGGTAATCTTCTTCGTACTCATGAAGGGTGCACACGATCTGCCAGCTCTCCCATCGATAGCGACTCCCATCCATAGGTTTTGTTGAGTTGACTGTAATGGGTAAGAATGACTTGCAACTCCTCCAAACATTGATCAGGATAATGACCAAAGTTGTGGGGGTGCCACCACAAGTGATACACCTCTCCGTGACGTGCGGCATTATTCATCTCCTGAACAATTCGTTTTACTTTAAGTCGGTTTAAAAATAATTCCTTCGGACGATGTGGTCGCAAGAGCCTGCTGGCTGGAATGCTGATGGGCAAGCCGGGTTCTGCCCTCAATGCTTCAACAGGATAAGTATTCTTGTCCCCTAAAGAAAAGTACGCATCCAGCCCGCGATTTAATCTCTTCCATGCAGTCTCTTCTCGTGTATCAATATTCCAAAACCAATCTACAGGATTTGATCGAACAGTGCGAAAACCTTCTTCGTAACATACTTTCAAATAATCGTCATTGAATTGGTTGCGCGGAAAGACTAATGATCGCAACGAATGACCATATTCTCCTGCCACATGCTGGGCAGCCTGCAAGTCAGCCCTGAATTGATCCAGGGTTTGTCCGGCCTCGTTACAATAGTAATGACTAAAGGTGTGAGACCCCAATTCCTGATAGGGTGTGGATAAAATCTGACGAACTAATGATGGGGCAAAGTGAAAAGCATCTGCTGCTTCGTCTTCACCAATTCCGTGGCGGTTGATGTAATTATAAGCCGATAATTCCATGGCATCGTAGGTTGGCCTATCCACAGGAGCATTCATTAAAAGCGCAGCCCGGCTGTTATGCATGAGCATGCCCACTGTAGCCCATGTCACATGTACCTTGTGCCGCTCAAATAACTTCAACAGGCCAGGAATTACCCTTCGTGTATTTAAAAAGTACTGATTATAATAGGTTTGTTCTTTGTGAGTCGCCTTGTTTCTTATGTCTAATGTCTTGCTACTTAAGTCTAACGTCTTACGTCTCGCATCTAACGGCCACTTCTCAAATCCACCCCAGTGCAATTCAAAATCAAGTGATATGGTCAGGCATCCCCTCATGCGTTCACCGCTAAGGTTTTTGCCAAGCGCTGCTCGCGAAGCTTCTTACGCTTTTTTGCGATTCTCACCTGCACCGCTTTTTGTTCATCTAAAAATTTTAGAATAACAAACATGGCAAGGATCATCACCTGACTCTTCTGACGCATAGCCAAGCCCAGGTTGGCGGAGACTTGCGCCAGTGCAGCCGATACACCTAAAAAAGAAATCATGGCCGCCTTCACAATAGGGCCACCCAAACTGATAAACCGGATAAACTCTACATTGAATAATCGAAAGAAAAGGTATAGATAGAGTAAGTTCTCAAAAGAAACGACAAGGCCCATGAACCCGGGTGCATCGATGAACAGTGGTCGAAACCAAAACGTAAAGAGCTTCATCGGAAAACTATATCCTGAAATATCCACACCGGAATTGGCCTTCATCAAATCTTTAGAGCGAACACTCAGTCCAGTGGCATCATTTAACAGGTTATCTTCATCAATACCCGTGAGCGAAAGAACGTCCTGATAGATGTAATAAAAAGCTCCGATGCCTAACATCACGACCACTGTACGCCAAACCCAGTTAATATCTTTTGTAGAAAAGACAAAGCCAATCACACAAGCCGCCAACACCACAAACATGATGTGGGGACGAACATGATAAATGATGACTGCGCCCACGATCAATGCCAGTAACCTGGTACCCACTTTATTCAGCGAATAAAACAGCAATCCAAACCCCAAAAAGATGACCGATCCCTTTCCCAGAGAACTTGACCAAAAGTGAAGATTGGGAAGGTAAACAATGATGTGCAACAAGTTAAACCCAAACAGGGAGTGATCGTACCGGATGTGTTCTTTCAAAAAGATGTAAAACAGAAAAAATCCCATCAAACCAAACCAGGAAAACAAGATCATCATGGCAGCGTATGACATGCCCAAAAACTTGATGAAAGGATAGGCGATAAACTCTATAAACTGAGTGCTTACCCCATAGTATTCCCCCCAGGTAAATCCCCTTACATCGTATTCTACTACAGCATAGTAGGTAAGGGAATCCGTTGCCGTCAGCGAGCCATAAATGTAATATACGATTGACAGCAAAATGTGCAGCAAGATGATGTTTCTAAAAACAGTAAGGCTGGTACCCGGGTAAAGCCGGGTAAGTCTGCCGGCCAAACTGAAAGAGGCCGTCAACAATAGCGCAAAAACGATAAACGCACTGATCATTTTACAAGACCGCCATGCCAAATTTCCACCGACAGCAAGGCAAATAATGCCTTTGCTCTTTTCTCGGGATTAAACTTTGATGGTTTTTGCAGCAGGTCATCGACAAAGGTAGCTGAAATAAGCGTTTTCACATAAGCGGACGAGGGGCTGAGGTAATCGTTAATCACGTTTTTCAATCGTCCATTAACCCAATTTTGGAGGGGTATTTCAAAACCCCTTTTAGGACGATTGCTGATATGGAGTGGAAGGTATTTTTTCGATAATTCACGCAGCAAATGTTTGGTACGCAGACCTTGAATCTTATAATGTTCCGGAATCCTTGGCGCCCATTCTAATAACTCTTTCCCCAGAAAGGGTGCTCGCGTCTCCAGGCTGTGCGCCATGGCTGCGATGTCCATTTTCTTCAGCAGAATACTGGGCAGTAAAAGCATGCTATCGAGGTACATTACTTTATGCAGCCCATCCCAAGGCTCATTCACCACGGGTGCTATCAACTGATGGTGAGTATCGAATACCGGCTTGTGTAGAAATATCTCTGGGTAGTCATGAAGCAGATCTACTGTTGCGCTAAAGTACACTTCATCCCACTCGTGGGTAAGCATACCTAACAACCGGTACGCATAATTATAACCGTTAAGCTTTGCGCGTGGAAAAGGTAAAATCTTGTGCAAAGGCCGAAGCCGCGTGCGCAGTCTGTTAGAAAGGAAGTCCACCTTACTAAACGGTACATACCTCCGGTAACCGGCAAATAATTCATCACCACCATCACCGGTAAGCACCACAGATAAGTTCTTCTTCGCTTCGCGTGCCACATAGTAGCAGGGTATAATGGAATCGTCCATCATAGGCTCGCCATAATTTCGGAAAATCTTCTCCAGATCATTTTCAAGATCTTCCAAACCGATGATGATTTCCTCATGAACCGTACCTAAATGACGCGCCACCTCCCGTGCGGCAGGGCCTTCGTTATACAAACCATCAAATGAAATGGTAAACGTTCTCAACTTATGAGCGTAGCGCGCGGCATAGGCACAAATTAAGCCGCTATCAATACCGCCACTTAAAAAGGCTCCTACTTCGCGGTCCGAAGTATGCACCATCCGGCTTACTGACTTATCCAGGATTTCATCCGTGAGTTGAATGGCCTCTCCCAACTTACCAGTAAAGGGGGGTTTCCGGTAAGCATCCTGCATCGACCACCATTGTGTAACCGATACCAACCCACTACCGACAGCAATTTTTGCATGGCTGCCAGCGGGTAATTGTTTAACGTTTTTATAAGGCGTGTTTTCTTTTGCCAAATACCCAACCGACAAGAACGTGCTTACCTGACGCTCCTCCACTTCCAAGGGAAGGCAACGAATAAGAGTGTTCAACTCAGAAGCAAAGCAGCATTGGTCTTGCTTTTGATAATAGTACAATGGCTTTTCACCTGTTCGATCGCGTGCCAGCCAGAGCGTTCCGGTCTCAATATCATAAAGGCAAAACGCAAACATCCCGTCCAATTCGGATAGCATGTCGATGCCTTTAAGGCGAAAAAGATGAAGGAGCGTTTCGGTGTCGGAATGACTGTGACACGAAAGGTTGTATTTCTTTCGCAGTTCAAAGTGATTGTAAATTTCACCATTGAAGACAATCACCAACTGATCCAACTGCATGGGCTGACGCCCGGCCGGAGAAAGTTCCTGAATTGCAAGGCGTGTGTTCATCAACTGAACCTGACGATCCTCCCAAAAATTTTGTTCATCAGGTCCCCGGTGCTGCATGGAACGCAACATTTCCGAAGCCGACAATTTTAGATTAATTGTGCCAGCAATACCACACATACATCCTACCTATAGACGAGTAGATTTTAGTATTAACCTTCTGAGAGGATTCATCATGCAGGACGAATACCGTCAGAAAATTTCTTAAAGCCAGTCAAATATATATCCGTTATTGATGTTCTGTATCTTCCCTTCTAAAATAATTCCAAGGTGCCGGAAGAGAAGTTCCATTCCTCAGGGTGACGTGCTTTTTCTGTCCATGATTCATTATTCACATGCCGGTAGGTGATGGTCAGGCCAAAGCGCGATGCCCTTACAAATCCTAAGGGTAACACTCCACTCGTCATTTTGTTTGCCAAAATTGTTATCACATCCGGACGATGTAGGTTACTGATAGCGCTCAGTGCCCTCCTGATGGCGCTGCGGCTATTCGCGCCTGAAAAGAAAAGGTCTGCAATGCGCAACTCCTGAATGCCTTTGGTACTCTTTATTCGATACATCACGAGTGCATCTCCATGGTCTACTTTTTCACGATGCTGGTAATAGGTAAGGACAGGCACATCCTGATAACGCCACCGGAGGTAGTGCATTGAGTATGCCGTGGTGATGGCTTCCGACTGATCGCGCTGCCATGCCTGAAGGAGCGCATCAATACCCTCCTCATCACTCCACCCGGAGGGTGCTATCACAGGTTGATTCCGTGCGCGCATGAGGAAATGGTGCGGGAATACTTTTACTTTAAGCGGTGTTTTGCCAAACACCTGCCAACCCATTTTTAGATACCCGGGTTTACTTTGCGCGTTAGGCGTATTAAAAATCAGGCAGGGCTCTCCTTGGGCAACCTGCTTTACCAGGCTCATGGTGAGTTTCGAGAAAATCCCCTTCCCCCTAAACTCCGGGTGGGTAGCAGTATCCACCGCGCGGTATGCCAGCAATGGATGACCCCGATGACAGAAGCGCCAACGGAGAAAAGCTCTCATTCCCACAAGACGGTTGTCATGAAAGGCCAGTAAAACCGGTGATGGTCCGAATGGGTTCTGCTCATGCTTCCAACGCCAATAGGCCTCTGTGCGCATTCCATCAAGGTCGCCCATGGTCAATTGATATAACCCGAGAATGTCTGGCAAATCATCTGCAGTTGCCGGCCGTATCGTCACATCATTTTTCAATAGACACGCGTTGATAGATCTGTTCTAACTGGGTCACCATTTTGATCACACTAAATTTTGCTTCTACTTTTTGTCGGGCCGCGAAGCCGGTCCTTTTGCGCAGCGACTCATCGTTCACCAACGTTTTGATCTTTTCCACGGCTTCTTCCAAATCTTCGGGCTCAAACATGAATCCATCTTGACCTTGATCAATAACCGAGGGAATGCCCCCCACAGCAGTCACCACCGGCACACATTCCATACTCATCGCTTCCAACAGCGCCACTGGCAAGCCCTCAAAATCAGAACTCATCAGATAGATATTGAAGCAGGCCATCCACTGCTCTGGCGTCTCGCTTAAACCGGCAAAACGTATCCGTCCATCACGGATGAGCGAGGAGGCCTTCTCCTCCAAAGATGATCGAATGAGTCCATCTCCTACAATGACGAAAATTAGGTTTTCATTAAAATTTATGAGGTCCTTGGCAATGGCAATCCATCGGTCAAGCCGTTTTTGCTGACGAAAAACCGCCACAGTACCCACAATGATGGCCGGTTCTGGCAAGTGAAATTGCTCTTTCAATTTTAGTACATCAAAACGCCTTCGATCAAACTCCTCGGTATCGACACCATTTGGGATCGTGCACACGGGTACAGTCGGTTGAACACTCGCTAGTAACACCTTGCTCACTTCATCTGAAACTGCGATAACCGTATGCTGCCATCCCATGGTAAAGCGATTGGCGAATCGTGTTGGCCACTTATACTTATGAAAAATGTTGTGTTCCGTATAGACTACCGGTATGCCAGACAAGCGGCCCACCATGCGGGCGAGTATACCAGACCAAGGGAGATGCCCATGCAAGAGATCATAATCATTTGCCCGCACCAGGCGATACAACCTCGGAAGTTGAAGAATCATCTGAGCCACATTGGAAGCAGACAAGCAAGTCACTCTACATCCCAACCTCTGAAGATCCTCTACCAACTGGTTTTTCCAGGGTAGAAAATACACTACATCAAAGTGATACGCATTACTGTGCTGACGAATGGTTGATACCAGCAAACGCTCCGCTCCGCCTCTGCCTAATCCTTTAATAATGTGTAGTACTCGTTTCTGCTTCACTTCGATCGCGTTAATTCAATACGATAAATTGTTCATGTAATCGATCATTACAGGTTAAATACCTTCTATCAATCTCCGGTAGGCAGCCAAAAACCGCTGGGCGATGGAAGGCATACTAAATTCCTGAATCACCCAGTGTTGCGCCTTGTCCAACATTGTCTCATCCCGCTCTGCCTTTACTCGTAAAATTGCGTCTGCAAATTGGTGCTCTTCTCCGGCCGAAACAAGCCATCCTGTTTCTCCACGCTTTACAATTTCTCCTATGGCTCCCACAGCATACGCCACCACGGGAGTACGCGCATACATTGCCTCCAGCAATACTCCAGGCATACCTTCCAGAACGCTGGGCAGCACCATCACATCCGCACTGTGTATATAATCGATCGCCCGAGGCACTGCTCCCACAAAAATCACATCATTAATTCTCTGCTCTACCACCATATTCTGAATGAACGTTTTTTTTGGTCCATCTCCAATCAGCCATAATCGAGCATGAGGAACCGACCGCTTCACAAGCGCAAAGATGCGGAGCAGCCCTTCGTGGTTTTTCTCGAACGTAAAGCCTCCCACATGCACCACATTAAAATGAGCTGCACTAAATTCTGGCAGCCGCGAGTAAGAATCTAAGACGATGCCATTGGGAATGACGCG
Organism: uncultured Cyclobacteriaceae bacterium; assembly: GCA_966095315.1. Taxonomy (GTDB): domain Bacteria; phylum Bacteroidota; class Bacteroidia; order Cytophagales; family Cyclobacteriaceae; genus ELB16-189. The sequence goes on from CBHTSG010000009.1 coordinate 163,106, forward strand.
AAGCCGATCGCGCAGTGCCGGAAACAAGCGCTCCAAATCTGATTTAGTGTACTCGCTCACCGAAAGCACCAGATCTGTCTTCTTGAAAATCAGCGAATAAAATAATTTTTGTGTGAAGAACTTCATATAGCGGCTTACCGTGCTGGCATTGCGAAAGATAATCTTGTAGCGAAAGCCATAGATGATCTTTACCAGCACGGCATATTTCAGCGTGTCGCCTGCATTGGCCTGCACAAGGTCTGGATCGCACTCACGAAGGATGCGGGCAAGTTCACGGAGGCGCGACCACGATAGCCCAGGTTTGGCACTGTTGATCACATCGCGAAAGGGAACATCTTCAGGAGTGAAGGATGGCGTGTTCCTGTTTTCGTAAAGGGATACATAGTGTACTGTTGCTCCCTGCCGGATGAATTCGCGTGACAAGTGTAAGGCAAACAATTCCGCCCCGCGATATTGACGCGCCATGACCAGCTGCACAAGGTTCATCGGGTGTTGCATTGATGTTCAAGCATGGTTTTCATTCGGTGGTGAATGGGTTCAATCGAAAACTGATTCTCGAACAACTGCAGACTCTTTGCACCAAAGCTTTTGCGCATCACCTCATCATTCAACAACCTGCTCATCTGACCCGATAAGTTTTCCACATCATCCACTGGAAATAGTAATGCATTTTCATATTCGCTCACCACCTCTCTAGTGTTGGGAATATCAGACGCGATGATCGGCAACCCGGCTGCTTCTGCTTCAATCAGCGCACCGGGCAATCCCTCAAAGCGGGAAGGAAACACAAAGACATCGGCTGCTGCCAAAAGGCGCGCCACATCGGTGCGATGCCCCAGCAGCGTAACGTGTTCCTCAATTTTTAATTGTTTAATTTTTTCGCGCAGCACGGGTGTTAACTTCCCTTCGCGTCCCACTACCACCAGATGTATATGCGCTGCCGATTGTCCAAGGCGTGCAAGGGCCTCCAACAAACTGTCCTGTCCCTTCTGATACTCGTGACGCGCCAGGTTCACCCACAATTGCCGTGTCGCGGTACCCAACTCTTTTCGTACTTTCCCTTGTTCCTCTTGGTTACCTACCCAAGGATTTACGGAACGGCCCCGTGGTATAACCGTTATTCTCGATGGGCTTATTCCAAGCTTTTGCTGATAGTGCTGGGCTACGCTGACACCATTCGCATGATAATGATCCACCCCTGCCAATTGTGTTACCCAATCCAGCACTCGGTATGCCGTTAACTTCAGCGGGGTTACTTGCGGATCGTGATAACGATGGGGGGAATACATTTCATTCACCAGGCTTTCGATGTGTACAAAGCTTCGCATCGCCATGCGGCACCACCTGCCCAGTAAATTGGCATCAAATAAAACCGAGTGAACCACCTGTGGACGAAAGTCGTGTAACTGGCGCATTGCCTCCCGCCACTGTTGCCACTTCCCTGTTGCAGTCAATCGTGTTACGACTAATCCAAATTGCTCAGGGTCATACCTGGGGTCTGCCTGTTTGAGAATTATCACCTTCACCTCATGCCCTTGCGCGCGCATCCATCCATAAAACGCAAGCGATGAATACTCTGCCCCACCAGTAAACAACGAATTCATTAACAAGACCACTCGCATATGCCCTAAAAGTAACGAAACCTCCGGCTCTGACCATCACTCACCACCATCCCGTTCATGGCCTGAAAAGTATGCGTGCCCAACATTGATTTTTTCCAGGGAAGTACATCCTGATGAGGCACTTCTTCGTATTGCTCAGGGCTCAATATTTTTATCTCCTGCAAGCGAACACCGTAGCCATACCGAGGCGATCCAAGCTGTGATGGCCTCAATAATTTTCCCTTCTCATAAAAGAGTGGGCCCGCAGGACGAGCACCACGCACATCGCGGGTGAGAGGGTTGCGCGGGTGTGCCTTCCATTCTCCCTTCAGCCAATCGTCTGTGACGTAGAGGTGCAGGTATTGGTGTGGTGAATGAAATGGTTGTGGCCGCTGGGTACAAAATAAGTACCACCTGCCTTCGTGAAAGAACACTGTTGGATCATAAATTTCCTTCCCGGGCAAAAGGTCTTTCACCTTTTTCCACTGCGTGGGAAAGTTGATCGGCTCATACACTCCAATACCTTTGGAGGCAGCGGACTCCACCAGCAAATAAGATTTCTCTTGGTGCATCACCAGGGTGGGATACGATAAATGGTGCGGCTCATCCAATATCGTGATTGGCTTTTGCGCTCCATTCAGTGGCAGCATCTGAATAACTCCCTTATTTTTCTTTTTGCTGAGGGATTCAAAAAACAGGTGAGGTTGAGATTGATGAAAAAACAAAAAAGGATCCGCCCAATCGGTATTGTTCGGTGGTAGCAGCATGTCACTTCCGCTCAGGTCAACTGTATTCTCCTTACGGTTAACATAAAGGGCCCACTGCTCTTCCCAAAAAAAGCCTCTGATAAGTTCCCTCATCCTGCGCAGCCAGAAGGCAAAAAATATCTGTAATGCCCTGCCATTATTGGGATCACGAAATAAGGTGGGAGCAAAAGTTTCATCGGAAGTTTCTTTCTGCTGCTTCCTGAAGAAATCCTCCGGCCCCTGTACGACCAGATCGTTGAGGCGGCTCAAAAATAATTCGATGCCTGCCCCAAAGACACGGACCTGATTGCGGCCAAAGGACGTTCGATCCGTATTGCAGAATGCTTTACCCAACACGCTGCCGGCATCCAGTTTTTCCGAAAGCACCTGTAGCGTAACACCGGTGACCGCATCACCATTCACCACTTCCCAAAAAGCCGGTGGGCCACCGCGGTTCACAGCACTATCGCCATGATGCAGCGACCACACCCCATAACGGGGCAAGGTCAACACTGCACCCGTAAGAATGCGAAATCCGAAACGAATAAGAATATCGGGCTCGTGTGACGTGAGCCACTCAAGGTCCGCTGCTACCAGTTCATCTTTGTAGCGGGTTTGGATCGGACGCACTGCACGGTGTGGCTCGGAACTAAGTAGCGTGGTGAGATCACGGATGTGAAAAATGTCATGCGGCAGCGAAAAAACCCTGCGATCAATCAGGCGGAGCAGCCGATACATGGCTTTGCCGGAAGATGTTTTTTTCCAGGGCGTGGCGTTGGTGACTACCGCCACTACCTTGAGTTGAGGATGTTTGAGGATTGCTTCAATAATGATGTGCTGCCAATTCGGAACCTGGAAGGATTCAAGCAAGAGGCCAATGCGCAGAGCAGACATTCCGATGTTTTGTTAGTGGCAGCATAAAACAGAACGGAAAATTATCAAAAAGTGGGGAATACCTAACGATTATTGCGAGGGAGGTACGACCGAAGCAATCCCCAATAGGTTGACTTTATTCCTCCTGGAGATCGCCACGTCACTCCGCGCACGTGCTCCTCAAATTCTTCGACTGCCTGATGCCATGCGGTGTGCCTTCACTACCACGGAACAAAACCCAACCCCATGCTTGCTTCTTTCAGAGTCGATTTGGGTTTAATCGTTGTCGGGTGACTGGCAGGTTGCTCCTCTTCTCCCACAAAGCTGATGACAATATCCGGGCGGCCCACCGTGCGAAGCAATCCCACCAGATACTCCTTCACTTCGGTTTCGGCCTGTACAAGAATGCGCTGCGACATGGCGAGTGTCTCCACACGGCTGGTGCGCTCCGCGATTACTTGCTGCCAGTATTGACTAACGGTTGGATAGAGATCTCTTCCCACGTGCAGCTGCCAGCCTCGGGTTTCCCGTACTATCATCTGGTTTACGTGATAGGTGGGGATGCGCAGTTGCGCATGGGGAAGCACGATGCGTTTTAAGGAATCTCCCTGCCGGATCAACTGTATGTCTTTCAGGTTCAGGTAAGCCGTTACTTCCACGGGCACCTGCACGATGGCCCGTATGGCCTTGGTAGGATTGTTTTGTTTGTGAATAAAAAACAAATCCTGATACGTGTGCTTCACCAGGTGAAGCTCTCGGATAGACAACACCTGCTCCAGCGTGAGCGACTGTGGCGAAGCTGGTTGGGTGTGGTAACGCATTGACCACATGCCGGCTCCAAAAGCCAGCAGGATAAATGCTGCAATAAAAATCAATGTGTTAGTTTTCATGTAATAATTGGTTGATCACCTCACCCCTGCCCTCTCCTTCATGGAGAGGGGATACGGGGTTGTGCCTGTTATGGATTTGATGGGTATTGGTGGTTCAAAAAAAAACCTCTGCAGCCCGGCCGCAGAGGTTTTCATTTGCGTGGTGTGGGCATCCTCTTATGTGATCTTGACAAAATCTATGTTTTTCAATTGGGCATACTGGTCGCTATCGTGACCAAAGATGGCACGCACGTAACGCTTTACCGCCCGTGCCGTTTTGACCAACGACCCTGCCGGTCCATAGAGCGATTTGTTCCGTTCAATGATGCTGTTGCTCCAAATCACACGAGCAGCAGATACCTCCTGATTCAGGGTTCGCAATTGATTCAGTTTGCCCTGCAACCCCGCTACCGTGAGATCGGGCTCATTTGGCTGATAGCGCGGCTCCGTAGACACGGTATCGATCAGCGCAGCAAACGAATCCACTCTGCTGGCATAACTCATCTGAAGTAATGAACGTGACGAGTTATCTGCAACTCCTTCTGCCGGGGCAGCAACTTTGCCTTTCGGAGATTTGCCCACTACTTTTTGAGCAAACGCACGCGCATCTTCCAACTTCTCTTTCGAAACATTGGCCGACTCCAATAACCTCAGTGTGCTGGATACCAGGCGCGGCAATTGATCAAACAATTGCTTGCGCTCATTCACCTTGTCATCATAGGCGGTCTTCGCACTGATGACGCGCGCCAGCGCACTGGCCACCTCTTGCTTTTGAGTATTGAGCGCTTCGATCCGGAGGGTTGATTGACCAGGGTTATAATTACCTCCATACCCGGTGCAGAAGTCTACGAGCCTTGCGAAGGCTTCTGCGTTCTTGACATGTGTCATGTTGTGTTTTTTGAAGATACAACGGTATGGTTATGGGCAATGGTTGACTATTTTTACACGATTTACAAAAGTATATTTTTACTTCCGTGTGCAACTCACTCTGCAATGGCACGTTCAATCCCATTTTTTCTGATAATCGAAGTACTATTTTTGAATTGATGATTGTACGCCACCTCACCCCGGCCCTCTCCTTCAAGAGAGGGAGTACTTCCCTAACGATTATTGCGAGGAAGGTACGACCGAAGCAATCCCCAATAGGTTTGTGCACCACCTCACCCCGACCCTCTCCGTCAGGATAGGGAGTCATCCTACATCAATACCCTCACGATTATTGCGAGGGAGGCACGACCGAAGCAATCCCCAATAAGTGTGTGCACCACCTCACCCTTACCCCCTCCTCAAGGAGAGGGAGTATGTACTGCATCAATACCCTCACGATTATTGCGAGGGAGGCACGACCGAAGCAATCCCCAATA
>CBHTSG010000010.1:0-165475 GCA_966095315.1 uncultured Cyclobacteriaceae bacterium
GTTGCCTATTTTTTTCAAAACCCTTTTCCTATCAGAAAAGGGTTTTTTGCTTTTATAGCCTTCAAAATCTTTCAGTTGATGATTGTGAAATTGAGTTATTTTTGTTTTCAACTTCTACTCTCATAGTGAAACGATATAGACTTGTACTCTTTCTTTTTTTTACTCTATCCGTACTTCTTACAAATTGCAATACTAATTCCACAATTGAGCCCTGGAATTTAGTAGATGAGAGTTCAATACTGGTTTTTGAGGGTGCAACCATCTCAGACGCTGGCGATACGATCTCTTTTTCTTCCAACAAGCGAATCAATACCATTATCAAAGATTATAATACAAATCTTTTAGTGGCATTACAGCGCATTGGTAATGGTGATTTTGGTTTAGTATATCTGACAATCGGCAGTAAGTCGATTTATGAGGGGTTGATCTCGAAGCTAAAGGCTGATGGACTGACTATTAATGAACGTTTGCTTAGCGGGATAATGATTCATGAATCTATTGATCCCAAAGAAAAGACACGACTATCTCTCGCCTTTATTAAGGGAACGATTTCGATAAGCGAATCATCCTTTCTTGTTGAAAACTGTGTTAGAATTAGTTCAAAAGAATCTAAAGAAGGATTTAAGAAAAGTAAGGATAGTTTATTTCGCTTTTCATTTGTACGAGGTGATAAGGGAAATCTTTTTTTTAACGAAAAGGAATTCTATAATACGATTAGCTTTCCAAAATGGATTGAAAAAATTGTTCCCGTAAAGGAAATAAATAATTCTTTGCTGCTAGATGTGAAGAGTTCCACAGCGTCCTATTTGCTGAATGGATTTTCCATCAGTAATGATAGCTTGAATAAATGGCCAAGGACGTTTCAGAAGTTTCGCCCCGTTCCGATTGAGCTTACGCGATTTATCCCAGCTACGTCAAAGTATTTATTTCATTTTGGAATTTCAGATTTTAAATCCTTCATAAAAGATCATCGTCTTAATGTCCCTGGTGATTTTGATCGCTCGTTGGGTGATGAACTTGTCTTCTGTGATGTGCCTGGTGAGGATGATTTCATCTCAATCATTGAGCTTAATGATACGACAAGCGAAGATCGACAGAAAGAATATTTTGATCAAAATTCAAGTTTATTCGAAAGTTATGCTGGTTGCGAAATCAGGGAGACTCCCGCCTCAAGTTCGCTTGGGGTATTATTAAGTTCCTTTGTAACGATTGCTCCCAAGTTAGTGTACGTGGTAAAGGAAAATTCCATATTCGTTTCTTCTTCCGTTTCTTCTTTAAAGTTGATCATTGATGCAATCGATGCTGAAGAAACCTGGGGACGATCAGTTGAATTCCAGAGATTTTTTGAAAAGAGTCTTCAAGAAAGCAATTACTCTCTGGTATTGAAAGATGTTTCATTGCATGCAAAAAACTCTTTGAAGTTAGATTCGCTTTTGAAGTTTTTTAAACTTGATTACTTAAAGTGGGGCTCATTGCAGCACAGTTCTTTGGATGATCACTTTTACACAAACATCAATCTGCAAACAAAAAGTGGGGTGGTGAGTAATTCTCCTCAGTCAAAATTAAATACATCTGAAATCCAAATTCCCTCAACCATCAGATCATTTCATATTATCCAAAATCATGACGGAAATGACAATTTGATTCTGGAGGATGAAACTAAATTTATTTACCTGATCTCTGATCAGAATAAAGTTCAGTGGAAATATTCTCTTGCAGAAAGAATTGAAGGAGATGTGAGGTTAATTGATTTTTATAAAAATCAGAAATGGCAATATTTCATACCAACGACAAATAAACTTTATCTGATCGATCGACTTGGAAGAAATGTAAACTCTTATCCCCTGGATTTAAATTCTCCTTCAAGCTTTAGCACAGTAGTGGACTATGACAAATCTAAAAATTACCGGTTCCTATTTGCGGGCGATCAATCACTTTACTTGTTTGATAAACAAAAGAAGACTCTTGAAGGATGGAATCCGAAGCGTTTTGAAAACTTTATTCAATATGCGCCTATTCAGCAACGGATTGGAGGGAAAGATTACTTCCTTGTTGTTTTAAAGGACGGATCAATCCATCTTTTTAATCGTAGGGGCGATTACCAAAATGGATATCCTTTCAAGCTGGATGCAAAATTTTCAGGCGATTATTTTCTGGAAGCAGGGCAATCGTTATCCAGCACCGTCCTTCATTTCGCAACTTCGGAGGGTGAACTTATTCGATTTAATTTAGGAGACTTAAAAGTTGACAAAGAAAATCTTGTCAAGAGCAATCAGGCTACGTTTTCGCTGAAGTTATTTTCGGATCGTAGCTCCATTCATGTACTTAGAATTGATGCTACTAAGATTGCCTCTTTTGATCGTTTTGGTAAAATGATTTTTGAAGTTGTCAATCCAGGATCTATGTCTCTTCATCCTTCAATTTTAAGTTCCCGAAATGATGCCCTGGTGTATTCTTTTTTTGACGCTGATCAGAAGATCGCTTACTTATTTGATCAAGCGGGTAGGTCGTTTAAGCCCAATTCAATTGAGTGTACATTACCATTGCAAATTTCTTACGACAAAAAATCAGATCAAGTTGTGGTTTATGCGGTCAATGGGAATGTAATGAAGAAGATTCTTATTGATTGACTGACTCAGCGAACTCCAAAATAGCATCATAGACAGTCTCCAATTCCTCTTTCTTAATCACGTAAGGAGGCAGGATGTAAATAATGTTTCCGAGCGGTCTTAGCAAAATCCCCTTGTTCAAAAAGAATGGATATATTTTATTCCTCAAATCATTTGTATACCCGGTATTGCCTTCGCTTTTGAGTTCAATTGATAAAATTGTCCCTAATGCCCGAATGGTTTTTATTTGTGCCTTGTTGCTGGCAGACTGAATAAAACCCTGATGAAGTTCTGAAATCATTTTGATTGACTCTTTGCAATTTTCGCTCATGAGAATTTCAAAACTTGCATTTGCTGCAGCGCAAGCGATTGGATTAGCAGTATAAGAGTGACCGTGATAAAATGTTTTTATTGCTTCATTGGATTGGAAGGCTTGAACAATTGTGTTGGCGCATGAGGTGACTCCAAGCGGAAGCGCTCCACCTGTAATTCCTTTCGATACGGTTACGATATCCGGTTTGTTTATTAAATAATCTGAAGCGAATAATTTACCAGTTCTTCCAAAACCGGTGAACACCTCGTCTGCAATTGTAAGTACATGATTTTGCTTTGCGATGGAGAGTAAATTATCAAGAATGTACGCGGGGTAAATTCTCATTCCTGCAGCACCCTGAACCAGTGGCTCATAAATAAAAGCGGCTACATCATTAGCGGTAACCAATTGATGAAACTTTTCTTGTACAACATTGGCATTTTGTTCTGATGGCAAGTCAATGAATTCAACGTCAAATAGATATTCGTCAAATGAAGCAGTGAAGATACTTCGTGAGCCAACGGCCATTGCTCCAAAAGTATCGCCATGGTACGCGCCCTCTATGGCAATGATTTTTTTCCTATTTGCAATATTTTGATTTCTCCAATACTGTATCGCCATTTTTAGAGCAACCTCCACGGCAGTACTTCCATTATCCGAATAAAATATTTTTGCCTGATTAGCTGGAAGAATTGAAAGTAGGTTTTCTGATAATTTAATTGCGGGCTCATGCGTGAAACCTGCAAAAATAACATGTTCCAATTTCTTTGCTTGAGCGGCAATAGCATTGGCAATCACTGGATTTGAGTGGCCGTGCAGATTGACCCACCACGATGAAATGGCATCAATAATTTTTCTTCCTTCAGGTGTGTGCAAATAAATACCTTCCGCAGATGAAATCAACAACGGCTCATGTGTTGGTTGCAGAGAAGTGTACGGATGCCAAATATTCTTTTTGTCCTTTTCCAGTAAAGTCATTTCCAATTGCGTTTTAGAATGTGCGCATAATGAAGCACCGTTTCACGATCCACTTTTTCTTCCTGAGCTATTCTTAGTAATGGCCTGTATTTGGAGTGTTTTAAGATAATGTCTTCGCTCTCCGGATTGGAAGGGCCGTTGAAAATAATTCCTTCCACAGCATGATTCCTTTGATTCAGTAAATTGACGGTGAGTAGTGTATGATTGATGCTGCCGAGATAAAGATTTGCAACTAAAATGATTTTAGTCTCTATCTGATTGCAGATGTCGATCACAAATTCTTGTTCGTTTACCGGAACAAGACATCCGCCAGCACCCTCAATAATCAAATCTTTTTTTGAGATCGGAGGAATAATATCTCTGACACTTATTTGAACTTGATCAATTTTTGCTGCAGCATGAGGCGAAGCCGGAGTGTTGAGAACGTATTTCTCAGGATGAATAATGGTATCAGGGCAAAGCGATCGAATGTAATCAGCGTCCTTCGGAAACCCGGCCTGAATTGGTTTCCAATAATCCGCATCCAGTGCAGTGCAAAGAATTGCTGAACACAATGTTTTTCCACTATCCGTTCCAATTGCTGTTACAAAGTAGTTCATAGCGATAACTGATTCAATGTATTGGTGAGTAACCTTATTTCCTCTTCTGTATTGAAAGCGTGCAAACACACTCTGATTCGTTCGCTGCCTTCTTTTACCGTTGGTGAAAGTATAGGACGGCAATCAAGTCTTTTTTCCTGAAGAAGTTTTGCTGCGGACTTTACCCGGTCATTTCCCTTGATTAAAATGGACTGAATTGCACTGTTACTCTCTATCACAGACCACTTGGATGGCACCAGTAACGATTTGAATAATTTTATTTTTTCCTCTAAGTTTTGCTGTAGTGTGATATTCTTCGAGAGAAAATCGAATGAAGCATCAATGGAACTGATGCTGTGAACAGGAAGGGCGGTTGTATAAATGAACGGTCTGGAGAAATTGATCAAGGTGTTAATAACTTTTTTAGAGGACGCAACACAGGCACCATGCACGCCCATGCCTTTTCCAAACGTATAAATTCTAATCGCAATATCTTTTTCAATGCCAAGATGACAAGCCAGTCCGCTACCATTAATGCCAATTACGCCTGTGCTGTGCGCTTCGTCTAAAATAATAACCGCATGATATATTTTTGCCACATCAACTAAATCCTTTAGAGGACACTGATCTCCATCCATTGAATAAATGGATTCCACAGCAATGAAGATTTGACCCGTTGCTTTTTTTAGTTTGACTTCCAGATCGTTTATATCATTGTGTGCAAAGGAGAACCGCTTTGCTAAACTTAATCGGGCTCCGTCTTTGATGCAGGCATGAGCAAGTTCATCGTAGATAATGGTATCGCCTCGTTGGGGGAGTGTTGATAAAACTCCAAGGTTGGCAGTATAGCCAGAGTTGAAGATCAGCGCGGCCTCTGCTCTGAAAATGGCACCTAGTTTTTCTTCAAGTGCTTCAGCATGGGCATTATTGCCCGAAAGTAAACGCGACCCCGTAGCTCCATTCAATGATCCTGACTCGGTAAATTTTTGTTGAATGATTTCGGCAAGATCATTTGATCGGGCAAGGCCCAGGTAATCATTTGACGTGAAATCAACTTTTCCATCACTGAGCGTTAACTCCCGGAATGAATTACTATTCATTCTCTGCTTTAGCTGCCTTTCTAACCTCGCCTCAAATTCCATAAATACATACCAACCCGAAAATTAGAAAAAACATTCTATTATCTTTATCTACCACGTTTTAGTCTGTGAGGAAATTAACAGTTGGCTTTATGTTTAATCTGATTTGCCTCGTAGCGGCATCTCAGCCTCAGGACAAGCGACTGCTTGTTCACGAAATCAGCGGCAATCTTGACAATGATTTTCTCCTTGTTATTGATCGCTATTACACAGCAGGGCAAGATTTAACATACAGGCGTGTGTTGAACGGTAAGCGATTTTTTAACTACTCCGATTCCACTAAAACCCTGTTTTATTTCCGTTATGGTAATAAAATGTTCACCCCTACACATATTCAATACCGGGATATTCGATACATGGATAGACCGTATTGCGGATGGAGTTTCATTAATTCGGGATTCACAAGGTTTAACACAAGTCGATCTGCTATGCAATTGGAACTTGAAGTAGGAGTGGTGGGCCGAATGTCGGGGATGGAAAAATTGCAAAAGTGGTGGCATCAATTAATTGGATTTGGGCTGCCCAGAGGATGGGATTCGCAAATCAGAAACGAAGTTGTTATAAATCTTAATTATCAATATTTGAAAGGGTATCACCTCGATGAAGGAATGGATCTTATTTCTTCCACCGCGATTTTTGCCGGTACGGGAAATAATAAGTTGAGCCAGGAAATCACGATTCGCATGGGTGAGCTTAATCCACTAGCCCAATCTACTTTTTTTAATGGACGCCTTGGCTCTACAGGATGGAAGCGTGAAAGAGAGTCTTTTGCTTTCTTTGGTCTTGAGTTTGACTATGTATTGACAAATATTTTTATCGAAGGGAGTCTCTTTAAATCAAACCCCAGTCCTTTTACCGCGCCAGCATTACCGTTTGTGTTCAAGAAGAAATTTGGACTGATGCATGCTGATGCCCGCAATTCGTATACGCTCTCTTTTGTCTTCTTAAGTAAGGAACTGGAAATGGCAAAAAGCCACGGATATGCTGTAATGGCTTATGCGTATCGTTTTAAATTTTAATTGTTAAAAAATTATTTCCCTCTCATCTTCTCAATGGAATCCCACATGGGTTCGGGTATTGCTTCTAAATGACTGAATTCTCCTCCATTCCTTAGCCATTCTCCACCATCAATTGTGATTACTTCGCCATTGATGTATGCGGAGTACTCTGATAGCAAGTAGGCAGCAAGGTTTGCAAGCTCCTGGTGATCACCAACTCTTTTTAGTGGGATTCGTTCTGCGGGATCAAATTTTTTCACCAGATCGCCAGGCAACAAACGACTCCAAGCTCCCTCTGTGGGGAATGGGCCTGGGGCTATTGCGTTACTGCGGATATTATATTTTGCCCATTCTACTGCAAGCGATCGGGTAAGCGCGAGCACACCGGCCTTGCCGCAGGCCGAAGGAACAACATAACCCGAGCCGGTCCATGCATAAGTGGTTACAATGTTCAGAAAGCTACCCGGCTGCTTTTTTGCAATCCAGTTTTTGCCCGCAGCCAATGTTACGTAGTAGGTTCCGCGCAGCACAATGTCTACTACAATATCAAATGCCCGATGCGAAAGTCTTTCGGTGGGACTGATAAAATTACCGGCAGCATTATTCAACACTCCGTGAATTTGCCCGAACTGCTTTTCAGTTTCGCAAATCACGTTTTCAACCTCTTCATACTTACGGATGTCGCAGGGTATCGCGAGCACTTTGCCACCCGTTGCCTGTTCCAGTTCTAACGCAGACTTTTCAATCACATCCTTTTTACGACTGGTGATCACCAAATTAGCACCTAACTCAAGAAGGTATTTACCCATAGACTTTCCTAATCCTGTTCCACCTCCGGTGATGATAATTGTCTTTCCGCGAAACGAGTTATCCTTTAGCATTCCTTCCATCTTGTTTGAGATTTAATCTAATAATCCATTAAAGTAATAATTGCATTTTATTTATGATATTTGTTTTTATAATTTTTTAAGCTATGAATCGCTTTATACTCACTGCCTTTATCACTATTTTTTTCTCTTCTTGTATTGTCAGCAAAAAGAAGTACGATGATATTCTGGCACAGAAGGTCAAAACTGAAGGAGAGTTATCCGACAAGAACAAACAACTAGATCAGGCAAATGCTTCACTAAAAGAGTTAACAGACAACCTTACGAAGCTGAAGCAGGATACCTCGGAGTTAAACACATCGTATAAGAATACTTCTAAAAAACTTAACGATTTAAACAAAGAGTACGAACAACTCAATTCCTATTATAAAAACCTTTTGAATAGTAGCGGAAAAATGAATCGCGATTTTGCGCAGCAAAAAGATCAGCTTTTGGCTATTCAGAATAATCTTGACCGCACGCGCAAAGTAAATGACTCACTCAGTGCAAGCCTGGCCGATCGGGAAAAGAAAGTGCAGGAACTTGAACAAGTACTGGCAAATAAAGACAAAGCAGTGAAGGATTTGAAAGACCGAATTTCAAACGCACTATTAAATTTTAAGGAGAATGATTTGACAGTGAAAGTTCAGAACGGAAAGGTCTATGTCTCCCTTGCAGAAAAGTTGTTGTTTGGATCAGGAAGCATTGAGGTAGACAGTAAAGGTGTCACTGCTCTTCAGCAATTGGCAAAGGCGATTAAAGATCAAAAAGATCTTCAGGTAATGATTGAAGGGCATACCGATAATGTTCCGATTTCAAAGAAATCACAATACATGCAAGACAATTGGGATTTGAGTGTGATGCGTGCAACATCAATCACAAAGATATTGACAAAGGCGGGTCTTTCGGCAAATCAAATAACCGCTGCAGGTAAAGGAGAGTTTTCACCTCTGTCGCCAAACGATACACCGCAGAGCCGACAGAAAAACAGAAGAACAGAAATTATCATTACTCCGAACCTTGACGAGTTGTTTAAAATTTTAGGATCAAATTAAATCCCAGCAATGCCTCGCATAATAGCCTTTCTCATTCTGGTGATCGATGTGCTTATCGTGCTGGATATTCTGAAAGGTAATAAAGACCTGGAGAAAAAAATTCTATGGATAATTGCTGTAGTTTTTCTCCCGGTCTTTGGGCCTATTCTCTACTACATTATCGGCAGGCGCTGAGGGTGGAAGCGATGGAAGGGTAATGATAAAGGTGCTTCCTTCACCATAGGTTGATTTAACGTCAATCTTACCATTAATTTTTTCAAGCGTTTCTTTTACAATGTAAAGCCCAAGGCCTGACCCACGACTGGTAGCATCTCCGCGATAAAACATCTTGAAAATATTATCAACATGCTCAGCAGCAATACCAATACCATTGTCCCTTACGGTGATGGTGGCTTTTTCCTGATTGTGATTCACGATAATTTCCAGGAATGGCTCCTTAGCATGAGGATTAAAATATTTAATGGCATTTGAGACGAGATTGCTTAAAATTATTGTGAGTCTTTTTCGGTCTGTGAGAAACGGCCCCGAAGAATGAACGGCAACAATTCTCTTAATCTGATTTTTGTCATCGAGATATTTAAGGTCGTCAATTACTTCATGGATGAGCAAGTCAAAGTGAATGGGCTCTACCTCAAGGGCAATGCGTGCATTGCGCGAAAAGTCAATAATATCTTTCACGAATCCATCCAACTTGTTTACGCTGCGCTCAATTTTTTCAAGGTAATCATCAATGTTTCCCTGCTTATCAATTCGTGCAATGTTTACGAGGCCCAGAATAGAAGCAAGAGGAGCGCGCAGGTCGTGTGATGCGCTGTAAACAAAACGATCTAATTCACTATTTACCTTTCGCAGTTCTTCATTTCGTCTTTCTACTTCGTTCAGTCGCCAGCGGTAAATACCGTAAAGACTACCGGAAACAATTAAGATACAAGTCAGGTAAAACCAATACGTTTGATAAAAGAAGGGCTCCACCGTAAAGGAGAGCGCGGCTTCATTTTTATTCCAAAGTCCATCGCTGTTGCTGGCCATCACACGAAAAGTGTAGTTACCGGGAGACAGATTTGTGTACTCTGCCTGCCGATTAGCGCTTGACGGAATCCAATTCGCATCTACCGGGTCCAGTTTATACTGGAAGGATATTTTACCGGGAGCAATAAAACTCGGAGCAGTAAAACTAAAAGTATACCGCAGTTTACCAGGGGAGATTGAAGCATTTGCAAATCCAACTTCATTGCCATCGGCCACAAGGGAAGTGATGTATACCGGAGGCAGTATGTTATTCTCTTTTGTCTTTTCCGGATAGAATATTGCAATGCCGCCAATGGTAGGTACCCAGATTGCACCTGACGAAGCAAGCAATGATCGTGTGGCCCCCGTGCATTCTTTGCTTTTCATACCATCCTGGTTATCAAATAACCTTGAATTGACGGAAGGGATTTCTCCCTTCAGGAAGCTTTCAATTTCACTTTTTTTAATTTTCAAAACTCCGATGTTGGTGGTGATCCAAACAGAGCCCATTGCATCTTCTACCCAATCGAAATACGTTTCGCCTTTCGCTATTTTGGTAAGTTCTATTCGTTTGAATGTTTTGCCATCAAAGAAATACGGGCCAATGTTGGTTACGATCCATACCCGGTTTTGATCATCAATGTGAATGTTAAAAATGAGCATGCCCGCATCATCTTCTTTGATATGATACGTTGTAATTGTGCCATCCGTACGAATTACTGACATTCCCCCGCTGTGTGTTCCGATGAAAATATTTCCATCGTTATCTTTCTCCATTGATAAAATGTAGTTCGACTCCAGCTTGTTATCCTTTCCCAGCACTTCGATCACTTTGCCATTTCTAAATCTTGCAATTCCGCCCGAGCGGGTTGCAATCAAAATATCTCCTCTGTCTATTAATAATCTTCTAACATCATTTGCGGGCAAGCCATCCGGAATGGTATAAAGTTTTTCACTTCCGTTTGTCAACTTAAGTACGCCCCGATAAGAAGCGATCCAGAAGGTTGTTGGATTTTCAACATAAATATCGCGAATGCCGGCATCGGCCAGTGAGGTTTTAATGGTAAGCTTTTTGATCTTGCCATCTTGGTAAAGATCTACCCCGCCTACATCTGAACCTATGTAGAAAGTTTGATTCTCTCCCTCAACAATGATATTTGTTTTGTTTGTGTTGAGGCCTTCATTTGTAGTAATGTTGGTGACATTCGTTTCTTTCAACTGCACCAAACCATTCCGTCCGGTACTTACCCACAAGCTATTCTCATTATCAAATGAAATGGTGTTTATTCTGCCCAAAGGATATCCGTTTTTCTCACTGAGAAATTCAAATCTGTTTTGTGCAAGATCCAGGCGCGCCAGTCCAAGCTCTGTACCCACCCACAACACATTCTGCTCATCACAAATGATTTCATTGATTTGAGAATTCTCAAGCTGACTCACTTTGGATAATTTGCCATTGGTGACCCGGTTCAACCCGTTAGTGGTGCCAATCCAAACATCGCCAGCAGGAGTGGCCACTATGGCGTCAACGGTGTTGCCTAGTAGTCCATTTTTTGTGGCCAGGTGATCAAAAGTTTTACCATCAAATTTTACTACTCCATTTCCGTCAGTGGCAATCCACAGATTGTTATTCTTGTCTTTTGTGATATCTAGTATTCCAATGTTGTTCAATTCTTTGAAATCAATTTTTTGAATGCCACCTTCAGTTATGTGGTACAATCCATTATTATTGGAGCCAACCCAAGTCGTTCCATCCGGATCCAGCAGAAGGCATCGTATTGATTTGGGTAAAAATTTACCCTCCGGATCAACGGCTGTAAATACTCCGTTTTGATATTTCACTATGCCGCTGCCTTGTGCGGCAAACCATAACGTTCCGTCACGGTCTTCATACACACCGTAAAATGAATCGGTAGAAAGAAAGGGAATGGTGGTGCGGTCATAAACATCTACCTTCTTTCCATCAAAGCGCATAATACCGTTATACGTGGTGATCCAGATAAATCCCGATTTTGATTGAATGGCCGAGGTAACGTTGTTTGAAATTAAACCATTGTCACCAGTCCATTGAATGATTACACTTTGCGATAAAGGAGTACTGGATGAAAAGCTTTTCTGCGCCAGCGTGAAATGATGCATCAATGCTGTGAGCGCACAGATGAGTATAAATTTCTCGCCAACTAAAGCAGGTGATTTCACGCGGTGAGTTGTTGATTAAAGTTAAATAAAAGAGCCACAACGGCAAAGTTGTGGCTCCTGATATGGGTGCGTAAATGAACTATTGATTAATGATAATGGCGTCAACCTGTTTCTCCTTCACCAGGTCGTTGAACTTCGGAACCTTTGTGTTCATTACATTATTCAAATTGTTCAATTGAGCGTCAATCTTCTCTGTGATTTCTTTGTAGACAGCCTTTACTTGTTCAGTAGGCTTGTAGTCACTTCCATCAACTTCAGAGCCAAGCGCGGCCAATTTATTATTCAGCCTGATAGGATAGTTGAGTGGATCCTGACCGCTGCGGTTTTTTGTTTGATACAAGGCTTCCTCGATTTGCTTCATCTCATCCAAAATTGATTTTGCTAATTCGGTGATGGCCTTCATCTCTTCTTTCCCTTTCATTGGTTCGGTTACACGATTGATTTGCTCCCGTGCAGCCCTGATTTTTTTCACGGCTTTATTTGTTTCTGATAACTTATCGCGCACGGCAATAGAAAAATCAAATTGCGATTTCACATCGGCCACCGAGCCGCTGGTTCTTGGATCTTTTACAATCTCAAATTCAGTCTCCATAGATTGATCATTGACTTTGAGTCGTGCTTTGTATGTTCCGGGCACAGCTTTGGGGCCAGTCAACGATCCTGCCCACATGATCAAACCGTCAAACCCTTCAGCATCAGCATAACGCATATTCCACACGAAGCGGTTCATGCCAGGCTTTGCTTTCATTTGCTCGTCTTTAGCTTTCTTATCGGGTTTGGTTGAGAATTTTTTAATCAGTGTTCCGTTCTTCTCCATGATCTCAATGGAGACAACCGTCTTCGTAGTATCCTTCACGTAATAGTGAATCATCACACCATTGGGATGATTCTTACCCTGTGTTTTTGATTCGCCTCTGAAGCCGCCTTGACTTCCATTCATGCGATAGCTTGGCATGGGCTTGTACAAATGATAATCGGCTTTACTGATGGCGTCATTAAGCTGATGAAGGGGAGTGATGTCATCAATGAGCCAAAAGCTTCGCCCTTGTGTAGCAGCAATGAGGTTATCATTTTTAATGGTCAGGTCTGTGATGGGCACCATCGGTAAGTTCAACTGAAAGGGTTTCCAACTCGCTCCATCATCGAACGATATGTACATACCAAACTCAGTGCCGGCATAAAGTAATCCTGCTCGCTTGGGATCGGCCCTGACTACTCTTGTAAAATGAGCAGGATCGATACCATCTGTAATTTTAGTCCACGTTTTTCCATAGTCCTTAGTTTTGAAAAGGTAGGGCTTGGAATCACCGGCTTTGTATTTTGTAGCTGCGATATAAGCGCCACCTTTTGTGAAAGGATCAAACTCGATACTGTTGATCATCGTCCACTCGGGCATTTCGGCAGGAGTGATCTTTAACCAATTCTTGCCGCCATCGCGCGTGATGGATAGCACACCATCGTCAGAGCCGGTGATGATCAGATCTTTTTCGTAAGGTGATTCCGCGGCAGCGAAAATGGTGCAATAGTATTCTACGGAAGTATTGTCTTTTGTAATGGGGCCACCGGAAGAACCGAGTTTAGTAGGATCATTTCGCGTGAGATCAGGACTTATCAATTCCCAACTTTCGCCAGCATTGTAGGTGACGTGCAAATTTTGCGAAGCGGCATATAATTTTTTCGGATCGTGTGGCGAAAAGAAAATAGGGAAGTTCCATTGAAAGCGATACTTGGCTCCTTCTGCTCCATGCCCCATCGGATTATCGGGCCAGGCATTAATGTTTCTTTCTTCGCCCGTGTTGTGATTGATTCGGGTGAGAAGGCCATCGTAGCTTCCGCCAAACACGACATCATTATCTAACGGATCAACGGCAATGTGACCACTTTCGCCTCCGGCTGTTGGCTCCCAGTCACGTTCGCCAATAGCATTGCCATCGGTGCGATGCAGAATTCTTACGGTAGAGTTATCCTGTTGAGCTCCATAAATCCGATAGGGAAAATTGTTGTCGGTAACTACGCGATAGAATTGTGCGGTGGGTTGATTCCCCATTGTTGTCCAGTTTAGCGCTCCATCAAACGAAACTTGTGCGCCACCATCGTCAGCCACAATCATGCGCTGGTTGTCTTCCGGTGCGATCCACAGGTCATGATGATCGCCATGCGGTGTGCTGTAGCTCTGAAATGTTTTTCCACCATCCTTCGATTTATGAAAGCCTACATTCATCACATAAACAATGTCTTCGTCTTTTGTGTCGGCATAAATGCGTGTGTAGTACCACGCGCGCTGACGGAGATTTCGATCATCATTCATTTTTCTCCATGTCTTACCTGCATCATCTGACCGATAGACACCACCATTATCATTTTCAATCATGGCATAAACCCTGTTTGAATTTACCGGTGAAACGGATACACCCACAATTCCCCAAATTCCTTTGGGCAGTCCATCATTGCCGGTAATGTTTGTCCAGGTGTCTCCGCCATCAATACTCTTCCATAGTTTCGATCCCTCGCCACCACTTTCTAAACTATATGGAGTTCTGCGGATGCGCCACGTGGAGGCATACAAAATTCTTGGATTGCCAGGGTCCATGCAGAGATCAACGGCACCGGCATCGGCATTAGCAAAAAGAATGCGCTTCCAGTTTTTGCCTCCATCTTCAGAGCGATACACACCTCGCTCTTCTGATGATTTGAAAAGATCCCCCAGCACTGAAGCATAAACCAGCTCCGGATTTTTTGGATGAATGGCAATTCTGGAAATATGCCGCGAGTCTTTCAGACCAATGAATGACCAGGTCTTGCCGGCATCGGTAGATTTATACATTCCATTTCCATACGATACGTTCCCGCGAACAGTAACTTCACCCTGCCCGACATAAATCACATTGTTGTCCCACTCGCTTACCGCAATGGCGCCAATGGAGCTTCCAAAAAAGCCATCCGAAATGTTTGACCACGTATTACCTGCATCGGTAGTTTTCCAAACGCCACCACCGGTGCTGCCGAAATAATAGAGGTTAGGCTTGTCTTTAACTCCTGCTACCGTGGCAGAGCGGCCACCCCGGTATGGCCCGATGTTGCGCCACTCCATTCCACCATAAAGTTTTTCATCATAGGTTGTTGTTGCCTTCGTGGCAGTGTTGGTCTTTTTCTGTGCCCATGCAGGCTGAAGACAAACCACGAGCGCCAAAAGCCATATCCAATTTTTCATATTGATTAGGTTAGGTTTACCAGAATTCGAGATTAGGAGGAATTTAATATTTTCTAACTCCTTTTTTTACAAATGGCCAAAATCAATTAGTGATGGGAGGCAGCTGGAGTTTTAATCAAAGACACTTATTTTAGGCAAAATTTAGTTCATGCAATCAAGCTCGTGGAAACAATTAGTGAGCATGCCGGTGATCGTGGCTGCGCTGGGATATTTTGTAGATATCTATGATCTGCTCCTTTTTGGTATTGTGCGTACGGCCAGCTTGAATGAATTGGGAATCACCGGTATTGCTAACCGAAATGAAGGTGAGTTTCTCATCAGCATGCAAATGTATGGAATGCTGATTGGCGGAATTTTTTGGGGCGTATTGGGCGATAAAAAAGGAAGACTCTCAGTTTTGTTTGGATCAATTCTCACGTATTCAATTGCGAACATCGCCAACGGCATGGTGAACTCTGTAGAGAGCTACGCTTTTTGGCGATTGATTGCCGGCATTGGTTTGGCCGGAGAGTTGGGAGCGGGCATTACATTGGTGGCAGAATCATTGCCAACGGAAAAGCGTGGATATGGAACCTTGATTGTTGCTTCCGTTGGCCTGACGGGCGCAGTAGTCGCTAATCTTGTTTACCAGGTATTTCAGGATTGGCGCTTGTGTTACTATGGTGGAGGCGTGCTGGGGCTGTTACTGCTCATGCTTCGGATTGGTGTGGTAGAATCAGGATTGTATCAAAAAACAGTGCAAAGCGGAGAACATCGGGGTAATTTTTTCTCCTTATTCACACAAGCACATCGGTTCATCAAATACATCCAATGTATTTTAATTGGCATACCCATTTGGTTTTTGATTGGTGTGCTCATCACATTTGCACCTGAGTTTGCGAAAGCACTTGGCGTGGAAGATGCAATCGCGGTTACGGCAGGCAAATCAATAGCCTGGTCGTATGCCGGCCTTGTTGTGGGAGACATCAGCAGTGGAGTGATCAGCCAGATTTTAAAAAGCAGAAAGAAAGTGATGTTTATTTTTCTTTCGTTTAGCCTGGTGATGATTTTTGTTTACCTCAATGCATTTGGAATTTCGTTAAGTGCATTTTACCTGTTATGTTTTGTAATGGGCATTTCTGTAGGGTACTGGGTGATTTTTGTTACCATTGCTTCCGAACAATTTGGCACAAACATTCGCGCCACAGTAACCACAACTGTACCCAATTTTGTGCGAGGCTCATTGCCCATTATCATTATTATTTATCAATACTTCCGCGATAAAGTTTTTGATGGCAATATTCTTCAGTCGGGAATGTTAGTAGGTTTTCTATTGTCGGTAGTATCGCTATTGGCATTATGGAAATTGAGGGAAACATTTTCTGCCGACTTAAATTACACCGAGAAAAACTAGCAGTAATCTTTGTAGATTTGACTGTTATGAGAATCGCAAGATTATTCCTTCCGTTTTTCTTTTTCGCTCTGACATTTCAAGCGGTTGGCCAAAATCTCGCGTTGTTGGATAGCCTTCACAAGAAATTATCAACGGCCTCTGGTCAGCAACGCTTTGCGATCCTCACCGCCATTGGTTTCGAATACCGATACTCGTACCCTGACAGCACATTAATTTATTGCAGCCAGGCTTATGAGTTAGGTACTTCACTGGATTTGCCCACGGAGCTATCTAAGCCATTGAGTTTTGTGGGGCTAGCGTACGCGAATAAGGGCGACTATAAAAAATCACTTCAGTTTCATGAGCAAGCGATTCAGGTTGCACAAGCTCAGGTTGATTCGGTACAACTCGCCTATGGCTATAATAATCTTGGGCGGATGTTTTTTGATGGTGGCGATATGGTGAGGGCTTATGATAATTTTATTCACGCCAAAAATATTTTCGAGCGCTTGAAGGATAAGTCCGGATTAGCGTACGTATTCAGAAGTCTTGCCAATGTTTATAAATTTCAGAAGGACTTTCCGAACGCAATCGAGATGTCGGCTAAAGCTTTGCAGTTGCGCAAAGAATTAGGCGATAAGCGAGTAATCATTTCTTCTTTATTGGAATTAGGATTGATTTATCAAGCTCAGGGGAATACCGACCTCGCCTTGGTGAAATTTGATGAGGCGAATAAGCTTGCCCAGCAAATTCGTGATAAAGTAACCGTGGCCGAATTGCAAATGGGCGAAGCAGAGATTTTTTTCGAGATAAAAGATTATAAAAAGGCGAAGGAATATGCCGAACTGGTATTACAGACCATCTCAAAAAGCACCAATCAAAAACTTTTTCTCAGGGCGAGCTTGGTACTGGGTAAGTACTTCTTTGTAACCAAAGAACTAGATAATTCCATTAAATGGTTTAAGCAGTTATATAATGAGTCTGAAGAATCCGGTAATATTTCATTTTTGCGCGATGCCAGTTTTTACCTGAGTGATATCTACAAGCTGAAGAATCAAAATGACTTGGCGTATGATTACAATAACAAGTTTCGCATCTATGATGAGAAGCTTCAAAACACAGACCTCACACGACAAATTGAGCGACTTCAGTTTCTATTGCAGATTGAAAATAAAGAAAAAGAGAATGAGCTTTTGAAAGCCAATCAGGCTCGCAACAATTCTATTATCGCCAAGCAGCGCTTTCAGAATATTTTATTGATCCTTGTTGTGGTATCCATTGCTGTACTGGCAGGGGTAACTTTTTATAATAGTCGCAAAAGAAGGTTAGTAAATCAGAAATTAGCAATCCAAAACAGACAGATTGTACAACAGCGTGCCGAGATTGAGCATCAGAACGAAATCCTTTCGAAGCGAAACCAACAGTTGTCTGATCTCAATCATGAGAAAGATACACTGATGAATATTGTGGCGCACGATTTGAAATCGCCTTTGAATAGAATCCTTGGATTAGCCAGGATTATGGAGATGACGGGTGGTCTGCCACAAGCGCAGAATGAATACTTGAGGTTGATCAAGAATGCTACCAAGTCTGGTTCTGATTTGATTACCGATTTGTTGGATGTGAATGCTTTCGCAGAATCTGGAAATTCATTGAAAATAGCAAACGTTAACCTCGAAGCGTTGATTAATGAAAAAATTAATGCCGTGGCAACGGCAGCCGAGGCGAAGAAGATTGAGTTGGAACTTTCGTATCATTTCCCAAATGAATTTAAAACCGATGGAGATTATGTGGGTCGGATCATTGATAACCTGATCACGAATGCGATTAAATTTTCGCCTGTGAATTCTAAGATTCAAATCAATGGAACGTATGATAAGCAAGCTATCCGGCTTAGCATACGCGATCACGGGCCAGGCTTTTCTCCCGAAGATAAAAAATCACTTTTTCAAAAGTTTAAAAAGCTAAGCGCGCGCCCAACAGGAGGTGAGAGTTCAAATGGATTGGGCTTGGCCATTGTAAAGACATTGGTTGATCGTCTTGATGGACAAATTGAATTGGTAAGCGAACAAGGAAGAGGAAGTGAGTTTATTGTAACCATACCGGAAACCAAAAATTAAAACAGATAAATGAAACTGAAATTTTTCCTGATTGTGTCTATGATGTTGGCAGCATTAATCTCAAACGGACAGCAACACGGAAAAAAGCTGAAGACAAAGATGACGAAGGAGGAGCGGGCCAAGATGACACCCGAGCAGCGCATTGCCCGATCCAATGAGCGAACCATGGAGAAAAAGAAAAAAGACATTACCGTTCACGACAAAGTGAGGTCTACCAAACGCGAAGGCCGAAAGGGAAGAAGACTGAAAAAGCGTTCTTGAACGAACAATAAAAAAGATCACCGCTCATCTCTGTGAACGGTGATCTTTTTTATTTTCTAACTAATTTTTGAAAAGGCCGACTCCAGGTCTGCCAATAAATCATCAACATCTTCCACCCCTACACTGAGACGAATCAATGAATCGGTAAGTCCGTTTTTAAGACGCTCTTCTTTGGGAATGCTAGCGTGTGTCATCGATGCCGGATGGTTGATCAATGATTCTACTCCCCCAAGTGATTCTGCAAGGGAGAATAACTCCACGCTCTCCATAAATCGTGTAGCATTTTCTGTAGAATCATTTTTCAACGTGAACGACAACATCCCGCCAAAATCTCGCATTTGCTTTTTTGCAATCTCATGGTTGGGATGAGAAGGGAAACCCGGCCAATGCACGTGGCCTACCTTGGGGTGGCTCTTTAGGTATTCAGCAATTTTTTTTCCGTTGAAACAGTGACGCTCCATGCGCAAGTGCAGGGTTTTGATTCCGCGCAACACGAGGAAGCAATCTTGTGGACCAGGAACTGCTCCGCAGGAGTTGGCAATGAACGCCAGATCCTGATAAAGTTTTTCATCATTCACTACGAGGGCTCCCATGATCACATCCGAGTGGCCACCTAAATATTTGGTCACCGAATGCATCACAATATTTGCTCCGAGATCCAGCGGGTTTTGCAGGTAGGGCGAGGCGAAAGTATTGTCTACGGCTACGATAACATTATTCTTTTTTGCAATTTCTACGCATGCTTTTATGTCGATGATACGCATCAGCGGATTGGAGGGAGTTTCCAGCCAAAACAACTTGGTGTTCTTGTTGAGGTGGGCATGAATATTTTCAGGATTGGTTAAATCAATGAAATGAAATTTGATTCCAAATTTTTCATAGACTCTTTTAAACATGCGATAAGAGCCGCCATAAAGATCATTGGATGTGATTACCTCGTCACCGGGGCTGAGCAATTTGATGACGGCATCAGTAGCGCCCATGCCTGAAGAAAAACACAATCCGAATTTTCCGTTTTCGAGGGCAGCGATATTTTTCTGTAATTGATTGCGAGTAGGGTTTGCTCCTCTGGCGTATGCGTAACCTTTGTGCTTGGAGGGTGACTCCTGCACGTAGGTTGAAGTTTGAAAAATTGGTGTCATGATTGCACCGGTTGAGGGATCTGGCTCCACGCCAGCATGAATTGCTTTCGTTCCGAATTTCATATAGGTTGATTTATTTGCTTACTTTTAATACGACTTTAATCATCAACAAACTTGCATCTTTTTTCTAAATATTCGTACATCTGGAAGTTTCCCTCGGAGCAAGAGCAGGAGTACTCCAAATTTGTTCAGCCCTCTAATATTATTTCCCTTCGTTTGGTGAGTTTCATCACCTTGTTTGGAATGACCTTGTTTCTCATTATTGATTTTTTTCGAAATGTAGATTACTCTGTAGTCTTAGGAACGCGTGCATTCATCCTGGTAGTGTCAATCGCTGTGATGGTGTACAGCTTTCAAAAAACGGTGACATCAAGAGGCATCATGTGGTCAATTGTAGTGCTCACCTTTTGCAATTTGGGTGTGGCCACCGTTACAGCCACATTTGCAGGCATGCCTTCCTATTACCTTACCAATTTACTCTTCCTGGTGCTGGTGCTGGTGGTTACGGCTACGGGCTTACACTTCCGCCATGGGCTTTTTCTAAATACGGTTTGTTTATTGCTGTTCATCATGTATTCGCAGTACATCAGGGTCGATCCGTTTTATGTAAGCCAGTATCCTCATCTG
The DNA here is from genome assembly GCA_966095315.1 of uncultured Cyclobacteriaceae bacterium. Lineage (GTDB taxonomy): Bacteria > Bacteroidota > Bacteroidia > Cytophagales > Cyclobacteriaceae > ELB16-189. Next base: position 20,477 of record CBHTSG010000010.1, read on the forward strand.
TTTTCTATTTTCATCTACATCCACATTGTAGGGCTAGTACTGGAAAGTAGAAGGCGATCGAATTTCTTACAATTCAGCGAGCTGAACCGGCAGAAAAAATTAGTGGAGGACCTTAATAATCAGAAAAGTAAAATCATATCAATTCTTTCGCACGACATTGCCTCACCAGTGCACTCTTTATTGGGAATTGTGAATCTTGAAAAGAAGGGCGTAATCAATGCAGAAGAGATTAAACCGTTAATGGAAAATGTTGGCGAGGAGCTATCGCGTGTGCACACCCTCATGTTCAGCTTAATGCGCTGGTCCAAATCGCAGCTTGAAGGTTTTAATGTGACCCCTTCTACCTTTAATATTAAGACTTTGATACAGGAGAATATTCAACTCTTCCAGCGCAGGATTGAATTAAAGCAATTGACGGTGGAAATCCATCAACAAAACGAATTGTGGGCGAGAGCTGATATTGAAATGATTCGCCTCGTAATGCGTAATCTGCTTTCCAATGCGGTGAAGTTTTCACCGCTCAATAGCATTATTACGATTGAAATCCTGATGAATAAAGATCTTGCTCAGATTGAAATATCAAATGACGGACAACTTATCCCGAGGGAAATTCAGGAACAACTATTTGGGTTTCAGGTGCCATCGCTACCCGGAACACTGAATGAGAAGGGCTCCGGACTTGGTCTGGCCTTGGCAAGATATTTTGCCGAGTTAAATAATGGTTCGCTTGTCCTTGTTCCCTATTCCAACAAAAACTTTACAACCTTTCGCCTGCAACTTCCCCTTGCTCACGGAGTGATTGATGAAGTTGCGATTGAGGTGCAACGCAAAGAGGTTTAGATGCCTCTGTTGATGTCAAATTTTTCAAGGTAGTCTGCCACTCTTCGCACCAAACTTCCGCCCAGCGCTCCATCTACCACTCGATGGTCGTAGGAGTGCGACAGAAACATTTTGTGACGGATGGCAATTGCATCGCCATAAGGTGTTTCAATCACTGCTGGTTTTTTCTGAACCGCGCCCAGGGCAAGTATGGCTACTTGTGGCTGCATGATGATGGGCGTTCCCATTACATTTCCGAATGACCCAACATTAGAAACTGTGAAAGTTCCGCCTGCAAGATCATCGGGCTTAAGTTTATTTTCGCGTGCTCGCTTGGCAAGATCGTTTACCATTTTTGCAAGGCCGGTCAAATTATATTGATCGGCATTCTTGATCACGGGCACAATTAAATTACCGGAAGGCAGCGCCACGGCCATCCCGATATTGATGTCTCTTTTCTTGATGATTCGGTCGCCATCCACTTGCACATTAATCATTGGATAATCTTTGATGGCGTTGACAACGGCTTCAATAAAAATAGGAGTGAAGGTAAGTGCATCACCTTCGCGCTTTTGAAACTCGTTTTTCATTTTATTTCTCCAGAACACAATATTGGTAACATCGGCCTCCACGAAAGAGGTAACGTGCGGAGAAATGCGTTTGGAATCTACCATGCGCTCGGCAATCATTTTGCGCATGCGATCCATTTGAATAATCTCATCACCGGCATTGATGGAAGCAGGAACCATCGGTGCGGCTGATGAAGTAGTAGTGTGCTGTTGAACCGCAGAAATCGTTTGACCTAATTTTCTGTTTTGCACATACGAGAGAATATCCTTCTTGGTCACTCTTCCTTCAAGGCCCGTTCCAGGTATGCTTTCTAATTCGGCTACGGCAATACTTTCCTGTTTGGCAATATTTTTTACCAAGGGTGAATAAAAACGATTGGATGATTTGAAATCAGGGGCAGGAGCGTGCTGGCCATTTGCAGCAACAACAGGGGCAGCTACTGCCTTTGTTTCAGCCTTGGCGGAAACCACCGCAGGAGCTTCTTTTACTACAGTGCCATTTCCTTCCGTACTGATGATCGCAATTGCTTTTCCAACTTTTACAACCTCGCCATCTTTGGCCAGGATTTCTTTTAAAACTCCGGCATGCGTAGAAGGCACTTCAGTATCTACCTTATCAGTAGCCACTTCCAGCACAGACTCATCCTGCTCAATTTTATCGCCCGGTTTTTTTAACCAGGTGAGGATGGTAGCCTCCATGATACTCTCGCCCATCTTGGGCATGATCAGTTCTACTAATGCCATGATTCAATCGTTTTCGTGAGGCAAGTTAACCAGTATTTAGGTGATTTTCACAACTCAAAAACTTGATTTGGCATAATCGCGATGCACAAAACTTTTAACACAAAATTGTTGCGTTTTGGCAAAGCCAATTATGCCGGCTATTAATTTCTCCAAATCAGAATTGCCCGGTCATAATCACTCGTTTTTTTACCATTACTTTTGGGCTTCAATTTCCGCCTATGAAGTTTGCTGAATTGTTAGGGCTAACGGCAGGAGCCTTCACCACTATCTCATTTCTGCCGCAAGTAATCAAGACTTGGAAATCAAGATCTGCAAAAGACCTCTCACTGATCATGTTTTCCATGTTTTCTTTTGGAATCGCTTTGTGGCTTTGTTATGGTATTATGATCAACGATTTGCCGGTGATCGTCTCCAATGTGGTGACGTTGTTATTGGCAACCACCATTCTTTATTTCAAGCTGCGATTTAAAGATCAATGACAGGCGCACAATTTTTCTGAATGCGCTTTTTCAAAACATTCTTTTCCTTCCTGGTAGGAAAACCAGGCGAGCCCCAGTGTGCCAATGGAATCGGCATAAGCAAAATGGGTGAGCTCATAAATGCCACTTGCCGCCAGCAATATGCACGACATGTAGATGCAAACTTTGGTACAACTTGCATCGGCCAATATGGCGTCTGATTGAAGTTGCTTACCCACCTTGATTTTGCTGTTGAGGAGGAAGAGCATCACGAGTATAGAAACGGATGAAACGACAACGCCCCAAAATGTTGTTACAGGTTTTTGACCAAAAATTAAAGTTAAAATGGCTGATAATGTTAACCCAGCCACAAGAATATAGAAAGACCAGCCGGTGATGCGCAGGGCAGTGCGTTCAAATTCACTGCGATGGCTCTTCGGGCTTTTCTCGATGCGTGACACCATGTAAACAATTCCTACCCCGGAAATCATTTCGATGAAACTATCTACTCCAAAACCAAAGAGTGCCAATGTTTCATCTTCAAACCCAAACGATGTAGCAACAATACCTTCAATGAGATTATAAATGATTGTAAAAATTCCCAGCCAATAAGCTGTCTTATAAAGACGAGCTTGGTGCTGGAGCGGTAGTGCTAATTCTGTCATGCGTCAAAAGTAGAAGGGACCTGAAACGGTTCAAAGATTTTTTTCAGGAAAGTGAGGTTGTTGCAACGTAGCTACGTGATTTTTTGAAAACTATTGCAACAAGGTTTCAGATTGATAAACCAGCCAAAGTGACTAATGCGGTTAGTTAAAACTGCCTTTTTGTCTTTGAACTTTTGGTGGTACATGTATTGTTTCTTAGGTGATTGAAAATAGAATAGTGATGAGAGCGAATGTTAAAATTGATCAGGAATTGCTTACGTCAATAGACGTGTTGAACACTCTTCAGGGTGGAATTTCAGAGCCTCAATTAAAACTAATCCAGCATCAGGATTTTCGCGAAATTCAACTTTGTGCCCCTGGGGTGAGGGAAGAAAACATGCGGGTGGAAATTCGAAATAATTTTCTCAATGTGTTTTATCTGATTGAATTGGAATCCAATCACCAACTCGTCAGCATTCCCAAGGTGGTGTATAGCAAAGCCATTCCTTATTTCATCGATGCATCAAAAATAAATGCGAGCTACCAGGATGGGCTACTATCGGTGAAGTTGCCCTTCAATGAACTTTCGGATGGTTACCATCAGCGAATAGCGATTAATCATTAGATCATTTAGTCGACAATTGCCTGATACGTTAGCACTTTGAATCGTTCGGAAATGCTGTGTGTGGTGGGCCAGATTTGTGTGTACACCAATCCCACAATTTTTTCTTTTGGATCAGCCCAATAGGTGGTGGCAAAAATTCCGCCCCAATTGAATGAACCCTGTGATACAATGGAGAGTGCATCATTCTTGGCGGTCTCTAACCCAAACCCAAGACCAAATTGCGTTTGCAACTCTCCCGTTTGATTGGTGAGCATTAATTCAATCGTCTTGCGGCTCAACAACCGCTTGCCGTTATACACTCCTCCATCAATCATCATCTGCAAAAAATGAGCATAGTCTTCTACGGTTGAGCTTAACCCAGCTCCACCTGAAAAATATTTTCCTTCTGCTTTCGGATAATCAGGATTAACACCCTTATCCGGCATGACCTTCACCGCCACACCATTCTTTTCTTCATACAATGATACCAGGCGAGTTTGCTTTTCTTTTGGCAAATAGAAATAAGTATCTTTCATTTCAAGTGGTTCAAAAATTCTTTTTTTGAAAAATTCATCGAGAGTCATTCCTGAAACCACTTCTACCAGATAGCCCAGTACATCAGTGCTCAAACTATACGTGTAATTTTCTCCAGGATGATGCTTGAGCGGAAGTGTACCCAATAATTTCATTTTTTCACCCAGCGAAAATTCTGGAGTGCCAATGCCACTCGGAATTTTTGCTTTCGCATAGATGGCCCGCATTTCTTTTGTACCAATACCAGCATAGTCAATTCCTGAGGTATGACTTAATAATTGTCGTATTGTGATTTCGCTCTTGGCCGGTTCAGTAGTGTAGGTAGAATCTTTCTCGTTAAAGGTCTTCAGCACCTGCGGCTTTTTAAACTCAGGGATAAACTTTGAAATGGGATCACCCATTAAAATTTTTCCTTCTTCAAATAGCATCATTACCGCTAGGCTGGTGATTGCTTTGGTTTGCGAGGCAATACGAAAAATATCATCCTTCTTCATGGGAGTATTCTTGTCCGCATCGCTAACACCATAAGCTTTGTAGTGCACAATTTTTCCTTTGCGAATGATGAGGGCCACTGCACCAGGAAACCACTTTTGGTTAATGTGATCATTAATCATCTGATCTACACGCGCAAGCCGTTCCGATGACATGCCCACCTCCTCCGGCTTGCCCGCAGTAATTTGTGCTTGCACATGAAGAACTTGTAGGATAAATAATAGTGTTAACAGTCGGACGCTAGTGATTTTCATTTGAATTCAGATTTGAATGACAATATAATAAATTCACCTGGAGTGAGCTTTTATGGGTGAGCTTTAAAATCTTAACCGCCTGAATAATTCCAGCTTCTTTAATTTTTTAGATGCTTACCTTAGCCTTTAAATTAAAGCATCTCTCAAGCCATGAAATCAATCGTTTTTGCTCTTCTTTTTTTTGTTGCGAATTTATCTTTTTCCCAATCCCTAATTCCGGCACCAATTAAAATGGAGCGAAAGGATGGCGCGTTTTCGATTTTGGCAAACACGCCCATGATCGTTTCGAAAAATAAAGATGCACAGATTGCTGCTCAGTATCTGATAAATCAGTTTAAACGATCTTCTGGAATGCAATTGGTAATGGCAGAGAATTCGCCTTCTGGAATTTTTTTGCAGATCAATCCGAAAGAAAACCCTCAGTTGGGTAACGAAGGGTACACATTGGATGTCAGTACTTCAAAGATTGTCCTTCAGGCTAATACCGGAACAGGATTATTTTACGGAGTACAAACATTGCTTCAACTTTTGCCCAAGGAAATCGAAAGCAAAACCCCACGAGAAGGAGTGGAGTGGAAAGTTCCTTCGGTTACCATTATGGACTACCCTCGCTTTGGCTGGCGTGGGCTGATGCTGGATGTGAGTCGGCATTTCTTTAGCAAAGAATATGTTAAAGAATACATTGATCATATGGCCCGCTATAAATTCAACCGCCTTCACTGGCACTTAACGGATGATAATGGCTGGCGTGTGGAGATAAAGAGTTTGCCCAAGCTTACCGAAGTAGGCGCATGGCGTGTGCCCCGCACCGGTACGTTTAATTCCAACACGCCACCTCAACCAGGTGAAAAGCCAACCGATGGCGGTTTCTACACTCAAGACGATATTAAAGAAATTGTTCAGTACGCGAAAGATCGTTTTATCGAAATTCTTCCTGAAGTGGATGTACCTGGCCATAGCATGGCTGCACTGGCTTCGTATCCTCAATTATCGGTATCGCGCGATACTTCTGTGAAGGTGAATCCCGGCACCAAATTTTCCACGTGGTTTGGCAATGGCAAATTTGAAATGCACATCGATAATACATTAAACCCTATCGATGAAAATGTATATCAGTTTCTGGACAAAGTATTTTCTGAAATAGCGGTAATGTTTCCGTTTGAGTATATCCATATGGGCGGTGATGAATGCTACAAAGGATACTGGGAGCGCGATGCCAAGGTGCAGGAATTTATGAAGAAGAATAACATTAAAAATGGTGAAGAGCTTCAGGCCTATTTTAACAAGCGCGTGAACAAAATTATCAACAGCAAGAAAAAGAAAATGATTGGGTGGGACGAAATTCTGGAGGGTGGCCTTGCTCCGGGTGCAGCGGTAATGAGCTGGCGTGGGGTGAAGGGAGGAATTGAAGCAACCCACCAAAAGCATCCTGTGGTAATGAGCCCCTCTCCTCAATTTTACCTTGACTTTATGCAAGGCGATGCAAGTATCGAAGCACCCGTTTATAGCACCACACGATTGAAGGATATCTATTCCTTTGATATTATCGCAGAAGGAATGGACTCTACATTGGTATTGGGAGGGCAGGGAAATTTATGGACGGAACAAATTCCTACCACCGCACAGGTTGAATATATGACCTACCCTCGTGCTTTCGCGATTGTTGAAGGCTTGTGGACGGGTAAATCCAAAAAGAACTGGAATGACTTTGTGACGCGCGTGGAGAGTCACTTCGAGCGATTTGATGCGGCACAAATTAATTATTCACCAAGCATTTACGATCCGATCATCAGCGTGAAGAAAAATACCGAAGGCAAAATCACCATTGAGCTGTATGCCGAAGCGCAGGGTATTGATTTTTATTATACCGTAGATAATTCAATCCCCAATCAGTATCATAATCGCTACACCAACATGATTGTTCTTCCCGATGATGCTGATTATTTCAAAGTAATCTCCTACCGAAATGGAAAACCATTGGGAAGATTGATTAACCTGAAGACGGAGGATTTGGTAAAGCGAGTGAGGAAATAAGCAGCCATAATTTATTTACTAGCGTGTGAATCGTTTTTGTTTGCGCTTCACATTGCTTATTATGATAATCTTATCCTAGTCTGCTGTTGCGACTATTCATAGCTGCGTGGTATTACTCAGCAATCAATTCAATTGCTTTTCAGCCCCAATCATGGATCATTATCCTTTTGGCTCGACTCCATTTACCGGAAAATCCATCAAAAACACCCTAAATCAGTCATGTCATAGGCTGAGATAAATCATTTTTAAATGCTCCGCATTTCCGGTATATTCATTCAGCATTTCCCACCTCATGTTTCACTTTAAAATTTGCACGCCATGAAAATCTACGATGACAAACACATCAAAAATATTGCCCTCCTGGGAGCTCCGAAATCCGGCAAGACACTACTTGCCGAAGACATGTTATTTGAAGCAAACATTATTCACCGAAGAGGTACGATTGAAGGGAAGAATACCGTGAGCGATTATCACGAAATAGAACAAGAGCGGGGTAACTCCGTTTTTGCGACCACACTCCATACCGAATGGAAGGATTACAAAATCAACATCATCGATACTCCCGGCTTTGACGACTTTGCCGGTGAAATGATTTCATCTCTGCGCGTGGCGGATACTTGCGTGATGGTGATCAATGCGCAGCAGGGAGTGGAAGTTGGTACTGAACTGATTTGGAACTATGTTGATCAATTCAATAAACCGGTCATCTTCGCGATAAATCAAGTGGATCATCCCAAATCAAATTTTGAGAATTCACTACAGTCCTTGAAAGATCGTTTTGGTGCACCCGTCACACAAATGCAATATCCAGTAAACGAGGGGGAATCATTTAACGCCATCATAGACTTACTTAAAATGGTGATGTACAAGTTTCCATCCGATGGAGGCAAACCTGAAAAGCTTCCCATTCCCAAAGGGGAAAAAGAAAAAGCTGATCGGCTTCACAATGAATTGGTAGAGAAAGCCGCTGAGAACGATGAGAAGCTAATGGAAAAATATTTTGAGAAAGGAACATTGGATGAAGATGAAATGCGCGAAGGCATCAAACTGGGAATGATTCATCATGATGTATTCCCGGTGTTTGTGATGTCTGCTAAAAAGAACATGGGTAGTGGCCGTATGATGGGCTTCATCGATAATGTTGCCCCATCGCCACGCGAAGCAAAGCCGGAGCGGACAGTAGATGGAAAAGAAATTGCTTTTGATCCCACGCTGCCCGCTTCGCTTTTTGTGTTCAAGTCTCATTTGGAACCTAACCTGGGCAAGCTTTCTTTCTTTAAAGTGATTTCTGGCGAAATCAACAGTAACTCCGAACTGGTCAATAGTCAAACGGGAGCAACCGAACGCTTTCATCAAATCTTTATCATGGACGGCAAAACACGCAACCCCGTTGATAAACTGGTGGCAGGCGATATTGGCGCCACCCTTAAATTGAAAGATACGTTCACCAATCAAACGCTTCACGCAAAAGGATACGATGTTACCATCATGCCCATTGAATTTCCTGCACCGCGCATTCGCACAGCCATTGTAGCCAAGAGTAAAAGCGATGACGAAAAAATTGGAGAGGTACTCACAAAAATTAATCAGGAAGACCCTACACTCTCTGTAGCATATTCAAAAGAATTGAAACAACTTATTCTCTCTGCACAGGGAGAGCTACATCTAATGGTATGCAAGTGGTTGCTCGAAAATTCCTACAAGCTAAATGTTGATTTCATTACACCACGCATATCCTATCGCGAAACTATTCGCAAGCCTTTCAGCGCCAGCTATCGTCACAAAAAGCAATCGGGGGGAGCGGGGCAGTTTGGCGAAGTGCATTTAAAAATTGAGCCCTACTATGAAGGCATGCCGGAACCTACGGAGTTTAGCGTTCGTGGTAAAGAAGTAATTGATTTGGATTGGGGTGGTAAGCTTGTATTTTATAATTGCATTGTTGGCGGTGTTATTGATGCACGATTTATTCCTTCGATATTAAAGGGAGTGATGGAGAAAATGGAAGAAGGTCCTATCACCGGTTCTTACGTTCGTGATGTGCGCGTAATGGTGTATGATGGCAAAATGCACCCAGTCGATTCCAATGACATTTCCTTCAAGATTGCCGGTATGATGGCATTCAAAGATGCGTTCATGAAAGCAGAGCCACAGTTGCTTGAACCTATTTATGATCTGGAAGTGATGGTACCGGAAGAAATTATGGGCGATGCGATGAGCGATCTTCAAACGCGAAGGTCGATGATCATGGGTGTTGATAGCAAAGGGAACTATCAGGTAATCAAAGCGCGTACTCCACTGGCGGAGTTGGATCGCTATTCCACTTCACTAAGGTCACTGTCTCAGGGGCGGGCAAGTTTTAATCAAACATTTGCCGATTACATGCCTGTGCCCTATGATTTGCAAAACAAACTCTCCAGAGAAATGGCTGAGGTAGAAGTTGTCTGATTAAAACTAAATTTTATCCTCTCACCTAGCCTTTTGATCAAAAAGTGCTATTGCCTGAGAGGATTTTGTTTTTTTATACTTTTTGAAATTCACTACTTTGCTTTCATCAAAGTAATGAAATGAAAATTAAGATTGTCATTTTACTTTCCTTCTGTCTGCTGCTTTGCTTCGGTGGTGCGATGAGCCAGGAACTTTATACTGCACGCGGTTATTGGATGGAGTTGAACAAAGAAAATTATAAAAAGGTAAGGGAGAAGAAATTGAAAGGCGATTCGCTCAATACTAATGAAACACTTTACCTCCAAGACTATGAGACTTACCTGATCAACTACTACAAACGAATGCCGGAGGAGGAGAAACAAAAGTACGAGACCATGAAAGCACAATGGGATGCTGAGGTTTCTCTAGATAAGCCTGCCGAACGCAAAATTGAAATGGGTGAAAGTTATGAATGGCGTAGACGAGATCGCTGGCGAAATGGCTTTTATGGCTACTATTATGGTGTAAGCCTTGTTTCGATCTTGAATGCAAATGAAGCCAGCATTGTTGGTATACCTTTTATTTCCGCTGGTTTGTGGCAGCTAGGCCCCGCCATCAACCCTAAAAAATACGATGGCATTGATTATTCTGTGATGCGGGCAAGCAACACCGGAAAGTTCCTTGGCCTTGCTTACGGATTGGCCATGGGTCTTGCATTGGGTGGCGATTCGGAAGATACTGGCAATCTCGCCCTCGGCATTTCAACGATCGGTAGCATTACGTTAGGGGAGCTTGCCTTTCAGACGCAAAAGAAAAAACATTTTTCAGAAGGGCATATTGAATTGATGCGGCATTACGGATTTCTTGGGCCGGGCATCAGCCTGCTCGGGTTAGGCGCCTCCGAAGTGGATAATGCCAATGCTATTGGTGCAGGGTTACTAGCCGGAGGAGTAGCAGGACTTGTGATTGGAAACAGAATTTCCAAAAAATATGATTACACGGTGGGCGATGTGGATGTGATCAGTTCGCAAACGTGGATTTACACCGGACTGGGCGCTACACTGGTGGCCGGCATAGTTGATAATGATGGATCGCCAGGATTATTAATGCTTCCGGCAGCAACAGCTATTGGCGGAACTGTGCTGGCGCAGAAGATGGTGAGAGGTGTGTACCTCACTCCTGAGCAAGGTAAATCTATAAGTCTTTCCAGTGGAGCGGCAGCATTGGTTGGTGTTGGCATTTTAACATTGGCCGGGGCCGAATCTGTTGGCGTTTGGATTGGTGTTCCTTCTGGTATGGCACTCATTACACACCAGATTATGTTTCAAAAGTACAAGAAAGAAAATCTGATGAAGAAAATTCAGTTAGGCAGAAATACAAAGAACCCTGTGCAATTTTCGATGAAGGTGACACCCGAAAACTATTTCTTAAACACAAAGCAAAATCCTGACAAGATTTATATTATGAATGGCGCACCCGTGGTTTCACAACCCATCGTGAAATTGAGCCTTACTTTTTAGCGATTAGTAAATTATCGCAGAATGATTTCTGCGGCCTCAATTAAATTCATCACGGTGTAGTCGGCCCTGTTTTCGGGCTCTACTTCGTGGCCAACCTGAATGGTGCGAATGCCCAACTCTCGTGCAGGAATAATATCGCGGCCGCGATCACCAATCATCCATGATGCGCTCACATCAATAGTGAATTTTGCGATGGCTTTTTCAAACATAAGTGTGCCTGGCTTGCGTGCGAGCGATGCGGTCACTGATGGATGATATGGAGAGAAATAAAAATGATCGATAAGGTTACCACTTTGCTGCTGAAAGTAGGCATGACATTCGTGCATTTGTGTTTCAGAATAAATTCCTTGTGCGATGCCAGATTGATTGGTGACTACTACGAGTTTGAAGCCTTCGTCTTTTAATTTCTTCAGCGATTCAATCACGCCATCTAAAATTTCAAACGCCTCCACGCGATAGGTGTAGTTCGGATTGTCTTTGTTTAATACCCCATCCCGGTCTAGAAAAACACATTTATTCATCGTTGTGATCAGAAATAAGGGTGTAAAAGTACCACCTCTTTTGCTAATTTTGTTATTAACCCAAAAAGGCTTGAGCAACGCAATCGTCATTATACCTACCTATAATGAAAAGGAGAATATCACTCTGATCATTGATGCTGTGATGAGCCTGCCTAAAGATTTCCATGTACTCATTGTGGATGACGGCTCGCCCGATGGCACAGCCGACATCGTGAAAGACCTACAGAAAACGTATAATAGCGACTCCGAAAAAAAACTTCACCTGATGCAGCGCCCTGGCAAGTTAGGGCTTGGCACAGCTTACATTCAGGGCTTTCATTATGCTATGGAGCATGACTATGAGTTTATCCTTCAGATGGATGCAGACTTTTCGCACAATCCGAAAGATCTTGTGGCACTTTACCTGCAATGTGCCGAGCGTGGTGCTGATCTTGCCATTGGCTCACGCTATGCAACAGGCGTCAATGTGGTAAACTGGCCCATGGGCCGTGTGCTTCTTTCATATTTCGCCAGCAAGTATGTGCAGTTGATCACCGGCATGCCCATCCATGATACCACAGCCGGCTTTGTGTGTTATCGGAAAAAGGTACTGGAAACCATTAAACTGGACGAAGTAAAATTCGTAGGCTACGCCTTTCAGATTGAAATGAAATTTCTTACCTGGAAGTATGGCTTCCACCTCAACGAAGTTCCCATCGTTTTTACCGATCGCACCCGCGGAGTTTCAAAAATGTCAGTGGGTATTTTTAAAGAAGCTTTTCTGGGCGTCATTCAGATGACGGTGCAAAGTTGGTTTAAGAAGTATATTCCGGGTTAACATCAGAAATGGCACTATGGGAAATACCTATGGCGAATTCAGTGTGAGTTTGGGGATTTATATTTATCCAAAACTACATCATACCTGATGTTGAAGAGTTGCTGGTTCACCACCAAAATCTCGCATTAGCGTTTTTGAATATCCTGCCGGCAATAACAACGACCATTTCTTGCGGTTCCACCGGTGGCTTCCTTTCCACCGACCACTCATCCAAAAGCCTCAGTGGCTAATTGATGCTATTTCAGATCGAAGTGAGCTAATACCTTCACAATAGAATTTAAATGAAGTCTCATGAAAACAATTCTGGTCGTTGAAGATTTGGCACTAACCCGGCAAATCATTTGTGATAAACTGGAGCGTAAAGGTTATCAAACTTTGGGAGTAGGCTCTTTTCAGGAGGCTTATGATAGACTTGCCCATGACCGCGGTAAAATTAATCTTGTACTCAGCGATGTGGACATTCCTGATTCTACAGGATTTGATCTGTTGCGGTCAATCAAGAAAAACCCGGGTATGAAAGATCTGCCAGTCGTTTTTTGTACAGCCGATTTTCACTCGGACAAAATCTCGTTCACGAGAGAAACCGGTGTTGCATCATTTATTCAAAAGCCTTTTCGTGACGATATGTTCTTTAAGGAAATTGAACGTGCCCTTACCATCAAAGGGTCAATTATTAATGTGGTAGCGTAGTTTAAAAAGGGATTGGAGAAACAGAGAGAAAAGAATCAACGCTGCTTTACCTCAAAAGAAACCGAGTAAATATCCTCAATGAATCGCACACCATTCCTTTTCTGTCGTGCAAAAAAAAGCCGTTTGGAAGGTTCATGAAAGAAAGGACAAAACTCTGCATCGGCTGAATTAATGGGTTGCCCCAGATTCTCTGGTTGTGTCCACACTCCGTTCTTTTTGTAGCTGATGTATAAGTCTACTTCCCCATAACCTTTGGGATCGTTGGAAAAGTAAATGATGTAATCCTCGTTTGGCGAAATGTAAGGATTGGACTCTCGCCATTTTGTGTTGATGACCGGGCCAAGATTTTCTGGAGTTTGGTATCCTCCCTTCACTCGTTTAGAAACGTAGAGATCCGATTGATTATCACCATTCTCTTTCATGAAATAAATATTTCCACTTCGTGTCATCGAAGCAAATGACTCTGAGGCATCGCTATTGATATTGTTGCCTAAGTGAAATGGTTCACTCCAGCCATTCTTTATTTTCTTCACCGCCCAAATATCAAAACCTTTTCGATCAGGCTTGCCTTCCACAGGCCTGTTGGACTGAAACAAAACCATCTTGCCATCTGGTGAAAATATCGGATCGATATCTTTCCACACACCGGGCTTGCCCGAGAACGATGCCATCACCGGTTTCTGCCACCGGCCTCTGGCGTGTATAGATTCCATGATAATCAATGTGTCACGTGCACCATTGGATTTTACCCAAAGCGCATGATCACCGCGAGGAGAAAGGGTGAATCCAAATACGCCTCCATCAGAAATGAGGAGTGGCTCAAAAATTTCAAGTTGCTGTGCAGTTAATGAAAATGGCAGAAGGAGCAAAATGAAAAGAAAGTAGGACGATCGCATAGGTAATTGGTTATTGAACTTGGAAACGATTATGAACCAAAGTGGTTTCTAAGCAATTTGTTAAATTACCGTTAACGAATTTAATCTGCCGATTGAAAGACCATGATGTAATTTGCACCTTGTCGTTTAAGTGCCAGGTTGGCCATTTCATTTTCATAATTACAACTCATATTCTCTGCTTTGTAATCGCATCCCTTTCCTGTAAAGAAGATAGAATTTGATTGACGTGCCAGGTGATACATTTCCTGAAAGGTAATGACGGTAATCGGAAAGGTTGCAGACATGGTGATGCCTCCCTCAAAATTTTGATATTCATAGATCGTTCCATTTTGAAAAATGATCTTACGATAGTCCGCGGCAGATCCATCAGGAGCTTTGTTAACATCGCTGATTGATTTAAAATAACTTTTAAGGTAATCACCGATGGAATACGAAGTGTTTATTTGCTTTGGATCCATAATCTTAAATCGCGAGAGAAATCCATCGAACATATAGCCGACATTGTTACCCTGCTTTACCTTCACCCAGTTACCAGAAATATTCGAATTGGTAATAGGTACTTTTGGTTTTGTGTCTGCTACAACCTCCACTTCGCCCCCGTAGGGAACCACTAGTAATGCTTTTGCTTTCAAATCCGTTGCTTCACGCATCGAAAGGCCTTGCAGTGCATGCACGTATAGTGTTGATCCGGGTTTATATAATTTGGAAAATATGGAGGGTTGTGAATAGCCTGTAAAAGTACAAATCCACAGCAGTAGAATTGAAAAGATGTAGTGTTTCATTGTTATGTCTGGGTTCGATAAAGATAAGAAAAGAGTTAGTTGTACACATTACTTTTCCGCTGTAGATTTAATGAGGCTTCCTGCCTGGGCTTTTTCACAATCAGTATACTCAACCCCAATGGTGTATGAAATTGAAACCTGTAAAAATTCCCTTCGAGATAGACAAACGGGTCACACTGGGAGAAGTGATGACCATCGTATCGATTCTATTCTCAGCCATTTCAGTTTTGATAACCTGGCGGTACGAACAAAAAATTCAAATTTTGGAAAATGCAACTCGTACCCGCGTAGAGATTGCAAAGACCCTTAACACGGTTAATCAGGTCATTCAAATTCAACTTTCTTTCTATGAATTAATTGAGGAGGACATTGTTGAAGCAAGTAGAATTTCTGTAGTTGAAAACGAGCCGGCCAAAGCCCGTGATTTCATGTGGGAAAAATTCTTCAAGCACCGTGCTGAAATTCTTAACATTGTTGCCCAAAATGATTGGGAGGTAGCGTACACCAATTTGCTTACCTATGGTATTTCGGCCGATACATTGTACATCAAATCCATCAATCGCCTGAAGGGATTGCAAGAAAATCAATTTGATTTTTTATTACGTGATTTTCAAAATGAAATTCTAGAATTCAAACCCACCTCAAAACTTGCTACAGCAGAACTCACCGATCGACTGAGAGACATCAAAAATGTGTATCGTGAAAATCATAAATCATACACAAAAAAGGCAACTCAGGAATTATCGGATTATTGCATGAAGCTGATCCGGGCAACCGACAAACATTTACTATTTGCTACCAATGACCTCGAGTCGTCAGAGTAATCCCCTATTTTGCTGCTACAGCTTCACCTTTATGAACACGGTTTTAAAAAAGTAAAACAAGATGTAGGTGACAGGAATGGAAAGCAGCAACCAAACGAACACACCATAAACAGTAGACCACCAAAGCGCAGCCACCGCACCAAACAAATCGGTGGTGAACATTTCAAAAATCTGAGCCATTGAAAATGGTATGGGTGTATGATCAAAGGTCCACTCCCCTAAGCGGATCAACGGAAAGTAACATGCAAATTGCAACGGATAGGCAAACTGATTGACCAATAGTACGGCTGCAGGGTTTACACGAAAAATCCAGATGGCAAGCAGGCAGAGGATGGTGGTACTACCAAACAAAGGTATGGTAGCGATCACGATGCCCAGACTAACCGCTAAAGCCAATTGGGAAGGAGTTGTGCCCTGCTTAAGAAATCCAATCAACGGATCAATCAATCGTCTCTTCAGGAATGAACTCATTTGCTGGCAGTGGCCAATCCTTTCAACATGATGAAATTCACAAGCAATGGAAAATTTTTGTGATGTGGGCGAAAGAATTGTGTGATCATACCAATGTGTTTCTTTCGTTTTAGTTCGTGGTACTCGGCCGAAACATTTTCTTGTTGCAATCGCTCATAAAATTCATGACTTTGAGTTCTAATGATCCGATACGTATTTGATCCTGTCAGGATCAGAAACGGAATTTTAACCTTAGGGCTAATATCATAAATAGGTGAGGCAATTTTCCATTGTTCGGGATTTGCAGTAAACACTTTATACAAACTTCGGCTGTAGCGATTGTCATAAGAATCGAAGTAGTTCACCAGATCAAGGCCGAAAGGATCGATGAGAATCAATTGCTGCACAGGGCTATTGATTTTCAATTTTTCAAAATAATCCTTCAATGTGATCATTGCGGAAAGATGCGCACCGGCAGAGTGTCCCGCCAGGGTTATGCGCTGAGGATCTCCACCAAAATTTTCGATGTTTTTATACACCCAACTCACGGCCTTTGCACAATCCATCGCCATGGCCTGATATTGAACTTCCGGAGCAAGACGGTAATTGATCATTACTGCTACAATTCCCTTCTTTGCCAGGTTTTTTCCAAAGTAGCGATAGGTATTTTTTGTGCCTGACCCCCAACTGCCGCCATGAATAAAAATCAGAACATTTTTCTTTGTGGATGTATCTTGAGGATAATATACATCCAACAAATTCTGATCGGAATGAAATCCTTTGACGCTTGGTGGTATGTAGGCAATGTTTTTCTGGCGAATAACCTGCGATTCGCTACGAGCAGAAATTAACAAGAGGAGCATCAAACTAACAAAGCGAATCATTTTTTAGTCAGATTCATAATTGATCTTCAATATACTTCTGCCACCTTGATTTTATAGCAAAATCGATGAGGGTCTTTGATAATTAATTTCTAAAAGTTTGAAGCTTTACGGTGGCTCTTATCGAGGATCGGTGTGTTTCTTCATTTTGATATGAAGATAAATGGTAATGCTCACGTGGGTGATGGCCACCAATATTACCATCATAATCACCCACGCATAGTTAAAGAGGATAATTAAAAAAAATCCGAATACCAGAATAATCATGGCGGCAATGTTCATCCCGATCAAAAGGGAAAGCTTGCGGTTTACTTCATCTAATTCTGAATTGGAGATCATGCTTCAAATGTACACATATTTAAAGGTGATCCTGCAGTTTTTTCGCTGTGGGGCGCCAATAGGTTCCTCAAATTGATAATGTGATTCTAACAAATTTTAGTGCAACTGAGAGCTTTCATTCATGTTTTGTCGATCAGTTGATTTTAGTAATGTGCGATGTTTTCTAAACATTTCCCTTTCTGCTTACAGGGAAATGAGTAATTTGATGCTAAGACAGTAAAAAGCTCAAATCCTCATTCAACCAAAATTTTATTTATATGAGAAAGATAGTTCAGTTCATGCATACCTCGCTCGATGGATATGTGGCAGGACCCAACGGAGAAATGAATTGGATCATTTTTAACGAGGAATTATTTGAATTTGTTGGCAAACGGATAGAACAAACCGATACGGCACTATACGGGAGGATAACCTATGATATGATGGAAGCCTACTGGCCTACCGCGGCCGATAAGCCCGATCCAAGTAAACACGATATTGATCACTCGCGATGGTATTTGAATGCCAATAAAATTGTGTTATCGCGTACACTTAAGGGCAAATCGATTCCCAAAACAAAAATTATCAGTGACCATATAAAAGCTGAAATCGAATCGATAAAAAAAGGAAACGGAAGCGATATTCTGATTTTTGGCAGCCCATCGGTAGCACATGAACTGCTAAAGGAAAATCTGATTGATGAATTTTGGCTTTTTCAAAATCCGGTTTTGTTGGGCGAAGGGATTCCGGTATTTAAAAATATTCAAGGTAAAACACCGTTGACGCTGGTCAACAGTCATGTATTTTCAAATGGGGTAATCTGTCTTCAATATCAAAGGTAGCCATCAACTGTGCTAGCAGCCGCTGTGAAATTGGATTCAATAGAGCGTTGTAACCTCAACTAATCTGCTATTGCACCAATAGTGATTCTTTGTTGTACTTGTTTCGATACTCAATGGGCGAAAGGCCG
Source organism: uncultured Cyclobacteriaceae bacterium (assembly GCA_966095315.1). Lineage (GTDB taxonomy): Bacteria > Bacteroidota > Bacteroidia > Cytophagales > Cyclobacteriaceae > ELB16-189. The sequence goes on from CBHTSG010000010.1 coordinate 38,722, forward strand.
GTAGTTTTTTTAAATACCGTACGAAATGCCTTGGTATCAGAATAGCCGACATCGTACATTATTTCGCTAATATTTTTGCGGCTGGTCTCCATACTTTTTTTGGCTGCCTCCATTTTCACCCGTTGCATATATTCAATTACGGAGTTAGCGGTGGCCTTTTTAAATCTTCGTTCAAGATTTCTGCGGCTGAGCGCCAGCATCGATGCCAATTGATCAACGGTAATCTTATCCTGAAAGTGACTCTCAATAAATTCTTGCGCTTTTCGGATGGGCTCGTCTTCGTGCTCCTTTTGCCCTTGAAACATAATGAAAGGTGACTGTGTATGCCGATCGATTTCTATCTCATAAACTTTGGCGCTCATGAGTGCAATCTCGCGCCCTGCATATTTCTCAATTAGATAGATAATCAAATTCCAAAAAGAATTTGCTCCACCGCTGGAGTAAACCCCTTGCTCATCGGTGATGATCTTTTCAGATACCAACTCAATGTTTGGGAACATTTTTCTAAAATCGTTGGTGGCAATCCAATGAGTGGCGCACTTCTTCCCATCCAGCAGACCTGTTGCCGCCAGCAGAAAGGTGCCTACGCATAAGCTTGCTACTTCTGCTCCGTTCGAGTATTGCTGATTGATCCACGGAAAAAACTCTTTGTTTACATCAATCACCTCGTTCATGTTCCCATTCACCGCAGGAATGATAATCAAATCGGTCTTGGTAACTTCCTGTATCGAGGCATCGGGAGAGACACGGAATAGGTGATCGTACACCTGCTCTTCTCTGGTTATACCCACTAACTGAATTTTAAACATAGGCGGCTTGCCCATGCTCATCAATAAATCATTTGCCCGTTTAAAGCCAATGAAAGGTCCTTCAATGCAACTCAACGCAGCCGCTCCTCTGGGTACAAGAATGGAAATATGTTTCATGCGGGTAATTTTTTAAGGTTAGAGATCGTCAAATCACTTCACCAAAATACTCATTAATATTTGACGCAATCAACCCCTCAATATGCCGTATTTGCACCCTTACCGAAAGAATTTGCTTAATTAAGTTTGCTGTGTAAATGCCCATTGCTGTATGGAGGTTCTTCAACTGAAGGATGATATTAAAATATTTTGTGTCCGCGCAGAATCCTTCCCTGAGGACATCGGCAAAGCGTTTACAAAACTAATTTCCCTACTTCCATCAACTGATAACCGAATATTTTTTGGAATTTCATACGAGACCAACGAGTGCGACATGATTTATATGGCCGCAGTTATGGAAGCATATGATGGAGAGGGGTTGTCTTATGGTTGTGATCTACTAACCATCGAAAAAGGAAAATACTTAACCGAAACGTTAAAGAAATGGAAGAAAAATGAAGGTAGTATTGGTGCTACGTTTATGCGCCTGGCCAATGCACCGCATGACACAACTTTTCCTTGTGTGGAATGGTACCAAGGTGAAGATGTTACCTGTATGATCAAACTTTTTGAGTAAGTTATTGTTGCAACGCCAAAAATAATGATGCCATGAAAAAGAAAACTTCATCAGTAAAGGAAGGTAAAGCAAGGGCTTCTAAGCCGGCTAAAAAATCAGCTAAGACGTTATCAGGCAAGAAAACACGTGTCAAAAAAAATGATGCCGATGCAGTAGCCGATTATATGAAAGCGCTTAAGCATCCACTAAAGAAGGAAATGGAGGCAGTGCGAGCTATTATTAAAGACGCCAACAGCAAAATTATGGAGCGTATAAAATGGAATGCACCAAGCTATTACTACCAACAAGACATAGTGACCTTTAATCATCGCACTCCACTGCATGTACACCTGGTGTTTCATCATCCGTACATTGTTCAGATAAAGTCATCTCTTCTGGAAGGCGATTATAAGGACAGACGAATGACATACTTTAAAGACATGAAGTCGGTTAACGAAAACAAAAGTGAGCTTCAGCGAATCATGAATGAGTTGATTAAAATGATCGATAACACCAAAAAATGAAACATCATGGCTACTGTAACGCAAAAAATCACCACTTTTCTTTGGTTTGATCAGCAAGCCGAGGAGGCTGCAAAATTCTATTGCTCGCTGTTTGATGATTCAAAGATTATCCATAGCTCACCCATGGTGGTAACCTTTTCGCTGGCAGGGCAAACTTTTATGGCGCTCAATGGTGGGCCACAATTCAAATTCACAGAAGCGATTTCACTTTTTGTGGATTGCGATTCACAGGAAGAGGTTGATCGATTGTGGAATAGTCTCACCACTGGTGGAGAAGAATCTATGTGTGGATGGCTCAAGGATCGCTATGGACTATCGTGGCAAATCATACCCAATGCTTTTATGAAAATGATGGCCGACCCTGATGCCTCCAAATCGCAGCGCGTTATGCAAGCGCTTTTAAAAATGCGAAAAATTGACATCCAAACGTTGCAAAATGCGTTTGAAGGGAAGTAACCTAATCATTGCTAAAGGCGCTGGCTTATCATGGTAGAAGTATTCAAAACCGATGTCAAAAATCAGAAGCAGGCAAATGAATTACGATTTCGCCTAAAAAAATGCTTTGAGGCATATGAAGTGAATTTTGACCTCCAGGATTGCGATAAAATTCTACGGGTGAAGTGCGAGAAAGAAGAAATTCAAACTACCGCCATTTTGCAATTATTAAGTCAGTTAAATATCAGAGCTGAGGTTCTTTGAGTGAGCGCACTCCTGAACGGTGTCGATGGTAATTAGGCCCGAAGTAACTCTCTGTTGGCGTATCTCCATTTTCCAAATTATTAAGTGAACACACTGTTTTGTAATTAGTGGGAGTTTGTAAAACCAGATCACAGCAAACTCTTTAAATCACTATCTCTTTGATTTTTAGCCGCACATCATGAGGGGCAGGTAACGTTCCACCAAAGTAAGGCCAAAGCATGTAATATACTCCCTGTGTGCAAGTATTAGCTTTTTCCACAAATACTGGCGGTTGGCTATTGAGTTTGAAAATGAAGTGAGCGGGTGTTACTTCCAACTCAAAATGATGGTACTCATTTAGCGAAACAGTGCCCAAAAATTGTTCGACCCGAGCACCATTATTGTAGCAATAGGAAAATATTTCAAGTCGATTATTAAACCATTGCCACGCAAAGCGCGCGCTGTTTTGATGATGCATTTCATTGCAGTCAGCAAAGCCTAAAAGTTTATTCTTATTGGTCTGCATTGATTTGTCATCAAACAAATATTGCGCTGAAGAATCAAACTTTGCCGAAAAAATCAATCGCGTACCTTGCAAAGTTTCCACCAGTCGCGGGGTACTGTAATGCTCACCTTTTTTAATCAGGAAAGTATGCTCAGGTTCCACAGCTGGCTCACAACCAAAGCACAGCAACAGGGCAAGAACAATAGGTCCTATTCTTAGGGTACTCAGAGATGTATCTTTTATAATGGAGCGACTTAGTTTCATTGCTGATGCAGTTTATTGTTTAGTGAATAATTTCAGGCAAAAGCGTGCGCTCATGGCCGGGTAACCCATGCGGTGCGATACACCGATGGCAACAGCTGCAAAATGAGAGAGACTAATCTCAGTCTCCACAGCAGGCACCATTACAATGCTTGTATCATTGACGAGTCCGCTGCGAAGCGTGGCGATGAGATTCAATCGCGAAGTTCTGATCAGCGGTGCCATCAGTAGTATACCATAAAAGGTTTGGGTGCTAATCTGGCTGTCACCATTCAGAGATATAGCAGTTTGATAAAATCCACCGACACCAAAGCCCTTCTTGATCCTATAAAGTGATGATGTTCCCAACTGTGGCCCGGCAACTGTTTTCTCCAGGTACGATGATAGCATTAGCTTCTGAGCCTTAGAGTGAAACGTCATCGTCATCAAGAGAAACGAGCAGCAGATTATCTTTTTCATTTTTATTTGCAATCAATTGTATGAACCTTACAACTACTAGCGATGGAACTTCTTGATGCCAACGGCCATACCAAAATCAATACTGAGTTGGCTCGCTGCCTTCGTTTTTTCAAGGATCGGATTGGATGCTTTGTAACTTATGGCAGCCCCATATTTTACTTCAGCAAATAATCTCAAAAATCTACCATTCTTCGCAACGATACTTTGCAATCCAAGTCCCAGGTTAACGCGTGTCGTGCTCACCTGTCCTTCGTAGCTTTCCTTTGGCGGGGCTGCATCAGGTTTGTCGGAAGCAACAACGTCTGGATCAGAAGGGTTAGGAGGGGGAGGACCAATCAAAGGACATGTGCAAACCAGTATTGGTAACTCCTTTTTTGGAGGCGGTGTGTAACTACCGCTAAGTTTCATCGAGCCATTATTTAAACCCGCTAACAAATAAATACCAAATGGTTTTTGTTTTTTTGTGCCAAATCGAAGTGGTTCCCACTCAAAGTTAACCTCAAAATCTTTCAGCTTTGGCGCCTTTAATTCACCGGAAGAAGCGTTGAAGATTCCCATATTGGCTGTAACTTCAAACATTCTGTTTCCTGCCATGAAGCCAAAAGATGTTCCGCTTTGCAGCAACGACATTTTCTTAATATCATCCAGATCGCTAGACAAGTTTAGTGATCGTGTACCTAATCTGCTTACTAGCCCAGCGTAAAATGGTTTTGCATTACGTGGATACCATTGGGCAAATGTTTGGACGTAGCTGATCGTAATCAGTAGTGATGTCAAAATGAGAGCTTTTCGAAGATTCATTTTGGTTTTTTTTGCGTTGTTCATAGTAAATATGTTTATGTGTTTGTGAATGATGTTTAGTAATCTTTTTGCTTGATTATTCCGAATTGAATGCCCAGAAGCACACCCATCAGATTTTTAGATACAGTGCCGCTTAAATCGACAACATTTGCAGCAGTAGAAATTGGTATTCCATAGCGAAGCTCAGCAAAGAAATGCAAGAACTGCCTTTGATCATTTTCATAATGCAACTCTACGCCTGCTCCTAAATTAATTTTGGTGGAGTAGGTCTTGCCAATTAATGGTTCTTTGGTGATGCTGTAGTTGATTACTTTATCCGAGCTCATATAATTGCCAAAGAAGCTTGAGACTCCTAATTCAAATCCTGTAGAGAGGTAAGGTTCTACAAAGCGCACTCGCTTGTTAAATAATTGCAACCCATACACGTTAGAGGCCACTCCAAAATTGAGTAAGTCAATATCGCGTGGCACCCCGGTGTTGGTGTAATAAAGTCCTGAATAAACTCTGGCTTTTGTTATCTGGTTACTCCACATTGCGCCAACATTAAATCCAGTGCTTACAACGGGCAGGTTATTTAAGTGATGGCTATTGCTCATTAAGCGATAGGATGAACTAGCCACTGAAATTTCGAAACCCTTATTTACTTCTTTGTGTAGCACCGATATTTGTCCGTTAGCCGTGAGGCTTATCATGAATGTGAGGGCACTCAGCAAAATTGAAATTCGGTTGGAGAATCGTTCTGTAATTACTTCTTGAGAGCACATATCCTTGTTGTTTATTTGATAGATCAAAGGTGGAGCATTCACCTTTCTCGTCTCTCAGGAGGGCACTGATTTGAGAAAATAAGGGATTTACTTAGAATCTAAACTTTAACTTATTGGACAGAGAATGGAGAAACCTCAAAACGAAAAAGCCGAGCTAATAAATGCCCGGCTGAAATGAATAATGGTGTGAGAATATTATCCTGCGAATACGGGAATCCAAAGAATGAATTTCGTTCCTATTCCTGGTTTTGATTCCACCAACACGTTACCATTCATTTTGATCAACATTTCTTTAACAACATATAAGCCAATCCCAGATCCGCCCGATTTCTCTGAGGCTCGAAAAAAGAGGTCAAAAATTTTGTCCTTCGCAGCCGGATCAATGCCGATTCCATTATCCGAAATGGAAACAAAGATGTCAGATTTGCAAACCTTTATGGAAAGATCAATAGTTTTTACCTGCTTATGGTTATCCCGAAAATGGATGGCGTTATCAATCAGGTTAGACAGCATAATACGCAAGCGACTTGGGTCAGATAAAACAGGATAAGGCTGATCGACAACGATATTCATTTTAATTCCGAGTCGGTCAATCTCGCGTTGATAAGGCGCCATCATGCCCTCGGTAAGCTCGCACAAATCAATTTTCTTTGAGGTAATTTCTCGCCTTGAATTTTCCAGGAAATGCTCAAGAGCATCGAGCATATTTTCCATTTTCACTGAAGAGCGAACAATCAAATCGAGAAACATCCTTTGCTCCTGATCGGTGTAGTTCCGGTTGTTAAGCATAAGGTTAACAAGCCCTTCAATAGACTTTGCAGGGCCTCGCAAAGAATGGGAGCAACTCGTAATGAACTGACCGATCACATCATTTGCCCTGGCCAATTCCACATTAGAATAGTTATTCATTTTCGTTTATTTTATTTGCTTTTTGAATAGCACAAAGGACCGGCTTTTGATAACCGAAAAAATCAGGGTAAATAGGATTTGAAAAAATACGGGAATCCCTTAGAAGGTGGTGAACTGAATTAAGCCTTCTTATCGATTTGGATAAGATTGTTCTCGATCGCAAATTTTACAAGTTGAGCGGTGTTGCTCAAGCCTAACTTGTCTTTGATATTTACTTTGTGCGTTTCCACAGTTTTCACGGAAATAAAAAGCATATCGGCAATCTCTTTTACGCTCTTTCCTTCCGCTATTTGAATAAGTACTTCTACCTCACGTTTGCTTAGCTCACCAATTTTTTTCGTAGAAAGGCCCTTCCCATCCTTTTCCTTATGATAAAAATCCTTAAAGATTAATGAAGTGACCTCTGGGCTAAAGTATCGCTCTCCATTCATAACGGTTCGAATAGCGGTAACCAACGTCTCGGCATCTACATCTTTGGGCAAATACCCATCAATTCCTGTTTTTACACCAGCTGAGATAAAGTCTTTACTTACCTCACTGGAGACAAGAATAATTTTTACAGATGGATTATTCTCTTTGATCCAGCGTGTGGCTTCAATGCCCGTCATACCACGCATGATGATGTCCATCAGAAAGATATCGGGAGGAGATTCAGCAGCTAAATTAACAGCCTCTTCACCACTGGAAAGAAGTGCGGTGATTTCCATACCCTTCATGTCTCCAAGAATGGAGGCCAGGCCTTGTCTTAGTAAAGCATGATCATCTACGATGGCAATTTTTATGGGCTGGATCATGGTATTAATTCATTTACGCATTGTAATAAAATATCCATTGAACTAGGTTTAGCGACAAACCTATTCGCTCCGCTCCTCAATACTTCTGCATCAATTTCCTTCTGTGGCTTTGCCGAAAATACAAGAATGGGCGTATCCCTAAAAGCTGGTATTCCTCGCACCTCTGCCACAAATAAGTATCCATTCATCACGGGCATAACAAGATCGGTAATAATCAGGTCAGGGTTATGCTTAATCACCATATGCAAGCCCTCCTTACCATTGGGTGCTGTAAATACTGTATATCCCTCCATCGTCAATACATCCGAAATCATTTGTTGCAACTCAATCGTATCATCAACTATTAATATTTTCTTTGACGAACCCATCCCTGAGTTTAGATTAGTAAAGTGGCCAGCAGAAAGTATGCATCATATGTTACATACAAGTTAATGTTATTTTGTCATTTATTTATGGCTTATGACCAAACGTTAAATTATACCCCTTGTACTTCATTTTACAACAAAGGCCAAACCTTCCCTCCATTTTCCATAGCGAGTTGCAGGTGCTTTTGCATCTTCCGATGCAATTCAACAGGATCAAATGGCTTTGACAAGAAATCATCCATGCCTGCTTCCAGGGCTGCATTTTTTTCATCGGCTGTTGCCGATGCAGTTAATGCAATGATAGGCAAGTTTGCATGGGGATAGCCTTCATTTCGAATATAGCGCGCTGCTTCGTATCCATCCATCACCGGCATTTGCAAATCCATGAGTACGAGATTAAATTTTTGATGGGTGAGTTTTTCAAGAACTTCTTTTCCATTATTAGCATGTTCTAACGTAATATCCCAGCTGCGCATGATTCGTTGTGCAATGAGGACATTTACCTCGTTATCTTCGGCCAATAAAATGGAAGCGCCTTGTAAGGATTGAAAAATATAAGCCGAGTCGCTCTTTTTGTAGGCTCCTGATGGCACATGAAAATTCAAACGAAATGAAAATTCAGAACCTTGATTTAATTCACTGGACACATTGAGCGTACTCCCTTGCAACTCCAATAGCCGTTTGGTAATGGTTAACCCTAAACCAGTGCCTCCAAATTTTCTTGTGATAGAAGAGTCCATCTGCGTAAACGGATCAAAAAGTTGATGGAGTTTATTGGAGGGTATACCAATCCCGCTGTCCTTCACAGAAAAAAGGATTTTGTATCGACCACCCTCATATTTTTCCTGATGAACGTCAATCATAACTTCACCAACGTGCGTAAATTTGATAGCATTGTTTACCAGGTTATTGAGAATTTGTGAAAGTCTGAAAGGATCTCCTATAACAACTTCCGGAAGGTCGTCATCACGTTTTAGTTTTACTACAATTTGCTTATCCTTTGCTTTTATTTGATTGGCATTTTTGATTTCCGATAGCAATTCATTCAAATTAAAATTGATCTCCTCAAATGAAATAGCACCTGCTTCAATCTTAGAGAAATCAAGAATGTCGTTTACGATGGACATCAAATTGCCTGCGCTAAACTTTAATGTCTTTAAGTAATTGACTTGATCGGGAAGGTGATCCTCTTCCATAAGCAGGTGTGCAATGCCAGAGATGCCATTCAATGGTGTGCGTATTTCATGGCTCATAGTAGAGAGGAAATCAGCTTTGGCGCGCACAGCCTGGTCAGCTCTTTTTCGTTCTTCCGCTAGTTGTCTTTTTTGCTTTTTTAATTCGAGAACCCGAACAACTGAATCACTTAGCAGGGTAAGTGCCTCCTTTTGTTCTTCAGTAAGCGAGGATGGCTTTCGATCAATAACACAAACCGATCCCACGCGAAATCCATCACTAGTGATCAGAGGTACTCCGGCATAAAAGCGAATCTTTGGTTCGCCCGTGACTGATGGATTTTCCTTAAACCTAAAGTCCTCTAAAGTATCGGTAACTTCAAAAATTCCATCTGCCCGAATCGTGTGATTACAGAATGCAACCTCTCGCTCGGTATATTTTAATTTAATCCCTATGCTGGATTTTATCCACTGCCTGTGCTCATCTATAAAAGTAACGAGAGCTATGGGTTTATTACAAATAATGGAAGCGAGTCTGGAAATTCGATCAATCGACTCTTCTGAAAGTGAGTAATCAATTTCATAAGAACGCAAGGCATTAATACGCTCGCTTTCCAGAACCTCGGGGATCATGGTGGATGATTTCATGGTAATTCATTTATGCCCAATCAGGATACCTTCTTGATTGGTGAATCAAAGTTGAGGGATTTAGCACAGGCATAAATCGGTAATATTGAGAACTTTGTAAAATCAGGGATTTACTTAGAAGTAAGAGAATACCTCATGAATACCAGGAAAATATTACAAGCCAACATTTGGCTAAAGCATTTTAGCAGTTAATCCTGATCAGATCATCCCATGGGTAGCCTGATTATAAATTCGCTGCCAACGTTAACTTTTGAGTTTACTTCAATGATCCCGTTCAATAATTCTACTGCTTTCTTTACAATGGATAGGCCAAGGCCGGTTCCGGAAATGGTACCCACATTGCTACCCCGCTGAAAGGATTCAAATAGTGTGCTGATGTCTTCTTCAGGAATGCCAATACCATGGTCTTTCACGATAATCAATATCTCATCTTCGAAACTGCGAACAGTCATATCAATAGTAGCAGCACCCGGGGAAAACTTAACCGCATTGGTGATAAGGTTGATAATGATGTTTCGAATGAGCTTCTCATCAGATATAAAGAACTTAACTGAATAGTCGGTTTCAAATTGAAGTTGATGAGTTGTTTTCAGGCTTTCTACCACTTCCTTCGCTAATTTCTCAAATATCCCAGTTTCAATTTTGCTTAAGGTTACTTTCATTTTTCCAGCATCTGCTTTACCCACTAGTAAAACATCGTCAAGTAAGTACACCATTTGATTAACCTGCTTCTCGATATTATCTAGTTTTTTATCAATCTCATCCAGTGAAATTTTATTCTTATACTTGCGGATAAAACCTGTAGCGAGTGCAATAGTCGAGAGGGGAGTCCGGAACTCGTGCGATGCAATGGATACAAATTTACTTTTCATTTCCACCAGTTCTTTCTCCTTTTTAAGAGCTTGGTTAAGCTCTTGTGTGCGCTCTTCTACCAATTTTTCCAAACCTTCCCGATATTGAATTACCTCTGTTAAATCCTGACCTACACACAAAACACCCGTAACGTTATTATTACTGTCTTTGCGGGTGGAGATACTCATAAGGATCGTACTCTTCTTACCAAATTTACTTTGGAAGGAGAGCTCGAAGCTTTCGAAATACTTTCCTAAAAAAGCGTCTTCAATAATCGCTTTCGCTTTTTTCTGAATGCGGACATCGATGAATTCAAACCATTTTTTCCCCAGTGCCTCGTTCTTTGAATAGCCGGAGATGGTTTCGGTAATTTTATTCCATTCGTTAATATATCCATTGCGATCAATCCCAAAAATGGGCACGTTAGCATTCTCCATCAAGTCGGTCAGTTCGCGTGCAATAGCAATAATATTGGCTTCGTATTCTTTCTGTTGTGTAATATCAGTCTCTACCGCGATGAATCTTGAAACATCACCGTTCTCATTAAACACAGGATTAATGTTCAAACGAAGCCAATACTTATCTCCTTCTTTCGAGTAGTTTAAAATCTCTTCTATTATTGGTTGCTTTGCATCCAGTTTTTTGCGAATGCGCGAGGTTGTAAAATGATCCGTACCCGGACCTTGTAAAATCCTTGGATTTTGACCAACAACTTCCTTTAAAGTGTAACCTGTAAGCTTTACAAAGCTTTCATTAACCCATTCTATTCTCTCTTTCGCATCGGTAATGATTACTATGTTATCGGTTTTGCTGGCCACAATTGATAGCTTCTCAATCTCTTCTACTGCCAGCTTTCGTTCGGTAATGTCTTGCATGGATCCAACCATGCGAATAACTTTGCCGTCCTCATCACGCAATACCGCCCCGCGATCATGAACAACTGCATAAGTGCCATCTGATTTTCTAAATCGATATTCATCCTCCCACTTTGTAAGATTTTTACTTGATAATATCTTTTGAATTGATTGTCCTATCCGCTCCTGATCTTCTTCATGTATTTTTTCATACCAAAACGAATCATGAACCTCGCCCTTTACCTTGTACCCAAAAAGAGTAAGCAATCCTTCGCCCCAGGTCAGTGACTCGCTCATCAAATCCCAATCCCAGATGGCATCACCGGTAGTATCCAAAACAATTTCATAGCGCTCGTTCAATAATCGGAGCTTTTTCTCGGCAACCACACGTTTGGTTATATCTTGCATAGCGCCTATCATCCTTATAGGCCTATCATCTATATACAAAATAAATGCTCTGTCCAGAACATACTTATAGTCACCATTCGCACAGCGGTAGCGGTATTGGTAGGTCCAGTGGTTAGACTGTTGGCCAAAGGCATCTTCCAAAGAGTTACTCACCAATTCATAATCATCCGGATGAATCTTATCCTTCCACCAGGCGCGTGATGAGCTTACCTCGCGCTCGGTGTATCCAAATATTGTCTCCGTTCCATGATTCCATATCTCTACGTCCTTTTGGATATCCCAATCCCAAATGGCATCATTGGTAGCTTTCGAAACAATTTCGTGCCGATCGTTATACTCCCGCAAAATATCATTCAGCATTTTGCGCTGTGTTACGTCTCGGTAATTGGCAACCACACCCTTCACACTAGGGTCATCGAGCAGATTCGTAGATATTCCCTCCAGCCAAATGTAGTTGCCATTTTTATGACGGATGGGAAACTCAAATGGATGTGGAATGCCTTTTTTCTCAACAACACTATTGAGTAGGGTGATATATGCATCACGATAATCTGGATGAATATAATCCCTCAGCGATTGATTATATCGCTCTTGCTCAGAATAGCCCAATATTCGTTCAACAGAAGGGCTTTGATAAACAATACGTGAATTTTCATTGGAAATGACAATGCCATCGGTAATGTTTTCAATCAGAGCGCGAAATCGCTTTTCGTTTTCTTCTACCTTTTCAGAGATAAGTTTCTGCTCGGTGATGTCCCGCACCAGCGACATGATCGTAATCACTTCATTGAGATCATTCTTCAGAACTGAATTGAACCACTCACACCAAATGACTTTACCCGATTTGGTCTTTACTCGTTGCTGAAAGTGATTACGGTGGGCTGTCCCCGAAAGAAGTTCTTGCGATTTTGCGATTGCAATAGGATAATCTTCTTCATACACTGCGGTGAATCCGGTAGCTTGAAGTGCCTGGTATTCCTGTAATGTCCATCCAAAAATTTCCTCGGTCCGTTTCGACCAGTTTTTTACTATAAACTGGTTGTCCCATTCTATAAAACCGACAGTTGAATTTTCGATATGAAATAATAGTCGTTGATGCGCAGTTTCTAGTTCCTGTTCAACTTTTCTTTTCGCTTCTTGCGATTGATGCTTTTCTAACACCATTGTGATGGCAGAAGGTAGCCGCTGGAGCCGATCTTTCAGGATGTAATCCCACGCACCTTCCTTCATTACATTTACCGCAAATTCTTCTGATGTAGTAGACGTAATGAGAATAAAAGGTATGGTAATCTTCCTTTCGCGAAGTACTTTTAATGCACCTAATGATGTGAACGTTGGTAAGGAGTGATCAGAAAGAATGATATCAGGACTGAACTCCGATAGCTGAAAAATAAAATCCTTTTCATTATCCACCACCACAATCTCGTACGTCATCCCGCTCCTTTTTAATTCACGCTCCACCAACTCCGCATCGGTGCGCAAATCTTCGAGGTGCAATATTTTTATTTTATTGTTCACGATCGATGCTATCACACACGATTAGGTTTTTGACTGATTAATCAGGACCCAGTACAAACCCAACTCGGCTACTACTTTATGAAATTCCTCAAATTCCACTGGCTTCACAATATAGCTGTTCGCCCCAAGCTCATAGCACCGTTGGATATCCGGGTCTTCTTTAGACGAAGTGAGCACTACTACCGGAATAGTTTTCGTTTGTTCATCTGACTTTGTCCGTTCCAGAACCTCCATTCCATCAACCTTCGGCATTTTTAGATCGAGCAAAATGACTTTCGGTCGTTTATTCATGTTGCGTCCTTCAAATGGTCCCTTGCCAAACATGAAATCCAACGCCTCCGATCCGTCCTTCAAATGAAGTATTTTATTGGTCACATTATTTTTGCGCAATGCCCTCATGGTCATTTCAGCGTCATTCAGATTATCTTCGATCAATAGAATTTCAATTTCGGGTACCATATTTTTTTAATTAAGATTTCTTTTTGTCCCGGCCGGCAAGCTGAAATAAAATGTTGCCCCCTTCCCAGGTTTACTTTCAGCCCATACTTTCCCTCCATGCTTGCTGATGATGCGATCAACAATGGCAAGCCCTACTCCTGTTCCTTCAAATTCTTCATGGGTATGCAATCGCTGAAATACACGAAAGAGTTTATGTGCGTAAGCCATATCGAAGCCTGTGCCATTGTCCGTCACAGAATAAATTACCTCTTCGTTGACTAACGCTGATGTAATTACTACAGATGGACTTTGTGTCTTGGAAGAATACTTCACCGCATTGGAAATGTAATTGAACCAAACTTGCCGCACGAGCGATTTATCTGCCGCAATCATGTGAAGGTTATCAATGCTAAATTGAACGTTGGGTTGCGCTAAAGACATCTCGTTCACCAGGGCTTGCACAAGTTCTTTCATATCGATATTCTCTTTATGAATTTCTTTGCGACCCAATCGGGAAAAAGCCAACAAATCATCGATCAATTGCCCCATGTGCCTTGCGTTTTCGCGTACGATGCCGATCAATCGCCTTCCATTCTCATCCAGCAATGCATCATAATCTTCTTCTAGCATTTTTGCGTACCCGTTCACTGCCCGCAAAGGTGCCCGCAAATCGTGTGAAACGGAATACGAAAACGCCTCCAGTTCTGCGTTCAATTTCGTCAAGGCTTCCTCTGCTTTTTTGCGATCGGTAATGTCGCGGGCTATGCAGTATAGTTTTCCTGTGGCAGTATTTGGCGTAGCGTTCCAATCAAACCATAAATATTGACCATCTTTCCTTCGGTAACGATTCACAAAATTTATGATTGTGGCCCCAGCTTGTAATCTTTGGTAGGCACCCAACGTTGCTTCAATATCTTCGGGGTGAACAAAGTCCAGAAAAGGATTCATTGACAGCTCATCGCTTGTATATCCCAATACCCGATTAAAACTTGGATTGAGAATTTCAAAATATCCCTCTGCGTTGGCAATGCAGGAAAAATCGTTACTATTAATAAAAAAGTATTCAAATTCCTTTAGCTTCCTTTCTGCCGCGATGCGGTCGGTAATATCCCTTGCCAGAATAAGATTACCCGTCACATTTCCTTCAACATCTTTTAGATGAGAGGCGGTTGCCAGGATGTTAAGTGGGCTACCAGATTTCGTATGATAGATCACCTCGCCCCTCCAAAATCCTCGTTGTTCGAAGGCATTTAGAATTTCCTCTCTGGTTTCATGAGGATAAATAACGTTTAATATGACATCCGGTCTTTTTCCCAGCACTTCATCACTTTTCCATTCCAATAATTTTTCTGCAGTTTCATTCCATCGGGTAATTCGGAAATTGGAGTCGGAACTGATGACAATGTCTTGAATATTGTTTGTAATGCTCGCAAGGAAAGTAACGCGCTCCAAACTCTGTGCTAATTGATCTTTTGATTTCTGAAGTTCATTCGTCCTTTCCAATACTTTTTTGTCCAAGTCAGCATTCAACTGTCGGATTTCTTCTTCTGCTTGTTTTCGGGCGGTGATGTCTGCGCGGATGGCAACATATTGATATGGTTTTCCATGCTCATTTAAAAAAGGAACAATGGTAGTGTCTACCCAATAGACGGTGCCATCTTTTGCTTTGTTCTTCAATTCTCCTTTCCAGATTTCTCCATGAGCGATGGTCACCCACAGGTTGCGGATAAATTCTTTGGAGTGATAGCCTGAATTAATAATGCGGTGATCTTGCCCTAAAAGCTCCTCTCTGGTGAATTTGGAAATCGCGCAAAAATTTCCGTTGGCATGTTTAATAATTCCCTTCTGATCAGTAATGGCAACAATCGAGGATTCATCCAGTGCATATTTGTAATCCGAGGTTTCCTTTAAACTTTTCTCCAGATTTTCTTCTGCTTTCTTGCGCTCGGTAATGTCGGCCCGAATGGCAAGGTATTGGTATGGCTTATGCTGTTCGTTCAAAAAGGGAACAATGGTAGTGTCTACCCAATAGACTGTGCCATCTTTTGCTTTGTTCTTCAATTCTCCTTTCCAGATTTCTCCATTCGCAATAGTGGTCCATAAATTTCGAATGAATTCCTTGCTGTGATAGCCAGAACTAATGATGCGGTGGTCTTGTCCGATCAATTCTTCACGCCTGTACTTTGAGATTTTACAGAAGTTATCGTTGGCATATTTTATAATTCCTTTTTGATCCGTGATGGCAATGATCGAAGATTCCTCCAATGCATACTTATAGTCCGAAGTCTCTTTCAAACTCCGTTCTAAATTCTGTTCTGCATTTTTTCGTTCCGTAATATCCGATCGGATTGCCATGTATTGATAGGGCTTCCCTGTTTCATCCAGAAAGGGAACAATGGTGGTATCTACCCAATAAATGGTTCCGTCTTTTGCCTTGTTCTTCAGTTCTCCTTTCCAAACTTTTCCGCTGCGTATGGTTTGCCACAGTTCAGTAATAAACTCCTTCGAATGATACCCCGAATTAATAATTCGATGATCCTTACCAATTAATTCTTCTCTTGAGTATTTGGAAATTGCACAAAAATTATCGTTCACGTAGTTAATGATCCCATACTGATTGGTAATAGCCACGATACTGGACGCATCCAACGCCTGCTGGTAGTAGGAAAGCAGTAGTGAGCTTTTCTTTAACTCCTCATGCTGCTCCTGTACAATGCCTTCCAGTGTTTCGGGGCTTCGCAGTGTTAAAAGCTTTGGTGTTATGTTAACAAGCGCAATCACCGTGGCAAAAGATATTGATGCTGTAAGAAACCTCACGAGCGCACTAAGGCGATAGGCAGGCCACCAAAATATGGAAGCATCAATAAGATGTGTTAAACCACAGAGTAGAATAAATGAAAAGAAAAGGAAAATCACGTTGCGGAACGTCCGTTGTTTCCCGCGATAAATAAAATACAAAAGGATGATGGGGATAAGAAAATAAGATAGTGCGATTGCTGCATCCGATAATATGTATAACCAACCATGAAAGGGCGACCATATTCCGCACTGCCACCGTGCAGGCCATGATTGTGTGTCCACTAATCCACTGAAAAAGATGCTTACCTGCTCACCCAAAGATTCTTCAACAGGAGCTGAATTCGTTGCGCAGATTGAGCCTGATGCCGGTAATAATAACATGGTTTCACTTGCCTTTGGCTCACTCCACATACATGAAAAACTCAAGGTGATGGGCAGTAGAAAAACAGTCAGCTTTTTCATAACTAATTAATTTTGAAAGGAAATTAAAGCCCTACCATGAGCACAATAAGTTGCCAAATTGCTCTTGGGCGAGGTAAAGAATCACTCTACCGACAAAGACCTTTTAAGGTGTAGCGTCAGTAACCGTAATAGCATGATTAAAGCCTTCTGAAATTCTATGAAGTAGCCAACATCCTTGAAATCAGATCATGAGTACAACTGACTTCTGAATGAGAGAAATTTAAAGCAAAAAATGAATAGTTCAAAGCATTTTATGCTCAATCGACCATGCTCAAGCCGTTAAAAAATTAACCATTATCATATTGGTAACGAAAAAAAAGAGAAAGGTTAATATAAAAAAAATCGCTACCTGCAACCAGATAGCGATAGACATGAGTGATAAAGCAGTCATGCTTCAACTTTTAATAAGTGGAGCTGCAGGGAATCGAACCCTGGTCCAGAGAAGATGAACGTGTACGTTCTACATGCTTAGTTGACTTTGATTGTCGGGAACCACACGGCAGGCAACAGCCAAATAATTCCTTAGTTACTGTTTTCTCAACATCACTGCGCAACAACAGCGAGGCCCAGTTTATGCTATCGACACCGTGAACCCACACCCGCCAAACAGAGGTGTGGACGATGATGGCCTCCACCGATCTTATCAGCGGATAAGCAAATCTAAACTCAGTTTAGATTAAGCAGCCATGGCGTAAGTATTCTCGCCACTTAATTGTTCGAGAGCAGTGTTCAAAGCTCTACCCTCACGAGCTTGCATGCTGGCATACACCCCCACACATCCTGTCAAAACCGGTCAGCCCCAGTTTTGGTTAAATCTCAAACTTCAAAACACGAATTTCAAATAAGCATGTTGAAATTTAATTTTTGAGATTTGTTATTTCAAGCATTTGGGCGGCCGAGCGGGCTATCCGCTACAAGCCTGCCTGCCGGTAGGCAGGTCCGTCCGCGCTAGAATCCAGCGCACTTCGGGCTTTTCGCTTCTATCCCTGCCGCGAGCTTTGGCACGGCCTGCCTCAATTTCAATCACACAAACGTCTTCTGTGCAACCGAAAGGGAGACAAAAGTAACGGAAAAAAAGTTCATAAGAGTGGAAAGTAAAAAAGTAGAAAGGTAAAGGCCAAAAGCTTGAAGCAAAAAGACAAAGGAGTATACTTTAAACCTTTAGCTTTCTGCTTTGAACTCTTTCAACTCTCTACTTTAAACTTTTCAGTCCCCACCTTTTCAATCACCAAATAATCTTTCTTTGAAATGGATTGGCGCGTGAGCAACTCAGCCAAAAAGCCAGTGAGAAATAATTGCACACCCAAAACCACAGCCACGAGTGCCAGGTAAAAAATAGGTTGTTCGGTTACATCGCGCTTCAGAGGAATCTTAGAAATGAAAACAGAATCAAGTTTGTCCCACAAAATTTTCAGGGTAAAGGCAAAGCCCAACAAAAACGATATGATTCCCCACGCTCCAAAAAAATGCATCGGTCGCTTTGCAAACCGGCCTACAAAAGTAATGGTGAGCAAATCCAAAAAGCCACGCACAAAACGCTCCCAGCCAAATTTACTATACCCGTATTTTCGTTCTCGGTGTTCTACAACTTTTTCCGTAATCTTCGTAAACCCCGCCCACTTGGCAATCACCGGAATATAGCGGTGCATTTCGCCATATACGGTAATGTTTTTTACTACGGCCAGGTGATATGCTTTCAGGCCGCAATTGAAATCGTGAAGTTTAATTCCAGAGATGCGTTTGGTTACACCGTTGAAAAACTTAGAGGGCAGCGTCTTCGAAATGGGATCGTGGCGCTTTTTCTTCCAGCCACTCACCAACTGCCATCCCTCTTTTTTAATCATCCGGTACAACTCCGGAATTTCATCAGGACTGTCTTGCAAATCGGCATCCATGGTAATCACCACATCGCCTTTAACTTCGCGAAAGCCGGTATGCAATGCAGCAGACTTGCCAAAGTTGCGGTTAAATCGAAAACCTTTGATGGATGGATTGATGGCATTGGCCTTTAAGATTTCTTGCCACGTATTATCCGTGCTGCCATCATCAATAAAAATCACTTCATAAGAAAAGCCGTGCTCTTGCATCACACGGCTTATCCATTGTGTTAGTTCTGGAATGGACTCCTGCTCGTCTTTGGCAGGAATCACTAAAGAGATATCGAGTTTATCCGACATTAAACAAACGCCTCCGGATTTTTCTTTTGCGTAAATAAACTGAGCAGCACTGCGCAAATCACGCCAATGATCACACCACCAATCAAGCCGAAGACAAGCATCATCTCGGGTGTCATGAATTTTGAAGTCATCGCCATAGCTTGATCAATTTGCTCATCCGACATTTTTCCTTGGTTTTCGAAATTTTCGCGCTGGCGATCCATCATTTGCTGGATGAAGCTCGTATCGATAAACTTTACATAAACGTAGGTAAAAACGCTGGAGATTGCTGTGGCCACCAGACTGGCCCAAAAACCAATACCAGTGCCCTGACCGATGGTCATATAGCCATCACCATTTTCTTTATAATACTTGTGTGCTAAAAAAAGAATCACCAATGTAAAAATCAGGCTTGCCCATCTTGCCGGGCCTTGCGACATGTCTACATTTAGCACAGTCATCACCACGAAATAGGCAATGGATACAATGCCCATGATAATGCCATAACGAATACCAACTGAACGTGTGGTTACCGTAGCAGTACTTTGCTCTTCCATAATTAAAGGGTTTTGGGTTGTTTACGTAATATCACTGAAAGAATAATGGTCAAAAATAGACCGATAATCATACTTTTCAAAAAGTAATCGGCCGACAAGTCTGCCGCAGAAGTTGAGGGCAGCTTAGCCAGTTGTTGTTCATAGGCTTCTTTCCCTACATTTTCAATGATCACGCGTTGATTGTCGCTGAATTGTTGCAGTAGTTTGGTGATGTAGGAAGACAAAAATGTAGAATGCCAACTGGCCAGCGTCCATACAAAAGAAGATGCCACCAGTGCAGCCGTCATGAGCATCGCATAACTGTAGATCATACCCTGCCAGAAAAACAATATCCCACCCTGACAATAATCCCGAATCTCTTTTAACGAAAAGAAAATGAGAATGGGAAAGAGCACCACTCTGAAATCAAAAATGATCGGAACTAGAAAAGGATGTTTGTCAATCCAGAAAAGTACGGTAATTACGAGGCAGCAAATGAAACCACCAATCAAACCGTATTTTCCTGCCACTTTAAATTGTGTACTCACGAGATGTTTATCTATTCTTTTACAATTCTTTACTACATCAAGCGTCATCGCGAGCGGAGCGTGGCGATCCCCTTTTCTGGCAGCACGTTGGAGATTGCTTCGGTCGTTCCTTCCTCGCAATGACGTGACGATGGATATATCGTCACACTAATAAATTACCTGCCTTCCGTTGTTGAACACAGCCATTGCTTTGCCCTGCAACTTCTTTCCCAGCCATGGCGAATTTTTTGATTTGGAAAGATTTGTTGTGGCGTTATACTCCCAGTTGGCATTCGGATCAAATAACGTCAGGTTAGCTTTCTCATCAATATCAATTTTTACTTCCGGCCTGTTGAGCAATCTGCGCGGTGCATTTGTAATTTTTTCAATCAGATCTTCCATTTCAATTAATTTGGATAGCGATGCGATCTGCGAAGCAAAAGTCTGGAGATTAATGATACCAAATTCTGCCTGATCAAATTCCAAAAATTTACTTTCATCATCTTGTGGCAAATGTCCGCTCACTAAAATATCAATTGTTCCATCTTTCAATGCTTTGATCAGCGCTTCCTGATCAGCCTTCTCCCGCAAAGGAGGATTCACTTTATAGTTTGTATCAAAGTCGGAGAGCAGGCTATCATCCAATAACGCCTGATATCCGGTAATGTCACAACTTACATTCATTCCTTTTTTCTTAGCAGCGCGAACGATCTCCGTTGCCTTGGCGGTGGAAATGCGGGCGAAGTGAAGTCTACCCCCGGCATAGTCAAGCAATTCAAGGTTTTTTCGCAGCGCCACTTCTTCAGCAATGCGTGGCATGCCTTTCAATCCAAGCATGGTGCTGTTGGGGCCTTCGTGCATCTGCCCGAATAAGTTTAACCAGATATCTTCCGGGTGATCAATTAGTACGCCTTTGAATTTTTGTAAATACTGAAGTGATTTCAGAAAAAGATCCGTATGCCAAATGGGTTTCAGTCCATCGGTAAACGCAACAGCTCCGGCTTCATTCAGATCTATCATCTCGGTGAGTTCTTCACCTTTGCAGTTTCTGGTAACGGCAGCCATGGCATGAATTTGCACCAACCGGTTTTCGTTTCCTTGCGTGATGTAACTGATTTCATTTTTCGTTTGGATACACGGCTGAGTGTTGGGCAGAATGGCCACTTCAGTAAACCCACCCGCAGCACCAGACTTCGCCAATGAATTTAAATCTTCGCGATGTTCATGACCAGGATCGCCCACCACAGCACCCAAATCAAACCAGCCTGGTGAAAGGATCATGCCATCAGCTTCAATAACTTTATCGGCACTGTAATTTTTGTCGCCTATTTCGGTTATGCGCCCGTTGTTGATTAATACATTTCTGGTTTTGAGATGAAAAGGTGATCCCTTGCAGATGATCTTTGCTGATTGGATAAGTATTTTCATTCAGAGGTTATTCGGTCATTTCAAAAATCGAATCAAAAGGACTTCCGCCAGCAGGAACATTAGTGCGAGCATCAGGCAATACTTCCACAGCGGAGTGCCCAAATATCTTTCTTTTATTTCGCTGCTGAAAGCACCTGGCGAAGAAGCTTCAAACAAACTCACCCGCCCGTTACTGCCAAATGCATTTTTAATCTCCTCAGCGGAATAAGAGGCCAGTAGCGATTCATTTTTATCAAGGTTGAATGCCAGCAGGTCAAGCGTATCGCTCTTAAAGGTTACTTTATAAAATCCAGGGCTGATGCTGTAGCGGGGAAGTTCAAGTAAGATGCGATTGCCGGCCTTGGTTTGCGAAGGAATCAACTCTTGTGCGCCCGCCAATTTTAAGGGTTCATCCCCAAACAAGCTATCAGCCGCTACCGAAATCACGGAAGAGGACAAGGAATAATAAAGTTGCTGTTCGGTCTTCTTTCCGCTTGCCGCGATGCGATACATCACAGGCAGAAATAGTGCATGATTGTAAAAGTCAGTGCTGGCTTTATCCAATGGACTTGCCAAAAGAAACACATTAGCAAATTGCGATAAAAAAGGACTGCCATCTTTAAACTTTAAAATCGCTGAGCGATCCTCACCCCAATCCAATAATCGGCTGGCGTGTGGTAAGGCCATGGATGTCGTACGTTCTTCAAACACATTTTCAAAAAATGGATTTTTGAAATCGGGCAACTCAAGGTCTGTCATTTTACTATCGGCTATCACTTTCACCGGTAGCGATGATAGTGCTTGATAAGACGATACCTCCGGCTTGGCCGATGGAATGATCAACAAAGTACCACCTTTGCTCTTATAATTTGTTAATGCTGAACTTAAGGCAGCATCAAAGGATGAAACACCATTGAGCACTACGAGGTCTGAGGCATCAATGATACTGTAGTCAACGTTGGATAATGAAAAGGCTCGAAAGGCAAACAACTCTTTATTGCCAAACACTTTTTCAACGAATGTTGAAGTAGCTACCGTTTTTATCTCGGTAATGTTGAGGCGGTTTTTAGAGTTGAGTGCAAAGTAGAAATCATTATCGAAGCTGACAGGAAAATCGGTAAAACTCAGTTGTGCCTCATTTAGACCTTTTAAATTTTGAGTCAGGTCAAAACTTGCCTCCGCCTGACTGTTGGGCTCAATGGCGATAGAAGTTGTAGCAGCTTGAACTCCATTAATCGTGAGTTTGGTGATTAAACCATCATACGCTTTCGGTCCATCATTTCGCAAGCGAACCTTCAATGCATTTTTGTCGCCACCAATCACAAAAGGATTTTCAAGGTAAATGGAATCGATGAAAACATTGGAGCGTTGCGTTTGCCCGGTGTGCACCAATCGCACTTGCCAGGTAGAATCAAAAGGAGCGGGCTCTCCCCATGTGGATTTCTGAAAATCGGAGATCCAAAAAAGAGTCATGCCTTTCTCCGTTATTCGATTTTTAATTTCAGCCTGAGTTCGGCTGACAGCCGAGAGACGTATCTGCGAAAGCAGGTCTATAATTTCTGTTTTAGTTTTGAACGAATTTGAAAAGGGGGCAAAATCATTGGTGAGCAACTGATATCGTGTTTCTGCCGGAAAGACCTCCACAATCTCCTGAACAAAAGAAATGCCCGCGTCCAATGCTCTCGTTTTCTCTTCCACCGGTGCCGACATGCTGTAGGAATTATCCAGATAGATCACTACATTATTTTGCGAGGTTAGTTGCTCGGTTGCTGGTAAAAAGGGTTGCGCAAATGCCAGCACAAAAAAAAGCAGAAACAACAGGCGCGAGGCTAATACCAAATACTGTTTCAGTTTTCGTTTCTGAGTGGTCTCTTGCTTAATCTGTTTTAGAAACCGCGTATTCGAAAAATAAATCCTGATCGTTTTGCGAAAATTGAAGAGGTGTATAATGATCGGAATAGCCAGGGACACTAAAGCCCAAAGAAACTGCGGATAGTTAAAACTCATTAGCGACAAAAATAGCAATTCACAACAAGACAACGCAGACAAAAGAAGCGAGGTTACCGGGGATTATACCAATGGTAGAAGCTGTTTGCCAAAATGAAAATGCCCAACTCCTGCGCAACTGCTACTTACCACCATTTGCAATTAGGGATGAATGGCTTATCTTGATTGATCTGTAAATCTTATGAAGCTTTGGTCTATTCTTCTTTTACTGCTGCCCCTACACTATGGTTTTAGCCAGGCACCCGGTACAAGCTGGGCGCAGGTAAAGAAAACCGGAAAGGGCAATCTTACCGTGTACTGGTACGAATCGCGCCCCTTTATTTTTAAAAATAGCCAAGGCCAGCTGGATGGATTAGAGTATACCCTGGCCAATGATTTTGTTCATTATGTGAATAGCCACTATCCGGTAAGCGTAACAATAAACTGGAAAGAAGGAAAAAGTTTTGCAGACCTCTTCTCGGTTGCGGCCGCTTCTTCTGCCGAGGGGCTCATTGCCTGCTCCGCCATTTCCATTACAAAAGAAAGATTAGAAGCTGTAGGGTTTTCACCATCCTACATGTCAAATGTTTCGGTGATGATCAGCAGTAAAGATGTGCCCTTGTTTCAAAATGAAAGTGCTTTTGAAAAAATGGCCGGGCAACTTACCGCCATCACCATCAAAGGAACCACCTACGATGGCATGTTGCAAGCCATGCTGAAAGAACGCAAGCTCAATTTTAAAATTCACTACATCGAAAGCAGTGATAATGTATTGGATACCATCCGCGAAATGGAAAATGCCATTGGGTTTATTGACTTACCCATTTACCTGATGGATTTGCAGCGCAATGCAGGCAATTCAGTAAAGCGGCAAAATATTTTTCCACGAAAGTGGGATGGCTATGCCTTTATGATCCCGAAACAAAGTGATTGGATTGAGCCGCTCAGCGAATACCTGGCCAGCCAGCAATTTAAAAAGACCATGGCGGAGGCTACCGGAAAATATATCGATCGTGACATTTATTTATTTATTGAAAAGCTGATTCAAAGCAGTGATGATGACCTTGAATTGCTGAACAAGGAAAAGGAAATACAAGAAGCCAGCCTCATGGGCAAAGATCAGCAGCTTCATCAGCAAAACGTAGTGAGGAATTTTCTCATTGCTACTGTCGGGTTGTCGATCACCGTGCTGGTATCGATCTATCTGTTGTATCGAAAAAGCAGCAACGACAATCAGCTCCTGAATGAGCAAAAGTCTAAGATCGAAGCGCAAGGTAAAAGCATTGAGCTACAGAATAAGCAGCTTGAACTTAAAGCAGATCGTCTTCAGCACCTGAATGAAGAAAAGAACAACCTGATAAAAATCCTTGCACATGATTTGCGATCACCCATCAACCAGGTGCAGGGCCTGGCGCAGATTTTCATTTTGGAAAACAAATCACTTCCGCCAACAGAACTTGAACCGATTCATAAAATCATCGATGCTTCGGTACGATTGAATTCCATGATTGGAAAAATTCTGGATGTGGATGCCATTGAGACAAATCGGGTCAATCTTATTATCGAAGACATTCATGTGGCACCACAGGTGAAACGGGTCATCAGCAGTTTCGAAAAGCAGGCGCTTCTAAAAAATATTGCATTGGAATATCAGGGCGAAAGCGACCAAGTCACCTTCCCGGGCGATTCGCTCTTTTTTACAGAAATTATGGAAAATCTCATTTCCAATGGGATTAAGTTTTCAGAAGGAAATAAAAAAATCAAGGTTGAGGTGAGGTCCACCGCCAGCGATGTGACCATTAGTGTTTACGATCAAGGCCCGGGATTAACACCCGATGATTTTGACAAGCTGTTTGAAAAATACCAACGGCTAAGCGCACGGCCCACCGGTGGCGAGCCCTCTACCGGGCTTGGGTTATCCATCGTAAAAAAATACGTAGCCCTTATGCAGGGTAAAGTTTGGGCCGAAACACGGCCCGAAGGAGGATCCGTATTTCGGGTTCAGTTCCCGTTGAGCAAAGCTTAGGAGTTTTAACTTATGCCGGAACTGCTTAAAATCAAATGGGGATAATCGCCCCGCGATCATCCCCATTTTGAGTTGGATAAGGTCTTATGTGACCTTACTCTTTACTTCCCAGCATTACCAGGTCATTGACATTGATTTCGGTAATAAATCGTTTTTCACCTGCTGCCGTCTCATAAGAGCGGTGCACCAGCTTGCCCTCCACAGCAATTTCATTCCCCTTTTTTAAATACTTGCCCGCAACATCCGCGAGTTTTCCCCAAATCACTACATTGTGCCATTGGGTGTCATTAACTTTCTCTCCCTTTTGATTCTTATAGGAGTCGGAAGTGGCCAGGGAGAATGTCGCCAGCTTCTTGCCGCTTTCGAATGATTTCACTTCCGGATCTTTACCTAATCTTCCAATGAGTTGAACGGTGTTTCTTAAACTTTTCATAACGGTATAATTTATTGGTTTAACATACGCTTCAGAGGTCGCAAGGCTATTGGCCATTTGACGATACAAAGGTGGAGGGAGGAAAAAACGATAGTTGTATGGTATTTAATTACTTTCGGTTATATTCGTTTGTAAACGTTTACAAATGCCAGAGATCGTTGAAAAACAAGCCAAAAAAGCAGAAAAGGCTTGTCTGGAGTGTGGTGAAAAAATTATTGGTCGATCGGATAAAAAATTCTGTTCGGATCAATGCCGGGTAGCATACAATAACCGTCTTAACAGCAACGAGACGAACTTTATGCGTAATGTCAACAACGTTCTGCGTAAAAACCGCAGAATTTTAATTGAATTGAATACTACCGGTAAGTCGCGCGTGAGCCGGGAGCGCCTGAGTGAAAAAGGTTTTGATTTTAACTATTTCACCAGTACCTATACTACAAAGGAGGGGGCCATATATCACTATTGCTATGAACAAGGCTATTTGGCCGTTGATAAAAATTGGTACTTGCTTGTGGTGAAAAAAGAAAATATTTAGTGATCAACCTATATTCAACCGAGATTAACAGGCCGTATAGTTCGCACCATAATCTGATAAAAATCATGAAAATCGCACGTGGGAATCATAGCACACTAATCTAAATAATGCCTAACTTTATTCAACTAAACCATATAAGCCTATGTAAACAGAAAAATCAAACCTAAACCAACACCAATTTTTACTAGTCAAATTTTTTAATCCAAAACTCAAGAGAGCCCCTTGATATGGAAGCAAAAAAGAAAATCAAGTATCTCAGTGGCGAAAAATGGAAGCTACTGGAACTACCACGCAACTATTCTACACGAAAGTATGCGATCTCAAATTGCGGACGCGCAATAAGTTTCACCGAAAAAATGGAAGAAGGCACGCTGCTGAAACCCACTCCGGTTTCAGATTATCCTGCCATCATCATTGGTAAAAAAGGTAAGAAAGGCCGCACGCGGTATATGCACCGCATGGTAGCTGAATTCTTCTGCCGCAAGCCCAGTGATAACCATAAGTTTGTCATTCACTTGAACCACAAGAAAGATGACAACAATTTCAAAAATCTGAAATGGGTGAAAGAAGAGGAACTCATTCCTCATGCACGCCTGAAGCCCGGCCGTAAGTTTGGCCATGCTGATGGTTTCAAATTGAACGAAGCTAAAGTGCGCACCATCAAAAAGAAACTTGCCGATGGAAAGACTGCTGTGAAAACACTGGCCAAGCAATTCAAAGTTTCGGAGATGGCCATCTATCGCATCAAGTGGGGCGAAAACTGGGGACACCTGAAATAGCCCATCAACCCTGTCTATAGTTGAGTTATACGGATGGTTAAATATTTGATCCGTATGACTCAGCTTAGTTGTGCTTTTTATGTCCTGCCTGCTATCTTTCCTTTTCTAAATTATACCATCTTTTTATGTGGACACTACAAGGAAGGAAAGCCCTAATCACAGGGGGTACGAAAGGAATTGGACTTGCCATCACCCAGGAGTTTCTTGAATTAGGTGCCGAAGTGTTGGTAGTAGCGCGCGACTGCAAACCCATTCATGGTAAACTAAAAAATTCCTCAAACCTCTTCACGCTGGACGGAGATGTAGCTGATTCAGCCTGTCGCAAATTCCTGATTCAAAAGATTGCTGAAAACTGGGGAAAGCTGGATGTGCTGGTCAACAATGTGGGCACTAACATCCGCAAGAAGTTTGTTGATTATTCGGAAGAAGAATTTAGAAGCCTGTTTGAGACCAACCTCTTCAGCATGGCGGATATTACCAAGCAAGCCTATCCATTACTGAAAAACTCCGGAGCCGCCAGTGTGATCAACATATCTTCAGTGGCCGGCAGTCTCGATGTAAAAAGCGGCCCTCCCTATGGCATGACCAAGGCTGCCATCAACCAACTCACGCGTCATCTCGCTGCAGAATGGGCACCTGACAATATTCGAGTGAATGCTGTTTCACCGTGGTACATTGAAACACCGCTTACCCAGTCGGTACTTTCTCAGCCGGATCGCTTAGCGCAAATTCTGGATCGCACGCCACTTCATCGTGTTGGTCAACCAAACGAAGTTGCCAGCGCTGTCACCTTTCTGGCCATGGAAAAATCGAGCTACATCACCGGTCAGAATATTATGGTAGATGGAGGGATGAGTGTGAAGGGGCTTTGATGAGTTCTAAAGGGAATAATTGTATAAAAAAAACAACCATCACAATCACAATCTCTTCATCATGATGGGTGCATTACTGAAATAGCGACTAATCATCGCTTGACATGTTCCTTTTGTGGCTGATAGCCCAATAGTTTCATCATGCTCTCGCTGGATTGCTCGGGTGCGAAAAGCTCGGTGGAAATTTCTCCATCTTCATTCCGATTGATCAACACGTGCTTGGGGGCGGGGATAAGACAATGCTGGATGCCGCCATAACCACCCAGCGACTCTTGATAGGCTCCGGTATGGAAAAATCCGATATAGAGCTTCTCCTCATCGTTGATCATAGGCAAAAATACTTCGCCAGTGTGTGCTTCTGAATTGTAATAATCCTGACTATCGCAGGTGAGGCCTCCGATGTTTACTTTGTGATACGGATCATCCCACTTGTTGATGGACAACAAAATGTATTTTTGATTGAGTCCCCAAACATCGGGCAAGTGTGTGATGAAGGAGCCATCGATCATGTACCAAAGCTCTTTGTCGTTTTGCAGTTTCTGGTCTACCATTGAGTAGAGCACAGCACCACTTTCGGCTACCGTAAAGCTTCCAAACTCAGTAAAGATGTTGGGTACGGGCACGTTATTCTTTTCGCAGATCCATTTTACGTTTTCCACGATCTGTTCGATCATGTACTTGTAATCGTATTGAAAGGTGAGCGAAGTCTTCACCGGAAAACCGCCTCCAATATCAATCGAATCCAACGTATCGCAGATTTTTTTCATCTCGCAATACTTGAAAATGAATCGACTTAACTCACTCCAATAATAAGCAGTGTCTTTGATGCCTGTATTGATGAAGAAGTGCAGCATTTTCAATGAAGCCTTGCTGCTGGGAGCAATCTTCTCCTTGTATAGTCCATTAATATCGCTATAGCGAATGCCAAGGCGGGAAGTATAAAACTCAAATTTTGGTTCTTCATCGGCCGCTACACGAATACCCACCTGATAAGGACGATTCACGTTGCTTTCGTAAGTGTCAATTTCACTCAGGTTATCGAGAATAGGAACACAGTTGAAGCCATCATTCAATAAGTCGGTGATGTACTCCTTATACTTTGGCATCTTAAAACCATTGCACAAAACGTACGTGTCCTTGGTAATTTTTCCACGTTCATACAGGGTTCTTACAATCGGAATGTCGAAAGCAGAAGAAGTTTCGATATGAATATCATTCTTCAGCGCTTCCTCCAGCACGAAGTCATAATGAGAAGACTTGGTGCAATAGCAATAGGTATACTTTGCATTATACTTAAAGCGTTCGATTGCATTATTAAAGGTGGCCTGAGCAAATCGGATATTTTCGCTTATGCGAGGCAGATACGTAATTTTAAGAGGAGTGCCATACTGCTTAATAATGTCCATCAGGGGCACATCATTAAACAACAGTTCATGATCCCGTACTTTGAATTCCTTTTGGGGAAACTCAAAGGTTTGTTCAATCAGCTCGCGGTAGCTCTTCATTTCGTTGATTGTTGTTCGTTAATGGTTACTGGAGGATGCCGAACAACGAACAACGATCATCCAACAACCAAAAAATAGGGTGCAATATTGTGATAATTTTGCCATCTTTGCAATACATCTGAAACAGCATGTTTAAGAGGTTTGCCAGCTTCATTTTCTCCATCGCCCACGCCTTGCCCGACTTCTGAGGGAACAAGAAAAGAACCCCTTTTTCGCCCTGTTCCCTGTTAAAATTGTTTTTTAGAAATCGTTAATGCATTTGTTGTGAAAGAGATTAAGATCATCGAAGTAAAGTCCGAAATCGGTGCCGGAACTCGTGGTGCCAGCCTGGGTGTTGAGGCCATGAAAATTGCCAGCCTCGACCTGAAGTCGGATCTCTTCAGAAAATATGATTCCATTGAAGTGGAAAATGTGAACGAACTGTTGTTTGATGGTGCCGAGCATGCTCACGCAAAATTTATTGATGGTGTATTAATTATGGAGGAGCGGGTTTGCTTGGAGGTTTACGAACAAATTTTTGATGATTTCTTTCCATTGATCATGGCGGGTGATCATTCTACGGCTTACGGCACTATAGCCGGTATAAAAAAGGCGTATCCAAAAAAACGCCTTGGTGTAATCTGGATTGATGCTCATGCCGATATCCACACTCCTTATACAACACCTTCCGGTAACATGCATGGCATGCCGCTGGCGATGGCCCTCGGGCTTGATAACCTGGAGTGCAAAGTAAATGACCCGCGTGGCGAGACTCAGGAATATTGGGAGCAGATCAAAAATGTAGGCATGCAAGGACCAAAAATTTTTGCGGAGGATCTCGTTTACATTGCAGTGCGCGATTTAGAAAAACCAGAAAACTATCTCATCAATAAAAACAACATCAATTTCATTGAAGTAGAAGATGTAAAGAAGAGTGGGGCGGCAGTGATTGCACAAAAGGTATTGCAGATGCTTGATCATTGCGATTTGATTTATGTTTCGTTTGATGTGGATAGCATCGATAGCCGATTCTCAACCGGCACCGGCACACCAGTACCTAACGGATTGACCGTGGAGGAGGCCAAGACATTGAATGCAGAACTTTGCAAAGACTCACGTGTATGTGCATGGGAAATTGTGGAAGTGAACCCTACGCTGGATACCGAAAACAGAATGGCAGAAAGCGCATTCGAAATTCTTGAAGCTTCAGCTCAGTCCATTTCAACCCGACCTGTTCTGGCCGAGTAAAAACCAGGATGCAGCGAGTATGCATTCATAACTTTTTACTTCCTCTACTGGAAAAATCTTAAACTTTCCCTAAGTTTAATTAACCTTGTTCGAGCCCAACATGAGCATACGGTTAAATAAACTGTTTATTAGCGAAGACACTCTTCAAAAAATCCTCGACTTTTTGCCGTATCCTTTTTTAGTATCCGAATCAAAAGGTGGTGCACAATTGAATGCTTATGTTAACAAAAAATTTCTGGAGGAAATTGGCTACACCCTTCAGGAAATTCCCACCATCAATGATTGGTTTCAAATAGCTTATCCGGATGCCGATTATCGGGAACAAGTGGAGGAGAAATGGTATGAACTTCTTCGCAAAGCGCGCGAGGCCAATGAAGATTCTGTTGTGCTGCAGGTATTGATACAAACCAAAAATTTAGGAAAGCGGTGGTATGAAGTGAAGTCCTCCATTGCCGACCCGATACAAATGGTTGCATTCATTGATATCCATGGAGTGAAGTCGCAGGAAGAAAATCTGAAGCGCCTGAATGAAAATCGCGATCGAATACTTTCTATACTGGGCCACGATCTTCGCGGGCCACTTGCGCAAGTGCACACGCTTTCCAAAATGGCCATGAAGCAGCAACTTAGCCAGCAAGATTATGAGAAAATGATTTCCGAGGTAAATGTGAAGGCATTTCATACCATGGAATTTCTCTCCACAACGCTGGCCTGGGCAAAGTCAAATTTTGATTCAATCAAAGTAAAGTATGAATCGGTTCGCCTGAATGATCTTGTCTCCGAAATTGTTTCGCTTTATTCAGAAGCAATTGCTGCAAAGAACATCAAGGTGGAGGCCGCCATCGATCCTTCATTGCATATTCAGGTGGATAGGGAAATTATCACGACCGTCATTCGAAATTTACTTTTCAATGCAATTAAGTTCAGCCATAACAATAGAACGATTACGCTTCGCGCCATAAATCAGCCAAATAATATCGTCATTGAAATTGAAGATCAGGGTATCGGCATGGATCAGGAAAAAATAAAATCCATTTTATCCAACCGCTATTCTTCGGATGCGGGCACTTCGGGTGAAAAGGGTTTGGGTATCGGTATCATGCTCTGCGTGGATTTGCTGACCAGAATGAATGGCAAACTTGGAATTGAGAGCGAACGTGGAGCGGGCACTACCATGAAAATTGTTTTAAAAAACTTTTCGTCACCCTGACTCAGGTCAAAAATCATTCAGCGAAAGCAGTTATATTAATAGCATATTGTTTCTTATACTTGGTAATATGTGTGATAATCTTATTGCGTTACCCATCTTAACAGAATCTGGAAAGACAATTTTTGCTAAAAATTCTGATCGCGAACCAAACGAAGCTCAATCCATTGTTCATCTTCCACCCACTAAAACGACAACACCGTTTGTTCAATGTACGTACATTCGAATTCCACAAGTGGCTGAAACCTACGAGGCAATTATCTCGAAGCCCTTTTGGAGTTGGGGCGCAGAAATGGGGGTGAACAAATTCAGTGTGATCATTGGTAATCAACCAGCGTTTTCAAGAGTTCCCATCGCGAAGGATAATAAAAGTTTAACAGGTTCTGATCTGGTGCGATTGGGCCTGGAACGTTCGCGATCAGCCGCAGAAGCTTTGAAAACTATTACCGCGTTACTTCAGCAGTTTGGGAGCGATGGATGTGTTGGGTATCAAAATAAAAAGCTCTTTAGTCATCACTCCTATATTATTGCCGATCCTGTTGAGGCGTGGATTCTGGAAACAGCCGGTAGAGAATGGGTGGCAGAAAAAATAACGGATTGCAGAACCATATCGGATGGCTATACCATTCACGAAAAGTTTGATCTGATTTCGCCAGGCGCGGTGGCAATGGCAGAGCAAAATAAATGGCATGTGCAAGGCAAGCCATTTGACTTTGCCAAATCATTTGCTGCTGAAGAGATGAACTTGGTTACCGCTTGCAAAGTGCGGCAGCGTGTAACCCAGTTAGGAATTAACAGGCGGAAGCAATTTGATTTACGCGATGCCTTTAGTATTCTATCTGAACATCAAATGGAAAATTTCAAGCCCGAGCGCTCCACCACAGCCGAGGTTTGCATGCATGCCACTACCCGCAATCCAATTCAAACGGCAAACTCCATGGTGATTTTGATCGATCAGTTTTCGCAGCCTGAAATCTGGACAACCGGTACGTCTCACCCGTGCCTTTCTTTTTTTAAGCCCATTCGTATGGAAGGAGGAAATTTTGATATGCTAAAATCATCGGGCACAAGATCAGATCAATCGTTCTGGTGGACTGTTGAACGCTTTCATCGGTTGTCTGATCACGATTATGAGGCCGTGCGCAGTTACGTTCAGGAAAATATTCATCCGTATTTTGAGCAAATGCTGGATAATATGAATAGTGGATTTGATTCTTCAAAGCGAAAAGGTGCGTTCGAGTTTCATCTGCAGGCTGCGGAGGAAGGGTTTCAGAAATTGAGAGGAGCAGTCAAAAAACACTTTTTCTTGTCCTCACCTGGCCGATTTTGGAAAGGGCAAAATGAGAAAGCACAACTTTCATTTTGAAATCGCATCAGTAGAAAATATCTTACTCTTATGATTAGAATCATAGAGTTTTGATTTGTGTAATGGTTGATTTGAATAAAATTCAAATCCCATGGAAATTACACAAGATCAACTTCACCAATCGCTTTCCGAATTGGTTGTTTCGCTTCCTTCTGCACGTCAGGTTCTTGACCGATACAATCTTGACTTTTGTTGTGGTGGAAAGCAATCGCTGGAGGAGGCGTGTCAGCAACAGGGCCTTGATCCGGAAAGCATTCTTTCGGAAATACAAAACACGCAGCCAATCAACGGTGGTCTGCCGCTGCACGTCCAAAACTGGTCTACCGGTTTTTTAATCGATTTCATTGAGCAAAACTATCATCGCTACGTCCGCGAGTCCATCCCCGTGTTGCTTGAATTGCTGGACAAAATCAGCGATGTGCATGGGTTGGAGCGCCCCGAACTCTATAATGTGCGATCAGAATTTAATGCGCTTGCAGAAGAACTGCTCAGCCATATGAAAAAAGAGGAGATGATTTTATTCCCTGCGCTGCGTGAGTTTGAACAAAATAAAAAATCTAATGACCCAATCGTTTCTATGATCGATCGCCCCATTGCAGTGATGGAGGAGGAACATCAATTGGCAGGTGATATTCTTAAATTTCTTCGCGCACAAACTAATCAGTATCAAGTGCCGCCTGGAGCTTGCCCCACGTTCACCTATGCCTACCAAAAACTGGCAGAGTTTGACCAAGAGCTGATCAATCATATTCATCTAGAAAATAATGTTTTATTCAAACGTACGGTGTGAAGCTTTTTAATTGAGTTCTAGTTTTTAAACTTCTGATGTATGGAATTAAATCAACGATTGCTTAGTGATCTTATCGTCTATATGAAATATGCGCGCTATGTTCCTGAGTTGCAGCGCAGGGAACTATGGCCCGAGATTGTGGCGCGGTATGTCAAAATGATGATTGAAAAATTTCCGTTGATGGAAACTGAGATTGAAGAGAATGCTTCTTTTATCTACGACAAGAAAATTCTTCCATCCATGCGGGCTATGCAATTTGCCGGCCCTGCCATTGCCCGCAATAACAGCCGCATTTATAATTGTGCATATCTGCCGGTAGATGATATTCGTGCATTTTCGGAAACCATGTTTTTGTTGTTGGGTGGAACGGGCGTGGGCTATTCTGTACAATATCATCATGTTGAGAAACTACCTCCTGTCCATCGTGCAGAAAAGAGAAGGCGCTTTTTAGTGGGCGATAGTCTTGAAGGATGGGCGGATGCAGTGAAGGTATTATTGAAAGGGTATTTTGGCGAGAGTGAATATTTACCCGACTTCGATTACGCAGACATTAGGCCAAAAGGAGCTCGCCTGGTAACGGCTGGTGGAAAAGCACCGGGCCCTGAACCTCTCAAGATTTGTGTCGCTCACCTTTCGGCCATTCTCGATCGCAAAGAAAATGGAACACACTTAACAACGTTGGAGTGTCATGACATGATGTGCCATATTGCCAATGCTGTTTTAGCAGGAGGTATCAGGCGCTCGGCCATGATTGCGCTTTTCTCCGCATCGGATGAAGAGATGCTCACGTGTAAGTTTGGAAATTGGTGGGAACTGAATGAACAACGCGGCCGCGCCAACAATTCAGTGGTGTTAATGCGTGATGAAATTTCAAAGCATGATTTTTTGAACCTATGGAAAAAAATTGAACTCTCCGGATCGGGCGAGCCTGGGTTTTATTTTAGTAATCATGAAGATTGGGGCACCAACCCTTGTTGTGAAATAGCACTCAAGCCATTTCAATTCTGCAACCTGTGCGAGGTGAATGTTTCGGATGTTCAGTCGCAGGAAGATTTGAATGCCCGTTGCAGAGCAGCGGCATTCTTCGGCACACTTCAGGCAGGCTTTACTAATTTTCACTATCTGCGGGAAATCTGGAAAACCACTACCGAGCACGATGCGCTGATCGGTGTGGGAATGACTGGTATTGCCAGTGGTGCCGTACTTTCGATGGATTTGAAAGAGGCAGCTGATGAAGTGAAAAAAGTAAACCTTGCCGTGTCAGCAAAAATTGGAATTGAGTTTGCCGCGCGGTGCACAACCATAAAACCCTCCGGCACTTCTTCGATTGTGCTGGGAACATCTTCAGGCATTCATGCATGGCATAATGATTATTATTTGCGAAGGGTGCGTATTGGCAAGAATGAAGCATTGTATGAATATCTGTTTCACAATCATCCTGAGCTTTTGGAAGATGATTTGTTGAACAGTAAGCAGGCGATTGTATGCATTCCGCAGAAAGCCCCAGTGGGCAGTATTCTAAGAGATGAGGAGGTCATGGATCTGCTGACGCGCATTAAGAAATTCAATACCGAGTGGGTACGAAGTGGTTTCCGTCAGGGAAAAAACTATAACAATGTTTCAGCAACGGTTTCAATTAAAGAGGGAGAGTGGGAGAAGGTAGGCGAGTGGATGTGGCAAAACAAAGCATCGTACAACGGATTGAGTGTGTTACCATTCGATTTAGGCAATTATAAACAGGCACCTTTCGAAGATATTAGTCAGCAAAAATTTGAAGAGCTTGAAATGAGCCTGCGCGAAATCGATCTCTCGCAAGTTTACGAACCGGATGATGATACTGATCACAAGGCGGAAGCAGCTTGTGCAGGAGGAACGTGTGCGTTGGTGTAGGATGAAGTTATTGTTGCTCAGCGACCAGCCATAACAGGAGATTTGTATTGTTAACCTCACCCCAACTTCACTTATCACTTTTTCTAACTCGTGTTACCCCTCTCCGTCCGGATAGGGGTAAGCTGAATTTTTTTTGACAGGAAAGTTTGGATGAGGTGAGGTTATGGTTTGAGTAGATAACAATCTTCTACAATGACTACGATCAAACTACCTTCCCAATACGGTGGGTACTACTGGCAGGCTTTCATTGCCCGTTTCATTTACACTTTGCACAGCAAAGAAATAGTTGTCTTTACTGTATGGTAATTTTATTTCGAGCTCGCTGGTGAAAAATTTCGTTTGCCAAACGGCGCTTGTCGTTTCTCTCATTAAAACATAATAGCCTTTTGTTTTACCTGTCTTAGGTGCTTTCCAGGTAAGTAAAGTATAGTTACTTAATCTGCGCGTGTCAATTTTTACTTCTTCAGGCATGGCCGGAGCTTTAGCAAGATTGGCGAGGTTGGCCAAATTGATGGCCGTATTTTTTCGCAGGTATTCAAAGTCCATAAACTCGGGCAAGTCGCCATACTGAATGCCATTTTCCTTTCGCACATCCTGATGCTGATGATAATAGTTTTCATTCATTTCCGTGAAGCGCACGGCTGCATACCCTTGTTCCACGAAAGGAGTATGATCACCACCTCTCAGGAAGCGATCATTGCGATACACCATCACCACTTCAATATTTTCAACGTAGCGCTCTCCAATCTCTTTAACATAGCGTGCCAACTGCCGCGCCTTCCCATCGTTTTCCCATCCATACTGCCGTATTTGTGTGGCACTCTTTTCAGTTTCAAAAGCCGGAAGCCCTTCGCTGAACACTCTGATACGCGTGTTATCAATTATGTTTGTTTCACTCGTGTTGTTACTTCCCATAATATCATTATTCAACACTGCTTCAATGCTCCAATTTTCCTGTTTGGCTTTATTCGCCATAAACCGTGCGCCCAACAATCCTTGTTCTTCTCCACTCACCGCCACAAAGATGATGGTGGCCGGAAAACTATGTTTGCTTAGAATTCGGGCACATTCAATTACTGCGGCCACACCGCTGGCATCATCATTGGCCCCGGGCGCATCACCTACGCTATCCATCACGTTGGTGCGCATGTTGTCTAAGTGCCCACTAATAAGAAATAATCTTTTGTCATTTGGGTCAGTGCCTTTCAGCGTGGCCACTACATTTCCCAAATTAATATCGTGATCCACTCTGCGCTTGTCGGCTTTGTAAAGTGTGGCATCAATCGATGCAGAAAGGCGACCGTTACTCTGCCGTGCAAACTCATTAAATTTTTTCAGTACCCAACTTTTTGCTGCTCCAATGCCACGCTTAGTATCTTTTTGCGTGCTCAATGTATTTCGTGTTCCGAAGGCCACCATCGTGTTGATGTACGCTTGAAGGGAGTCTGCATTTACTTCCTTCACCATTTGATCGATTTCTTTATCACGATTGATAATGGTTTGAGCAATCGCTATGGAAATCAAAAAATAGGCACTAACAAACAGGAATATTTTTTTCATGGTAGTAGATTAAGATCAGATTAAAGGTAGGCCAACAGGCAATTTGTTCCGCTTCCGCTCGAATAAAATATAAGAAATTGATCTTATTTTTTTGCAAAGGGCACTCGCAAGGCGCGGGACACACTTACCTGTAAGCCGGTCACTTTGTTATTCCTATCGCGCTGAAATTCGAAGAATACAAAATCATTGTCTCTAAAGCCATCGCGATACAGCGGGATAAGCTTTTGCTTTGGCCATGACGCTATTTGAAGAAAGAGTTCACCATTGTTACTGGTGATGACATACGTTGCTTCGGCTTCATCGCTTACATAAGTTCCTTGAAGTGACTGCAAGTACAATGCGGACATTTCAACGGTTGCCATTTTGGAATAGCTATTTCTTCCATTGGAATTGCGAAGTTCTATTTGATCCGGAGATAGCCGAATCCAGAAAAATTTGTCCAGGTAAAGTGTATCGCGATGGATTACTTTTACCAGACGTTCATTAGTGGTGAGTTGCTGATTCCTCACCTGGAACGTGATCACATCCAATCCATCAGCACGTTTGTAAGAGCCTGTCCAGGCTTGTTTTTCAGCGTCTGTGAGTTCAATAAATTTTGATGGTTCGGGTTTTTCAGGGCGAACTTCCCTGCCAAGAAAAACTTCAACAATTTGTGCGGAGACATCGCGATAGCCACCATCATTGCTCAAGATCACAACTGACAATTTCTTTTGTGGATAATAGGCTAGCCACGCACGATAACCCGCGGTAGCACCACTATGACTAATTTCCTGAAACCCATTGACAGTAAGGTTCACTAAACCAGAAGCATAAGTGATTTCACTTCCATCATTCAGTTTACCTTTTTGTATGCGCCAGCCCGCCACACGGTTACTGATGATGGGGTTTGATTCCAAAAGTTTATTCCACTTCAACAAATCACCTGTGGTAGTGAGCAAGCCACCGTGTCCATGAACATGCTCAAAGGGCATGAGTTGTTCATAATTACCATCACGACCGGAGTAAGCAATGGAACGATTGGGAACTACTTCCCGAAAATTATCGCGCCATTGCGTTTTAGTCATCTTAAGTGGCTTAAAAAACGCAGAATCAGTAAACTGCGCCAGCGATTTTTTTGATACCCGTTCTACAATGGTCACGAGCATGGAGTAGTTTGCATTGCTGTATGAGTATTGGGAGCCCGGTGTAAAATTGGTTGTTTTCTGTTTGCTCATGATGTGCAAAGCCAGGTCTTGCGTGTAGATGCGTGTGGTGCGCGGCCATCCGGCCAACCCACCAATGCTTCCCCAATCCTTTAATCCACTGGTATGATTTAACAGATGTTGAATAGTGATTGGCTTATCATAGATAGGAAGTTCCGGCACATACTTACGCACATCATCCGTAAGGGAAATTTTTCCCTGATCGGCCAAAAGCAAAATGGATGTGGCTGTGAATTGTTTGGCTACCGATCCACTTTCAAAAATTGTTTCTGTAGTGTTGGGTACGTTGTGTTCTAGATCCGCCAGACCAAATGCTTTGTTGTAAATAATTTTATCTCCGCGCATAATGGCAATGGCGCCACCTGGTGTGGCGTTGTTCCATGAAGTAAAGAGTGCATCAATTCGCTTTAATGTGTCAGAGAGTTGTGCATGACTAGCGGTTGCTATTAAGGTCAGCTGAAGGAGAACTACAAATTTTTTCATTCCCTAAAGTAGGTGATCATCCTCTTAAATTCAATGGGAATATGGATAGCCGGTGACAATCTTCAAGTATTGTCACCGACTAATCTGTTGAGAAAAAATCAATCTCCTTCTTTCTTAAACGTGATGTCGCCCACAGCATGCTCTACAGGAGGCAAACTGTTTAAGAACATCCAGATGGAGGTGAGATCGTCATCGCTAATTCTTGAAAACGGTCCCCAATCCATTGGCGAAATAGGAATGGCTCGGCCAGTACGAAATCGTTGAATAAAATCCTGAGGGGTTTTAAACTTCGCAAATACTCCGCCAGGATGGGGAGTGATGTTTGGAGTTCTCAGCCACAAGGTAGTATCCATATTGAAATGCTTGCTCAATGCAGGCCAAGGCTCAAACTCCATACCTCCGGAAAACTCCGGCCCCGTAGCCTCAAAGGTGGTGATGTCACGCGGTGTATGGCAGCCCACGCAATTAGTAACATAGCGTGCAAGGTATTCGCCACGCGCAATAGAAGGTGGAGACATGGCCGGTGCAGACTGTGGTGCATCCGGATTTTCAATCGGCTTAAAGGTTGACGTAAGTGAACGCACCGCCTTTCCAACAAACGTCCAATTATTTTCGGGCACTGTATTTTCTACCGGTTCAATCGATCGCAGGTATGACACCACGGCCACCATATCATCATCGGCCATTTTCCAAAACGGCATCATCAATGGCAGCGAGGCTGTTCCATCCGGCCTGATGCCATGTCGCATCATTCGAAATACTTGCTCATCGGAATAACGCCCCAGCCCGGTGGCTTTATCGGGCGTTAGATTTTTAGAGACGATTGTGCCCAGTGGGCCCAGTGGAAAACTAACGCCACCCTTAAGTGGTATCGGTAATCCCTTATCCGAATCTTCAAGGTCTTTCATGCTTGATACGTGGCACGAGTTGCAATGTGCCGGCCCGTTTACCAAATATTTGCCGTGCGCGATTACCGCAGAGTCAGTACTTACTTTCAGTGTAGGAGCGGGCCAATCATCGTATTGCTTATTCCAGGTGAGCGAAACATACGTGAACAATGCCGCGATGGCCAGCACAATAAAGGCTGCGGCATAAACCAAAATCTTTTTCATCATACTGCAAGGGTTAGGTTGGGGATTAGAATGAGGTCATTCGAAGATAGTAATTTCGATTTGAATTTTTGCAAAGCAGTGATGGTGGCGTCCTGTCGCCAGCGTTGCACCATCCGGCCCAAGGCGCCACCGCTTTCGCTACTCGCCACCAGCCTCACATCCCACTTCAGGCTCAGACAAACCGCTCAATCGCTGGCCGGATTTATGAGCAATTATGTCTTGGTAAAAACATTTCCAGCAAGCCAATATTGTTTCGAATCACTTCGATAGCCTGATGATCAAAGTAGAATATGGTTTCATCTCTTCAGTAGGAGAGAAATTTGATACATTTCCCCAAGTCGTCACCAATAAATTAGTCAACGAATTGCCAGTAAGGAGATCGGATGTTTTATAACTACCTGCCATAAGCCGATCAGAGGTAATGCTAATGATGGGCTTTTGATTTGATCCTGTCAGATTATGGATAACGATTAATGCGTTGCTTTCTTTTATTCGTACAAATGCATAAATGCCCGCTGCTTGCGACTGCATCGGTAAATAATCTCCCTGAAGCAGTGCTGAATTGGCCTTGCGTGCTTTGATAAGCTTTTGATAATGATTCCAAATTGAATTTGGATCGGCTTTTAAGCTCTCTACATTAAATTCATAAAAGCTATAATCGGGATCATACCATGGAGTAACAGAAGAAAATCCTGCATTCCTTGAGGGTGACCATTGCATAGGTCTTCGCAGGTCTTCATCAGGTTTTACTCCTCTCATCGCAATTTCTTCACCGTAGTATAAATAAGGTATTCCAGGTAACGTCAAATAAATACTCGCGGCAAGTTTGGCTTTATCCAAATTGTATGTTAGTTCCGAAATGATTCTATTTTGGTCATGGTTGGTCAGGAAAATTCCAAATTGCTGTGAAGGATAGCTACTAAGCACTTCGCTCAGTTTAGTGTTTAACCACGAAGGGTTTTCAGTTTTTACAGCATCAATCAAGGCATACGCCAGGTCAAATTCAAAACAGTAATCAAGACGCTTATCAGAAAATGCCTTCACCGTAGCGGTCGGAGACCACACCTCTCCAACCGTCATAAGCGCAGGGCTCATTTTTTTTTGAAATGAATAGAAGTTTCTCCACCAGTCCAGTGTTTTTTGTGTGGCAGATTGATTAGTGCCCTCCTCAATTAATGAGCCGGCAGCATCAACTCGAAATCCATCAACACCAATCGTTTCATACCAGTATCGGGCAATTTTTTTAATTTCGTTGCTAACCTCCAACGAATTATAATTTAGATCAGGCATACCTCCGCCAAAAAGTCCATAATAAAACCCGCTGTTACTCTGGTGCCAAACGGTTTGACCCCATGGGCCTTTATAGCCCGGATTAGTTGATGACCAGATGTACCAGCCAGTTTTGTTTTCCAACCCTGCAGCTGATTTTTGAAACCAGGGGTGCAGAAAAGAGGTATGGTTGACCACTAAATCTATTATTACTTTTATTCCTCGATTGTGTGCCTCAGTGATCAATTGCTTGAAGTCATTCATTGAACCATACTGCTGGTTGACTTCATAGTAATCAATAACATCATAGCCATGATAGCTTGATGATGGGAAAATGGGCATTAGCCAAATGGCGGTAATTCC
This sequence comes from uncultured Cyclobacteriaceae bacterium, assembly GCA_966095315.1. GTDB lineage: Bacteria > Bacteroidota > Bacteroidia > Cytophagales > Cyclobacteriaceae > ELB16-189. The sequence continues at coordinate 80,625 of CBHTSG010000010.1, forward strand.
GAGATCGGTATCGGTTTCTGGATTGCCATCATTCAGATAGTCCAGCTTTCGGATTATTCCTTGAAAATCGCCTATGCCATCTCCGTTAGAATCATAAAAACTTCGAACAAAAATCTCATAGAAAACCTGATCATTCCACCATCGGGTTGGCTCAGGGATTTCACTTGAATCGATGACTTTTAGATCACGTTCATCATTTGTTTTACAGCACTCAAGCCCGATACTAAGGCCGATTAGTAAAAGGATGATTTTTATGATTTTGAGAACCTTCATTCCTCTCTTTTAATTCAAATCCGGTACGATTTTCAAATATCGAATCTTGCAGGTAATTAAAAGTAGCAAAACGAGAGAGATTCGAAAAATAGCAGGCAATGGTTGTAGTGAAAATCTCTGCCAACTCAACCACCAAACTGGCGCAAGTGATGGTCGGCATGTTTGTAGGCAAATTGACCTACTTGTTCTTTCGTCATCTTACCAAAAAACCAATGGACAATGCCGGGTGCTCTATAATTTTCATATTCTTGAATCAATTCAATCCATCGTTGCTTTTCTGCCATCACATCACCGGCAGTTTCTTTTACGATGAAGTCCGCGCTGGTGCGGGCATTGCGCGCCAGTGGGTTGTCTCCTTTCAATATACTCTTTAAAACGAACTGGCCTAAGATAAAACCAAGCAATTGTCGTTTGTAATTTTTCTTACCCAAATACATTTCTTCAGCCCGAGCGCAATGCTTCAGCATTTGGTATACATTCATTTTGCCCCACTGGGCAGCGCTTGTTTCCGAAAGCAATTGAATGCGTGCAATCACTTCTTCACGTACTGATTTTTCAAGCAATGTTTTCATGCTCATTTACTATCAGCTTGTCCCAGCGAAAACCAATTTCCGGAATCGTCAATAAACAAGGCTTCGTAACCATAAAATTCTTTGGTGGGGGCCTTTTTGAATACCACACCTTTTGCTTTCAATTCCTCATAAGTCGCCATCAGGTCTTTGCACGTGAACACTGCTGCCCCAAACGTTCCTTTTTTGATCAGGTCTGTCATTACGCTCGCAGTTTCTTTGTCAAATGTTCCGCCTTCGGTCACAAGGAAAAGTGTGATCTCCAGTTCGGGCTGTTCAGGAGGGCACACCGTGAGCCATCGTGCGCCAGGCCCCATGGGCGCATCGGTATGAACGATGAAGCCAAGTTTGTTAACATAAAAATCATAGGCACTGTCCTGATTAAGAACATAAATACAGAGGTGCGACAACTTTGTGATCATAGCTTTTTCAATTTATTAATTCAAAGATGTGGAACGGGATGAATCGGCACCTCTTGAAAATTGCTATTTTTTCCAGCCGTAGGTTTCGGCAAAGCAATTGGGGACAAAGTGAATGGGGCACTCCCGCAGTTGCACATTTCTTTTTTGCTGCTGCTGTTGATAAACGGAAGGAGTGTAACCTGTAATTTTTTTAAAAAGTCCCGCAAAGGAGGTGACGCTATCGAAACCTACGGAGTCACACACTTCACTGACGGAGATATTTTTTGTCAATAGTATTTTGGCTGCGTGTATGCGCACTTGCGTGAGATATTGATGCGGAGTTTTACCATACATGCTTTTGAACAGCCGTATGAAATGATACTTTGAGAAGGTGGCCTCGTCTGCGATGTTGGAAAGATCAATCTTCTCTGCATAATGCCGGTCGATGTACAGCTTTGCCTGCACGATGCGTTTATACAGATAAATTTTTGGCTCCTGCATGATTGATGATGTGAAGATAATTAATGTTTCGTTTACCTGTACAAGATGAACATTGATAACCAATGAGCACGACACCCACGGTGAGTAACGAATTCAGCCCGTGGTCATTTGAAATTAATGAAGCGATTTAGAATTAGTCAGGATTAAGGTTAACTTCAAGTATTCTGAACTTTACCTAAACCATCAAACGACTAATGGAAGATCTGATTAAGTCTATTAATTCAATCCTTAGGAAGCTTTCCCCAAGCCCGTAGACCTGAATGAAATCTTTTCACACTTAGCAAGTGACAACTATGCACTTACACTTATTGGGTACCAAAATAATGTACATGATTTCATGGATCAGCTTCGATTCTATAATAACTGATGATAAAAATTAAGCTCTTTTTTGTTGCATTGATTTTCACCGCAACGGTGCAGGCGCAAACTGTATCAATGCCAGAACAAGCAACGGTACAACAGACTATTGAAAATCTGTTTGCCGCTTTAACGGATGCGGATATCACTGCTATGAAAATGTTTACCACCAGCACCGTTCGCTTTTATGAATACGGTGAAGTGTGGCCGATAGACACCTTGATCAGTAAAGTAATAAAGTTCAAATCCACGCCTGACTTTAAACGCACGAACAAATTTGAGTTTGTAAACACAACCATTCGTAAAAACACAGCGTGGGCTACTTACTATCTGCAATCCACCTTTACCCGAAATGGAAAAGAAGAAATCGTAAATTGGATAGAAACCGTTGTGCTTATAAAAGATAAGAAGCAATGGAGAATTGACGTATTGCATTCCACCCGACTCCCAAAAAAATAAAGACCTCTCTATGAAGCAGCTACTGATTATTTTACTCACCTTGATTTCACTGGTATCCTCGGCACAAACAGACGTTGTATATGATGTTGTTTTGCAAGGAGGTCGTGTAATAGATCCTGAAACAAAATTAGATGCCACTAAAAATGTAGGTATCATTAATAACCGCATCGTACAGATCAGTTCTCAACCGTTGAAGGGAAAGAAGATAATCAATGCAAGCGGACTAGTGGTAGCCCCTGGGTTCATTGATTTGCATGTTCATGGAAGAAGTAATGCGGAACAGGAATATCAATTACACGATGGCGTAACTACAGCATTGGAGTTGGAATGGGGAATTGAACATCTGGGCAAATGGTACGAATCCAGAAAAGGAAAAGCATTGATTAATTATGGTGCGAGTGTATGCTGGCCTTTTGAACGCTTTAAAGCAATTGGTAAATACCAAGGCGCAGTAGATAGTTTAATGCAAATTACGCTGAAGGGTGAAGCAAACATTGGGGTAATGACCAATACTATTTTACGGGCTGCTTCCGAAACGATTACTCTCGATGCATTGAATCAAACATTGGAAAATATCAAAACATCTTTGGCAGAAGGTGGTATTGGCATTGGTGCTCCTATTGGCTACTTACCCAAAACCAATCCCAACGAAATGTTTCAGGTGTATAAACTGGCGGGCGAGGTGCAAGCCCTGGTGTTTTCGCATGTGAGGCAACCGGATATTATTTCGATACAAGAAGCCATAGCCGTGGCAGCACTTACAGGAGCGCCACTGCACATTGTTCATATTAACAGTATGTCGCTTGGAAATATCGGACTATCCCTGGAGATGGTACATGCCGCCATCAAAAAAGGTATTGATATCAGCACCGAGTTGTATCCTTACACAGCAGCTTCCACGTCACTGCAAAGCGCCATGTTCGATGAGGGTTGGCAGCAACGACTGGGCATTGGCTATAACGATCTGCAATGGGTAGCAACAGGCGAACGGCTCACAAAAGAAACATTTGATGCTTATCGCAAAACCGGTGGCGTAGTGATTATCCATGCCATGAAACCCGAATGGATCAAAACAGGCATTGCATCCCCAGGTGTTATGATCGGTTCCGATGGAATGACGTATGCGAAACTTGCTCATCCGCGCACAGCAGGCACATTCTCAAGAGTACTCGGCAAATATGTACGCGAAGATAAAGTGATTGATTTGATGACAGCTGTGGAAAAAATGACCTTGCTACCAGCCAAACGTTTGGAGAACATTGCTCCTATGATGCGCTTTAAAGGAAGAATACAAGTAGGTGCCGATGCTGACATTACCATTTTTAATCCTAACACCATTATTGATAAAGCAACCTTCGAAAAAGGACTGGAGTTTTCTGCCGGCATTGAGTACGTAATGGTGAATGGAGCCTTTGTATTAATGAATGGAAAAACAGTAGCCGGTGTGCTGCCTGGCCAGCCCGTGTTTGGGAAGTTTAAAAAATAAATCTTTATCTACTCAGGTTTAAATTACTCAATCAATCTTATAAAAACAGGATTACGAAAATGAAAATTAAATCAACCACCTTTCTGCTCATCGCACTGTTGTGCCTTTTCTCTTACCAGCTTTTGGCGCAGAAGAAAAAAGCAAATGCCGCTCAACAAAAAACACCGCTTGCTGCTTACGAAAAATACATGGATGCGAATTATGAAACGCAACTGAAAGAGTTTAGTGAACTGATCTCTATTCCAAGTATCTCATCAATACCAAAACATAAAGATGATGTTGCCAAAGCTGCAACGTGGATCGTAAACAAATTGAAATCTATTGGTATTCCAACAGCGCAGGTGATACCCACCGAAGGGCAACCGATCGTATACGGCAGTTGGGATAAAGCGCCCGGCAAACCCACTGTACTTATCTATGCTCATTACGATGTACAACCTGTTAAAGAATCGGAATGGGTTATACCGCCCTTTTCACCAGTAATTAAAGATGGTAAAATATTTGGACGTGGCGCCAGCGATGATAAGAGTGGGGTAATGATTAGCATTTGGGCTATTGAAGCTATGCTGAAAACAGATGGCAAATTACCTGTGAACGTGAAGTTTGTATTTGAGGGTGAAGAAGAAAACGGCAGTCCAAATTTCAGAAAGTTCATTCAGGAAAATACAGAATTAGTAAAAGCCGATTTTGCTGTAAATGCAGATGGTGGACAGTACGATGAGAATACGCCTGCCATATTAATGAGTTTAAGAGGAACTGCTGTAATGGAGTTTAGCATTTCAACTGCTTCTATTGACGGTCACTCAGGACAGTTTGGAGGAAAGACTCCCAATTCAGCAGTCATCATGTCTCAACTCATTTCTTCATTTTATACCAAGGAGGGCAATGTTGCGATTGAAGGATTTTATGATAAAGTAATACCCGCTACTGCTAAGGAAAAAGAAATGATGAAAAAAATTCCTTACAGCAAAGCTACTGACATGAAGATACTAGGTACAAGTGTAGAAGTTGGTGATACGGCTTATTCATCGCTAGAACGAGTTTGGTTTAGACCAACGCTTGAAATTATTGGTATGCAAAGCGGATACACTGCACCTGAAGGACATTCGAACATAATACCCGGCAACGCCATGGCAAGAATTACGTGCCGCCTGGTGAACAACCAAAACCCAAGTGAGATACAAGAGTTGATTGTAAAGCACATCAATAAAAACCTGCCTGCAGGCGCATCGGTAGCGTTTAAGTTTGGAAGAGGCAAAGGCGGTGCAAGCCCAATGAAATTTCCAGCCGACACAAAGGAATACAGATACGTGGCAGACGTGTTACAAAAAGTTTATGGCACCTCACCTTTTCAGGTGGGTACAGGCGGCAGCATTGGTTCGTTAACTTCTATTAAAGAAATATTAGGAATTTACTGTTACTCGTTGGGGATGGAATTATCAGATGAAAACTGGCATGCTTCAAATGAATTTTTCCGATTATCCAGTATAAGGAAGGGACAAATTCTTTATTGCCTTTATCTGCAGCACGTAGCAGAGGAAGAAAGTAAAAAGTAAATAAACCCTCACTTTAATTAGGATCAAAAATGGATCACGATAAAACCAGAAGCTAATTTTGAAGTGTATGGCATTGAAATATAAAAGCCTATGAAAGTATTTGCCGGTATCTGCGTACGGTGAAGCCAATTAAAAATAAAGTAACGAAGTGGCCGCAATAATAACATTGATGACAAACTTTTCATCTTGGGAAGAGTCTGCAGATACTGATACTCGTCACTGTGCTAAGTGCTGTATAATCTTTTAAACTGTAATAACATGAAATCCACCTCACTAACACTATTTTATATGCTATTTCAATCAGTACTTTCTCAAGCTCAAAATGATGAGCAATTGATTCGGAAGGCAAGACAAACTTCCAATGAGGCAATTGTTCGTCAAAATGTGGAAGTCATTGCGAGTTTCTGGTTAGACGATTACGTGGTGATTCGTGGCAGTGGTGCTGTGGTAGTGGGCAAAGAGACCAACACATCGGATTGAAAAAAAATTTATCAAGAAACTCCTAAAACTTATTTTGAACGGATGCCTTCCGAAATCATCATCAGCAAAAACAATCCCGACCTTGCTTGGGAAAGTGGAGTCTGGAAGGGATTTAATACCTACAGTAAAGGAGGTCGTTACAGTGCACAATGGAAGAAAAAAGATGGCGAGTGGAAATTGCAAGCAGAATTGTTTGTGGCGTTAGAGAATTAATTAATAACGATACTTTTCGAACCCCACGACTGAATAATTATCTTTCAGCATGCACCGCAAATCATCACTTTCGGCAATCAGCTGCATTGAATCTCGCATCACTGAGTTTGCAAAATTTGGCCACGATGAAGAGGGATTTGGCCATCGTGCAGCCTACCACGAGAGATGCGATGGGCGAAAGAACTTTGTGATGTGATATCATTAGTTTAAAAAATTCAATTAAACATATCCTGCTATGGAACAGACCAGAAGAGACTTACTCAAAACACTTACGGCATTAACTGGAGTTTCTTTCATTCCATTTGATTCACAAAGCCAACCCGCACAACCCGATGCATGGCCTTTGCTTTCTGGCGATCCAATTGATTTATCGCATATCATCAACCTGTTCGACTTTGAAAAAATGGCAGAAGGTAAAATGTCAAAGATGGCATATGAATATGTTGCCAGCGGAGCAGCAGATGAATTTACAGTGCGGTGGAATCGCCAGGCTTTTGATGCGATCAAAATAAATCCCAGTGTGTTGAATGATGTCAGCAAATTAGATACCACCGTAACACTTTTTGGACAAAAGCTAGCGTATCCGATTTTGATTGCGCCAACGGCCTTTCATAAAGTCATGCATCCCGAGGGAGAACTGGCAACTGCAAGAGGAGCTGGCAAAGCAAAAGCTATTTATGTAGTAAGTTCCTATACAACTACATCGCTGGAGGAAATAAAAAAAGTGGCCAGTGAACCGCTGTGGTTTCAATTGTATGTGAGAGATAATAAAGAATTCAGTAAAGATCTTGTTCAGAAAGCTGAGTCGCTGGGCTATCGTGCTTTGTGTGTTACCGTAGATACGCCTGTTGGCGGAGCGCGAAATCGTCAGGAGAGGGTGGGCTTTCGTTTGCCGGATGGCATTTCTGCGCCCTATCGCATTGGTGAGTCATTAACCATTACGTGGAAGGAAATGGAGTGGCTCATTTCGTTTGCGAAAATTCCTGTATTGCTTAAAGGCATTTTAAATCCGGACGATGCCGAAAGAGCTGTTAAGATTGGAGCTGCCGGCATTATTGTTTCCAATCATAGCGGGAGGAATTTAGATACTGTTCCTGCGACAATTGAAGCTTTGCCACGAATTGTTGAAAGAGTAAACAAGCGGATACCTGTTTTAGTAGATGGCGGCATAAGGCGCGGCACGGACGTTCTGAAGGCAATTGCATTGGGTGCAAATGCAGTGTTGGTGGGTAAGCCGATCTGTTTTGGTTTAGCTTCGGCCGGGGCCGAAGGTGTTACCAAAGCGTTAGAAATCTTAAAAGCCGAATTTGAAATGGCCATGGCATTGACCGGGAGAGCCACGATTGCCAGTATTGATCAATCTTTAATTTGGAAGTAAGGGCGATAGTTTCGGTTCAATGAAAATGTCCATTCACTTACCTGACCACATTCTTTTTGAAGATGATTTTATCCTGGTGGTGAGTAAGCCTGCCGGATTAATGGTAGAGCCTGATCGCAATAATCATCCTAATCTGCAGCAACTGGTGAAAAACTATCTCCAGAAATCTCTCCCTACTGGTGATCTAGTGTATGCGCAGCATCTGCATCGGCTGGATCGCCCCGTGAGTGGAGTAATCTTGTTTGCTAAACAAAAATCAGTACTGCGAAATTTAAGCGAGCAGTTTGCTCAACGCACGGTAAGAAAGTTTTATCAGGCAATAACAACCAATGCTCCTGCATTGCTGAACGGAGAATTGCAACATTGGCATCGTAAGGAGAAAAAGAAAGCTGTACTTTATCCTCAACAAATTGAGTTTTCAGAGTTCGCTTCATTGAAGTATACGATTAATGAATTGAAGAATCGGTTTCTGTGGAATATCGAATTGCATACCGGCAAATATCATCAGATACGCGCACAACTGACTTCGGTAGGTTGCCCGATTGTTGGTGATGCGCTATACGGTTCCTCAGAAATTTATCAGGATAACTGCATCGCCTTACATGCTTGCCGGCTTCAGTTTTTGCATCCACGAAGTGGTAATGTTGTTGACATTGAAAAGGAACCGGATTTTCCGATCTGAAAGAGTGCTTTGGGACCAACTACAAGTTCTCCCCACCGTCCTATAAACTGACAAGGGTATAAGCTTGATTAATCCTCTGGATAATCCTTCTCAATTAAACTGAGAGTTTTCTTGGCGTATTCCAGGAGTATCGTTGAATTTTTAATAAAGAAGAGATTTGAATTCTTCAAAAAATGAATCTGATTGGCAAACTCATTAAGCTCTTGTTTATCATAAGTAGTCAGTAAAGGATTTGTGGTGGGCCGCTTGAAACCTAACCCGTCAACCATTTGATTGAAAACACTATTTTGAAATAATTTATTAAGTGAAGAATACAAAATGACCACCAACGATTCTTCCCGATTCTCTATGTAATGTGTGATGGTTCTGATTTGCTCATCATAGAGCTGAAGCGCATTGGATACTTCGCGCTTGCGAATCAGCCTCCAGTCACCGGAATTGCGCAATTGAATTAGCGTTCTGTCGTGACTAAAAAAGCGATACGTTCGTGGTGACCAACGTGCGTAATAATACACTTCATTCCCGTGTTGTCTTAATTCTGGGCTGTTTAAAAAATGAAGGAGCGAGTCAAGCATTACGTCTTTCTTCTTGCGCGCAGTAATAATGCTATCTAAGGTATAGATGTCTTGTCGCAAATCTTCTGATGCCAATCGTATGTACTCCTGCTCACGACTATACTCACTAAAATTTTCTCGAATGTTTTCAGAAAAGAACCCCGCTGTTACTGCCAGGAAAACCATAATGAATTCAAAGAAGTATTTTTTGAATGGCTTTGATTTTGAAGCTGCGCTTGTTTCTTTCATAGAATCATTAGGTTGCAAGGTGTAGTTATGAAAGGTACAAATAATACCTAGATCCACATGCCTAAAGAGTTGTAACAGATATGTGTGGCCTAATGTTTAAAAATTGCAAATGTTTAGTTTTTTTTAGTATCGAATCAGGATTACTGATTGGCGTTTGTTATATTTAGTTTCACATAAACATACACTATGAAAACAAAACTCATTGTCTTAGTTGTTGCGCTTTTAAGTTCAGGGGTTCTTTTGGCACAGTCTGGTAGTGATGCTAAACACAAAATTGTTATCCAATTCAACGATCCTGATTCGGTTTCTCAAAATCGTGTTCTTCTACAAGTGGAGAACATTCGAAAAGTGTGGTCTACGGCAGAGATTGAGGTGGTATGTTTAGGCGGAGGCCTGGATCTTCTTACCAAGAAAGGGAGCAAGATGAGTCAACAAGTTGGAGAATGGACACAAAAAGGCGTTGTCTTTGCAGCCTGCAATAACACCATGACGGTAAGAAAAATAGCCAAAGAAGACCTCATATCTTCGGCAGTTGTTATCCCTGCTGCCGTTATTGAATTGGCTACTAAACAAGAAGCGGGCTGGTCGTATTTTAGGGGAGGTAAGTAGAAAGCAAGGATCACTGAGCTATTGACTTAGAGAGTATTCATTTCACTAGTTGTTTTCGGTCGGTGTATTTGCCGACCGATTTTTTTTCTGGCAGATAGCATCCAAAATTGAATGCGCACGGGCGGGTAATTACTTCACATGCGAAGAGACTTTACTTCTTCTTCGACATTGTATGTATCGAAGAGCTTGGTTCCTTTAACTGAATAAGAGAAATGCTCCGAGTCGGAATAGTAATATCAGGCATGCACCAATGATAAGGGATCATCCATAAACTTTTAATTGTTTGCTGATCAAGATTGCACCTATCAAAATAGGAGCAAAGACTGTGACAGACAGGTTTATTACAATTTCACTGATTGCAATTTCAGTCAACAAAATAGTTTGGAGTCCAAAATCAATTACCTATATCACAAAAAACATGGCAATACTTAGGGGAATTATTTTCCGATAGTCAAGTTTGGATGTGGTTGCTTTACGGGCAGTACTGGAATCTGAAGTCTCTGTCATAGATCAATAAAATATACGATCATCAAGCGCTGTTAAACTAAATTAGTAAACAAAAACTACAAAATGTAAATCATAGCTTGGTCGGTGACAACACCGACTATGGGCTGATAAGCAACTCAGTTTATTTGGTAGATATTTCATTTCAGCACTACGGGGTCTCGAAACAAAGACCTCGCTGGAACTAAATCAAATTTTGTTTATCAAGTACCTATCACATCTCTTAATCAATTCATCCAATTTTTGTTTTCGATTTTCAATTCCTCGGATCGTACCGAAAATTGTAAACTTTTTAGCATAGCAGAGATTAATTAGTTCTTGGTTCCCCTTTAATTTCAGAAAACTACTTTTGTCGAGTATAAAAGTAGTTCTATTGAAATCCTGAAATTTTCCATTCTTAACCAATAAATCCTTTATTCTTTCTTGATTTGCTACCAACTCTTGTTCAACAATTTCACTTAAAAACATCCGTTCATTGTAATATTCAAGTAAGCCTTTGGTGATTTGTTTATCCGTAATAAACTTGAATCCTCCCGTATTTTTAATGCTCTCGAAAACTATTGAATTGCCCCTTGCTCTTTCTACCCACATGAGAGGATAGTCTTCTAGGGAATCTAAAGAATTAGTCTTACCCTCTAAAAATAAGATTATTCTATTCATGCCCTTATGCAACTGCGTTAAAGTGGAGACCTTCTCTGCAAAGAGAATTGAATCTTCCTTTAAATCGGATGTTATTTCAGAAAGGAGTTGCAATTCATTTGCGAATTGCTCTTTATCTTCTCGGTAGTTTTCAATAAAGAATGCAAAGAGAACGCTCACTATAATGATCACACATTCAAAAAATAACTTTACAAAATGTGCTTTAGTTAGCTTCATATTCAGTTTGTATCAAACTTATCGATCATAGCATATAAAGATATTGAATTTTTTACAGCTACCTGACTGAGTTGCGAATGATGATTATAGCACTCTTACACTACGCTGATCATCTTGTTGAGTAGTGATTGTAGCTAAATAAAATGGTCGGTGACAACACCGACCATGGGCAAAATTGCTCCGAGGTGGAGCCGATGCTGGTGATAAACTAGGTGTTAAGCCATTTAAAAAATTTACCCCACCATGTTTTTGGTTTAGATTCTGGAGTTATCTGTATCTGTTCTTGCTCAGGTTCATCATACGCACGAATTGCCTTTACTACCTTCCCTGGCTTCACACGCTCCAGATAGTGCTGACGTTTACGTTCTTTTTCCTGTTTTATAGCAGCTTGTTTCTTTTCTTCATTCTCTCGTGCTTCCCTCTCGCGTTGCAGGGCAAGTGGGTTTCGCCAAGGCTTATCCGCACGCGGTTGCCTTGCGCTTCTTTCTCTTTGTTCCCGCTTCGCGATTGGTTCCGTTCCTTCCGATATCGTTTTTATTTCTTCCTGCTTTCGCGATGGAGGCAAATCTATCTTCCCCAACACTTTTAATCCGGCCAGTTCAACTTTGGGGGCTCGAATTATTTCTTCTGGTATGTTAACTTCAATTGCAGGAGCAACATGAGCCGACTCAGGCTTATTTGATTGTTCTTGCTCGAGGATTTTATTTTCCAGTATTGATTCAGTTTCAGGCTCTGCTTCTGCTACCTGCTCCTTCATGATCTCTGAAAGTTGGTTGGGGGCTAATGATAGCACCACCTTCTTAACAACATCATCATTTAACTTAGCATTAGATCCATCATCAAAGAATAGGTTTTCTTTGGCAAGAAGATCAACGATCTCTGATGGGCGTACCGACAGTTTGCGAGCCAATTGAGCTAAGCGCATGAAATGAAAGTTTTAGCCCGCAAATATAATGGAAGATCGGGCAGTCTATCGCAGGGTAAATCCATCTTTTGAAATTCGGTCCAAGAGAGGGCTCGAAAATGAAGACCCACTGGGATTAAAACTATTTCGGAAACTTAGGATGTTTTTTCACATCCCTTATTTGCCCCAAATGCCGAAACGAGTGTCGAAAGAACATCATGTAATGCTGATGAATATTAGGGCCGAAGTTGACGCGGTACAGCCTTAAATTGTCATTTGTGCTTTTTACATATTCAATTGACTCGTCTCGCATCTTAGTATACCAAATGATATTGTTCTTGCCTTCATTGTTTCCTAAGGGAACGCTGTAAGTGAAAGGCTTTGTATAGTCTGTTGTAATGTTCTTATTTATTCTTTTTGGATCAGCATCGATAAAAATGCTATCTGGATTTTGTGGAATTTGAGGCAACGGCCCCATTCTCAAGGCGACAGAAATTTCATTCATTTGAATCAGTTCCCAAAAGCAAATGTGTTCAATGATCTGATTAATGCTCCAGCGGTCAGGGCTTTCCTTAAAATTCCATTGTTCTTTAGTCAGGTTTTTCGTTTCTGCTGTAATTTCTTCTTTTGAGCGAATTAGATTGTCCAGTAGATACTTTCTATCCGCGTCTGTCCATATTGGTGTCGTTGATTGCTTGTCCGTATTATCTTGTCCTTTGGCAAAAGCTAGAAGTCCAAGAACAAGAGTTAGAGTCACTACGGTTATTTTCATAAAGGATTGATTTTGTAATAGGTCTACGTTCGCTTTCTGGCCCCAGTTGGTGTAGCTGCCAACCGGACTACTCCACTAACTTTGGCGTATGTATAAAGGTATTGAATTTTTTACTGCTACCTGTCTCAGTTGGTAAACGCTGTTATTGCCAGATTAGCAAAAGGGTATTCTTATAAAAAGTGGTAGTGAAAGAAGTTAACAATGACAACACCGACCACGAGCAGAAAGTAGTAAGTGACATCAGGTCTAATTTCTTCGTCCAAATAGAGCAATGTCAACTGATCTCAAGAATAAAGGAAATGTCAAAAACACGAGCCAAATCATAGTGTGTCTTGGCAAAATTTCATAAGCATAGTTAAGCCCATATAAGATCACCGAATATACAATGCAAAGTAGCGAGTGACCGACAAAAACTTGTTCCTCTGAATACCTTTCAATATGATCTTTCTTTATTTCCATAAGCTCTCTTCGATAATTTCCATTTCTACTTGGAAGAAATCCTGCTAAGAGTATATAGTTCTGCATAATATAAACTGCAGAAACGCCAAGAAAAAAATATTGAAGGCCGATATAAAGGTTGTCGTATAAGTACTCAGAGCTTCCAATGTCTGGATTACTGAAAACTCGATAAATATTATCCAAAGCAAAAGCAAACATTACTATAGTACTCCAAATACTCAATATTAATCTTATCGTTCTTGAAAGATTTAGGTTTGTCAGGGCATTTACTATTGAGAATCCTGTAAGCAAATAGGCAATAGTAATTAAGAAAATTACAAACCCATTATCATAATTTATAAATCCAAAGTCGATAGTCCAGTATATTAATGAAAGGGATTGGATAAGGGTTATTCCTTCTGTTAATTTAGTCGTTACACGATCTTTAAAAAAAATTGCAAAACCCATCGTATAGAAGAAAATGAATACGAAGGGCCAACTTTCAATATGATTTTCAAAAAGGTAATTACGTTCGTGCTTATAAGGAAGGAAATTAAATAAACTAAGAAAATAAGAACCTATAAAAATTGCTAAGACTGATTTCCAACTATCCGAAACTCTATAACTTTCAAATAATAATCCAATAAACAATGCAATTAAACCAACGGAAAATAGTTTTTGATCACTAACTGAAACTCTGATGCTAATGTAAATAGTTAACACTAGCCCAACTAAAGCTAATACAATTATCCACGGTGTCCAACTGAATCCGCTTGATTGCTTTTTACTTGTTCTTTTTCTTTCTTCCAATGCTAATTAAATAATCTATCGTATAACAATAGGGTTTCAAACATCCTGTACGCTTAAAGTTATATAATTTTCTTGTTTGCGTTCTGCCTCCGGTTGGTGTTGTCACCAACCGGGCTACTCTATTAACTTTGGTATATGTATAAAGGTATTGAGTTTTTTACTGCTACCTGTCTGAACTGGCAAATGCTACTTTTACCAGATGATCGAAAGGATATTCTTATGAACAGTCTTAAGTTCATGGTAGAAGAAAAGCGCATTTGGCTCTATGGCTTTGTTATTATGCCCAACCATATACATTTAATGTGGAGAAGACAAGACGAATGGCTTAACAAAAGCACCGAGCAACAATTTTTGAAGTTTACAGCCCAACAACTCAAGTTTAAACTAATCGACACCCATTCACCGGACCTTGAAAATTATAGAAGCACACAAGGTGACCGTGAGTATCATTTTTGGGAGCGCAAGCCTTATATAGCTACGATGTATAACCGTACAGTTTCCAAACAGAAAATTGCCCTGTTAAGGCTGGGTTGTGCGAAAAAGTAGAAGACTATTATTACTCGTCTGCCCGGTACTATGAATTAAATAAAGATGATTGGGGTATTCTTACGCATTATGCCGATCATCTTGGTGGTTAGTAATGGTGGTGGAAGAGCGTGGTCGGTGACAACACCGACCACGGGCAAAGCTATCAACAATGCTTTCTTGTTTTACTCTTTTGGTGAACGGCTCGCTTTGATTTTTTTGCCACGTGTGATCAACGATTCCTCGTTCCTCGGAGTGACATAAAAAGTTGAAGCCTCCTCCCTCTATGGTCTGTGTCGGCACAGATCCTATTTAATAAGCACACTTTCGGCCAGCGATAGGAGCGGCACCCCGCAGCTGCGATGGTTCTTGTGCGCGGGGCGAGGAGTATAGCGGATAGCGCGGTGGCGCGCCTCGCGCCAGGCCGCCTTTTAAAATCCTATTAGCGAACAATCAGTAACTACCAACTATTCCTTATTTTCGCACCAAAATTGAGAAGACCATTATGAGCAATCGCCCCATTTCCGACTTTATCGAAAAGAACTACCTCCACTTTAATGCTGCTGCGCTGGTAGACGCGGCCAAAGGCTATAAAAAACACCTTGCCGAAGGCGGCAAAATGATGGTGACCCTGGCCGGTGCCATGAGCACGGCCGAGCTGGGCATTTCGTTTGCCGAAATGATCCGTCAGGGTAAAGTGGACATCATTTCGTGCACGGGCGCCAACCTGGAAGAGGATGTGATGAACCTGGTGGCGCACTCGCACTACAAGCGTGTGCCCAACTATCGTGACCTCACTCCGCAAGATGAATGGGATCTGCTCGAAAATCATTACAACCGCGTTACGGATACATGTATTCCGGAAGAGGAGGCGTTTCGCAGGTTGCAAAAACATTTGGTGAAAGTATGGAAAGATGCGGAAGCCAAAGGCGAGCGCTATTTTCCGCACGAGTTTTTATACAAAGTAGTGTTGAGTGGCGATTTGAAACAATACTATGAAATCGACCCGAAGAACTCCTGGATTTTGGCGGCAGCGGAAAAAAATATTCCGATTGTGGTGCCGGGCTGGGAAGACAGCACGACTGGAAATATTTTCGCTTCGTATGTAATCAAAGGTGAACTGAAAGCCAGCACAGTAAAATCAGGTATTGAATACATGGCTTGGCTGTCGGAGTGGTATCGTAACAACTCCAGCGGCAAAGGTGTTGGCTTCTTCCAGATTGGTGGCGGTATTGCGGGCGACTTCCCGATATGCGTGGTGCCGATGATGTATCAGGATTTGGAATGGCACGATGTTCCGTTCTGGAGTTACTTCTGCCAGATTTCGGATTCCACTACGAGTTATGGTTCATACTCAGGTGCAGTACCAAATGAAAAAATTACGTGGGGAAAATTAGACATCCACACTCCGAAGTTTATTGTGGAGAGCGATGCGACCATCGTGGCGCCTTTGATGTTTGCTTATATATTGGACATGTAATTGTTATTCGTTGGTCGTTGTTGGTTGATCGCGAGAAGCGAACAACGAATAACCATCAACGACTTTTCAATGCACTCCCGGTCGTTTCTGATCGGGAGTTTTTATTTAAGGATGCTCCTTTGATTAGTGACTGCCGGGTATGCCAACCCAAAATTATTTTTCATTGAACTTAAGTATAGACTCCAATCATTATTTGGTTATCTTGAAGATCGAATAACTTTTCGAATGATTCGCGCGCTGGTCACCTGTCTCCTTTTCATTTTTCCCTTTGTGGTACTTTCGCAAACCCGGAAGGCAGACAGCCTTAAGGCCGTTTTGGCAAATAGCCAAGGTGAGGCAAAACTCACTGTGCTTAACAAGTTGGCGTATGAGCTGATTGGCAATGACAACGCAATGGCTGATCACTACGCGGATGAGGCAATCAAGCTGGGAGAGGAAATCAATAACCAACGGCATACTGGAATTGCCTACTCACAAAAAGGAGTGAATGCGTATTTGTCGGGCTATTATCCGAAAGCGCTGAGAAATCTGAAAAAGGGATTAGCACTTGCACAGAAATCAAATGACCGGCCGAACCAGGGATATACTTTGCTGCAATTGGGCAATTGTTATATGGACAAAGGTGTCTTTGATTCGTCCAAGATCTATTTCAATAAGGCTTATGAAATTTTGAAAGATAGCGCTAACCCGTTGAACCTTTCCAAGCTGTATCGCAACCTGAGTGTGTTGTATCGATTTTCCAGCAACGTGGAGATGCAGGAAAAATACCTGAACCGTGCGCTAAAGATCAACTATGCCTTGCGCGATGACGAAAGAATTATTGACGTGCTCGTGTTGCGAGCGGTTTTGTTTTCGCGTCAGGCAAAATACGATTCGGCAAATAAGATTCTCGATGTGGCCACACAAAAGGCTGCCACCATGCGCGATAACGATCATTGGAAATATGAAATCAACTTCAGTCGCGCGCTGTTTGCCATTGCCCAGAGTAACTATGATATCGCATTTCAGTACATGGACTCAGTGCGTAAATATTTCGCTCAACGCGACCTTCCGAAACGCAAAACGGTTTTTTTGAAAAATATTGGTCGGGCTTTTGGAATTCAGGGAGACTATGAACTTGCTCTCCAAAATCTTTACGAAGCGCTGGCCATTGCAGAGAAGAATGGGTATTTCAATGATGCACTTGAAACGCTGTGTGAATTGGGTAGAGTAACGCACTACATCGGTGATCCGGTAAAGTCCATTTCATTTGCGGAGAGGGCATTAAAGAATTCTACTGAAGTGAATTCGCCACTGTACATCGTGCAGGCTCTTAACCTAAAGGGACTTGTGCTTGGTGAGCTTGGTAAATTTGATGAAGGGCGTAAATTGTTGCGTGCCAGTATGGATACTTGCACTAAATACAACAACTATATTGGACTGATCGAAGCGCACACGAACCTAAGCCATCTTGAAATCAAAGCGAGGCGATCGGATGTAGCATTGCCTTTATTAAAAAAAGCAGTTGCACTTTCAGAACAAAGTCACTATGCGCATGGTGAATTGTGGGCTCATCTTGCGCTAGCGAAAGTAAACATTGAGTTGAATCGATTATCCCCGGCAAAGGATGAACTGGCGATAGGAGAAAAGCTCACAACGATTACGCCAGAAAAAGAAGCAATCATTGAAGTGTATAACCTGAAAAAACAGTTCTATAAATCGATAGGCGATTTTCAACAGTCGCTACGATTTGCAGAGTTGGCTTCCAATTTGAAGGACAGCATTCATAGTACCGAACTGATTAATCGTTTCGCTAACCTGCAGCGACTCGATGAAATTCAACAGCGAGAGAGAAATATTCAACTGCTGACGCAAGAGAAAGAATTGAATGAAGCCCAGATAAAATTGAAAGACTCTCGCCTTCAGGTTCAATATATTCTTGTGGCGGCTGCTGTTGTCGGAATCATCATTTTGCTGTTGACCACCATACGCTTCCGTAGCTTTTATAAGAAAATTATGGGCTTGAATGAGGCCATTCAAGAACTCAATGAGCAGTTGGAAATAAAAGTGGGTGAAAAAACAGCGAGTCTCAGCAAAGCCAATGAAGAACTTGTGCGATCCAACAACAACCTTCAGCAGTTTTCTTATGTGGTTTCTCATAATTTAAGAGGCCCCATTGCCCGTATTCTTGGTCTTACCTCTATTTTAAAGTCAGCACAGTCGGATGCGGAAAGACAAAAGATTTTAGAGCTTACACATCAATCGAGTATTGATTTAGACAATATCGTATCCGATTTAAGTAAAATCATTAACCTGAAAGGAGGAAGGGGTTCGCTCGAGCCCGTGGATTTACATGCTGAGTTTACGTTGGCCCTCCAACAAAATGCAATTCCTGAAAGTCTTCATTCAAATGTCAAAGCGAATTTCAACAACATACCAAAGGTGCATTCTGTAAAAGCTTTTGTTCAGAGCTGTTTTTATAACCTTTTGAATAATGCTTACAAGTATCGTTCACCCGAGCGCGAGTTGAAGATTTCTGTTGAAGCGAAGCAAGTTGATAATGCAATCGAAATAATAGTGAGCGATAACGGTTTGGGCATTGATTTATCAAAACATCGGGAGTCAGTGTTTAAATTATTCAAACGCTTTCACGTGAATGGTGATGGCCGTGGTCTTGGCTTATACCTGGTAAAGGAACAATTGGAAGCGTTGGGCGGCACAATCGATATTCAATCGGAGCCCGAAGTAGGAACTACCTTTTTGATCCGCCATCCTTTGTAGTGAGCTTTCTAAAGTAGAGATCGGGCAGAGGGGTGCGGGTGTTTTCATTCCATTTTTAGATTTGTATTTTTGTGAATTGAAAGTCTGACGGTAGCCAACCCATATATCAAGTCACTCTCATTTCCTGCAGGTGTTTATGGCTTATTGGCATTGCTGATGTTGTACTCCCGCTCTTTTCATGTTGGCAGCTTTTTCGTTGAAGCGGTTTCCATTGACCTGATCCTAACAGCTCCGATTCTTTATTTACTGGCTGCGCGCAAGTTCAGAGCACGAGCAGCATTGGTGTTTCCGTTGATGGCAATCGGTTTGGCGTTGAGTAATTTCCTGCTGCCTGCTGAGACTGCTACAATGCGATGGTTCGCTAAAGTAATGCTACCGGCACTTGAGTTAATAACCATTGGTTCTATTTCATTTTATGCGTATCGATTCTATCAACTTGCCAGGCGCAACAGGGATACGGATGCGCTTACCATCATTCGAAAAAGCTGTGAGAAGTTATTTGGAAAAAATGTCATCGCGGCTGTATTGACCACCGAATTTGCGGTGGTGTATTATGGTTTCATCGCAAGTCGAAAGCCTTTTCACCATCATGGCTTTTCATCCTATAAGGATAATGGCGTGCTTGTGGTGTACGGTTTTTTAGCTTTTATTATTGGAGTGGAAACATTCATTTTCCATTTTCTTTTAATACAGTGGCATGTGTTGACCGCGTGGATTATTTCCGGATTTAGCGTATACGTAGCCTTGCAAATTTTTGCGCATGCAAGGGCAATGGCGATCAGGCGGATTGAAGTAGGGGATGAGTTGAAGATTCGATATGGTCTTGCCGCTGATGTAAATGTACCATTCGATCAAATTGAGGCAATCGATCCATCTAGTGAGACAGTGGGTGAGCTTGTAAAACCTATAACCATTGGCTTGCTGAAATCTCTCGAACCACATTCGGTAATTATTCGATTAAAAATGGAAATTGAAGCTCATTCGTTTTACGGTCGCAAGAAAGCAGGACGCACTATTTTACTTCCTGTTGATGATAAAGCGAATTTTATTGCACTCATCAACGCGAAGATTCAGCGCTGATTGCGCTCCGGCATGGTGCTTTCATTAATGTTTTTTACCCACAATTGCGCAAATAAATTTAACTTGCGGCCTCAAAAAAATGGCTTTCATGAATTTAGATTCTCAATTACGGTCCTCCATTCGGACTGCTGTGCTGGCACTTTTTAATTTAGAGACGGAGCAAATACAACTTCAACCAACCAATACTGACTTTGAAGGATCTCATACCTTGGTGTGTTTTCCTCTTGCAAAAATTTCAAAGAGAGGCCCTGAGCAGACAGCCACCGCCATTGGTGAATATTTAGTAGCGAACTCCGGTATTGTTTCGCGTTACAATGTGGTGAAAGGATTCTTGAACCTGGTGATTGCAGACCGTGTGTGGGTGAACGTTTTTGAATCGATTTTTGCGGATAAAAATTTTGGTGTGCTTCCCCCCAACGGTAAAGAGATTATGGTGGAGTACTCTTCACCCAACACGAACAAACCGTTGCATCTCGGTCACTTGCGAAATAATTTTTTAGGCTACTCCGTTGCGGAAATTTATAAAGCACTAGGCTACACGGTGCATAAAGTGCAGATCATTAATGATCGCGGAATTCATATCTGTAAAAGTATGGCCGCGTGGAAATTATTTGGCAATGGTGAAACTCCTGGGAGCAGCAGAATTAAGGGTGATCATCTGGTAGGCAAGTATTATGTGGTGTTTGATAAACATTACAAAGCTCAGATGAAGGAGTTGGTGGAGAAAGGAATGAGTGAAGCCGATGCTGAAAAGCAGGCGCCCATCATGCAACTTGCTGTGGACATGCTGCGCAAATGGGAAGCAAAAGATGAGGAAACTGTAGCGCTTTGGAAGACCATGAACGGCTGGGTGTACGAAGGCTTTGGCAGCACCTACAAACGAATGGGTGTTGATTTTGAAAAATTGTATTATGAATCCAACACCTATTTGCTAGGAAAGGATGAAGTGCTGCGAGGTGTGGAGCAAGGTGTGTTCTTCAAGAAGGATGATGGCTCCGTTTGGGTTGATTTGACATCCGATGGACTCGATCAAAAAGTTTTGTTGCGCTCGGATGGCACATCGGTATACATGACGCAAGATATCGGCACGGCTATTTTGCGCTTTCGCGATTTCCCGAAAATCGAGGGTCAGGTTTACACCGTGGGCAATGAGCAGGAGTATCACTTCAAAGTGTTGTTTCTGATTTTGAAAAAACTTGGCTACGCATGGGCTGAGAAATGCTATCACTTATCCTATGGCATGGTGGATTTGCCCACAGGCAAAATGAAATCACGCGAAGGCACTGTGGTAGATGCTGACGACCTGATGCAGGAGATGGTGAACGAGGCTGAAAACCAAACGCGTGAATTGGGTAAGATTGATGATAGCACCGATGCGCAAATCAGAGAACTTTCAGAAATGATTGGATTGGGTGCATTGAAATTTTTCCTGCTAAAAGTTGATCCTAAGAAACGAATGTTATTCGATCCGAATGAATCCATTCAATTGCAAGGTCATACGGGTCCTTTCATTCAGTATACGCACGCACGCATTCGTGCTATTGTGCGCAAAGCAGAATCACTGCACATCACTCCGGACGCAGCAAGCCTTTCGGCAGTAGAGAGCCTCGAGCCGGCTGAGCGTTCGGCTATTTTTCTCATCAGCAATTATGTAAACAAACTGAACGAGGCAGCGCGTGAATATTCACCTGCAGTGATTTCAAATTTCGCTTATGATCTTGCGAAAGAGTATAACCAGTTTTATCAGTCAATACCGATTTTCAATGAAGCTGATCCTGCTAAGTTGAAATTCAGAATTGCTTTCTCTGAGGTGGTGGCAGATGTATTGAAAAAATCCATGGCACTCTTGGGTATTAGTGTACCCGAAAAAATGTAATAAGGGGTGAGCTGAATTCGTTTCAGCTCACGTCCATCACTTATTTTCCCCAAAATTTATTTTCCTGCTCCAGATCAGCGGAGTACACTTTCACATTCACAATTTTTCCATTTTCCACTGTATACACATCAATATTCTCAACATCTAGCACATTGCCTACAGGTTGTGCGGCTTTCCACTGAAGTATGCACGCCACAGTGTTGCCGCTACTGCTGAGAATTTTTACATCTGCGAGGAGAATTGATTGATCGGTGAGTTCGCCCATCAGTTTACCCATTTTCAAAACTTCTTCGCGGGACTGTTTCGTCCCGGAGATTCGATTGTCGCCAGGTTGAATCCAGCTCATTTGTGGGTGAAGCAGGTTTATCAGTTGTTCATGATAACCGTGGCGATAGGCTTCAAAGAATTTCTTCACTATATCCGCTGGTTCCGATACAAGGGATTCTTGTTGCGCAGGGACTTGAGCAGGAGCTGTAAAACCAACAATGGTCAGCACTAAAAATGTGATTAGTTTTTTCATCGATAATAATTTTAGGCGATGATTTTCTTTAACCCTTTTGTCTGCATCACAGCCATGACCGTTACCCACAGCGCCACTCCTGCAATAATGAAATTTCCCAAAAGGGATATTCTATGACTGAGCGAAACAATGACGATGAAACTGGTGATCACCCACAGTAAGTCAAGGGCAGTAATAAAACGCACAAGTGTAACATGAGTAGAAGCTTTCAATGCGGTTGCTATGGCCAGCGCAGAAAACACGATCAGAAAAATTCCGATCTCAGTGAAGATTTCCGTGCTCGTGATTTGAAAAAGGTCGGCCATCCATTCAGCGAAAATTGCCAGGCCAATGCCGGTGGCCCCGGAAGTTGCCCCGTTAATGATGAGTACATTTTTTAAGGATATCATGACTTAATATTTGTTTTGATTTACAGCTCAAAAATATTGGGCCGTCACGGCAGGCAGCTTACCTTTAGCTGTCATTGATTTGTCAATACACGACAAGCCATTGTCTGCGCATTTTCTGTAATCTATTTTTGAATTAATGGAAGAACACCAAAAACGTTTTGTGCTGGCCATGCTTGGGTATGCTGCTCAGCGCGATATTTCTGTGGAGCAGTTGTGCAAACGTTCCAATCTTGATCTGAAGAAATTAAAGGAAGGATCGCACTCACCGATTACTCCAAAGCAGTTAAACGATCTTTGGCTCAACGCAAGTGATTTGGGAAACGATGCGTTGTTTGGCCTTCACTTTGGTGAGTCGTTGCAACTTTCGGCATTGGGTATTGTTGGTGAAATCATTAAGACCAGCCGCACGGTTGGAGAAGCACTCATGCAAGGCGCTTCGTTGGTTCATTTATTTACGGATTTATTCACGATGGAAATTAGCCGTAAGCGTACCACTTTTATCATGTACGTTAACCCGACACAAACGGAAGACGATCCCTCGTTTACTTTTTCTCAAACCCGCGATTTGCTAATGATGTTCATCATTCATGAGTTGGACGGACTTCTGTTGAAAAAGATTAAACCCATCCATGCAAAGCTATCATTCCCACAAGAGCATGCTCAGGAATATGAGCGTGTGTTGCGGTGCAAGCCTTTGAAGAGTAAGGAGTACTCCCTTGAATTTCCGATTTCCTACTGGAATGAACCAATACTCACTGCCAACTATGAACTGCAACACATTTTACTTCAAAAGGCTACTCCACAACATACAAAATCGAAGAGACCAGATCTTAGTGAGCGCATCCGCAGTTATTTAATGTCTATGGCCTATTTAGGAATCTTAACGCTTGAAGAAGTGGCCGCTAATTTTAATATGAGCCCACGCAGTGTGCAACGAAAACTGAAGGAGGAAGGCACATCTTTTCAGCAATTGGCGGATACGGTGCGCAAAACATTAGCTCAGCATTACTTGCGCTCGGGTGATTACCAGGTTAAGGAAGTGTCGGCAATTTTGGGATATAATGAGATGAGTGCCTTTTCGCGCGCATTCAAGCGCTGGACGGGCAAATCTCCCCAAGCCTACCAGGCTTAAATTTTTTTTTATGAGTTGTCCGATTTCATTGGATCGATTCGTCTTAGGGGAAAATTTGTTTACCTTAATTATCGTAAAAACTCTATGGAAAAATTCATGTTTATCTTTCATGGTGGCAGTGATGTTGCCCCAGAAATGCGTGCTCCAGAAGCAATGCAAAAGCACATGCAAAAGTGGTTTGCCTGGATTGAGAAATTGCAACAGGAAGGCCGCTATGTAGGTGGTGAGGCGCTTGAGCCCACCGGTAAATTTGTGAGCGGACCCAAACAGATTGTTACAGACGGGCCGTTTGCCGAAAGCAAGGAACTTGTTGGCGGCTACTTTATCGTGAGCGCCAGGGATATGGACGAAGCAATTATGCTCACTAAAGATTATCCTGATTTTATCTTCAATGGCAAGGTGCAGGTAAGGCCTGTTCAAAAATTTGATATGTAAGCCTTTGGCACCGGCAACTGAAAAAATTGATCACCTGATCGGCCATCTTTTTCGCCATGAGGCAGGAAAGATGGCCGCTGTGCTCACGCGAATGTTGGGCACCGAAAATTTTAATGTTGCTGAAGATCTTGTTCAAGACACATTAGTCAAGGCCATGGAAACATGGCCCTTTTATGGCATTCCGAATAATCCATCTGCGTGGCTTTACCGCGTGGCAAAAAATCGGGCGATTGACTTCATTCGAAATCGGCAAACTAAAAACAGGTACGAGAAAGAGTATCTGGTTAACGTGGGGCCTGATTTTGAGGAGGCATTTGAGGAAGATGAGATTAAAGACAGTGTTTTGCGAATGATGTTTGCATGCTGCCATCCGTCTATTCTGCCAGAATCACAAATCGCATTGACCTTAAAAACATTGGGAGGCTTAAGCACATCGGAGATCGCGCACGCGTTTTTAACCAATGAAGAAACAATTGCGAAGCGAATTTATCGGGCGAAGGAAAAAATACGGGATGAAAAAATTCAGTTGGAGTCGCCCGGTATTTTTGATTTAACCAATCGACTGAACAATGTCTTAAAAGTATTGTACCTGATTTTCAATGAAGGTTACTATTCAACGGATGGAAGCAATGTGGTTCGTGAAGATCTTTGTGAAGACGCCATGCGATTCACTTTTGCGCTGGCGCAGCATCGTGTTACCCGGTTGCCAAAAGTAAAAGCGCTTCTGTCGCTCATGTGCCTGCAGGCTTCACGCCTTGATGCGCGCACCAATGCGGTAGGCGATATCGTTTTGCTTGAGCATCAGGATCGCAGTAAGTGGAATAAGCCATTAATTCAAAAAGGGCTGGAGTTGCTGGAGGAATCTTCTATCGGTGAAGAAGTAAGTGAATTTCATATTGAGGCAGCCATTGCTTCAATTCATTCACTCGCTCCTGATTTTAAAAGCACACGGTGGGATAAATTGGTAGTGCTGTATGATGCATTATATGCGATAAAACCCAATCCGATGATTGCATTAGGCAGGGCCATTGCAGTTGGATATCACCATTCTCCCTCCAAAGGACTGGAAGAATTAGATAAGATTGAATCGCTCAGAAACCATTACCTTTATATCAGTGCGGTTGGAAACTTTCACCTTTTGAATAATGCGGCAGTGGATGCGGCAATTCATTTTTCCCGTGCTGTAGAATTGGCTCCATCCCAAAAGGAAAAGGAGTTGTTGCAGCGCAAATTACTCGAATGCAGGACTGAGCCACAACTAAATTAACTGCTATTTGAAAACTCTTTGTCGCATTGAATGTTAAATAACTAAAATATTAATCGCTATGAAACTATTCTTAATTTCCTTGTTGATGATGCTCTCGGCAGCGCCATCCTTGTATGACTTCAAGGTTAACTCTTTGGAGGGGAATCCAATTGATTTCTCGCAATACAAAGGAAAAACCTTGTTGATTGTGAATACGGCATCGCAATGTGGCAACACTCCACAGTATGCCGATCTGCAAAAGCTTCATGAAACCTATGGAGGTAAAGTGACGATTCTCGGTTTTCCTGCCAATAACTTTGGTGGCCAGGAGCCGGGTACCAATGCGCAGATCGCTACTTTCTGTCAGAAGAATTATGGAGTCACCTTTCAAATGTTTGAAAAAATTTCTGTGAAGGGTGAAGATCAACATCCGTTGTATGCGTGGTTGAAAGAAAAAACAGGGCAGGAGCCGACCTGGAATTTTTGCAAGTATCTTGTGAAACCTGATGGCACGGTGAAGTTTTTCAAATCGAGCGTGAAGCCAATGGATAAACAAATTACAGACGAACTTTAATGTCGAAAAGGGGAATATTTTTCGTATCAATATCAATCCTGACCGTTATGGGACTCGCATCATTTCTTTCTGATAAATTAGGCAGCAGTCAGCCGAAGCCGGTGGCTGGTTCCATTTATGATTTTAAGATCAAAACATTGGATGGAAAGGAAATTGATTTTTCACAGTTCAAAGGTCAGCAGCTACTGATTGTGAACACGGCTTCCAAGTGTGGCAAAACTCCGCAATATGCCGACCTTGAAAAATTGCACGAGTCATATGGCGATAAGGTGAAAGTATTGGGTTTTCCTGCCAATAATTTTCTGTGGCAAGAACCGGGCAGCAATGCTGAGATTGCAGAGTTCTGTGAAAAAAATTATGGTGTGCAGTTTTTAATGTTTGAAAAAATTTCCGTGAAGGGTGGCGATCAGCACCCACTCTACCAATGGCTTCAGGCCAAGACGGGTGAAAAGCCCGATTGGAATTTTTCAAAATACCTGGTAAGCGAAGATGGCACCCAGGTAACTTTTTTTAAATCAGGCGTTAATCCCATGGATCAGAAGATTCTGGACAAGATTGTGCAATAATCTTTCTATTTACTTTTTTTATTAACTTGATAAGAGAGATTCCAGTTGGAGTCTCTCTTATTATTTCACAATGCCTCATGGATAAAAAGAGATCCGATTACATTTTCCTGTTGACGTTTATGATTCTCTCTTTCGTCAGCTTGAATATTCTGTATAAAATTGGAGTAACCTTTCAGAGCGCCATCATCCAAAAGATTAGTGAAGGAATAACGGTTGTTGTCATCGTGTCCTGGCATGTCTTCCTCTACAGGGTTACTTCCAACTTTTATAAGTCTAAAGGGGTGCGCATTATTTATGCTTCCATGCTCATTTTTCAAGTGATCATGATCGTTTATGTTAATTCGCATGAACATACCGCTATAGCTGAATTGGTACTGCCGGCTACCATTGCTTATATCTCTTTTTTGATAACCTTTTGTGTTGTGTTTTTCATACTTCTCAAAGATGTGTTTCTTCAAAAACATAACTTAACCTATAGTTTGTTAGTGGCCACCAATATTTACTTTATGATTCCGATCATCTTTAGTTATGTATTTAGCCTGGTGGCGATTCACGATCCGGCCATGGTGCACGCGGTTTCTGATGAAGTCAAGACTGTCTTATATAATTGTGCAGGATACAGTTGGTTTGTAATGGCAGGGTTGGATTACCCAGGAGAGAAAATATCTGAAACCATTCAGTCAATCGCAATTCTTGAATCGATTTCGGCTAATCTGTTTATTGTATTCATCATAGGCCGATTGATGAGTAAGTAATTTTTCGAGTTGAATTTCTTAAGATTTCTTCGGAGCTTTCATAACGTAAGATGCGGCTTAAAACTTCAAACTAAACTCAAGCATATGAAACATCTTATTTTAATTCTCGCCTGTTGTGCTTTTCAATTTTCGTTGGCACAGATACCATCTGTCGAAGTTCAGATCAAAACAGCCTTGCTTGCTGCACCGGAGTGGATGCGCGCAGGCGCAATGGTTTATGGATACGATGCTAAGGGCGAGTTTGTTCTACTGCGAAAGGGATCAAACGAACTTGTTTGCCTTGCTGATAATCCCAAGCAAGGTGGGCTCAGTGTTTCGTGCTATCATAAAGACCTTGAACCATTCATGGCGCGTGGCCGTGAGTTGAAAGCAGCGGGGAAAACATTTCAAGAGATTTTTGACATCCGTGAAGCCGAAGCGAAATCCGGAAAATTGGTAATGCCCAAGCAGGCATCCAACTTACAAGTATATTCAGCACCTGCCGAGAATTATAATGCTACCACAGGTGAAGTAACCAATGGAAGTTTTCGATACGTGGTGTACATTCCCTGGGCAACTGCTGCCAGTACAGGATTGCCTGTAAAACCTGAAGCTCCGGGTATGCCATGGATCATGGATCCGGGCACGCACCGCGCACACATCATGATTGATCCGGTGATGAAGCATTAAAGATTTAGTGGTAGATTTTTTACTTCAACGCGTTGGTTTGGATAAAATCAACCCCAAGCGATTTGGCTTCTTCTAAATCTGCTGGTTCATCTACCGGCCACAATTGAATCTTTAGTCCTTTCCGGTGCATGAGTTCAACTTGTTCTTTTGATAGTGGTTCTTTGAATTTGTATTGAAATGAAATTCCGGAGAAGCCTGCATCGAGTGCACGGGAAACGCCTAATTCAAAATCGCCAAATGCGGTGAGGTATGTTTCAATTACATCAGTATGGGTTCGGATGTAGTAGAGAAAATCTCCTGTCTCGGACTCTATCATCACGTGATTTTCGAGGTGATAATCCAAGGTAAGATCGATAATTGCCTGACCCATCTCATTCATTTGCTTGGTAATGTTAAGACCCGATCCACACGGACTCCAGGCCTTCACATCAAGTGAGATGAATTTATCGGGGTGATTTTTATGCATGTATGCAAAGATTTCTTCCAACAGGGGGTAACGATCCCGATCACCACGACACGAATTGATTTCCAAAATCTTACTCTTACCGGTGGCTGGAAAACAGTATTCTCCATTGATGCCGCAGGGTTCTGTCACCGCATTATGATTTAGCCATACAGTATTGTCTGAGCTTCTCTGTAAATCAATTTCGATCCCATCGCGGGTGGAAAATCCATAGACACACGCATCATAGGTATCGCCAACATCGAAGTCACCACCCCCTTTGTGTGCAAGGATTCGCGTCTGTGGATTTTCAATCGGCTTGTCGGGGTAGTACTCAATTCTTTCACAGGAATTGAGAAAAACCAACAGCAATATTAATCCTGGGATTTTCATTTTTGCTTTTTTGAGAGCTGGTAATGAATAGCCACTTTTAATTCTGGAAGGATGTCTTTGTAGTGACCGATTTCACCAGGCTTCAGTCTCACTACCGATTGCTCAAACGAGTAATTAACCCCACCTTCAACCAATAGATCTAACCTTCCATTGATGGGATGTTGAATGCCCAGAAACGGAACTACGGAAAATAATTTCCATCGATAGTAATCATCAGAAAAAATTTCATCGCCACCTTTCACTCCAATGCGGGGTGTTACACCTGCAAATTTTAGTTTGTTGAATGAAAAGTCATATTGTAACATCAACGTGTGCACTTTAGAGTAGTGCATGAAAAAATCTGAACCATATAAAAGTGAAATATTATGCTTTTGACGGAAACTGAAAGTGATGCCTGTGGAAAGATGTTCAATGTAACTCAACCCCGCTTGAGCCTTGACGGATACCTGACCATACCCGGTACAAACCATGGCCAGTAAAAATGAAGAAACGATTAGGAATTTGGTTATCATAGATTAGAACTCAAAATATACAATTGCCTCATCAAATTCAACAGTTAGGGTACGTGCTGCTTTTACATTCAAAGGAACTGGGCGTATCTGATCTGGTCGGATATCCCATAAGTGAGTCTGTTCCGCTCGGTTGCTGCTTGCCATCTTGCAGCATCAAAAAGTGAATATGATCGTTTTAGAAAAACAACACTACCCTAAATTGACCCATGCATTGAATGGAATTCCGTTCAATACTCTTTTTGCACGTGCGGTGATCGAACAAACGGTGAACGGTCAAATTTTTGCAGACAATACCGAAGCTCCAAAAACATTTTATGTGCTTCATCCTTATGGAATGTCGCTCCTATTGGGTGATTGCCAGAATGAGGAGTTTAATAAGGAATTCAAGGAATACGCACTCAATGTAAATAAATCCCGATCGAAAGCGGAATGGATGCAGGCATATCCCGCAGGTTGGAATGACGTTTTAAAGAAACTCTTCGAGAACAGCATCGTGGCGTCACATGAAAAGACTACTGCACAATCCCCAGTTGAATTGAATACCCGTATCAATTTTAAATTCAACCGTTCCAAATTTTTTAAATCACGAGTAGATTATCAGCACTTGAAACTTGTGAAAGTGGATGCGAAAATTTTTGATGCGATGAAGGGAAGTGTTGTGCCCATGGCATTCTGGAATAACGCCCATGATTTCCTGAGCAAAGGTGCAGGCTTTAGTTTGCTGATCGAAAATGAAATTGCAGCAACAGCATTTTCATCATTTGTGCAGGGGAGTCAATTTGAGTTGGGTATTGAAACGCTTGAAAAATATAGAGGTACCGGATTGGCCCAATCCGTTTGCACTGCGTTGATCGATTATTGCATTGAGCATGAGTATGAGCCGATCTGGGCTTGTCGCCTGGAGAATGTTGGTTCCTATAAGCTGGCATTAAAGCTCGGATTCGAGCCGGTGCTGGAGATTCCATACTACCGACTAGGCATTTCGTAACTAATCGTTTCTTTTTCTGTGACCCCATTCCAAATATCCAACGAGTGAGGTAAGCAGTAATCAAAGGTTTAAAAATCTGCCCCTAACATCAATTATGTGACACATAAATTGAATGCTTACTTTGGTGGGTTTTCATTGCTTTTGTAGTACTGTTTGATCACTACTTTTTGCAGCACCCGCTTGATGACGAGTTCGGCAATAACATGATAATAGGTTTCGTCTTTATTTTCGTTCAAATACCTTTTGAGTTGGGCTTCGCTAATGTCAATCCGATAAAGCAAATTCATCAGATGAAAATCGGTTTTATGTTCATGCCGTTGCAATTCTTGTGTAATTGCATGGTGAATGCTTGCATAGTCAGGTTCAAGCGCATTAACAAAATCTGACGGGAAATTGCTCTGCTCAAAATCTTTAATCAACTGCAATTTGAAAGCATTGAACATATCGTTGCTGCTCAATTGATTTCGTAAGTCCGGCACAGAAGAAGGCGTCATTATTTAGTGGCTTAATTCACATGCTATCACTAATCCTAAAATTAGGAAAAGTACCGGAAGCGGCACCTAGGAATTTGACTATTCGTGTGGTGCAGACTTAGTACCTTTGAATAAAGGATGATGATTCATGCAATTCTTTGTTGACAAAACTTCGGTGGTCAGGAAAATTTGGGGCAAGAGCGATACGGTACTTTTTATTTTTGCGGGCGCCTCGGCCGAGTTTGCACTTAACAAAGCCGTAGACTGGCTTTACTTTACTGGAAAGCTTCCGGCCGACCCTCTGGGGCGATTATTTTCTACAGTCAGGTATGCCCGAAAGATTGTGTTCTCCTCTACGGAAGAAGCAAATAAGGTGATTGACTCCATGAGGCAAATTCATACTACTGTGGAGCAAAGTCGTGGTGCGTCAATACCCGATTGGGCTTATCGCGATGTATTATTCATGCTCATTCATTACTCTATTGCATCCTATGAGTTGCTCGAAAGGAAATTAACCGATGCTGAGAAGGAGGAAGTATATGAAGTTTTTTACCGACTGGGTATACGAATGAAATTGGCAGCGTTGCCGCTCACGTACCGCCAATGGCTGGTGGCCAGGGAGGAGCATTTAGTCAATGACCTGGAGAAGAGTGAATACACAGTGGATCTTTTCAAACAATATAAAAAGCACCTTGGTGCCATTCGATTCAAAGTGTTGATTGAAAGTCAGAAGTTAGTAGTACCTGATCGGGTAAGAGCACTTCTTCACTTTGGTAATTTTTCGTTGCTAGCTCCTGCCGTACCCGTGTACAAAGCCCTTCGATGGGTAAAGCTGGATCAGGCATTTAAAAACGTTTTATTTCCTTCTGAGTACAAAGAACGTATTCGAGAGTTGGATGCAGAGTATACTGTAAATTGATTTACCCGAGTACGCGCTAGGCTATTATTTTGCTAAGCGAATCAGATTTTTTGACTGGATAGGTTTCTTAGAATTTCCATAGCTTTTTCAGCACGGTCTTTTTGAACAAAAATATGATCGTGGAACGATGCCGCAACCACATTACAACTGATTTCATGATCTGCAAGTGCTTTAGAGAAAGTTGCGGTCAATCCAACAGCATCCAAAGAAGAGTGCACCGTTAACGTTATCCACGATGCTACAAAAGAATAATCAAAACCTGAATGATCCGCTATTTCTTTTTTTAATACAATGGTGATGCCCTCATCCTCTCTAAACATTAATAGAACTTCATGAATATTAACTTGTGACAGGTCCTTTGTCGTACAAAAAACATATTCACCAGAATTAAGCTTTGGCTTCATGCTGCTTAACAGAATGTTCAGATTTGTTTCTCCAGTCATGTGATCTTACCTTATAGTTTTACCCCCTGAATCAATATTGAAGATTTTACAGATCGATTTTTAAGATGTAAAAACTTCTGTCGCTCTTCGTCCTGCATAAAGTTGTCGAAATCTTCTTGAGCTTTAAATTCTATCAGATGGATTTCGAAAGGTTTATCGATATGAAATTCTATAAAATTGTTTTCGTTGGGTCTGATGCGGAACAAGAGTCGCCCATTATACTTTTGAATGATAGGAATGGCCAGGCTCTCAAATTCATCAAATACTTTTTCTTGGCCGTCTACGATATAAATCAATTGTGTTATAAATATCATTTTTTATTTATTTAGTTCAATGTGACTTAAAAAAATAACTCCTGTGATGATCAGGAGTTATGAATCTGTTGCGTGATTTTTCCTTTTTTGTATAGTTCAGCAATTGATGGTCACTCGCAAGAATGTAGCAGGTATGCTGGTCTTACTCTTATCGCTGCTTTTATTTTGACTGTTGAATAATTCTTCCAACTCATTTTGTAGTGCTGTCCCTTTACCATTTTTCTCGGCAGCATCAAACGCATTCATGGTTGGACCATAGTAGTTTCTAAAAACGTTTACAAATTCGGACGGTGTGTACGGAGCGTTGAACGTAAATGTGTCTTTTTCAAACGAGATACTTTCCTTTGCAGCTCCGGCATTTACAAAACGATCCATCACATGATTCTCAACTCCCCATAGCATTGGGCTAACAAAACCCTCGGGCGGAGGCGGAGTATAGGCAGAACTAATTTTTAAGATTTGAGCCACCAGCGTAGGATCTCCAGGAATCCAGTTGCCCATAATAATCTTTCCACAAGGCCGTGTAACACGCACCATTTCTTTGGCAACATCCATCGGCTTGGGAGCGAACATTGCACCAAAGATGCTTACCACACGATCAAAATTTTTATCCTTCAGGTTGTGCAAATCTGTTGCATCGCCTTCCTGAAAAGTGCAATTCGAAATGCCTTCTGCTTTTACTCTCCTGTTCCCCGCAGCCACAAGGTTGCTGGCAATATCAACACCCAACACCTTGGCGCCTAACTTTGCGGCCGGTATTGCTGTGGTGCCATCGCCACAGCCAAGATCAAGAATATGGTGTTCCTTGTTGATGTCAAATTTGGAAACGAGTGCCGCTCCGCTTTCGCGCATGGTTTCTGCAATGCGGGTAAAGTCTCCTTTTTCCCACAGTGCTTTGTTTGGATTCATGTTCATGTAATTAGTGTTTAATGATGAGTTTGTTTTGGAGAAAACAGATCGATGGCCAAGCGAGACAGCATAGTAAAGTTAATGCTATTTGTAGAGATCTCCATTTAAATATTTTAACCCGGAATCGATGATAATGGTAACAATCTTTTTGCCCGGCCCGATGATTCTTGCCCTTTGGATAGCGGCCCACACATTGGCCCCAGAGGTAATGCCACCGAAGATGCCTTCTTTCATGGCGAGAAGCCGAGCGGTTTGATAAGCATCTTCGTCTTTCACACTCATAACCTGATCAATGAGATCACCTCGATAAATGGAAGGCACAAAACCCAGCCCAATTCCCTCCAGGCGATGATTGCCTGAAGTATCACCACCCGAAAGAAATCTGACCTGGTCAGGTTCCACCGCAGTGAATTTTATTTTTGGTATCGCATTCTTTAGTACTTCTGCATTTCCGGAAATACTACCAGCAGTGCCTACACCCTGAATAAACTCATCAATGTCTGTTTCAAGCGCGTCAAGTATTTCGTGTGCCATAGCATGATACGCATTTCGATTATCGATGTTATTAATTTGATCTGTCCAGAATGTATTTGGCGCGTCACTTAATACTTTTGCTTTTGTAATCATGGCATCAATAAGTGCCGCAGTGATCTGCCGATTATTACTCGGAATTAACTCAAGCGTTGCTCCAAAAGCTTTCATGGTCTGCAATTTTTCTTCAGCAAATGCATCGGAAGAAACAAAGTGTGCTTTGTATCCTTTCATGGCGCAAACCATCGCCAGTGAGCTGCCTGTGCTCCCACCTGTATATTCCACCACGGTACCGCCCGGTTTCAACTCGCCTCTTCGCTCTGCCCCCTCAATCATTGACAAAGCCATACGATCTTTCATGCTTCCTGTAGGATTCGTCCCCTCATACTTCACATAGATTTCTGCACACCCCGGTTCAGATAATCGCTCAAGCTTAATCAATGGTGTATGGCCAATTGTGCCCATAAGTTTTGGTTTACGAAGTGGATTGGTGAGGCAGTCAGCTGCATATGTTTGCCTTATTAGCGGGTTGATAAGTAAGCCGGCAGTCATCGCAAGAGAGGAGGCAAGCCACCCTCTGCGGGATTTGTAAAACTTCATGTGTTCAAATGGATGTTAATTGTAGGACAAAGGGAATGCAAAATCCTTTCGCACAGAATGGAGAATTGTCGCTTTGGCATGGACAAACCGGACAGGCCTTTGGATGCACAATGGTGATTTGATACTTTTAAAGCCCGATCGATTGACAATGTCCATCAAGTTTCAACTCGCTAACCCGAAAAACAGATCTGAATTTTTCAGATTGGTGAGCCTGCCTGCCCATTCAAAAGTTCAGCGTCTTGAGGGTTACACGATTCTGGTAATAACAGAGGGTAATGGCAAATTCATCAGGGGTGAAGGAGAACATTATTTTTCAAAAAATACTATTATTTGCCTTTCCCCTTTTGAGCCTTTCGAATTTTTAAATGATGCAGGAGGGTACCAATTAACATTCCATCCTGATTTTCTGTGTGTGTACAAGCATCATTCTGAAGTTGCGTGCAATGGTGTTTTGTTTGATAATATTTATGGACCCCCTTTATCTGTTCTTGAAGCAAATGATTTAAAACGACTGCTATCAATCATTGAGCAGATGAAGGAAGAGTTTAAGAGCTCTGACTTGGCGAGACAGGAAGCATTGATTTCGTTATTGAAAATATTTTTAATCTACGCCACCCGGATAAAGGTTAATCAGCAACCTTCAGAAGTAAAAAACTTGGAGGAAAACGGGCCACTTGTTTTACTAAAGTTGAAAGATGCAGTGGAAAAAAATTACAAAGAGAAACACACTGCCAGTGACTATGCCGCAATGTTGAATATTTCAACAAAGGCGCTCTCTCGCCTTACGCGCGCACATTTCAATAAGAAGCTCAGTGATATGATTGCCGACCGTATTTTCATTGAAGCAAAGCGCGAACTATATCTGACTTCAAAAACTGTGAAGGAGATTGCTTATTCGCTGGGCTTTAAAGATGAATTTTATTTTAGCCGGTTTTTCAAAAATAAGGCAACCGTCTCGCCCCAACATTATCGCGAAGCCATCGGACAGGGAAAGTTGCAAATGGTGCAATGAACGCAAAGCTCTTACTTCAGAGATATTTCAGGAATGAATTGAAATCAATATTGTCGCATATCCCCCTTCAGATTGGCGCATTGATACTCCATTTTTTTCGCTGACTACGATACCTTTGGATCGTTGCAGAGGCGGAAAATATTCAGCGGTCTGTCAATACTATTATGCCACCTGCCACCCATAGAAAATAGCAGTTGGCTTATTTTAAGAAATCTTATATTGTTTATCAGATCACTTTAAACCTCCATTACCATGAGCAAAGTTCAGGTCCTTGTCGGAACAAAGAAGGGTGGCTTTATTATTACCTCTGATCATACCCGTACAAAATGGGAAGTAAGTGAACCTCTTTTTGGTGGTTGGGAAATCTACCACATGAAAGGATCACCGGCAGATACCAAAAGAATTTACGCATCGCAAACCAGCGGCTGGTTTGGTCAGATCATTCAGCGTTCCGATGATGGTGGTAAAACGTGGTTCCAACCTGGCTTCAAACCTGGTGACCCTACCACCGGACCAGACGGGATGCCGCTCACCGAAAGCAATAAGTTTACTTACGACACGTTTGGTGCACCACTCACCACACACCAATTTTATGATGGCACACAAAAGCCGTGGGAGTTCAAACGCGTGTGGCATTTAGAACCATCACACACCGATCCTGATACCGTGTATGCCGGAGTAGAAGATGCTGCGCTCTTCAAAACTACCGATGGAGGAAAAACCTGGAAAGAACTAAGTGGTTTGCGTGGTCATAAAACCGGAGCACAGTGGATGCCCGGTGCCGGTGGCATGGGCCTGCATACTATTATCATAGACCCGAAAAATGAAAACCGAATATTTATAGCGATCTCCGCAGCAGGAGCTTTTCGCACAGAAGATGGCGGCAAAACATGGAAGGCGATCAATCAGGGATTGCATTCACAATATATTCCCGACCCTAAGGCTGAAGTAGGTCATTGCGTTCATCGCATAGCCATGCACCCTTCGCGGCCCGATACCTTGTACATGCAAAAACATTGGGATGTGTTGCGCACGAACAATGCCGGTGAGCTGTGGACCGAAGTAAGCGATAACCTTCCTTCCGATTTTGGATTTGTGATTGATGTGCACGCGCACGAGCCGGAAACCATTTATGTGATTCCCATCAAAAGTGACTCTGAGCATTTTCCACCCGAAGGTAAATTGCGTGTGTACCGCAGCCGCACAGGAGGCAACAATTGGGAGGCACTCACCAACGGTTTGCCACAACAGGATTGCTACGTAAACGTATTGCGCGAAGCCATGTGTGTAGATCAACTCAATCCATGCGGAATTTACTTTGGCACTACCGGTGGACAAGTCTATGCCTCCGCCAATGGTGGCGACAATTGGATGGCCATAGCACAAAATTTGCCACCTGTTTATTCGGTTGAAGTTCAGGAGATCAAATGATTCGCATAGCATTGCCGTACCATCTGCGCAATCTGGCAAAGCTTTCGGGCGAAGTGCAACTGGAAATTTCCGGAGCGATAACGATTGACAGCGTGCTCACTGAACTTGAAGCACGCTATCCCATGCTGGCCGGCACCGTGCGCGATCATACCACTAAACAGCGAAGAGCTTTCTTACGCTACTATGTGTGTGGCGAAGATTGGTCTTTACAATCAACGGATGTTGTATTGCCGCACGCGGTGATCTCTGGCCAGGAACCGTTTATCGTATTGGGCTCTATTGCTGGTGGGTGAAATTTTGGGCGTAACCCTGCGAAGCACAGGGCCCAAAAGCAAAAATTAAGCTGTTCCCCATTTACCATGGAAAACAAAATAGCAATGCGGATTTAAAATCCACGTTATCTGGATTTGGAATTGAAAATTCCGAGTAGAGTGGTTGTGCGTTTTTAAAACTGTGCTTGGTTAATTAATGCTACGGTAAAAATGCTTAACAGAAACCAGCCAATAAAACCTTGGAAGACGCACACATACCTTGCAAGTCCGTGAGTTGGGATGTTACCAAATCCAAGTGTAGTAAATGCATTCAGACTCAGCGTTACTGCGTTTATTAGGCTAACTAAAAAACCTAAGACTAATTGAAAAAACGGCTTCACATGACCCTTTTCGTTTTTTTCGATGAAGTCCCTGAACTTTTGAATCAGCATTGATTTACTCGTGATGTCCCAGTCAGAAGGAAAAAAGAAGTAGAACACGCCAAAAAGCAATACGATATAAAATGAAATCAGAATGGCGCGGGCTGGGTCGGTTCCATAGGCGGTGTAGGTTTTCAACAACCAGTTCAACGTTAGGCTAAAAAAGGTTTTGAACGATGGATGATTGTCGTAATCATAGTTTATTGCTCTGCCTTCCAATTCTCGGATCTTTACGTAGGCTTTATTGGCAGATTGTATGTCGCCTATTAATCGGAAATAATCGTAAAGGATTTTATACACTCTGAAGTAGTGTTTAAAAGTTTTTTCATCCCTAATATCTTCAGGCGTTGAACCATCATAATATTGCCATTGAGAGTTCTGGGAAATTTGTTTATCAATAAATAATCCAAAATCCAGATTTTTCAACGATTTCGTGTCAATGAAAACAGATTCTTCGATTTTTGATAAATCCAAACCGAGTTTCCGGTTAAATGTATTCCCAGAAAGTGTCACTGATGATTGGCTAATAGAAGCTTGTATATCGGTGTCAAAGACATTGTCTTCAATGATGGTTTCTTTCGAACTCGATGAAATTTCAAAAACCACTCCAGAATCACCTTTTATCGAGCATGAAGTCAAAACTGTAAACCCTTCTCCACCATAATTGCCTACTTTATTATCGTAGGTAGAATTTAAAACCAGTAAAGATGAATCAACCAAAATAGATGAATTGTGTTCCAGATTAAGCTTGAATCTTTCTGTAAACTCCGAGCGATTTATATTAACGTTTGACATCTCGAGATACCAAAATGCGTGACTTATGATACATGAGGTTACTTCAACATCAAAAATTGGAAAAGATTTATTGAACGAAACAATGAATAATTCTTTATTGAATAAACAGGAATCCAGTATCAAAAATGATGAATTGTCAAGGCGATTTGCGTTGGGAGACCGATTAGGAAATTTATTATCGTCAATGGAAACTTGTTTATTAAATGAAGTTTTCACTAAATAAAAATCACTTTCAAAAACACAATGTACAATCAGGATTTTTTTGTTT
The DNA here is from genome assembly GCA_966095315.1 of uncultured Cyclobacteriaceae bacterium. Taxonomy (GTDB): domain Bacteria; phylum Bacteroidota; class Bacteroidia; order Cytophagales; family Cyclobacteriaceae; genus ELB16-189. The sequence continues at coordinate 119,424 of CBHTSG010000010.1, forward strand.
ACCGTGAAATACCCTTTCGAATTTTTAACTGTTTCAAGTTTATTTAAGTAGTTAAGAAAGGTTTCTTTGCTTATAATTCCTATATCATCTTTAAAAGACACGTTCTTATAGTAAACACTGTCGTGATTCGACTCATAGATATCTTTAATCAAAACAGAGTAGGGTACGATTTTATTTTGACAAAACGCATTTGTCGAAAAAATAACAATGAAGGCTAAGGCAAGCCACTTATTCATTTTTATTATTTCATGCCTCATGAGAAAACGAATTTAACATGTGGAATTGGGCTTCTTTCCATTACCATAGGAACAACTTAAATTAACCCAAATATTCATTGAATTTGTGATAGGCTCTGGTAAATATTTTCTGTGACGAGAATTTCTACCTGTCCTCCTGTCATTTCGCCTTACAACCCTCATCTACTATGCACAAGGTGAAAAGGTGGTTGAATTAACTTATCTCAGATCTTGATTTTGTGCAGTCAACTTTTGAAGTCCTTCATGAACTTTGCGCCCTTCGCGAACAATTATTTCAATAATTTCAAGAATGTCTTTTTTTGATGTTCTGTAATTCACAATACAGGCTCTGAGGCAATACTTACCGCCCACCACGGCATTAGATAAAAATACTTCTCCTCCTTGTTGCAACACATTCAATAATTTTTCATTCAGTGTGTTCAAATAAGTTTCATCGATCCTTTCTGTTTTGAGATCATCCATTGGGGTATATCGAAGCGTGGTAATGCTGAGATTTTGTGTCACAGCCTCAAGCTCCTGATGTTTTTGTGCCTCTTCAAATAATAATTGTGACAACTCGATGTCTTCATAAATCATTTGAACATAGCCCGTCCTTCCGACTTGCTGCAACGCCATCCAAACTTTCAATGCCCGAAATCCTCGGGAGTTTTGAAAACCATGTTCGTAATAGTTAAGCGAAGGTTCATCAGCGGCATTATCGAAATTGTAGTAGACCGGATGTGCGCTGTAAGTATCGATCAAGTGTTGTGGGTTTTTCACTAAAATACAACCTGCCTCAAGTGGCGCGTAGAGCCATTTGTGCGGGTCAAGCGCGATAGAATCAGCTTCTGCTATCCCGTTAAATAGATCTTTGTATTGCGGAACTACTGCGGCTGGTATTCCATAAGCACCATCTATATGAAACCATGCGTCATATGCTTTGCAAATGGCCGCTATTTCAGAAAGGTTATCCACCACACCAGTGCTAACATCTCCTGCATTTCCAATGACTAGAAAAGGTTTTTTACCATTTTTTACATCAGCATTGATGATTTGCGTTAAAGCATTAGTGTCCATTTTATTGTCGTGGTGTGTGGGCACCCATCGGATGGCTTTTGAGCCATGCCCAAATAAAACTGCGGCCTTGTCAATCCAGGTGTGCGTTGCTTTGGAGCAATAGAAGACTAACTCTTTGCCAGTATTTGCCAATCCATCTTCTTTTAAACTTTTTGGTGCTTTGGCAGTTCTGGCGGCTAAGAAACCCGTGAGGTTTGCCATGTTTCCACCACTCACTAATAGTCCGCCATACGTGTGAGGCACACCAATAAATTCTGCCAGCCATTTTACCGTTTGCTTTTCAATAGCGGTGGCCATCGGGCTCAAAATATTGGCGCCCACATTTGGGTTAACTGCTGCCGCTAACAAATCGGCCAAGGCACCAATTTGCGTTGGTGAAGAAGTGATGTATCCAAAGAATTTTGGATGCCCATTAAGTAGCGAATGACTTAACAGCAAATCAGAAGCCCTTGTAAATAAATTTGAAACAGAAGTTCCGTTATCGGGTAATGCAGCATTTCCTAAAATGGATTGTATTTGTTTCGGAGTTTCTCCTGTAGTAACGGGTCGATCGTTAATGGTATCATAGAATTCAGAAATGTTATCGATTAATTGATAACCAATTTTTCTGAAATTGTCCTTACTAATCTTAATAGGAGAAGTACGATCATTTACATTGTCCATAGTAGTCTTGGTTTTCTTTTTCTAGAAGCGTTTTTTTAACATCACGTTTAGTTTGGCTCTGGTGCTACCATTCTTTCAATAATCCCCAAGTGAGGCTTATGAAAACACTGATTACCATGATGACGAGGAGGGTAATCGCGTAACCTTTTATCAATGCTTTTTTTATGGATGCTTTATTTTCGCCATAGGATCTTAACCATAATCCAAAGAAGAAATAATTATAGGCTAACCCGCAGGGTATAAACAGCCATACATTAATAAGGGAAATCATGATAATGATGTTGAAGGCAAGCAAAGAGAATGAAAAGAAATAATTAAACGATACGAAGTGATGGAAGAAACTATATCCAAGTTTACGGGTGAACAACGAAGTGGCGTAAAATGTGATTATTTGAATTGGAAAGACTATTGCAATTAAGTATTTGGAAAAGCCCAGGATTATAACGTCCGTCATCGGAACAATCATTCCATCGTAGACTTTGCCAATGATTGAGCTGTTCACTTCTGCTGACTTTGCTGAAAGCAGATCTATTTCCCATTCAATGAATAATTTCATGATGTGCTTTATCGCAGTGCCTACGGCATCCCAGTCCACCAAAAAACCTGAGATGAGATAATAAATACTAAACGAAATGCCCACTAGGGTAAAGGGCGACACATATTTACCTCGGTTGTTGAAATAGGATTCAAACACTTCATCGGGTGCAGAATAGACGGCTCGCAACGTATAGTAATAGCCCCTATCGAAGCCAATCAAATCCTTAAAGACGTCAATCCAGATTTCTTTTGTTGTTTTTGGCGTTGGTTCACTGTTCATCGGGCGTTGGCTTAATCATCTGCTCATGCTAAGGACCAAATTAAGCAACCCATTTCAATATCTATCCGTAGTGCCTTGATTTCTTACTTTATGCGCTGCTCACGTGTTTTAGATTTTAACTTATCCGATTTAAAAGACAGATATGAGGAGAAAGTTAAGTGCAATCCTCACAGGTTAGCTTTTTCTATTTGACGCAGCTCTTCTGAGTCGAACCCTGATAGATCAAGAGCCTTTAAGATAAAGGTTGTTTTTAGGGTGGTATATTTTTCCCTTGTCATACCTTCTTGATTAGCCAGATTTACTTTGAGTTGAGAGTATTCTTCCGCGAGGTCTTTGTTCTTCAATAGAATGTTTCTGAAAGCGAGGTGATTTTTCAATGCAAGACTATCGGAAAAGCAAACATAAAGATGATGATCCAACCATTTTTTGGAGATCGCTGTAGTGGGTGTTAGTTCAGAGGATGGTTTGAACGCATATCGACCGGCAATACCTTGATCGCCTTTATTGCTATAACCAAGCCTTTCAAGTTTCTTAGAAATGATGGAGAGTTGTGTTTTGTCACTTATTATAATGTCAATATCTAATATTGGTTTTGCACTGAGCCCTGGCACTGCCGTGCTTCCTACATGTTGCACATCAATTTCAAAACCATTTAATTCTTGGATAAACACTTTTTTCAACCTTTCGAATTCGGTCTTCCAGTCAGGATCATAGGATTTTATTGAATGGATCATATTAACCATAGATTGAGTTGTAACAACTTACGATTTTTTTGCAGGCCAGTTATTTTGATGCCCCTTATGACAATATTGGTCCGTTTTTTCTGATCCGGTTTCACCGGTCATTTTTCCCGGTTTCACCGAGTGGTTGCCGCTGATGGCCTAGATCCTATCGCTCTGCACACCCTTCTCCCGTTACATTTGATGCATAAAAAGCACATTATCTATGACCAACGAACGCAAAAAGATGAGTAGCAGCCTCTGGGTAGGCGCCATCATCCTCGCCATCGGTTCTTTATTATTATTGGATCGCCTTGATCTTTATGATTTTCCGGGCTGGTTGATTTCCTGGAAAACCTTCCTCATCGCCATCGGTGTGGCTGTAGGTATCAACCGCAGATTTGAAGGCATTGGCTGGTTGGTCATGATTTTGGTGGGTAGCTTCTTCCTCATTGATGACATCCCTGGCTTTCCCTACGACATCGATCGCTATGCATTTCCTATCGGCATCATCATCGTAGGCTTGTTCATTGTCTTCCGCGCCATGATGGGATCGGCCGCACGCGAAAATCGCAAGAGTTTGTGGGGCGATGGCGTGGTAAGCACCGATACCGGTGGCGAAGATTGGTTTGATATCACCACCGTATTTGGTGGCGCTAAGAAAAGAGTGTTCTCCAAAAATTTCAAAGGTGGTGAAACAACTTGCGTATTCGGTGGCTCTGAAATTGATTTGACTCAGGCCGATATTCAGGGAACGGTAGTAATTGATGTGGTGCAATTGTTTGGCGGTGTAAAATTAATGGTGCCTGCCAATTGGGAATTAAAATCGGACATGACGGTGATCCTCGGTGGCTTTGATGATAAGCGCCATGGAACACAGGCACCTAACCCCGAAAAGAAAATTGTGCTCACTGGATTTGTGATGTTTGGGGGCGTGGATGTAAAAAGCTTCTAAGTTCAAAAGTGTAACGTTTAAAGTTCAATGTTCCGATGATCGAAATCTTGAACTTTAAACGTTCATTCCTAACCCATGAACCGATGAACTGGTACCTAGCAAAGTTGGTCTATCAGGTGGTGAGTGGCGCGGGTAATCATGCGCCACAGTTTGATGAGCAGTGGCGATTAATCGCAGCCGATGAAATTGATTGGGCACGCGAGAAGGCTTTCATCCTCGGACAAATTGATGGTTTTGATTTTTTGAATACCCGTAACGAAAAGGTGCAGTGGAAATTTGTGAATGTGGTAGATGTTTGTGAACTATCGGCATTGGAGGATGGAGCGCAATTGTACAGTGTTACCGAAGAGCCGGCTGATGTAAATTCGTACCTTGAAGTGGTAGAGGCAAAAGCCAAACGCATACTGGAATTTTCCAAACCAAACTGACGAAGCAGCATGATGATGCCCTTTCACATGAAGAATGCCACACAATTGGTTCGCATATCCATTCTTGCCGGGCTGATTTTGTGGATGGGCTTCCATGTGTGGGTGCTCACCACGTATTTTCAAATCGATGGTGTTTCGGCTGTGTGGGATTCATTCGTGCTCAACATTGTTGCGTTAGGTGCAGTGTTGATCATGAGCATGTCCATTCCACGATTGCCGAAAGCAGGCGTTTTTCAGTTTGCCATTGTGCTGACACTGCTACTTGCCACCGCTGGTCAATCGTTGGCCACGCAGGTGATCTATCAGATTCCCAATGTTGATGCCTCCTTTTTTGATTTTTTGAAAGCAGCCGCACCTATGCGTTGGGCAATTTTATTTTTAATAATTGGTGGCTCGGGCCTTTCGCTGATTTTTTATGCGCGATGGAATGATGCAAAGGAACAACGCAACACAGAAACCAGTGCGCAAGTGTTGGTGCGCGAAGCGGAGTTGCAAAAACTTCAAAACCAGCTTCAACCTCATTTCTTATTCAATAGCTTGAATTCTATTAATGCTTTGATACTTATTCAGCCCGATCGCGCTCGGGTGATGGTGCAACAATTATCTGATTTTTTGAGAGCTACGCTCAGTCGCGCTGATGAGCGTTGGATCACCCTTGATCAGGAAATTGCTTACCTGCAATTGTATCTTTCCATTGAGAAAGTGCGCTTCGGCCATCGCATGGATGTACAGCTGGATGTGGATGAGCAATTGAAACTTTGGTTGATACCCCCGCTGCTGATTCAGCCCTTAGTGGAGAACGCGATTAAATTTGGATTGTATGGCACAACGGAAAAAGTTTTGATCACCATGTCCACCCGCAGAGAGGGAGATTCGTTGCTCATTGAAATCTCCAACCCATTTGATGCAGACATGCAGCCGGCAGAGGGCAGTGGCTTTGGACTGAATGGCTTGCGCAGAAGGTTGTACCTTTTATATACGCGAAACGATTTACTGAAGACTACAGCGGAAAACAATCGCTTTACTGTGCAACTGACATTGCCCGAAAAACTATAAACCGAAAGAAATTGTGAAAGCTATTATCATTGATGATGAGCCGCTCAGTCGCGAAATTATAAAAGCATATTTAAAATCTTTTCCTGAACTAGAAGTGGTGCAGGAGTGTGGTGATGGCTTTGAAGGTGTAAAAGCAATTCAGCAGCACCAGCCGGATTTGATTTTCCTCGACATTCAAATGCCTAAAATCACCGGCTTTGAAATGCTTGAGCTAATTGATCAGAAGCCAGCCATTATTTTCATCACCGCATATGATGCTTTTGCGATCAAAGCGTTTGAAGCCAACGCAGTGGATTACTTGCTGAAGCCCGTTGCTGAAGAACGTTTTCGCACGGCCATTTTAAAATGGAAAAGCAATTTAACCCCCACAAGCCCGGAGCCTGTGGAGCGCGTGCTCACTACCATGGGTACGGCAGCAGCACAACAGGGCAGAGTGGTGGTGAAGACCGGGAATAAAGTAAAAATTATTCCGGTGCATGAAATTCATTATCTGGAAGCCGATGATGACTTTGTGAAAATCACCACTGCAGAAGGACAGTTTCTAAAAAATAAAACGATGCAATTCTTTGAGCAGACACTCGACCCAGCACAATTTGTGCGGGTGCATCGTTCTTATATTATTCACATCCAACAAATCACGCGCATCGATCCTTACCAAAAGGAAACACACATGGCCGTGCTGCGCGATGGTAAGCAAATACCGGTGAGTAAAACCGGTTATACCAAACTGAAATCAATTCTTGGCATTTGATGGCGCCTGATATCAAACTTCAATTGCTATCAGCATGTCAGCGTATGGTGGATGAACGTATTCGCAATTCACAACAAGCAATGATGCATGCACAAGAAGCTGCCAACAGTGAGGAGAAAAGCAGCGCGGGCGATAAATATGAAACCGGACGAGCCATGGCACAGATTCAACGCGATCAGGCGGCCGAGCAAGTAGCGGTGGCTCTTCAACTCAAGGAAGTGCTGGAGCGAATCCACCCCGGTCAGCCGGAATCACTCTTGGGAAGGCTAGTTGTTACCAACAGAGGGAATTTTTACTTCGCCATTAGCCTGGGTAAATTAACTATTGATGGACTAGAATTTTATGCAATTTCGTTACAATCGCCACTGGCTAAAGTTTTGGTGAAGGCAAATATTGGTGAGACGGTGATGTTTCAAAACCAGCCGTATACAATTCGCGAAATTCTGTAACGTCATTCTCTTATATTCGCGCTGAAGAATTTTTGCTCCATGAATGCTACCGCATGGCTTCACGCCTTTCGATTGAGAACCTTGCCCTTATCACTTTCCTGCATTGGCATGGCGGGTTTTTTAGCAGCCGCTGCCGGCAAGTTTGACGGAATGATTTTCTTTCTCTGCTGCCTCACCACCATTTTCCTTCAGGTGCTTTCAAATCTTGCCAATGATTATGGCGACAGTGTAAACGGTGCTGATCATGCTGGCCGCAAAGGCCCTCAACGGGCAGTACAATCAGGTGCAATCTCTTCAGCGCAAATGAAAAATGCCATCGTACTCTTTTCTGTTTTTAGTTTGGTGAGCGGCATTGCTTTGTTAATGGTTTCATTTGGTGCGAATTGGAATGCCATTCTCTTTTTTATTGGCCTCGGCCTCCTTTCTATTCTTGCAGCAATTGCCTATACCGTGGGGAAAAAACCTTACGGCTACCTGGGCTTAGGCGACATTTCTGTTTTGATTTTTTTTGGATTGGTAGGCGTGATGGGATCGTACTACCTGTTCACGCAACAAGTCTCCATCAATGAATTACTGCCGGCCCTCACATGCGGTTTTTTCTCAATGGCGGTGTTGAACATTAACAACGTCCGCGATATCGAATCTGACCGTGAGGCCGGAAAGTTCTCTGTACCGGTGCGCATTGGCAAAGCGAAAGCCTCTCAATATCATTGGATGTTATTAATCGGTGGAGTTTTGTTTGCCACGATTTATGTTTTCATGAACTTCAAAAGTTATTATCAGTTTTTGTTTTTGTTAACGCTACCGCTTTTTATTCGCAACGGTTTGGCAGTATCAAAAAAACAATCGTCTGAACTTGACCCTTATCTGAAACAAATGGCATTGTCCACCTTACTGTTCGTGCTGCTATTCGGTATAGGCTCATTGCTTTCTGTTTAAGACACTCTGCCTTTTTGCAAGCAATTCGCATTGAAGCTTTATCAGCATTGGATTCACAATTCGTTTGGCGATCTTCTTTTTAAATTCCTGTACCCTAGACCGATCAAATTTGTCGATGAATGGAGGTGAAGCTATTCGCCTGGTCTGAAAAAAATGCAGGATAGTCGAATGTCAGTGGAGTGAGGAGAAGCGCGAAAGTAAATTTGATTAAATCAAAAATAATTACTGACTATGAATGCAGATGAAATTTTGTATTACACGGATGGTCACCAGGTAGTTGTTACCAATTCCTTCATCAAGGTGAGGAAGACGCTGTATCAGCTCAAAGGAATTACCAGGCACGGATTGTACATCGTTCACCCGCCAAGAGTTTATCAGTTAGCATTGCTTGTACTGGGTGCAGCAGTCTTTGTGAGTGGTTCCTTGAATTTGGTTCCACAGTCGTGGCCGGCACAGGTTACCCTTTTCGACTTTCTCTTCAGCACCAACATGCTTTTGATGATCATGGGTGTGGTGCTCTTTGCTGGAGGGTTGTTGATTTTGTGGATGCTCAAGGACAAGTATGCTGTGCGCATTCACACTGCGGAAGGAGAGAAGGATGTGATTGTGAGTGAAAGCAAAGAGTATATCACCATGATTGTGGAGGCCTTAAACCGAGCCTATCTCAACTTAACGAAGTCGCCTGAAAAGAAAGGAGACCGCTTTCAGGTATCCTCACGTTAAGGAAGTGCTCAACCACATAAGCTCCCCTGAAGTTTGGGGTTTTGTAAATCGTTCAACTTCAGGTGGGGCTTATTTTTTTCTCGGATAAAAACGCGTTCCGATTTTTTGCGTGTGATGGGGCACACGTTCGGATCGCTTTCTTTTTTGATCACACCAAATTCATTACATCCCGAATCGATTCTAATTCCTGAAAATTTGGGTGATTGATTTGTGCTTCAACTTTTTCATGACCCCAGGTGATATGGTAAGGAATGTGAAATCCATGACCACCAAGATTCAGCACCGGAAGAATATCCGATTTGAGCGAATTACCAATCATTAAAAATTCAGAAGGCTGAATATCCAGATGGCGAATTAATTTTCCATAATCCGCTTCTGCTTTTTCCGACATGATTTCAATATGGTGAAAGTAATTTTCCAGCCCCGACTTGCGCAATTTTCGTTCCTGATCCAGCAAATCACCCTTAGTGGCCATCACCAGTCTATACCTGCCGCTAAGCCTTTTGAGCACATCTTCAACACCATCAATGAGCGTTACAGGTTGTTGCAATAATTCTTTGCCGATGGCAATAATCTTTTCAATCGCATCGGGTGGAAGTGTTTTTCCACTGATGTGAATGGCTGTTTCAATCATCGAAAGCATGAAAGCCTTCACACCGTAACCATATAAATGAATGTTTTGTATTTCTGTTTGCAACAACTCGCGCTCGGTGGTATGAATGGGCAGGTAATTTTCCATCAGTTCGCAAAATCGCCTCTCCGATTCCTGAAAAAGATTTTCATTGTGCCACAAGGTGTCATCGGCATCAAATGCAATTATTTTAATGGCCATGGCTTCAAAAATAAACTAATGTGCTTTGTTTGGGGTTGTGAATTTGGGCACTATAGCTGTAAAAATCTGAATAAAATACTATCTTTCCTCTAAGTTATGATGTATGGCTAAAGTAGAATTTAACATTGCGTGCACATTGTGCGATCATTTAAAGGACTCACTTTTTAATGGCTTGGAGCCTGAGGATTTGAATAAAATCAATCTCCACAAGACCTGCATTCAATACAAAAAAGGCCAGAATATTTTTTATGAAGGCACCCGCCCCACCGGTCTCTATTGCATGAATGGTGGTAAAGTGAAGGTGTTTAAAAACAATGTGCAGGGAAAAGAATACATCGTGTACCTGGCAAAACCAGGCGATTTTTTAGGATATCGTTCATTACTCAGTGAAGAGTTTTATGCTGCAACCGCCACAGTTTTAGAGGACGCAAAAATCTGTTTTATCCCCAAAGAACAATTCTTCGAAGTGCTTCAAAAGAATCCCGTATTCATGCGTAAGGTGGTGAAAGCCGTATGTCATGAAATGGGAATTATGGAAGAGCGTATGGCCGAGCTGGCTCATAAATCAGTGCGTGAGCGCCTGGCCGCAAACCTGATTATGCTGAAGGAAACCTATGGCATGGAAGGCGAGGGCAGTGCATTAATTGATCTTGCGCTTTCGCGCGAGGATTTAGCAAGCATTGTGGGCACTGCTACTGAAACGGTTATCCGGTTGCTTTCTGAATTCAAAAACGATGGCCTTATTGCTTTCGAGGGAAAGAAAATTCGTGTCATTGATGCCAAAAAACTAGCCAAGCAGGCCGACCTCATTTTGGCCTGATTTTCTGATAAAAGTCATCTTTTTCGTTGATACCTATCATTAGGGTGGCAGTGGTCTGACCGTACTTTTGGACTATCAAATCCCACGGGTTATGAAAAAGATATTGGTTCCTTGTGATTTTTCTGAGCCTTCTGTGCAAGCGTTTCGATTTGCGGTAGAGTTGGCAGAAAAAAGTAATGGAGTGATTGAATTACTCCATGTGATTGAGCTTCCTGTTTTGCACGATACGGTATTGATGCCCACGCTTTCCTTTGAAGAAGCTTTCATAAAAGATGCAAAGGCTTCCGCTGAAAAAAATTTCGCAAAGCTTACCAACAAGTATGCGAAGGAAGGACCCGAAGTTTTTGGAAATGTGGCCTTCGGTCCGGTGATGCCAACGATTGAAGACATCGCCAAAGAGAAAAAAATAGACCTTATCGTGATGGGCACACACGGGGCTTCCGGGCTTAAAGAATATTTAGTTGGCTCCAATACTGAAAAAATTGTTAGACGATCCAACGTGCCGGTGATCGCGGTAAAAAAATCAACCAAACTATCATCCATCAAAAATATTGTTTTCCCGATTGTTCCGGATATGGACCTGGAAGTGTTAACTCAAAAGGTAAAACAGTTACAGAATTTTTTTGGCGCTACACTTCATGTAGTGTTCATCAATACACCCGGTCTGTTTCGTAAGAGTTCAGTGATCATGCCTGAGTTGCGCAAATTTGCAAAGCGATTCATGCTCAAAGATTTTACACTCAGCATTTACAATGATATTGATGAGGAAGAAGGTGTGCGAAATTTTGTAACGGAAGTAAAAGGCGATATGGTTGCCATTGCCACACATGGCCGTAGAGGCATAGGGCGATTAATGACGGGCAGCATTGCCGAAGATGTAGTCAACCATATTGAATGCCCCATCTGGACCGCCAAACTTCACTAAGCTCTTGTGTTATGATCACGCATTTCATTATTCCCGTTCACGAAGCCTCTGCCTTTCACCTGACGGATTACGTCAACATGTTTGCGCATATTCCGCAAAAGAAATTCTCTGTTTTTTGGTTGACGGATTTTCATAAAGGAAAACCTAAGGCAAAAGCCAAACCCAAAAGTATCTCGCGCGAGGAATTTGAAATTCAACTGGAAGATGAGGCAAGTAGGTTGAAAGTGGATGTGAATTTTATCAAGAGCCAGTCCTTGCTAGATTCATTAATCTCACAAAGTTGCTTTGCGGATCTGGTGAGCCTTCAGCCTGCCAATAAAGAGTCACTCGAACAATTTCAATCGGTTTTCTCCGATACCATGCTGGGCAGTATGAACTGTTCCCTTTTTATATCGTGTTGCACCGATAATCACTTTAATGAGATTGTGGTAGTGGGCGATTTTGATCAATCGATCGTTACGGCAATTAAGTCACTCATTTTTCTTTTTGGAAAATCGAGCAAAGAGAAAAAGTTGACGCTTTTTACACCCATACCGGAAGACGAAATGAGCATTATTTTTGAGCAAGATCTCGTATCTTTCATTAAGGAATCATTTCCCGATGTTGGCATTGTACCCTTAAAGCGTCAGGAAATGGAGAAGCAACTGATGTCGGCCACGGCAAAAATGGAAAGGCCCTTACTGGTGTTGGGTAGCCGTAATCGCAATTTGCTTAGTGGTTCCGTGGTAAGAAGTCAGGTGATAGACAAAAAATTATCTCTTTTTTATTCTAATTGATATTGCATGGAGCAAGCGGTAGCGCAAGAGTTGAAATGTTATCACTGCGGTCAACCTTGCACGGAGGACATTCTCACTGCTGAGGAAAAGACGTTTTGTTGCTTTGGCTGCAAAACGGTGTATGAAATACTTTCAGAAAATGATTTGTGTGAATATTATGCATTGGATAAAAATCCGGGCGTAAGCTTTACACCGGTACCATCCGATGCCTACCTCTATCTCGATGACGCAGCGGTGCGTAGAAAAATTATTCAGTTTGATTCCCCGGACTTTGCGCGAATTAATTTTACACTCCCTGCCATTCATTGCAGTTCTTGCATCTGGCTGATGGAAAACCTTAACCGGTTGCGAGAGGGTGTTTTAAAATCGGAAGTAAACTTTGGCCGCAAGTCAGTGACCATCGATTTTGACCCGGCCAAAATTAAATTGAGTGTTCTCGCACACCTCGCAGCTTCGTTGGGTTATCCCCCTCAAATAAATTTGAATGAGGAAACCACTATCCCTAACCCAGCGATTAAATCACTGGTGATCAAATTAGCAGTGGCCGGTTTTGCTTTTGGAAACATTATGCTCTTTAGCTTTCCGGAGTATCTTGGCCTTGCTGAAGAAGATGCTAATCTTAAAATAATTTTTTCTTACTTAAACATTGTGCTTGCCATTCCGGTGCTGTTCTACAGTGGCAAGGATTATCTTAGCAATGCATGGCGCAGTTTTCGGCAGCGTCAGATTAATATTGATGTACCCATTGCCGCAGGATTACTGGCACTTTTCTTTCGAAGCGCGTATGACATTCTTTCACACACCGGGCCTGGGTATCTTGATTCACTAGCCGGGCTTGTATTTTTCTTGCTGATAGGCCGCTGGTTTCAAAGCAAAACGTATGACAGTCTTGCGTTTGATCGGGATTACAAATCCTATTTTCCCTTAGCTGTTTATCGTTGGACTACACAGGAGTGGAAACCGGTGATTATATACGATATCAAAAAATCTGATCGCCTTCGTATCCGCAATATGGAGGTAATACCAGCGGATTCTATATTAAAAAGTAAAGATGCTTACATCGATTATAGTTTTGTTACTGGTGAAGCAAAGCCTGTGGTAATTAAAGAAGGCGAATTAATTTATGCCGGTGGTCGATTGGTTGGTCAGCCTATTGAAGTGATTGTTACCAAAGAAACTTCTCAAAGTCATTTGACCAGTTTGTGGAACAGTAAGAGTTTTAAGAAACCATTGGAAAGCCAGTACCGGAAAATCATTGACAAGGCGGCTACCAAATTTACCTGGATTGTGCTTGGGCTGGCCGTTATTACCGGTGTTGTCTGGTATGTAAATGATCCTTCAAAAATGTGGTTGGTACTCACCGCTGTTTTAATGGTGGCGTGCCCTTGTGCGTTGGCATTGGTAGCACCGTTCACGTATGGAAACATGCTACGGGTGTTTGGCAGACATGGTTTGTATTTGAAAAATGCAGATGTGATTGAGCGTATGGCCTCCATTGATTCCATCGTGTTTGACAAAACCGGCACGATAACCTCAGGAAGTGATGCAGTGAAATTCATTGGTGACATCAGTAATCAGGAGCTGGCATGGGTGCGTCAGCTTGCTTCATGCTCAACGCATCCACTTAGCGTACTCATCGCCAAAAGTATCGAACCAAAAGCAGAGGCCGAGGTCAGCTCATTTTTTGAAAAGGCGGGTAAGGGATTAGAAGGTGTAGTGGCAGGTAAAAAAATAAAATTAGGTTCTCCTTCCTTTGTAGGGTTTGATGGTTTGCTGAAAGGACAATCGTCATTTGTATTTGTTGCTATCAACGATCAGGTTCTCGGTTATTTTAAAATTGAATCGCGCTTGCGCGAGGAAATTGGCGGTTTGGTGAATCGTCTAGGAAGAAAAGTAAAAGCGATGCTATCCGGTGATCAGGATTTTGATCATGAACGCATGGCTCGATTGTTTCACTCCAATACCACCCTTCGCTTTCAACAAACTCCGCACGATAAACTTGACTTTGTTTCCAACTTGCAAATGAATGGATACAAAGTTATGATGATTGGTGATGGGCTCAATGATTCCGGTGCGTTGCAACAAAGTGATGTCGGTATTGTAGTGACGGATGATACCGGAATATTTTCTCCCGCCTGTGATGGAATCATTACCGGTGATCAATTGGGTAATCTTGATCGATTCATTCAGCTGAGTAAAACGGCCACCAATATTCTTAAGTGGGGCTTTGTTATTTCATTCTTCTATAATTGCATCGCACTATCAGTAGCCATGACGGGGCACCTCACCCCATTGGTGGCAGCCATTTTAATGCCCATTAGCAGTGTGAGCGTTGTACTATTTTCTACAATAGCAGTAAATTACGCAGCCAAGCGCGCAAACTTATCCATCCGAAATTTATGACGATCATTATTTTGCTGATTGGTATATCCCTCACTGTGGCGCTAATTTTTTTGGCGGGGTTTATCTGGAGCATGAAGAGTGGTCAGTTTGATGATACTCACGGACCCTCTATAAGAATGCTCTTTGAAGAGAAGAAACCAAAAAAGTAGTAAACTGCTTGTGAGCAGAATCATAAAATTCACGCAAATGTTACATTTACCTTCGCCACCATCATGGCAGGAAATCGTTACTATGCAATTCTACAAAGTGAACAGGATGAAGATATCTTCCTGAAATACTTATCTTTGGTAACCGACATCGCTAACTTGAACTTTCCCGTGATTTCTCCGACACTCTTAACCCAACATGGTGCACGCAAAGTGGCTTTGAAAAAAGGAGATACACTTTTTAGAGAAGGAGATGAAGCGTTAAATTATTTCGAATTAATTTCCGGCTCCCTAAAAATGGTGACCTATAGTGATGAGGGCGATGAATTCATACAAGGAATCTTTAACGAAGGCGAGAGCTTCGGTGAGCCGCCATTAATTTCCGGTTTCAAATATCCCAGCTCAGCCATTGCCATTACTTCTTCTGAGGTGTGGCGATTGAATAAAGAAAATTTTTTTACCCTGCTCAAAGAAAATTTTGAAGTACACATGGCTCTTGATAAAGTGCTGTGCGATCGTCTTCGTTTCAAAAACATGATTCTCTCTGAAATTTCTTTTTATGATCCTGAGCACCGGATCATGAGCCTCATCAATTATATGAAGGAGAAATTTGGGCATAGCAACGGAAAATTCACTGTACCCATCACCCGCCAGCAAATGGCCGATATGAGCGGCTTGAGGGTGGAAACCGTTATTCGTACCGTGAAGACAATGGAGGAACAAGGCAAACTCCAGATTGTCGATCATAAAATCCTCATTTAAGTGCCCTTTACCACTTTAGCTTGGATAAAATACTGATAAAAATCAGGTTTTGCATGTGATTTAACTCATAAACCACAAGGATATACGGGCGTAGTTTGCATAAAAAAAAACAAAAACTATGACCTCTCGAATATTCCTCTTCTCATTAGTGGCTTGTGTATGTGCCTGCGCGCCCGATAAACCCAAAAACACGGAAGAATTCCCTGAACAGTCTGCCGACAAATCTGCCCCCGAGGCAGTGATTACAGACCCGAACAAAGGAATTGGCGCAGTAAAAAATGTGACACTCAACTCCCCGTTAGAACAAGATCGCGTAAAACGCGGATTGGCCATCTATGAAATGAAGTGCTCGGCCTGTCATAAGCTGGATGAAATGCGTGTGGTAGGCCCAGGCTGGAAGGGTGTAACCACCAGAAGAAAACCAGAGTGGATTATGAATATGATCACCAATGTAGAAGTGATGTTGGATAAGGATCCTGAAGCGCAAAAACTATTGGAGCTTTGCCTCACGCGCATGCCCAATCAAAATGTATCCATCGGAGACGCTCGTGATGTGTTGGAATTCATGAGGCAGAACGATGGTCAAAAATAAATTTCTAATTCTAAACTAAAGTATGGCTATGAAAAATTTGCTGCACACGGCAACGCTATTGGTAGCGGTTGCTTCGCTTTCGCTGGTGGGATGCAAGCCAAAAGGTCCGCAAGACGCGGTTATTGGTGATGCTGCCTCCAAAGTTTATGTCGCGCCCGGAAAGTACGATGAGTTTTACAACATTGTGTCAGGAGGATTCAACGGACAAATGAGTGTTTATGGAATTCCTTCCGGACGATTGTTTCGCATTGTTCCCGTGTTCTCGCAATTTCCGGAGAATGGATATGGATACAGCGAAGAAACAAAACCAATGCTGAACACATCACACGGCTATGTTCCATGGGATGATTTGCATCACATTGCTTTGTCAACAACAAATGGAGAGCATGATGGTCGCTGGGCTTTTGGCAATGCCAACAACACCCCACGTGTGGCGCGTGTAAGTCTAAAGACATTTAAGACTGAAGAAATACTTGAATTGCCTAATAGTGGTGGTAATCACTCTTCTCCTTTTATTACTGAAAACAGCGAATACATTGTGGCGGGTACCCGCTTCAGTGTGCCAGTTGGTGATAACCGCGATGTGCCGATCAGCACCTACAAAGAAAACTTTAAAGGAACGGTAAGCTTCATCAAAATAGATCCAGCTACCGGAAGGATGAATATTGGTTTTCAATTGAAAACGCCCGGTGTAAACTTTGATTTGTCACGCGCAGGAAAGGGTGCATCGCACGGATGGTTCTTCTTCTCCTGCTATAACACGGAGCAAGCCTATACTTTATTGGAAGTAAATGCTACTCAAAAAGATAAGGACTTTATCATGGCCGTAAACTGGAAGAAAGCAGAAGAGTACATTGCTCAAGGCAAGGGCACCAAAGTAAAAGCAAAATATGCTCACAACGTTTACGATGATAAAACGCACTCTGCAACTTCCGAAATGTTAGATGAAGTATTGCAACTTGATCCAACCGTGTTGAAAGACATTATTTACTTTATTCCATGTCCCAAATCGCCACACGGCTGTGATACCGACCCTACCGGTGAATACATTGTTGCTTCGGGAAAATTGGCCGCATTGATTCCAGTGTTCTCCTTTACCAAAATTCAACAGGCCATAGCCAATAAAGATTTTGAAGGAGAGTTTGCAGGAATTCCGGTTATTAAATATGAGTCTGCATTGCATGGTGAGGTGAAGAAGCCGGGCCTTGGCCCATTGCATACCGAGTTTGATGCCGTGGGAAATGCCTACACATCATTCTTCGTATCATCTGAAATTGTAAAGTGGAATGTGAAAACGCTTGAGGTATTGGACCGCGTTCCTACATACTACTCCATTGGTCACTTATGTGTGCCTGGTGGCCCTACTAAAAAGCCACATGGCAAATATGTAATCGCGTATAACAAAATCACGAAAGATCGCTACTTACCCACTGGTCCTGAGTTAACCCAAAGCGCCCAGCTCTATTCTATTGATGGAGACAAAATGAAATTGTTGCTTGACTTCCCTACTACGGGTGAGCCGCACTATGCGGAAGCAATACCAGCAAGTTTGGTGATGCCTAATTCAACTAAGATTTTCAAAATTGAAGAGAACAATCACCCTTACGTGGCAAAAGGAGAAAAGGAAACCAAAGTGGAGCGCAAAGGAAAAGAAGTTCATGTGTACATGACTGCCATTCGTTCGCACTTAACACCTGACAATATTGAAGGAATAAAATTGGGTGATGTGGTGTACTTCCACGTAACAAATCTTGAGCAAGATTGGGATGTGCCTCATGGCTTCGCCATCAAAGGTGCTGCAAATGCAGAAATTCTGATCATGCCTGGTGAAACACAAACCTTGAAGTGGGTGCCTGATGAAGTAGGAGTGGTGCCATACTATTGCACTGATTTCTGCTCAGCACTACACCAGGAAATGCAAGGCTATGCACGCGTATCGCCAGCGAATAGTACTGTGGCGCTGAAATTCTCAACCGGTAAAACCGAAGATCAGGGCAATGGCTCTGGTAAATAAACTGGTTTTTTGTTTACAGGTTTGAGCACGGGCGCCTCGGTCGGTTGAGGCGCCTTTTTTAAAAAATTAAAATGAAAACATTAAAACCTCTTTCCAGAATTCTGATTGCAGTCTGTGCACTGGCACTGATCTCTGCCTACTTTGTACCGCTTTGGCAAATTCTAATGTGGGCTCCGCAATATCCGGAAGGTCTGGAAATGAAAATCTGGATCAATACGTTAAGTGGAGATGTTCGCACCATCAGTGCATTGAACCACTACATTGGAATGAAACATATTGAAGTAAGTATGTTTCCTGAATTTGATTACATGATTTATCTCGTAGGTATGGTAATTGGCGTGGGCGTGCTGGCCGCCATTATCAATAAGCGGATTGGATTGGTAATATTTTTTATGTTGATTATTGGAGCAGGCATTGCTGCGTTGGTTGATTTTTATATGTGGGGTTATGATTATGGCCATAACTTAAGCCCCGATGCCCCTATTAAAATTGAAGGCATGTCGTATCAGCCACCGCTGATTGGTACAAAAGTATTGTTAAACTTCACCGCTTTCTCAGGACCCGATATTGGCGGATGGGTTTTTATCGCGGTGGGAATCATTTTGTTTAGTCTGCTTATTTATGAGCGCATGGGCGCTAACAAAAAGAAAGCCTGAAGAAATTTGTATTGAAATAAATATTGAACCGATGAAAAAGTTAATGGTAATACTAATTACTTCACTCTTGTTCGCCTGCGACAGCGGCCCCGAACAATTGAAGTACGGAACGGATGCTTGTCACTTTTGTAAGATGACTTTAATGGATGATAAGTTTGGAGCAGAACTGGTGACCACCAAAGACAAGGTGTATAAGTTTGATGACATGAATTGCTTTTTGAATTTTTATAATTCTGGAGCCGTGAAGGAAGAAGATATGCAATTCTTATTTGTGGTGGATTATGATTCGCCAGGCCAGCTGATCAATGCAAAAAATGCTTTCTATTTAAAGTCTGAAGGAATTCGCAGTCCTATGAATGGACAAATCGCTTCGTTTGTCACCCAATCAAAAATGAACGAGTACAAAGAAAAAGTAAATGGCACCTATTTAACGTGGGGTGAATTGGTAACACAGTATAATAAATAATGCGCTGGCTAGTTCCATATTTCTGTTTGTGGATTGCGTTTTCAGCGCATGCTAAAACGTGGACAGTTCATCCACTAAAATCAGAACTCAAAACCGCGATTGAAAAAGCACAGGCCGGAGACTCAATCATCGTACTTCCCGGCATTTATCAGGAAGGAAATATCATCATTAAAAAATCGCTCACACTGATTGGCAAAGATTTCCCTGTGTTTGATGGTGAACGTAAATATGAAATACTTACCATAGCCGCCAGAAATGTCACCATTACCGGCATCCGATTTATCAATACCGGAGTTGGAAGCATTGAAGACCTGGCAGCAATAAAGGCATTGGACTGTCGCAATCTTAGTGTTGTGGGCAATCAATTTGAAAATACATTCTTCGGAATTTACCTCGCCAATTCTTCGCATAGCATGGTGGACGGCAATGTATTGAAGGCAACTGCAAAAGAGGAGCATCAGATTGGCAATGGAATTCACGCCTGGAAATGTGATTCGCTTACCATACGCAATAACAAGATACAAGGTCACCGTGATGGAATTTATTTTGAATTTGTGACCAATTCATTAATCGAAAGAAATTATAGTCTGAATAATGTACGCTATGGCTTACACTTTATGTTTTCGCATGATGACCATTATCGCTATAATATTTTTGAAAGTAATGGAGCAGGTGTGGCAGTGATGTATACCAAAGGAGTAGAGATGACGAATAATCAATTCAAACAAAATTGGGGACCTTCTTCTTATGGATTGCTTTTGAAAGACATTCGCGATAGCCGCGTTGAAAATAATTTATTCACGAAGAATACAGTTGGCATCTATATGGAGGCTACCAGTAGAATACAATTTATCAAAAATGAATTTATTGAAAATGGTTATGCACTAAGGCTTCAGGCCAACTGCGATGAAAATCATTTTGGAGAGAATAATTTCTCGGCCAACACCTTTGATGTGGCTACCAACGGTACATTGGTGATGAATACCATGCAGAATAATTATTGGGATCGCTACGATGGCTATGATCTCAACCATGATGGTGTTGGTGATGTACCGTACCGGCCGGTGAATTTATATTCCATGATTGTGGAGCATGTGCCGGCTGCTGTATTGTTGTGGCGAAGTTTCATGGTCTTTCTGCTTGACCACGCAGAGAAAACATTGCCCGCCATCACACCCGAAAATTTGAAAGATCCTACACCACGAATGCGACCTTATGATCTCCTTGCAGAACGTCACTAAAAATTTTGGTAAACTTACCGCGCTCAGCCAGATTTCGATGGAACTAAAGGCGGGGCACTCTTATGCCTTGCTTGGGCCCAACGGCTCAGGAAAAACAACGCTGATCAAATGCGTTCTTGGCATGGCACTTCCCACGGGTGGCGAAATAAAAATTAATGGAAAAAACATTCAGGGTGAACATCTCTATCGCAAATCAATTGGCTACATGCCACAGATTGGATATTATCCGGAGAGCCTGAAGATAGGTCAACTGTTCGACATGATGCGAAATCTTCGTAAAGAAATTCGCGAAACGGATGAAGAGTTAATAGACGCATTTGGCCTGAATCAAATCATGGACAAGCGTATGCGCACCTTATCAGGAGGAACCCGGCAAAAAGTAAGTGCTGCTCTCGCCTTTTTATTTAAGCCTAATATCTTGATTTTGGATGAGCCAACAGCAGGCCTGGACCCAATCGCTGTTGAGTTCCTAAAAGAAAAAATGCTGCGTGAAAAAAAAGCAGGAAAGCTTTTCATCATCACCTCGCACATCCTTAGCGACCTTGAAGAAATCACAACCGATATGATTTACTTGTTTGAAGGCTCCATTCGTTACAATAGCTCGATTGAAGACCTCAAGCGGGAAACGGGTCAGGTACGATTTGCGAAAGCGATTGCAACGTTGATTAAGCAACAAGACATGGAAATAAAAGAATTGATGGTATCATGACAACGATGATCAAATATGTGTTCCAGGATATTTTGCGCACGCGCTTTATTCTGGCGTATACGCTTTTTTTAATGGTGACCACGATCGCTTTGTTTCAACTCAGCAGCGATTCAGCAAAAGTTACCCTTAGTCTATTAAATGTGGTGCTCATGGTTGTGCCGCTGGTCAGCATCGTGTTTGCTACCATTAATTATTTTAATTCGTATGAATTCATAACGCTTTTACTATCACAACCAATTCAGCGCAAATCAATTTTCCTCAGTCAATATTCGGGCGTAGCTTCTTCACTGGCAATTGCATTTGCTGCAGGAGTGGGTATTCCTTCCATCATTTTTGGTGGACTTAACGAGATGATCACCTTACTGCTCGTGGGCATGGTGTTGTCATTGGTTTTTGTGTCGCTTGCATTTCTTGCTTCAGTGCTTACGCAGGATAAAGCGAAAGCAATAGGGATTGCACTTTTGTTTTGGTTTTACTTTTCGCTGCTCTACGATGGATTATTGCTGATGGTAGTCTACTCATTCAGCGATTATCCTATCGAGAAAATTACGCTTGCCTTGGTCAGTTTTAATCCGATTGACCTTGCGCGAATTGTAATGTTGCTCACATTGGATATTTCTGCATTGATGGGTTATACTGGTGCTTTCTATAATGAATTTTTTGGAAGTGCATGGGGTATCACTTACTCGCTTGCTGTTTTGAGCGCGTGGATACTGTTGCCTTTATTTTTCGCTTTGCGAATTTTCAACCGTAAGGATTTGTGAGTGATGATGAAGGTTAAGGCAGATATCGCAACGGAGGAAGATATTAAGCTGGTGGTGGATTCCTTTTATGAAAAAGTGAAGGTAGATGAACTACTGGCAGGAGCATTTGCTCATGTAAACTGGCCAGCGCACTTACCCAAGATGTATCAATTCTGGAGTTCCCTTGTTTTTGAAACCTATAACTATAAAGGTAATCCGTTTGAAAAACATCAGTCACTTCCCATTAATAGAATGCATTTTGATCGTTGGCTTTTGCTGTTCATCGAAACCGTAGATCACCACTTTGAAGGAAAGCGCGCCACAAAGATGAAAAACCATGCGTACCAAATTGCTACAATCTTCCAAAATCGAATGAATCTGATCTCGTAAACTTTAATCTATCCTTTATGAAAACCTCTATCACATTTTCTCTTTTTATGGCAGGTCTGATGATGCTGGCATGTCAGCAAACTTCATCGGACCAAACTCAAATGGCCGCTTCTGCAGATGTGGCGGAAGGCGGACAATCCACCGTGGTTGATGACGAATCACAAAAAGATGTTGTGCGTGTGGCGGTGGGTTCTGCCGATCACAGCACGTTGGTTACTGCACTGAAGACGGCCGAATATGTTGATGTACTTTCCAATGCGGGGCCTTTCACTGTATTTGCACCAACCAATGCTGCATTTGATAAACTTCCCGCAGGAACCGTAGAAGGTTTGTTGAAACCTGAAAGCAAAGAGGCGCTCAGAAATATTTTAGAGTACCATGTTTCGGTTGGTGTTTATAAGTTAGAAAATCTGCGTGATGGACAGAAAATCAACCAGGTGAACCTCGATGATATTACCATTGGAGTGAAAGATGGAAAGTACACCGTGAACGGAGCAAACATTGTTGCTACGGTGCCCGCTTCCAATGGTGTTGTTTATGTTGTTGATGCTGTGCTGTTGCCTCCTCAAAAGTAAATCAAATGTATTTCATACCTGTCGGAGCCTTGCTTCGGCAGGTATTTATACCAATCTTATTCCGCAATGCTTTTATTTCTTTAGCACACGAAGTATTTCGCGTGCTTGTTCCAGGTGACGCTCTTCGTGCGTAGCTATTATTTGAAATGCTTTTTCGAGAGTGTATACGATGTTTCGATTGGCAGGAGAGGAGATCACCACTCTGCGTTCCATCAGGTCAATTGAGTTGGTGATCAAATCTTTCAAGCGAATTTGGTGTAACACAAACTGCTGCACCACATCAATAGCAATTTTGCTTTTTGATGGTTCCCAAATGGGAAAGGTTTTTAATTTCTTTCGCCTGCTCGGGTGTACTGATTTTAAAATGACGTTCCCTAAAACGCTAACAATAAAAGTAATTTTCCCAATCCACGGAAGTGAGTAATGGCCTGATCGAATCAATTGTGGTATTCCGAAATAGGTTTGATTGATTACCATGAGGTGATCAATGTTTTGTGCGATGCTCCATACTGCCGCATTGGGCTTCCAGTTTAACTGATCCTGGTCAAGCGCTCCAAATTCGGTAACTATTGCCTTGGTTACGTGATCAATTTGTTGAATGATTGGCTTGATGTCAGCGTGACTCATGTTTAGCGGTTGAATGCGTAAACGATTTGATTCGCCTGAAGTTACACGAAAGCTGATTTATCCCACTGACTGCTGCGCTATATCGGGTGCTAGTTAGTATTATTAAAATCCAATTCGAAATCTCGTTTGATTGCTGTGACTATTGGAAACAAGACTGAAAAAGTAGTTCCAATATTTTCGTGACTTTCAATTTCAATTGAACCATTCATTGCTTCTACTTGTAATTTGGTAATGAACAGACCAATCCCTTTGGCATCAGCATTTCCGTGGAAAGTTTTATGGAGTCCAAAAAGGTCATCTTTATGTTTGCTCAAATCAAGGCCAATGCCGTTGTCTTTTACACTCAGTCTTATTTTATTGTCTTTAGCGAGAGCACTAATTTCGATAATTGGATCTCGAGAAGGATGTCTATACTTAATTGCGTTACTAATCAGATTTAAAAAAATACTTTCCATATAGGCACTATTGCCAAA
Organism: uncultured Cyclobacteriaceae bacterium; assembly: GCA_966095315.1. Lineage (GTDB taxonomy): Bacteria > Bacteroidota > Bacteroidia > Cytophagales > Cyclobacteriaceae > ELB16-189. The sequence continues at coordinate 143,387 of CBHTSG010000010.1, forward strand.
ATGAGTAAGATCTGCTGCAATATTATTCTGTATGATGGCATTACTCTCTCTAATCTCCGCCTTCATTGCACTTTTTATTTGTTCTGCCAGCCGACTTAGGTTTACTTCTTCGAGTTTTAGTTCTGATTGGTTTTGAACTTCTTCCACAATCTGAGTCAGATTCACGACTGTTGTGCTAAAGCCAGTTGAAATACTTTTTAGATAATTGAGTGTAACATCTTTTTCCTCTTCAGTGCGGGCATTGATAAATAAGTTTAGCATCGACTTAAGATTGTGCGCATAAGATTTGAGATTATGAGAGACGATGTTTGAGAAATTCAGTAGTCTTTTATTCTGGTCTTTAATAGTTACATGCGATTGAAACAACTCTTTTTCCAGCAGCTTAATGTGTGTGATATCGGCCACGTGTACAAAAAAACCTTTCACTTCGCCATCCACAATATCAGGAAAGTAATTGGCCAATGCATGTCGCTTAGTTCCTGATGGAGTGGTTATTTCGCGCTCGAAGGTTTGAGCTTTTCCGGCCAATGCTCCGGTAATGTAAGCGAGGTTTTTTTCGTATAGAGGCCCGAGTAGTTCTTTAATGGAAATCTTATCCACCATTTCTTCGCGAGTCTTGCCAAACCAATCGATGTAAGCAGCATTGGCAAACCGACAAATCAGGTCCTTGTCCCAATACGCAAGCATGGCCGATACATGGTCCGCCACGCTTAATCCAAGCGATTTAAGACGGTATTGTTCCTGTGTCATGATTTCTGTAGTAAAGATACATTGAATCAATTAAAGATGTGGTCATGGAAAGACCCTATTTTCAATGGTGGTTTATACCAAATTGTGTAAGTAGAACTACGCAGACAAAAAATGAACATTATTCAAACCCTGTTAAAGAATTCTTACCTATACCTCGCAATAGGTCAGCTTAGGATGTAGTTCATCAATATTCTTCAAACCATGAAAAATTTCCATCCACAATCGCCTTTTTTTCTTTCTTGACAAAACTCAGAAACGCTGAAGCAATTGGAGAATGATTTTTCTCTTTCAACCACACCAGACTCCACATGGTTGAAAGCGGAAGGCCCTTCACCGGAATGATTTGCAATTTGCCGCTCATGAGCTCACTTTCAATTCCAATTAAAGGCATAATGGAATATCCCAGTCCGGCCAGCACAGCTTGCTTCACCGCTTCATTTGAGGTCAATTCAATTTGTTTAAACGCTGTAATTTTATTTCGTTCAATAAAGCGCTCCATGGCTTGCCGGGTAGCCGAACCTTGTTCACGATAAATTAAGGGCAGCGTGTCAAAAATCTTTTTATCATGCAGTCCTTTTTTGAACGCTACTTTGGTATTGCCTACCAGAAATAATTTGTTTTGAAGTAGTTCGAGCTTTTCAACCGAAAGTTTGGGAGGCACAACCGAAACGAGTGAGAAATCCACCTCATTGTTTTGTAAGCTTTCAATTACTTGTGCCTTATTGGTTACATCCATGGCCAGTTGTACACCGGGATTACGCTGCATAAATTCTGAGAGAAAAAAGGGCATTACATATTTGCCGGTAGATACAACCGATAATTTTAACCTGCCTACCAGTTGGCCTTTAAACTCCAGTGTTTTGAAGTCAATGGTGGCTACCTCGTTGAGGATTCTTTCCGCTGACCGTACTATTTCTTTTCCGAAATCGGTGATATAAATTTTTCTACCTACTAACTCGGTGAGCGGAATATCAAATTGATCTTGAAAGTTTTTAAGCTGATTGGAAACCGCGGGCTGAGTCAAATGCAATTCATCGGCAGCTTTGGTGATGCTACCTCTTTCTGCAATTTTTTGAAATATTCTCAATTGATTCAGAGTATAGTTCATAAGTTATCGTGATGTATTTCATAGTAAATATCAATAAAAATTAATGATTTAGAGAGTCCATTTTTGCACAAAAAATAAAAGACGCATGAAATGGATTCCAAAAATTGTATCGGGTTTGATTGTGCTCGCTCTTCTGGCGCAACAAATTCTTTCCCGTGATCAATCACTGACTGCCGAGATTGTCAGTGATCTGCTGATCGTATTCTTTCTGCTGGGTATTGGCGAACAGGTTATCATGTACTGCTTCGTCATTATTGCCCAAAGCTTTTCTAAATCTTTATCTGTCACTAAAACCCAAGACTGATTATGAGCAAAGGTGTTGATGTTAAACAAATCGTTTTTATTATATCCCTTTTTGTTGCCGGTGCGCTTTCACCTTCCAATGGGGTAGACGATATCCATCCTGGAAAGCCGACCGAAATGTTACTTAAAGCAATGGCCATCATGGCGGTAGGGATTGTCCTTCATCTTATTGTCACTAAAAAACTTTCTATCAAGAAGCAAAAGAACTAAAGCCCAATTGAATATGAGTAAAATCAAAATACACATCAACCGATTGATTCTTGTTTCATTATTTATGATTCAAATGCTGGTAGCGGTAGGTCAGAATAAATCAGTGACCACACCGGAGCAGGCGCTTCAACTCTTAAAGGAAGGTAATCAACGGTTTATGACTGGTAAATCTATTCATCCCAATCAGGATTTAAACCGCATTAAAGAAGTATCGGTGGCACAATATCCACTTGCTACCATTGTTGGCTGTTCTGATTCACGTGTGCCGAATGAAATTATTTTTGATCAGGGTGTGGGCGATCTGTTTATTGTGCGAACAGCTGGTCAGGTATCCACCTATGCCTCCTGGGGGAGCATCGAATTTGCAGAAGAATTGCTCGGCACAAAATTGATTGTTGTACTCGGCCATACGCAATGTGGTGCCGTGACGGCTGCCGTGAAGCTTCCCGAGGTGCCTGGGCACATAGTTACATTAATTAACGCCATTAAGCCTGCTGTTGAACGCGCAAAGCAAAGTCACCCGAGCGATCTGCTGGATGCATCCATTCGTGAAAATGTAAAACTTCAAGTTGAACAATTAAAGTCGCTTGAGCCGGTATTGGCAAAGCGTGTCCGCGAAGGCTCACTGAAAATTATTGGTGCTGTCTATCATTTGGACAGTGGTGAGGTAGAATTTTTTAATCCTTAATCCTACAATATGTTTACGAGTGTTTTATCACCCATGGTGCTGGCATTTTTGCTTGGCATTATTGCATCACGATTAAAAAGTGATTTGAAATTTCCTGATTCTCTTTATCAGTCATTAACCATATACCTTCTTGTTGCTATTGGCCTGAAAGGTGGTTATAAACTTTCGCTTGCCAGTGTGGATGAAGTTATTCAACCGGCTATTGTTGCCATATCACTTTGCTGCGCCATACCCCTATGGACATACTGGTTCATGCGAAACGTTGGAAGGTTTGATGTTCATAATGCCGCTGCATTAGCCGCTCATTATGGTTCGGTTTCGGCAGTTACGTTTAGTGCTGCTTTGGCATTTCATGAAACACTTCAAATTTCCTTTGAAGGATTTATGCCCAGCATGTTAGCAATGATGGAGATTCCTGCAATTCTCATTGCCATTTCGCTGGCCCGACTTAATGCCCCACGAGGTGATGGACAGGAACAAGTTTCGATTAAAGAAATTGCAAGAGAGTTATTGGCTGGTAAAAGTAGTTTGCTCTTAATTGGTTTTGTAATCATCGGTTTGCTTGTTGGAAAAGAGGGGTGGGAGCAAGTTTCTCCATTATTTGATATGCCGTTTAAAGGTGTGCTCACATTGTTTCTACTGGAGGCCGGCCTTGTAGCGGGTCGAAAATTGTCTGATTTGAAAAAGGGGGGAATACTTCTGATAGGCTTTGGCATTGTGTTCCCAATTTTACATGCCGCACTCGGTATTACGCTTGGTCACCTGGCTGGCTTAAGTCTTGGAGGAGCCACCATATTAGGAGTGTTGGCCGCCAGCGCTTCCTACATAGCAGCACCTGCTGCGTGTCGGGTAGCATTGCCTGAAGCAAACCCTTCGTATTACCTCACGGCAGCGCTCGCCATCACCTTTCCATTCAATATTATTATCGGTATTCCCCTGTATCATCAAATTGCTAATTTTCTGTATCACTAATCCATGAACAACATGAACAATCTAATGCTGCTAACCATTATTGTAGAAGAAGCGCTTGAAGGTATTATTGAAAAAGAAATTGCAGAAATGGGCGCCAAAGGTTACACCACATCCTCCGTTTCCGGAAAAGGGTTATCGGCCGTGCGCGACAATCAATGGGATGGAGAGAACATAAAAATCGAAACCATCGTCTCTGAAGCAAGCTGTAAGGAAATATTGGATCATCTCCAGAAAAAATATTTTGAACGGTATGCCATCATCGCATTTTTCCATCCGGTGAGTGTGGTTCGTACCAGCCATTTTGTGTAACGAGTTAATAGAATGTTTAGGGGCAGAACGCTCTTAATTGTTACGCAGCACGCTAAAGAGTTGGTCATTGCACCGGTACTGGAAAAAAATCTCGGAGTCATCTGTCAGGTAACTAAAAATCTTGATACAGATCAGTTTGGCACCTTTTCGGGTGAGGTTGAACGATCACAATCACCGATTGAGACGCTGCGAATGAAATGTAAAGCAGCGTTGCATCAGCATCACGCTGATCTGGTGGTCGCCAGCGAAGGATCGTTTGGACCTCACCCCTCGTTATATTTCGTGCCGGCAGATGATGAGCTGGTCATGTTGATGGACATTCAAAATAATCTTGAAATAGTTGCCCGGGAATTGAGTATCGATACAAATTTTGGGCAACAAACAATTACTACCTGGATCGAATTGGAGCAATTTGCCCAGGATCATGAATTTCCAAATCACGCCCTCATATTGAAAGATGCCACACAAAAACTCACCCAAATCAAAGGCATCACCACATGGGAAGCACTCAAGAGGAGCTATGATCATTTAATTAATACTTCTGCCGCAGTTCACGTAGAGACAGATATGCGTGCATGTTATAATCCTACAAGAATGAAAGTAATTGAGACCGCTGCGTTGAAGCTCGTTGAGAAAATACACTCAGTCTGTCCTACATGTGCAATGCCCGGCTTCGATGTGATGCGTCAATTGTTCGGCCTTCCCTGTGCATGGTGCGGAACACCCACGCGCACCATACGAGCAGAGGTGCATCATTGTCGTCACTGTGGATATGAATCAGAAAAAGAATATCCTCATGGAAAAATGAAAGCAGATCCATCCTGCTGTGATCAGTGTAATCCGTAAGCCTTATCAGAAAGTTGTTTTTCTAATACCTGAAGGTAAGTGCTAACATTTCTTAATTTTATTCACCTAATCATTGCGCAATGAAGTTAGCCATTAGTAATTTTTTTTGGTTTCGATTTTTTTGGGGAACCTTAGTTGCTATCCCATGCATACTTTTTCAAAGTTGTTCTTCCTCGTACAAGCATTCCGGTTGGGATCAATCCCACGTGACGATAGCACGCGATGCTTATGGTGTGCCGCACATCTTTGGCGTAAAAGATGCGGATGTAGCCTATGGTTTGGCGTGGGCTCATGCTGAGGATAATTTTGAAACCATTCAGAAAATTGTGTTGGCGGGCAAAGCTATGGCAGGGCGAGCTTTTGGAAAAGATGGAGCGGCAATAGATTTCTTTGTTCACCTGCTTCAAACGCGTGAGCTTGCCGCAGAGAAATATGAGTCAACCTTCAGCCCGGAATTCAAAAAAGTTTTGGAAGGCTACGCGGCCGGATTGAACGACTATGCCTTAGCTCACCCTGAAGAAGTTTTGTTAGAGGATGCATTCCCTATCAACCCTGTTGAAATTACTTCAGCGTATATTCTTTCGCTGGCGCAGATGTCTGGTGCGGACCGGGCCGTGAAGCAAATTGTAGATGAAAAGGTGAATCTCTTACCGGAGGAGGCTCCTGCCAAGGGTTCAAATGCGATCGCAATACATTCATCAAGAACAAATTCAGGAGAAAGTTTTCTGGCGGTCAATTCGCATCAACCGCTGGAAGGACCTGAGGCATGGTACGAGGCTCACCTTCATTCCGATCAGGGTTGGAATATTCTTGGTTCAACTTTTCCCGGAGGTGCCATGATTTTTCATGGTGTAAATGAAAACCTCGGATGGGCTCACACCGTCAACTCACCGGATCTGCTAGACCTTTATCAACTTGAACTGAATCCAGAAAATAGCAATCAATATAAAGTAGACGGCAAATGGCTTGAGTTGGAGGAGAAACAAGTGTGGCTTCGTGTGAAGCTTTGGAATCTGATCACCATACCCGTTCCTAAAACAATTTGGAAAAGTATTTACGGGCCCACATTACTTACTTCGCAAGGAGGCTTTTCGTTTCGGGTAGGATCGCTCGATCGTGTGGGTGCTGCAGAGCAATGGTGGCGCATGAACAAGGCAAGAAATTTTACTGAGTTTAAAGCAGCAATGACCACCATGAACCTTACCAGTTTTAATGTTGTGTATGCCGATCGGTACGACACAATCTTTTATGTGAGCAATGCACTGCTGCCCAAGCGAACTTCTGGTTATAACTATTTGGGCACAGTGCCCGGAAATACCGATAAAACACGCTGGACCGAATTTCATTCCTTTTCGGATCTGCCACAGCAAGTAAATCCTACTTCTGGATACTTATTTAATACCAACCATTCGCCCTTTCGTGCATCGGCCGATAAAGATAACTTGGATTCTGCATCGTATCCTGCTGAAATGAATTTTACGCGCAGAGAGAATAACCGTTCGCTGAGGTTTAGAGAACTCATGCCTGACACCGGCAAGATCAGTTACGACCAATTTAAACAAATTAAATACGATGGAAAGCTCCCGGAGAATTTAGCATTTCGAACGAAGATGGATGTAGTGTTTACGCTCGATGCTGGTAAATATCCAGACATCGCCAGGCAAATAGGCATAATTAAAAGCTGGGATAGAACAACAGGCATCACCAGTGATGGTGCTGCCCTTTTTGCTTTTCAATATTATTATTGGCGTGATGAATTTATCAAAGCAGGCCGTGACTTTAACACTGCGCTAACCGAGGAGGAGGCAGTGAAAGGATTGCGTGAAGCAAAGTCTTACTTCCTCACTCATTTTAAAAAAGAGAATGTGACATTAGGTGAATATCAAAAGTTAGTGCGTGGAGAAAAATTTTATCCACTTTGGGGGATTGATGATGTACTCACCACCATACGATCATTGCCTTGGAAAGAGGGTATGCGTAAGGGCGTTCAGGGGGAGTCCTACATTATGATGGCAAAGTTTGGTAAGGGTCTTCCTCAGCTCGAAACCATTAATGTGTATGGCGCCAGTAACAAGCCGGGTAGCCCGCATTATGATGATCAAATGGAACTATTTCTTCAGCATAAACTTAAACCGATGACGCTGGATAAAGCTGAAGTGCTTAAGACTGCGAAGCGTGTTTATCATCCTGGAGGAGCATAGTACAATTCTCGGGTGCACTGATAAAAATTTAGGTTATCCCTTTAATGCTTCAAGGTAAATCTTCTTAATGCTCTTTTTCTCCTCACGCTGGCGATTCGATTCTAATGCAGTGACTAGTTTTTTGTTGTTAGATTTTTTAAGCTCACGATCCTTACCAACGCAACAGCAGCACCCCATCGAATAACCGTACCCGAATGCTCAGAATTACTCGGCAAATTCCAATGTCTTTATGGATTCTTAACACAGCCTGCACTTTCTTTATAAAATCTTTATACCTACCCTCATACCTTTGACCCAGCAAAAAGACACGTTGACCGAATATACTTAGCGAGTCAGGTAGTGACTCGTTGAGTGCAACTTATGCATTCTTCCAGTATTATAATTATAGATGATAATGTGCAGATTTGGAAAGTGCCTGCTATTACGTTGCAATCAAATAGCCATAAGGTGACAGTAGCGGCCACAGGTCAGGAAGCACTTTTGCGAATGGCCCATAGTTCTCCAGATCTCATACTCCTCAGCCTAAGTTTTCGCCCGAGCTTTCTGAATGAGACACAGCTTTTGATGGCATTAAGGGCACAGCTCAGAAAAAAAATTGAGAATGATCCCGAGCAACCCTTGCATATCCTTGCAGAAGCAGGAATCGGTTATCGGTTTATTGGAAACATTGCCCCCTTGATTTGATCACATTAGATTAGACATTATTACTTTTAATTATGGAACAAACGGTTAATCAGCATCACAAATTATCAATGGCTGGTGTGTTGGTAGGTTTGGGTATTATCTATGGAGATATCGGAACATCTCCAATCTATACCATCAAATTTATTATCGGTGAAAGGCAGATAACCGAAGAGCTTATACTGGGTGGCTTGTCGTGCATATTCTGGACGCTAACACTCATCACCACCATAAAATATATTTACCTGGCACTGAGTGCCGACAATAAAGGTGAAGGCGGAATCTTTGCACTCTATGCATTGGTGCGCAGGTACAAAGCAGCATGGGTAATTTTTCCGGCAATTATTGGATGCTGTACTCTTATAGCCGATGGCTTCATTACGCCCGCCATCAGTGTGTCCTCTGCAATTGAAGGACTGCGCCTGGTGTATCCCTCCATACCCACCACCACTATTGTAGTATTGATTTTGCTGGCTCTGTTTGTTTTTCAACAGTTTGGAACAGCCGTGGTAGGAAGAACCTTTGGCCCTATTATGACAGCGTGGTTTATTATGCTTGCAGTTCTTGGTATTGGTTCTCTTGTTCATCATCCTGAAGTATTAAAGGCGCTCAGCCCTCATTATGCAATCAGCCTGATCACCCAATACCCAAAAGGCTTTTGGTTGTTGGGCGCAGTATTTCTTTGTACTACGGGTGCCGAAGCGTTGTACTCAGACCTCGGACATGTGGGGAGACCAAATGTTCGCGTTGGCTGGGGTTTCGTTAGCGCATGTCTGCTCCTAAACTATTTTGGACAGGGCGCATGGCTCATGTCACAAAAGGGAAACTACCTTGGTGACGCGGTTCCTTTTTATTCCATAATGCCTGGTCAGTTTTTAATTATCGGAATCATTATAGCAACCATGGCTACAGTAATCGCCAGCCAGGCATTGATTTCCGGAACCTTTTCACTCATCAATGAAGCGATCAAGTTAAAACTCTGGCCATCCAGTAAAGTTCGCTATCCAAGTCAATTCAGAGGGCAGATGTACATTCCTTCCATCAATTGGATATTGATGTTGGGTAGCATTTTGGTGGTTTGGATATTTAAAGAGTCTTCTGCAATGGAAGGAGCGTATGGTCTTGCTATCACCGTAAACATGCTGATGACAACATCACTACTGGTATTCTATTTTGTTACGGCAAAGAAATCTACCGTGCGGTCCTCTTTGCTGGCTGCGGTGTTCTTCTCTATCGAAGGGATGTTCCTGGTTTCAAATCTTGACAAGTTCAAACACGGTGGTTGGTTCACCTTTCTGATTGCGCTGATTTTTTTCATGATGATGTTTGTATTGCTAAAGGCGCGTAGGTTAAGGCAACGTCACACCGAATTTGTTGATCTCCATCACTATGAGCAAATGATTATTGACTTACAAAACGATGAGGAAATTCCTAAGGAGGCCACTAATCTAGTTTACCTTACCGTGGCCGACAGCCGCAGGTATATCGATTCCAATATTATTTATTCCATTTTCAGGAAAAGACCAAAGCGCGCTGATGTGTATTGGTTTGTTCACGTGGAGACGGTTGATAGTCCTTATACAAGCAAGTATTCCGTTGACACCATTATTCCTCACAAGTGCTTTTTTATAAAAATCAAACTTGGATTTAAAACGCCACATCGCATCAACACCATCTTTAATAGAATTATTCATGAAATGTCAGAGAATGGCGAGATTGACCTGACCAGCCCCCATCCATCGTTGCATCGGCACAGCATGATGGCGGATTTTAAATTTATGATACTGCACTCCTGGGCCTCGGCCGATAGTGAAATATCAACGTTCGACCAACTGATCATATCAGCATACAGATTGCTCAAGTCGATAAGCTTGTCTACCGAAGAGTTATACGGATTAGAAACTGCAAATGTAGAAGTGGAGAGGGTTCCTATTCAAGTCGGGCCAAACGCCAGGGTACGAATAAAACGTGAGCGGCTTAAAAATGAAGTAGTTTGAAGCACCTGCCATCGGTTTAGAGTGAGCACTGTGATCGTTGCTCCCGGGTAGAATAAAGTGATCTGCCTTTTTAAATGGATTTGAGCAGTTTTAAAAGAGGAAAGACCGAGATACTCTCGGTCTTTCCGGTCTGGTAGCCCCGGCAGGAGAAAGGGTATTGAATTTGGAATTATCTGATAGCACTCAAATGTGCAAAATGGAATGGGATTTGTGAAATAAGCATTCGCTTGAGTAAGTCACAAAACGTCCAGATAAACCAAATCTTTCCCCCAATCCTTCCCCCAAAAAACTGACAGCATGGCTACATTTAATTACTACCTGAGAGCGCCTAGGGCAAAGAAGGAAACACCAATTGTTCTGTTCATTTCCGATGATGGAGTAACCACCAAAATAAGTACGGGCGAGCGAATTGACCCGAAGTTTTGGGATTTCAATAAGCAAACCGTTAAGAAGAGCTACACGGGTAGCCCTGAATTGAATCAATTTCTGACGGCATTTAAATTAAAAGCTCAAAACACCTACAGAAATAAGGCAATCGAAGGAGTTCGACCAGGCTCAACATCGCTTCGCGAAGAAATTGAATTACCAAAAAGAAAATCTAATACGGAATTCTATTTCCATCTGACCAATTTTATTGAAGAAGGAAAAAACACGAAGCAATTTTCTACAATTCAGAAATTTAAATCCCTACAAAACCATTTAATTGAATTTCAGGAAAAACGCAGAAAGTATATAACCTTTGAAACAGTGGATTTAGATTTTTTTGAGTCATTCTCTAAATTTTTGATTGATGTAAAAAAACAAAATAACAATACACTCAGTAAATACATCAAGAGTTTAAAAACCTTCATGCTATGGTCTTATGACCGAAAGGCACATGAAAATCTTCAATTTAAGAAATTCAAGGCGCCAGAATATGACGTTGACATAGTTTACCTCACAGAAGCGGAGCTGTTGAAGCTTTCCAACCATAATTTTGATAACCCAACATTCGACAAGGTCAGAGACGCTTTTTGTTTTGGATGCTTTACAGGGCAGCGGTTTTCGGACATTTATAATATAACATGGAATGATATCAAGGGCCGGTCATGGTTTCTTCACACAAAGAAGACAAAGGATATCATTGAAGTACCCCTAAGCGTCTATGCACTTAAGATAATTGAAAAGTATAAGGCGCGAGAGAGGCCGGTGATGGCCTTTAGCAACCAAAAAATGAATGATACGATCAAGGAGATTGCTAAGATTTTGGAATTTAATGAACCAATCCGGATGACAAGCTACTCCGGCAGCACAAGGACGGACACCGTTGAACCGAAACATAAATTGATATCAACTCACACCGCTCGAAGGACGTTCGTTACCCTTTCGCTTGAGAAAGGCATGAGACCTGAAACGGTGATGTCGTTAACCGGTCACAAGGATTATAAAACGTTTAAGAGGTACATCAAAATATCATCAAAGGTTAAAGAACTTGAATTAAACAGCGTATGGAAATAGTTGGATTTCAAATAGCGAACACACCACGCGCGGAGAAATTTCAAATTAACGTAAACATTGAGGCTAATGTTGCTGTCGATGATGATTGTATCAACTTGGTGTTGACTAAAGTGATTACCAAAATGCAGTTCTATTATCTAAAAGGTCAACTGATGGGCTTCTTGGACTATCATTTTAGTAAAACACCCCACAAGGATTTAATTTTAAATAATCTTGCTAAAACCATAACTGATCAGAATTGGAGTTTAAAATATAGGCCACACGAAGAAATTATTGCAAAAATTGATCATTGGATTTTTCTGAAGAGAAGTGAATTATTTAAAAACAATTCTCAAAAAATTGGTAATTCAGAAAAAACTGAATCGGGTAAAAAAGTACTTTCAGATTACATACGAGACAGGAATAAATTTGAGAAAATTCTTGATCGGCTTAATGAGGAGGGTCTTATAAAAAATGGAGCTTGGCAGGGACGCAAAATTCAGCTTGCGGAATTTGCTGAAGTGTTATCCTCTGCATCCATTATCACTATCGGCAATATGACAGCTCAACAAAAGTGCGAATTGTTTTGTGAGCACTTCAAATTTAAAATGGATGCTAAACCATTTCAAGACAGTTACCCAAAGAAGAAGTTGGAAGACATGAAAAGTATGTGTGGCATTTGACTGTTTTTTTCACTGCATGAATACATGACAAGATTTCTTGCGAGGCTTTGATCAGGCAAATTCTTGTAAACAACTTTCTTGATTTCTTTATCAGAAATAGGGTATGTAGTGCCAAGGTGGGAGTAAGTGAGACATGAGATATACCAATCTACTTACTCGATAGTGACAACTTAAGGAGTAATTTCATGTCTGACTTTTTGTCTCACTCAAATATGTTGTTCAATAGTCTATAAATTTAAAAAGATGGCTTATTTGACACGCCAGACAATTTTAATGCATGGAGCTTTTTATTTAGCAAGACTATCTCTGCAACATATTTCAACCCGCTCAACGATTAGATTCAATTTAAAGAATGCGTAATCACAGACGGTGAAATGTATCGGCTCGTGTGCCCCGTCCAAAAAAAGCATAAAATAGAAAGTCAAAGGTCATCTCAGATGGGGGAGGGAGTCAATCCTTTTTTGAAAAATCTCCACCCTCCGGGTAGTATTTTTCACCGGCTGCGAGCAGCCTAAAAAGCATTGACTCCCTCCCCCATCCGAGATGGTGCGTTCGCCTTTCTTTTTTATCCTTTTTTCTTTTGGAAATGCTTTTTTACTAATTCAACGATAAGGGAATCCCCCGCTCGGTAACTTAATTACTTTCTTCTACCATCTTCTACCACGCGGTAGTTTTTCGCCTGCATTGCCAATCTGAGTAAAGAACTTTGTAAAAAAAACAAAACTATGCCTGAGCTATTAATACTTCAATTAACGAAAGATGAGCTGAAGCATCTTATTCGAGAGACTCTGAATGAGTCCATTACAGTTAAAGAGAGGAGGGATTCGGATGACCTTGTAAAGATTGAGGATGTGTGTAAAACCTTAAAGGTAAGTAAGGTCACCATCCACAAATGGAAGCGAGAGGGTGTTATTCCTTTCCACAGGATTTCGAATCGAATTTTTTTTAAGCTTAATGAGGTGATTGAATCACTCAGAAAAGTTGAAGCTGGAAAGGGAAAGGGAGGCCAGCGATGATCAGGGAAAAGGTTTTTCGCAATGGATTTGAATATCGACTTCTTGATAGCGGAAAGAAATCATTGATCTACATTCAATTGGAGAAAGGAAGTCAAGTCGGTTTCGAAGTTCACAAACTGAGGTATTGGAAGAAAAGACATATAAAGGGAAAGTATATTTCGAGCTGCAACCGATGGCCGACTAATGAGGAGTTTGGAAAAAGAGCTTGGTCGTTTCGATCACTTCAAAATGCTCTAGCCAAATTCAACGTCTTGGAGAATAGGCAGAGTACCAAAAGCCCTTCAGACTAACATGCCAGCCAAATCTTGCTGCATCGATCGTATGAATCCGATCATGGTGTTCTTGATTCCTGCATAAGTAAAGATTGTCAGGTGAGTTGTTTAACTTATTCCGATCAATATGGTGAACTACTTCACCTTCTAATAACCGCCTGCCAATCTTCTTTTCCATAACCCAGCGATGAAAAAGCATATTGCTATCACGAAACCTAAGATAACCTTTACAATCCAGGTACAACTGCATGCATCTTGACGAGCAACCTATGTGCCAGAACACTAAATACCCAAGTTTAGGTATGACAAATCCCTCATTTTAGTGTATTCCCGCATTCCAGCACCTTTTTTTATATCCTAATTCACGTTACCTTTAAGCTTAGCCCATGTTACTTTTTCCTTCAAGAAAAGGACGTGGGCCTTTTATTTTGGCTTATGTATTCCAAAAAAGACCTGACGGAAAGGGACATCTGTACTAAGTTCATCACTCCCGCGCTAGAGCGAAGTGGTTGGGATATTCAGTTGCAGGTGTTGGAGGAGTTTGCCTTTACTCACGGAAAAATTTATGTAAAGGGAAAGTTGACCGCTCGCGGAGAACAGAAGCGAGCTGATTATATCCTTTTCTATAAACCTGGAATCCCATTAGCCATTATTGAAGCGAAGGATAACCACCACTCCGTTGGTGCAGGAATGCAGCAGGGTTTACGATATGCTGAAATTCTAGATATCCCTTGCGTATTCAGTTCAAATGGCGATGGCTTCGTTTTTCATGACCGAACCGTAACAGTAGGAGAAATTGAAAGGCAACTGACGCTTGAAGAGTTTCCAACGCCTGAACAATTATGGCTTCGCTATAAAGCGTTCAAAGGACTGGAAACAACCGAAGAAGACCGAATTGCCGCGCAAGAATACTTTACGGATGGATCGGGAAGAACACCCCGTTATTACCAGCAAATAGCAATTAATAGAACGGTGGAGGCCATTGCGAAAGGACAGAATAGAATTCTTTTGGTAATGGCCACTGGCACCGGGAAAACATACACTGCCTTTCAAATTATTTATCGCCTCTGGAAATCAAGAGTAAAAAAGAGAATTTTATTTTTAGCGGATCGCACGGCACTAATCGATCAAACCCGCAGAGGTGATTTCAAACACTTCCGCGATAAGATGACCATCATTAAGAAGCGTGTGATTGAATTAGACGGTGATGAGCGTCTTGTATCAAATAAAAAAAGAGGAATTGACTCCAGCGATAAAGCCTATGAGGTTTTCTTAGGGTTATACCAAGGCCTTACAGATAATGAAGGCATTGAAGACGCGTTCAAAGATTTTAGTCCCGATTTTTTTGATTTGGTGGTAGTGGATGAGTGCCATCGGGGTAGCGCTTCTGATGATTCTGCCTGGAGAAGAATTCTGGACTATTTTTCAAATGCAACGCATATTGGACTTACGGCCACCCCAAAAGAAACTGCGGATGTTTCTAATGCGGGATATTTTGGAGATCCCATCTATAGCTACTCGCTCAGGCAAGGCATTGATGATGGATTTTTAGCCCCTTACCGTGTGGTTCGAATTAATCTTGATATCGATGTAAACGGTTGGCGTCCACCGAAAGGATTTAAAGACAGGTCGGGTAATGTGGTGGAGGATCGCATTTATAATAAGAAAGACTTTGACCGAAATATTGTAGTGGACGAACGGAGAAAACTCGTGGCTAAAAAGATCACCGAGTTTTTACGTGGCACCAGTCGCATGGATAAGGTTATCGTGTTTTGTGTGGATATTGAGCATGCCGAGGGGATGCGCCAAGTGCTGATCAATGAAAATGCTGATTTAGTTTCTCAGAATTCAAAATATATCATGCGCATTACGGGCGATAGCAATGATGGAAAGAATGAGTTGGATAATTTTATTAGTCCGGAGGAGCAATTTCCCGTAATCGCCATCACCTCGAAATTGATGACCACAGGAGTAGATGCGCAGACCTGCAAGGTGATTGTGCTCGATAATAACATTCAAAGCATGACCGAGTTCAAGCAGATTATTGGTCGTGGCACAAGAATAAATGAAGACTTCGGAAAGTTGTATTTCACTATTCTCGATTTCAGAAATGTTACAGACCTTTTTGCAGATCCTGCTTTTGATGGTGACCCTGTTCGTATAAAAGAAGTAACAGATTCTGATTCAATTGCTGATGTGGAAGAAGAGGAGGAAGCCAGCGCAGATCCCATTATTGATGGAGAAAATTGGTTGCCGGTAGTATTCGAGCCGAAATATCCTAAACCCACGCCACCCACTCTAATTAACGAACCGCAAAATAAGGTATATGTAAACGGAGTAGATGTAACCATTCTACTAGCCCGTGAAATGTATTTCGATACTCAAGGCAAACCTATTACCGAAAGTTTAAAAGATTATACCAAAAATAAAGTAAGAACAAAATATGCTTCACTGGATTCCTTTCTTAATTCATGGAATACTGCAGATAGAAAAGAAGCCATAGTAAAAGAGTTAGAAGACCAGGGAGTGTTGGTAGATGCACTCGAGAGCGCAGTTAATAAAGAATTGGACTTATTTGATTTGATCTGCCATACCGCGTTTGATTCTCCACCGCTAACCCGAAAGGAACGTGCTAGCAATGTGAAGAAGCGTAACTACTTTACCAAGTATGGCGAGACTGCACGAAAGGTTTTGGAAAAGCTTTTGGATAAATATGCTGATGAAGGGTTAGAGAATCTAGAGAGTATGGACATCCTCAAGGTTAATCCCTTCGATGAAATTGGAACGCCATTGGAGATTGTGAAAGAGTTTGGGGGGAAGGACAAATACTTGAAAGCCATTAAAGAATTAGAAAAGGAAATTTATCAAAGCGCGTAATGGCATTAATACCCATTTCAGAAACTCAATTAGTATTCGGTTATTTTCACTCATACATGAGTCTATATAACCCTAAAAACTTTCTTTTGCCGTCTCTAAGGCAGGAGGGTGGAAAAGTTAAATTTCCATTCCCTGGCGCAGACCTGATAATTGATAAAAATTGGTTAATTCAATTTAAAAGACCAGATATTTTAAAAACTCAAAACATAAAAGAGTTTTGGTCTTATGGGAAGCCACTGAATTTCGACAAGCCCTATTTTCGATTTCACATCAAAAACGATAGCCCAACCAGGCAGTTTTATAGTCTAATAAACATGACCAAGAAAGGATTCAAATCAACATATATTAGCCCTTCATTCACAACCGAGGCTGAGTTTATGAGTCTTTTGGGTAATCATAACAAGCATTTAACTTCCTATGCTCATATTGATCTTTCTCAATTTGCTTCGATGATGTATGGCATAGGGACGAATAACGATCACACAATTTTGTATACTGAAAAATCTCTTGACAGCGGCTACTGCTACTGTTTCTCGGAGCCAAAATATTTTACTGCGAGACGCTATCAACTTCAAGATGAAGCAATAAGTTCAAACTTTGGTGATTTAGTTGAGTCACTTCGCGCTGAATTCTTTGAAAAAGAAACGCTTCTAAAAAATGATTTTGATGTATTTGAAATGCAAAGAAGATTACTAGTAGAGCATAATATTCATTGGATATTCCAATACAGAAGGAAACCAAGGCCTACTATGGGTTGGCGTGGTAATGTATAATATGACCTTTCTAAAAAATCTAAAATGACCAACCTCTCAGGCCTTATAAAATCCATCCGCGACATCATGCGCGAAGACCGCGGCATCAATGGCGATGCCCAGCGCATTGAACAACTCGGCTGGATGCTCTTTCTCAAAATCTTTGACGACAAAGACATTGAATTGGAAATGGATGACAATTACAAATCACCCATTCCTAAAAAATATCAATGGCGCAACTGGGCTGCCGATGCTGAAGGTATGACGGGTGATGAACTCCAAAAGTTTGTTGATCAACAACTGTTTCCTAAACTGCGCGAATTGCCTGCACGCGATAAACGCTCATTGCTTGTGCGCGAAGTATTTGAAGGCAACAACAACTACATGAAGAGCGGCATCACGTTACGTAAGGTGCTGAACAAGCTCAACGAGATTGATTTTAACAAAGCGGCCGACCGCCACCTGTTTGGCGACATCTACGAAACTATTTTAAAAGAACTGCAAAGCGCGGGCGACAGTGGCGAGTTCTACACGCCACGAGCTGTAACGCAATTCATGACCGATATGATTAACCCGCAGTTGGATGAAATTGTGTATGACCCCGCTTGCGGAACGGGTGGCTTCTTAACCTGTACCATTGAGCATTTAAAGAAACAGGTGAAGAACGTGCGCGACCGGAAGAAACTGCAAGAGAATGTGCGCGGCACGGAATACAAACCACTGCCGTTTCAATTGGCACTTACCAATTTGATTCTGCATGATGTGGAAGTACCTAACCTGGAATATGGCGATAGCCTCGGCCGGCAATACAATGAAATACGCGAGAAAGACCGCGTGGATGTAATTCTGGCCAACCCGCCCTTTGGTGGCACTGTGGCCAATGGCAATGAAGGCAACTTCCCCATGAACTTCCGAACAAAGGAAAGTGCCGACCTCTTTTTGATTCTGTTCATTCATTTATTGAAGCAAGGTGGCCGT
Organism: uncultured Cyclobacteriaceae bacterium; assembly: GCA_966095315.1. Taxonomy (GTDB): domain Bacteria; phylum Bacteroidota; class Bacteroidia; order Cytophagales; family Cyclobacteriaceae; genus ELB16-189. Next base: position 161,506 of record CBHTSG010000010.1, read on the forward strand.
GCGGCCATTGTGTTGCCCGATGGTTCACTCACGGGCGATGGCGTAAAGCAGCGTGTGCGCGAGAAGTTGCTGACCGACTGCAACTTGCACACCATTATACGCTTGCCCAACTCCGTTTTTCAACCTTATGCTACCGTGGCGACTAATCTCTTGTTTTTTGAGAAGGGCAAACCCACTAAAGACATTTGGTACTACGAGCACCGGTTACCTGAAGGCCAAAAATCATACAGCAAAACCAAGACAATACAAGTACAAGAGCTCGACCCCATTAAGAAGTGGTGGAAGAAGCGTGAAGAGAGTGATGTGTGTTGGAAGGTGAACATTAAAACTATTGCTGACCGAGGCTACGACCTCGACATAAAAAATCCCAACAAACAGAAAGAAGCGCACGAATATAGTAGTGCGGAATTAATGGATTTGTTAGAAAAGTCTTTTGATAAAAGTCATCAACTTGTAAACAGGATAAGGGCAGAAATAAGATGAGTCGTGGAAGAAAACCAAAATCGTCAGCGATTAATGACGAAAAGAGCATCTACTATGACCATTTAGGGTCTTATTTTGAGTGCATTGTTAAGGAGATAGGAAGCTTTTATGTTGGTAATAAAACTCTGAGCACAGATTCCGCGCATGAGCTATTAGAATCTATTCGTAAAAAGAAAGGTAAAGTGGTTTCCAAACTTGGAAAAATTGAATTTAGAGAAATTCCATTTTCGATTCCTTCAAATTGGGTTTGGTGCAGGCTTGGAGATATAATAGAACTGTCAGAAAATAGAAATATCGAAGTAGAGTTGCCAAGTAAAACATTAATCAACTATGTTGATATTGATGCTATTGATAATAAACGTTTCTGCATACGGGAAGTAAAGCAAAAGACAGTTAAAGAACTTTCGTCACGAGCAAGAAGAGTCTTGAAAAAGGGATTCATTATGTATTCCCTTGTAAGACCTTATCTCAATAACATTGCCATAATAGAAGAAGATAAAGAGAATTTCATTGGCTCAACTGGCTTTGCGGTTTTTAATGGTATTGAAATAGAAAATGAATTCTTGAAGTTGTGGCTATTGTCTGACTTTGTAAGAGGGCAATACCTAAAGTATTTGTCGGGATTTAATTCTCCAGGAATCACTTCGGATCAGTTTCTTTCCACTCTTGTTCCACTTGCTCCAGTATCGGAGCAATTGACAATAATGAAATTCTTGAAGCGCATTGAGAGTTCTGACTTAACAGAAGAAACCAATTTTTTTAATAATAAGATTGAGTTGAAAGTCAGAAGCTTGCACAAAGCTCAGTTTGATGGTTCTAATCTACATACCGAACTTACCTACCAACTCGATTTAGTAAAGCAACTACGCCAGGCCTTTTTGCGCGAGGCCATGCAAGGCAAATTGGTGCCGCAAGATGTGAATGACGAACCCGCCAGCGTACTCCTCCAAAAAATAAAAGTCGAGAAAGCCCAACTTATTAAAGAAGGCAAACTCAAAAAAGAGAAAGAGCTTCCACCCATCAAACCCGAAGAGATACCTTTTGAAATACCAAAGAATTGGGTGTGGTGTAGGTTGGGGGAGATTTGCAACTATGGTAGTAGCCCAAAAGCCGAACCAAAAAGCTTAAATAGGGATACGTGGGTACTTGATTTGGAAGATATTGAGAAAGAAACATCAAAGCTTCTTGTAAAGGTCAGATTTTCTGAAAGGGATTCATTGAGTACAAAAAATGTTTTCAAGAAGGGAGAAGTTCTTTACTCAAAGTTAAGACCTTATCTAGATAAGGTAATTGTGGCTGATGAGAATGGTGTGTGCACCACAGAGATATTGCCACTTATGCTTTATGGAAATCTAAATCCCTATTTCATTAGATATTCTTTAAAACGAAGCGATTTCTTAGGATATGTTAACAGTGTAACCAAAGGAATGAAAATGCCAAGGTTGGGGACACCTGAAGGTAGAAAGGCATTAATTCCTCTTCCTCCTCTTTCCGAACAACACCGCATCGTAGCCAAGCTGGAGCAACTCATGCGTCACTGCAATGAGCTGGAGCAAACCATAAAACAAAGTCAAACCCAAAACGAGCAACTCTTGCAGCAGGTGTTAAGAGAGGCGTTGAGGACTAAGGATAAAGAGTATAGGATTAAAGATAAAATGAGTTTGGCAGTGCAAAATTTATCAAACATTAAATAACTATGAGAATTAATTCAGTACAGATCAAGAATTACAGAAGTATTGAAGACTTGACTATCGAGTTCGCCCGATTAAGTGACCAAAGCGCAACATTTGGACTCATAGGCGTTAATGAGGCCGGTAAGTCTAGCATTTTAAAGGCTCTTGCTTTAAAAGACGAACTTATTGTTGTCTCCCAAAAGGACTTTAGAGCTAAGAATCAACCTATCGAGGTTATATACAATATGACTCCGGATTTGGAGGACAGCTCGGAATATCATCCAAAATCCGAAGATGATAAAAATGAGTTTATTCTTATCAAAAAGGATGAGGCAGTTAGCAATATTAAGTTGACTTTAAGGATACTTAGTGGAAGTTTAACCTCAAGGGAATATGAAGTTCAACTTTTCGATAGTAAAAATCTTGCATTACCGACTGAATTTTCTCAAAGGTTAAAACCCATTATAATTACACAGGTTCCTAAAGCCATATTTTGGACAGCCAATCAAAAATATTTGATCACTGAACCAATCGAACTAAGTCGTTTTGCAGCTTCACCAAATGAAGTCTCAGTGCCACTTAAGAATTGTTTTCTGTTAGCAGGAATAGAAAATATTGCTGAAAGAGTTGGTTCGCTTACAGAATCAACAGATATCGAAGAACTTCAAACAGTGCTCGGTGAAAAAGTAACTCAACATATTCAAACTGTTTGGCCAAATCATCCTATTAAAATAACATTTCTTATTTCTAATGGAATACTAAACTTTCATGTGAAAGACAAAGAATCAACAGCGAAGGCTAAGACGGCTGATCAAAGAAGTGATGGATTCCGACAATTTGTTTCATTCCTCTTAACTATATCAGCTCAAAGTAGAAATGAAGAGTTATCAAACTCAATCTTACTTTTAGATGAGCCTGAAACGCATCTTCACCCTCAAGCCCAAGAGTATTTGCTTAGCGAGTTAATTAAAATAACAAAAGGTGATAAAAATAACCTCTGTTTGTTTGCCACTCATTCGCTTTTTATGATTGATAAAGTTCAATTGGGCAGAAATTGTAAAGTAAAAAAGGTTACTGATAAAACCTTAATAGAATTTTTTCAAAACAAGTCGATATCTTATTCAATGGTGGCTTACGAAGTCTTTGATATCGCAACAACTGATTTGCACAATGAGTTGTACGGAATATTGCAAGAGCAATCCAGTTGTGCCTCAGAAAAGGATTTTGACGAGTATCTGCAGACTAAGGGACTTAAAAGGGATGTTCCATATACAAAGTTAAAACCAGCCAACAAGCAAGAAACATATAGCGTAACGCTCCCTGTTAAAATAAGGAACATTATACATCACCCTGAAAACCCTCACAATGCCTATACAGAAAGTGAACTTCGTAAATCCATTGAATTACTAAATAGTATTCGTTAACCAATGGCAAAACAAGATATAAGCGTTCGACAATTAGTAGACAAAGTCATTTCGCGCGAACTTGCATTACCGGAAATGCAACGGAGGTATGTATGGACAGCAGTCAAAGTCCGCGATTTGCTCGATTCACTTTATCGCGGCTATCCCTCCGGAGCCATTTTGGTTTGGGAAGCAGACCCAAGCATGGATGACCGTAGTCTCCAGGTAGATGGAGTTAAGAGTAACTCGCTTTCGGGTCGGTTACTGTTATTGGATGGTCAGCAACGTTTAACAAGTCTTACCGCGGTATTGGAAGGAAAACCAATCACGGTTAGAAACAAACGAAAGCCAATTGAGATACTCTTTAATTTAAATCATCCAGATTTTCTAGCAGAAGAAGATGTCACAGAA
>CBHTSG010000011.1:0-164699 GCA_966095315.1 uncultured Cyclobacteriaceae bacterium
AGGGATACAACGAAATGAATAAGGATCTTGCACCTGTTGTTTAGCTTGAGCTGCAATGCTGCTGTCTGACAAGAGTGTTCTTAGTCTGGCAGCCGTAGCTACTTGTCCGGCATGTGCCCTTACGGCATGGATTTGCTCTTTGAGAGGCTCTGTTGTACAATCAAATGCATCAAAAGACAATGCACTGATCAGATCAGCCATATTCAACAGGTGTTCTGCTTTTTTGAGACAGTATAAACCATAGGCGCTCATGAATTGGGTGCCGTTGATGAGTGCCAGTCCTTCTTTACTTTGTAATTGAATGGGTTTCCATCCCAACTCATTGAGAGCGGCTGATGATGGCATCTTTTTTCCTTTGAAATACACATCTCCAAGTCCAATCAAAGGCAAACTCAAATGACTAAGAGGTGCCAGATCACCGGAAGCACCTAAAGAACCTTGTGTATAGATGACAGGGAGTACTTCATGGTTATACATTTCCATCAAACGCTTCACGGTATCAATTTGCACCCCGCTATGTCCATAGCTCAATGATTTGATCTTGAGCATGAGCATCAGTTTTACGATATCGGTGGGCACTTCTTCTCCCATTCCGCAGGCATGAGATACCAGTAAATTGTATTGTAATTGACCGATCTGATCGTTATCGATCTTCACATTTTGCAAAAAGCCAAATCCGGTGTTGATTCCGTAGAAAAGACGGTCTTTTTCAGCCATTTTTTTGTCCAGGTATTCCCGGCAGGCAAGGATGCGCTCATGGGCGTCGAAAGTGATGGAAACATGCTGGTGAAAGTCCAGTACATTCTTAATCTGACTAAAATGCAGCCATTTTCTGTCTAAAGGCAAGTAATTATAGCTCATGAAGGCAATCCTTTGCCGCAAAGTAAGGAGTTTTGAGAGAAGCCGAATAGAAAGTCATTTGATTTGATGAACTGATGTTTTTTTCTTTATTTTGCGGCTCTGAAAAATAAGGACCGGTAGCTCAGCTGGATAGAGCAACTGCCTTCTAAGCAGTAGGTCATTGGTTCGAATCCAATCGGGATCACAAAAAAATTGGTTGTCGAATTTGTTTTTATATCTTCGCGGCCTGATTAAAATGTTCGGGGTGTAGCGTAGCCCGGTATCGCGCTTGGTTTGGGACCAAGAGGTCGTCAGTTCGAATCTGGCCACCCCGACAAGACCTCATCGTTTGATGAGGTCTTTTTTTTTTTGAAGCTCATCGCCCTCACACTCTTCAGCGACCGCGTCCAACAATATTATACAGGTCACACCCGCGATCCTCTGGTTCATCGCTCAGATGATTGAAATCATTCCTTGTGGTGATGACTATCAGCGTTAAGCTCCCCTGCCCGATCTAACTTTAGCAGCAGCAAATCGACAGGCTTCTGCAGCAAGTCAATGAAACGTATTCTATTCTTAATCTCAATTTTATTATCAACCTCATGCTCGGATCAAACTGAAACAACCCATCCGCAGATTGAGACCATCTCAGAGTCAATATATGCCTCCGGAGTGATTAAAAGCAAAGATCAATATCAGGTGTATGCAACGGTTAGCGGAGTAATCAGTGAAATCAACGTCTCCGAAGGTGCTCTGGTGAAAAAAGGTGACGTATTGATGACTATTAGGAACGAGACATCACTACTCAATGCGCAGAATGCCAAATTAGCCGTTGCGAAGGCTGACCTCAGCGCTAATTCTGATAAGCTGAAGGAGGCCAAGGCCACCATCGATCTTGCACTTGTTAAGCTAAAAAATGACTCGCTCCTTTTGCTTCGTCAGCGAACCCTGCGAGCACAGGGTGTAGGAACTCCTGTAGAACTGGAGCAGCGTGAGATTGCGTATAAAAATTCCTCCACTAACTATCAGCTCGCACTGTTGAATTTCAGCAATCTGCAGCGCGACCTTGCCTTCGCCTCGGATCAGTCGAAAAACAATCTGAGAATCAGCTATTCGTTGGTCAATGATCATTCGGTGCGAGCAGAAAAAAATGGTAAAGTTTATAAAATACTGAAAGAACGCGGTGAATTGGCGAATACCTTAAATCCCGTGGCCATCATTGGTGACGCAGACGAATTCTTCATTGAATTGAATGTAGACGAATATGATATTTCGCGCGTCAAAGAGAATCAAGCCATAGCGCTCACGATGGACAGCTACAAGGGTAAGGTGTTCGAAGGCCGTGTTGAAAAAATCGAACCTCTAATGAATGAGCAATCCCACTCCTTTAATGTGCGAGCCCTCTTTGTCACACGACCTCCAGAACTTTATCCCAACCTGTCAACGGAAGCCAATATTATCATCCGATCGAAGCAAAAGGCGCTAACCATCCCAAGAAGTTACCTCTCCGATGATTCGAGCGTTATGGTGAGCAAACATCAAACGAGAAAAGTTGTGATCGGCATCATGGATTATAAAAAGGCTGAGGTAGTGCAAGGACTTAACGAATCTGACGTCATCTATAAAGTCAACCGATGAATCTTCAACTGATCATCCGAATAGCCAAGTCACTTTTGTTGGCGAGGTGGAAGCAAACGTTGGTGGCCGCCATTGGTGTAACGTTCAGCATTACCATGTTCATCGCATTGTTGGGATTTATGAATGGCCTTAATGATTTACTGGATGGATTAATTCTCAATCGAACTGCTCATGTACGACTCTACAATGAAATCAAACCCAATTCCGATCAGCCAATCAATGGCTCTTTGAAGTTCGGCAGCAACTACAATTTTGTACGATCGGTGAAAGCATCGGGCAGCAGACAGGAAATTTACAACAGCATGGCCATCCTAAATGCACTGATAAGCGATGATCGCGTAAGTGGGGCAGCTCCAAAAATAACAGCTCAGGTATTTTTTAATGATGGCACAATAGACATCACTGGAGTGGTCAACGGCATTGACGTGGACGCTGAGAGTGAGTTGTTTCATTTTACTGACTACATAACGACAGGAAATGCAGCTGACATCAAGAACGTATCCAACAGCGTCATTCTAGGAAAAGCATTGGCAGATAAACTTCTTGCCAACATCGGTGACGTTGTGCAGGTGACCACCGCACGGCAGCAGCGATTTTCACTGAAGGTCGTAGGCTTCTTTCAATCTGGACTCCAAGAGTTGGACAAGGTTCAAAGTTTTGCAAGCCTGGCTACAACACAAAAGATCCTGGGCAGGTCATCAAGCTACATCACAGACATTCAGATAAGACTGACCGACATGAACTCCGCTCCTGCCATTGCACGGCATTATGAAAAGTTATTTGAGTTAGATGCGGAGGATATTCAAACTGCTAATGCGCAATTCGAGACTGGCTCCTTTGTGCGGAGCCTGATCTCTTATGCTGTAGGTATCACTTTGCTGATTGTTGCAGGCTTTGGTATCTACAACATCCTCAATATGATGATCTATGAGAAAATGGACTCGATTGCCATACTAAAGGCAACGGGATTTTCGGGACAAGATGTAAACCGCATTTTTATGGTAATCGCCTTAAGTATTGGAATATTTGGAGGAGTGTTAGGTCTGGGATTTGGATTCCTGCTATCACTCTTGATTGACCAGATTCCATTCAACACAGCTTCGCTTCCCACGGTTAAGACTTACCCTGTTAATTACAGCCCCATTTTTTATTTTATCGGAGCAACTTTTTCCATTGTTACTACCTATCTGGCGGGATGGTCGCCTGCGCGAAAGGCCAGTCGGGTTGATCCTGTAACCATTATTCGCGGGAAGTAAATATGAACAACGTCATCTTACAGGCTTCAAGCATCAATAAGAATTTCTATGATCCGGTAACGGTGCCTGTGCTGAAAAATATTTCTCTTTCCATTGACAAAGGAGAATTTGTTTCCATCACCGGCAAATCCGGATGTGGAAAATCGACCCTGCTTTATGTGCTATCAACAATGGATACCGACTATCTAGGAGATCTGTTCATTGATGGTGAGCCAATGCAGGGTCAAAGTGAAAAGCAATTGGCACGCGTGAGAAATGAAAAGATTGGTTTTGTATTTCAGTTTCACTATTTACTCAACGAGTTCACTGTTTTAGAGAATGTCATGCTTCCGGGATTAAAACTCAAAAAGCATACTGAAAATGAGGTCAATCAACTTGCGATGGCTCGACTAGAACTATTGGGCATCGGGCGATTGGCCGATAAAAAAGCTAACCAATTATCGGGTGGTGAAAAACAACGGGTTGCGATTGCGCGTGCACTCATCAATAGCCCTAGGATCATTATGTGTGATGAGCCCACAGGCAATCTGGACAAAAACAATAGCATCATTGTATTTGACATTTTTAAGGAGCTTGCCGAAAAGCATGGCCAAACACTCTTGGTCGTCACGCACGATCAAGAGTTTGCAGCAAACACACATCGAATCATTGAAATGGAGGATGGAGGCATCGTAAAGAAATGATGCACACACCACCCTCTACGTTGTTATTTTACGAATGATCGGAAAGCACATCCTCAAGTCGATAAAATACTTTAAGCCTTCTCTCCTGCGCAATTCTTACATCCTGATCAGCACCTTTGGATTCACCTTCCAAACGAAGTACGGCATCACACTTGGTCAGCAGCATATCGGCAATCGGATAAGCAATTTCATTATAGGCCTCATCGCCTACTTTTGTTGATCCTGCTTCCCGCATCAGCGGCAAGGCTACCCACTCACCGATCATAGGAATGTGGCCGGCACGAAACAACGGCAGTGCAACCTCTTCAAGTTTTCTAAGATTTCTTTCCATCAAAATAGGGTCATCGTTTGTTCCACTTCGATAAGGACCAGCAATAAGTATGAGCATAAGTGTTTTGTTTTGTGCAAAGGAACGACTGACGACCTGATCAATCTCCTAATGTACATTAAGAAATCAAGGCCGTGCTGCCTTCTTTCTAACAACACTCAGAAATTCGGGCGTTACACCCAGATACGCAGCTATCTGTTTGAGGGGAACACGCTGGGCAAATTGAGGATACTTCGAAAGAAAATTATTATAACGCTGCTCAGCTGTGAGCGAAAGATTTTCAATAATTCTTAACTGCTCGCGCACATAAGCATTCTGCATGATAATTCTAAAAAAGCGCTCAAACTTTGGAACTTCAGAATATAGTGTATCCATATCCCTTCGGTATAGCTGGAGGATGGTGGTGTCTTCCAGTGCATCAATATTGAGCATTGCCAAATTTCCGGTGCTGAAACTATACATGTCCGTAATCCACCAGTCGTTAATGGCAAACATGATAATGCTTTCGTTATCGTCCTTGTCGCGATAGAATGCGCGTAGCACACCTGACTGAACAAAATTAATGATCGTGCACGGCTTGCCGGCTTCCTGAACCAACTCCTTTCTTTTCACCGATTTTTCTTGCAGCAGCGACACGAAATAATCCGCCTCGTGTTGATCCAGCGCAATATGTTTTGCAATATTTCGTAAGATGTGAATAGATTCCATAAATCCGATCAAGTTGGCAATAAATGCGTATTCCTTCAAATGAACCTTAAACATGCTATCCACACCACTGCTCATACTACCCTTGCGGTGTGTCGTTTCAAATTGTTAATTGCGAAATAAAACCCGGATAGTGAACTTATTCAGAAGCTTTGGTTGGTTTGAGGGGATCAGTATATTTCTATTTGTGCTCTTCTATGCACTGTACTGTTTAAAAATCATTCGCATCAGTAGGGTATTAAATACTCCCTACTCAACTATTTTCATAAAACTTATTTTGAGAGGGCTCTTTTTCAGCCTGATCCTATTTGCGATCCTGGGACCGTCCTATGGTGAATCGAAAAAGGAAATAAAATCTGTTGGCAAAGACATTATGATTTGCGTAGACTTATCTAAGTCGATGGATGCCTTTGACATACCTCCTACCCGACTGGAGAAAATCAAATACGAGATGAAGAAGATCGTTGAAGCATTCAACTCTGATCGTCTGGGAGTAATCATCTTCTCCAGTGAGGCTTTCATGCAATGCCCTCTGACGTACGATCAAAATGCATTGAATCTGTTCATCGAAACGATGAACTCAAGCCTGGTGCCATCAAGCGGTACTGACTTCGGGCCTCCACTCAAAATGGCGTTGAGCAAATTGAATGATGAAGAAGGAAGTAGTGCACAGCAGAAATCAAAAGTGATTGTGCTCATTAGTGATGGTGAAGACTTTGGTGAGCAAACGGAGGAAATCGCTAATGAAGTTGAAGACAAAGGGATAAAGCTTTTCACATTGGGTATCGGCACTGACAAAGGAAGTCAGATTCGCACCGGCCAGGGCTTTAAAACGGATCAGCAAGGAAATACGGTGGTAACAAAACTTAACTCCTCTTCCTTAAAAGCGTTGGCCAGCAGAACCAACGGACAGTATTTTGAAATTAATGATAGCCGCAACGATGTTTCAAAGATGATCAACACCATCAGTCGCATTGAAGGTGAAATGCGCGATGCCCGGATGGTGGATGTATCGTCTAATCGTTATTTTTACTTTCTTTTAACAGCCCTTATCCTTTTGGCGCTCGATATCGTAATTAGTGTGAAAACGGTGCAGATATGAAGTGGACTTTTCTCTTGACGGTAGCCCTCCTTTTTACGGATCTGGATAAGATCAGTAAGATCAACACCTTAAAATCAGAAGCAAAAAAAGCCTACCAGAGTGGTGATTATAAAACCGCGATCGAGAAGTATCAATACCTGAAAGACTCACTGGGTGTGAATGAAGAAGAAGTATTGATGAACCTTGCCAACGCTTACTACCAGGCGAATGACTCCGTTAATGCCTCTTATCATTACCGAAATCTTTCCCAAAGTGCCACACCAAAATTGCGCTCCATTGCCAATCAGCAAATGGGTATTTTGGAAAATCGTCAGGGTAAACTCGAAGAGTCGCTCAGTTACTTCAAACAAGCGCTCAAGGCAGATCCAACCAATGAAGAGGCCCGTTTCAACTATGAAATGGTAAAAAAGAAATTGGAAGAAAAGAAGAAGCAGGAAGAGCAGCAAAAACAAAATCAGGATCAGAAGAAAGATCAGAAGGATCAAAAAGACGAGCAGAAGCAAGATCAAAAAGACAAAGAGCAAAAGGACAAAGACAAGAAGGATCAGGAGAAAAAAGATCAGCAGGATCAACAGAAGAAAGATCAGCGCGATCAGAAAGATCAAAAAGAACAGGACAAGCAAAGCAAAGAAGAGAAAGAGCAGCAGGAGAAGGAAAAGCAGCAGCAGGAACAAGAGCAAAAAGAGAAAGAAGCCAAAGAAAAAGATAAGGTTCCTCCTTCCGTTTCAGAAAAGTTAAAGCAAATGGAGATGAGTGAGGAAAAAGCTAAGATGATTCTGGAGGCAATGAAGAACCAGGAGATCCAATACCTTCAGCAAAACAAGCGCAAAGCCTCCAAACCCAAAGACCGCGGCAAGCCAGATTGGTAAGCGCTTGGTGCTTGATGCCCGATCAGCATCTAGAATCTAGAGCCAAGCATTCACCATAAAGAATATTTATGCCAGTCTGAACTGCCGTGAGCGCACTTTCGTTATTTTTGCGGCAGTTAAATCGTTTGAAATATCCGTAACCCAGAAATCTTAATCTTATGAAGGAAGTATATATCGTATCGGCTGTAAGAACTCCTATTGGAACATTTGGCGGCAGTTTATCAAGTCTCTCGGCTGTTAAACTTGGATCTATCGCAGTGAAAGCTGCCATTGCCAAAATTGGCCTTGACCCCAAGCAAATTCAAGAGGTTTTCTTTGGCAACGTTATTTCTTCCGGATTGGGTCAGGCTCCCGCTACTCAAGTGGCTGTTGGGGCAGGTTTAGGTTATGAAATTCCATGCACGCTTATTAATAAAGTTTGCGCTTCAGGCATGAAGTCAATTATGGTGGGCGCGCAGTCCATCATGCTCGGACAAAATGATGTTGTGGTGGCCGGAGGCATGGAAAGCATGTCCAACATTCCTTACTACTTAATGAAGGCACGTTACGGTTATAAGTTTGGAAATAGCGAACTGATCGATGGATTATCGTTCGATGGACTTACCGATGTGTATAATCATTGCGCCATGGGTGTGTGTGCCGATAACACTGCCAAAGAAATGAACATCAGCAGGCAAGATCAGGACACTTACGCTATTAATTCATACAAGCGCGCGGCTGCTTCCTGGGCAGCGGGCAAATTCAAAGATGAAGTTATTCCTATGGAGATCGCAGGGAAAAAAGGTGATGTAACCTTGTTTGCCGAAGACGAACAATTCAAAGTGGCTAACTTCGAAAAGATGCCTTCACTCAAGCCCGTGTTTACAAAAGAAGGTACAGTAACGGCAGCTAACGCCTCTGCCATCAACGATGGTGCTGCTGCCGTAATTCTTATGAGCAAGGAAAAAGCAAAAGAGCTTGGCCTTACTCCAATTGCAAAAATTCGTGGCTTTGCCGATGCGGCACAGGATCCAATGTGGTTTACTACTACACCAGCACTCGCTATCCCTAAGGCCATGAAGCTTGCCGGTGTAGAGAAGAAAGATGTTGGCTATTACGAAATCAACGAAGCGTTCTCTGCAGTGGCGCTTGCCAATAATATTAAGCTTGGCATTGATGCCGATAAGGTAAATGTGAATGGAGGCGCGGTGGCATTAGGACACCCACTGGGGGCTTCTGGTGCCCGCATCACCATTACGCTTGCTAATGTGCTAAAGCAAAATAATGCATCCATCGGTGTGGCTGGTATTTGCAATGGTGGCGGTGGTGCCTCTGCAATTGTGATCGAAAGAATGTAATTTTGCGTTCAGTTCTGCGTTAGTCACACATGCTTTTCCGTTCGTTCGTATTTGCAATGCTATTGCCGTTATGCTCCTTTGGTCAAAAGGAAGTAAAGACGTATTACGATCCTATGAAAATCCAACTGCAGGAAGATTACTTCGTTTCTGCCGATGGACAAACCATGGAAGGCAAGTATCGCAGGTATTATCAAAATGGGAAACTGAATATTGAAGGGACATTTGTAAATGGTTTGCGCTCCGGAATTTTCTATGAGTATCATCCCAATGGCACCCTGATTCGTAAGATCAACTACCTTGATGGCATGCGCCACGGATCAGTGGAAGTATTCAACGAACAAGGCAAAGCCATTCAACGCGCTTACTATCAAAACAATCTGCTGGTCGATAGCATAAAGTCCTACTTTCCTAGCGGCATACTCAAACAAGAGAGTTCATTTGTAAAGGGCAAACCCGATGGATTCATTCGCGAGTATTATCCTTCAGGGAAAGTGAGAAAGGAAATCACCTACAAAGACAAAAAGCCGAACGGAGTTACGAAAACCTTTTATGAATCCGGTGGACTTGAAACGGAAGCCAACTATAAAGACGGCTTCATTTCGGGTTACTACAAATCATATTACCCCAACACACGGTTGGAGTTGGTCTATGAAATAAAAGACGGTGCAAAAGTTGGTGACTTCAAGCATTACGATCACGAAGGCCATTTGATTTTGGAAGGTCACTTCATGCATGGTAAACTTCATGGAGAAAATCTTGGCTATTATGCCGATGGCGCTCCACGACACAAATTTCAATTCAAAGAAGGCTCCAAGTTTGGAACCAACATCGACTACCATCCGAATGGGAAAATAAAGACCAAAGAAGTCGTTTCATTGAGTGGGCGTGATAGCAAAGTGGAAGAATATGATGCACAAGGCATACAAGTCTTTGAGAAAAACTTCCGGCAAGGAAAGCCTCACGGTGTGTGGACATTCTACGCTGCGGACGGAAAGAAACTTGCCTTGAAAGAAACCTATGAAGGTGGCCAACTTACCGGCTTGAGAACGACCTATCACAAGAATGGAGAGAAATCAACTGAGGAAACCTGGAAGTTTAACCTGATCACCGGGCCGGTTAAAAACTTCTATGAAAATGGAAAGCTACTTTCCGAATCGCTCTATCGCGGCAGCCGCCAGCACGGCTTGTACACCAGTTATTATCCCAACGGCAAGATCAAAGAACAAGGCGAATACGTAGCCAACAAAAAACACAAAGAGTGGAAAGAGTTTGATGAAACCGGAAAGCTCATCAAGACCCAGGTATACCGTGCTGGATTACTGGTGGAAGAGAAATAAATCTCCATTGTTTTGCTGCAACAATCAACATTCAATTTCAAAAGGTAAAGCAAAAACTTGATCAAAATTAACGTCTGTTAATAACCTTATCTTTGGCATTGACAAAATTGAGAGGTAAATTGAGTAGACAAATAAATAACGCGATAATGTCAGCGACCGAACTTAAATTACAGATAATCAATAAAGTGACTGCAATATCAGACGAGCTTATCCTTGAAGAAATTTACAAGCTTGTTAATCTTGAGTCTGAAATGGACGCTATACATCGACTCACTGATGATGAAAAAAAAGCCATCGAACTTGGCCTGACTGATATTAAAGAGGGGCGAACTTACACTTCGGAACAAGCCAGCAAAATGATTAAAGAATGGCTAAAGAAATAGTTTGGACTCAAACCTCAATTCAGGACAGATATAAGATTTATGAATTTTGGCTTATTAAAAACAAGAGCGATTTATATAGCGAGAAACTCGAAAAACTATTCACTGAAGCTGCCAATTTATTAGCAGAGTTTCCAGAGATTGGAACGCAAACAGACTTTAGTGAGGTGCGGGTCAAGGTAGTGAGGGATTATAAGTTGTTTTACATAAGTCTGACAAACAGTATTCAAATAATCAGAATTTGGGGGGCAAGGCAAAATCCAGAAGACCTGGAATTAAAGTAAAGATTCTCTCGTCTGCTAAAGAAAATTTAAAGTCTCAGCGGAATGAAAATTTTAAACCCATCATTCCCTATTTTGCGGCCTGAAAATCGTTATGAAGGCCATCAAGGAAACCCAATTTAAGCTCAACGGACAAACCGGATTTTACAAAGGCAAAGTACGGGATGTGTATTACTTCGGTGATAAAATGGCCATGGTGGCCACCGATCGGATTTCTGCTTTCGATGTGGTGCTCCCGAAAGCCATTCCCGACAAGGGAAGAGTTTTAAATCAGATTGCTGCTTTTAATCTCAATGCTACAAAAAGTATTGTGCCCAACTGGGTGCTGAGCACTCCCGATCCCAATGTAACGGTGGGCTTCAAGTGCGAACCCTTTAAAGTAGAAATGGTGGTGCGTGGCTACCTGGCAGGTCATGCTGCCCGTGAATACAAAGCCGGTAAACGATCCATTTGTGGAGTAGCCTTGCCAGAAGGCTTAAAGGAAAACGACAAACTCCCCCATCCCATTATCACACCCACCACGAAAGCCGCAGTGGGTCATGATGAAGACATCTCGCGAGAGGATATTTTGAAGAAAGGTATTGTGACAGAGGCCGATTATAAAAAATTGGAGGAATACACTTTGGCACTTTTTGCAAAAGGCACTGAGCTGGCGGCAAAACGAAATCTGATTTTGGTGGACACTAAATACGAGTTCGGCAAACACAACGGGACCATTTACCTGATTGATGAAGTGCACACCCCTGATTCTTCGCGTTATTTTTATAAGGAAGGGTATGAAGCTCGGCAGCAGGCAGGAGAACCACAAAAACAATTGTCAAAGGAGTTTGTGCGCCAATGGCTTATCGAGAACGGCTTTCAGGGGAAAGAAGGACAAACCGTTCCGGAAATGACCGATGAAATCGTAACCTCCATATCCAAACGCTACCAGGAGCTTTACCAACAGGTGATTGGCGAACCACTCGCACCTATTGATTACTCCCGAATTGAAGAACGTATTGAGCAAAGTATCGTTAATTCCATTATTTAGATTATTTTTAGGCTTCTTAAATTGGACGTATGAAGTATACCATCGATAAACAAGAAAAATACACGCTGCTAAAGCTGCACGAAGAGAAGTTGGACTCCAGCATTGCACCCCAGCTGAAATCAGAAATGGTAACACTGCATGCAGAAGGTGTAAGAAACATCATTCTTGATTTAAGCGAGGTAAAATATACCGACTCATCCGGCCTTAGTTCGTTGCTGGTTGGCAATCGCATTCTTCAGGAAGAAGGTGGCATTTTTATTTTAGCGTGCCTCTCCGATCACACCATGAAGCTGATCAAAATCTCGCAATTGGATAGCGTGCTCAACATCCTCCCTTCTGTGGAAGAGAGTGTGGATGCCGTATTCATGCACGAGATTGAGAAAGATATGAAGGACGAGAATTAGTCCTTCACAACGATTTTCAAAACCAATTCATTTGACTTATTTTAAGACTTAATCTTTGGCGATTGAGTTTTAACCTTACCATTCTTGGATCAAGCGGAGCACTGCCGGCTTTTGGCCGTTTCCCTTCATCGCAATACCTGAACATTCAAAATCGTCATTTTCTTATCGATTGTGGAGAGGGTGCGCAAATGCAACTGATGAAGTTTCAGATTCCCATCCATAAGATTGATCATATTTTTATCAGCCATTTGCATGGCGATCATTATTTAGGTTTGATGGGATTATTGTTTTCCATGCACCTTCAGCGCAGGGTTACCGAGTTACATCTTCACGCTCCCAAAGGGTTGGATGAAATCATTCTTTTGCAGCTTAAATATTCCAGATCGGCCCTTAATTTCACGATCCACTTTCACATTATTGCGCCTAACAAACACTACATTCTGTTTGAGGATGAACTCCTTCAGGTAGAAGCCATTCCACTCATTCACAAAATCGATTGCTCTGGGTTCTTGTTCAAAGAAAAAGCGAAGCCACGGAAGATTGACAAAGGGAAACTTCCCGATGGAATTTTATTGCAGCAAATTGCTCAGCTAAAGTTGGGTAACGATGTGTTTGACGATCAGGGTAATCTACTCTACCGCAATCAAGACATCACGCTGCCCCCGAAGCCTTCCTACTCTTACGCCTATTGCTCGGATACTGCGCCTAATGAAAATATGATTGAACAAATTCGTTCGGCAGACCTTATGTATCATGAAACTACCTTCATGGAAGCTGAAATGGACAAAGCAAGGGAGACCAAGCATAGCACTGCAAAGGATGCGGCCTCCATTGCCAAGGCAGCGGGAGTAAAAAAATTAATCATCGGGCATTTCTCTGCGCGCTATCGCGACCTGGACGGCTTGCTGAATGAGGCTAAATCGATATTCCCGGAAACGGAACTTGCCATTGAAGGATCTAACTTTGAAGTAGCATCATGACCACAACACTCGATCAGAAAAAAAACAGGCTATTTATTGCCCTTGCGGGAATCTTCCTTACGAACGCAATTGTAGCCGAACTCATTGGTGTTAAAATTTTCTCTGCGGAAAACACTGTGGGCCTTGCCCCTGCGCATCTTTCTATTCTTGGATTTACGATGGACTTTAATCTGACAGCAGGTGTGATTATTTGGCCGGTGGTTTTTATCACTTCCGATTTGATCAATGAATACTTTGGAAAGCCCGGAGTGAAACGTATCAGCTACCTGGCTGCCGTATTCATTGCCTATTCTTTTCTTGTGATATTCTTAACGATGAAATTGCCACCAGCACAATGGTGGCTGGATGCCAATAGTACTGACCCTGACGGTAACTACTTCAACATGGATTTTGCCTTCAACAAAATACTGGGCCAGGGTCAACGAATCATTATTGGTTCGCTTGCAGCGTTTCTTCTGGGACAATTGGTGGATGTATTTGTATTTCAAAAATTGCGCGCCATTACCGGTTCGCGCATGCTTTGGCTAAGGGCTACAGGGTCAACGCTGGTGTCGCAGTTCATCGATAGCTTTGTGGTGCTCTACATTGCGTTTTACGGCACGTTTTCAAATCAGCAGATCATTGCCATTGGCATCACGAATTACATCTACAAATTTGCGATCGCTATTCTGCTTACGCCCATTATTTACGGAGGGCACTACATGATCGATCAATATCTGGGAAAGGAAAACGCAGAGAAGATTTCAGAGGAAGCAGCCCAACAGAGCGGATCATTTCTTTGAACGATCCAGATTATCCAGCACAATGGCGGTGGCGATGGCGGCATTAAGAGATTCTGCATGGCCACGTCTGGGTATCGTTATTTTTGTGGTGACGCTCGCTTCAACTGATTTAGATATTCCATTCGACTCATTGCCCATCACAATAAATCCAGAATTATTAAAATTCACTTTGTGAATATCTGTGCCCTCTAAAAAAGTACCATATACTGGGAGCTTACTTGAGGCAAGGTACTGCTCCAATTTGGTGTAGTACATTTTCACACGCGTGAAGGAGCCCATCGAAGCGCTGATCACTTTGGGATTATAAAAATCGGTGGTCTCTTCAGATGCGATTATTTTACTTATTCCATACCAATCGGCCGTGCGAATGATGGTGCCCAGGTTGCCCGGATCGCGAATGTCATCCAGCACGAGCGCATACTC
The DNA here is from genome assembly GCA_966095315.1 of uncultured Cyclobacteriaceae bacterium. Taxonomy (GTDB): domain Bacteria; phylum Bacteroidota; class Bacteroidia; order Cytophagales; family Cyclobacteriaceae; genus ELB16-189. The sequence continues at coordinate 14,376 of CBHTSG010000011.1, forward strand.
ATTCTCTCGGAGGCTCAACAAAGTATTCTCCTTCATGCGCGCGATGGCCACCGCGGCATCGTTACTTTGAAAAGTGCCAGCCTGGGCCAACTCCGTTTCCGAAGCAATGGATAAATCAACCTTTCTTTTCTGTGTCCATGATCCAAAGCTATCTTCAAAAGAAGGCGTGGCTCCCACCCAAAGTACTTCAAAGTCAGAGCGGAGCAACTCTAAAACACTCTTTGCTCCTTCCACCACAAAACATTGCTCCTGTTTTCGGTATTTCTTTAATTGCAATGATTTGAGATACTTGATTTTGGCCTTAGGGATCATTTGTAAGAAAATTAGCCGAGCGTTGTACCTGGTGGCGCTCGCCATTCTGTTGAACGCCTGCCTGGGAACTCGCTATCTCCAAGAAAATCAAAAGTTATTATACCGCCAAACGATCAAAGCCCCCAAGGAAATAAATAGTGATGCATTGGAGGCATTGTATGTACAAAAAGCTAATCGAAGGCTTTTAGGATTACCCATCAACTCACTGGTGTGGATGCATCATGAGGGCGAGAAACGCTATAGCCAAAAGAAATTTATCGACAAGAAAGAACGAAAGGAGAAGAAGTTCGACAAAAAAATAAAAGTCACCACCAATCCCAAGCGGCTTTCCAGTTTACAATTTCGAAAGCAACGCAAGATTGATAACCTCAATGGCAAAATCGAAAATGGAAATCTCTTTATGCAGTGGGGTGAAAAAGCTGCGGTGTATGATTCAGCAAACATCCATCAAACGGTAGATAAGGTTAAGAACTACCTGTTCACCAAAGGGTATTTCAAAAATAGTGTCAGTTTTAAAACATCGGAATACAAAAAGCGCGTAAGTGTTATTTACGAGGTGGCACCAGGAGCTCCTTATCTCCTGGACTCTATTTTCTATGACATACCCGATACCACAGCACTTAAGCTCATTGCCAAAAATAAACAGGAAAGCCTTTTAAAAATCGGAGAGCAATACGATCAGGAAAATCTCACCAAGGAGCGCGAACGCATTGACTTGTTGATGAAAGATCATGGCTACTATGATTTCAGCAGGCAGTATATCACATTTTCGCTGGACTCCTCGTTGCACCCTAACCGTGTTGCATTGAAGATGGAAGTGGCTAACCCAAGCAAGCGTGATTTTCACAAACAATTTCGGGTGGATTCCATTTCATTCACCACAGACGTGGCAGTAAACATCGAAGGAACTCGTGAACGGCAATCGGTAAAGTTTGAAAATATAACCTTTAACTACTACCAGCATGAATACAGCAAGCGAATACTGGCTCAACGTGTATTCATTACCAAGGACAGCCTATACAATAGAACCCGAACGTTTAACACACAGCGCCAGCTTGCCAACCTGGATGTCTTTAAATTCATTAACATTAATTATGATACCACTGGAGGAAAATTTGTAGCGAATATTTTCTCCAGTCCGCTAGATCGTTACTCCTGGTCGAACGAAGCGGGAATGACCGTGACGCAAGGGTTTCCGGGGCCTTATATCAGTACCAGTTTTAAAAAGCGAAATCTTTTTGGTGGACTTGAAATCTTTGAACTCAATGGCCGGTTTGGTTTTGAAGGTGTTGCATCGGCAACTTCGAGTGGCAACTTTTATAAAAGCACAGAGGCCTCTGCAAATGCATCCGTAACGTTTCCTCAATTTCTATTTCCGCTCACCAAAGCTGCCTCCTTCCGTTATGCACGATTAAATCCGCGAACGAAACTGCTGGCAGGTTACACCTATACTGACAGGCCCGAATACCGAAGATCAATCACCACGGTATCGAGCACGTTCAGTTGGGAAATTCCGTTGCGTGCTCAATTTTCTTTTTCGCCCACCAGCCTTAGCATTATCCGAACACCGTTCAAAAGTGATGCTTTTCAAACACGTCTCGAAGAGTTGGAAGCGAGCGGGAACCGTTTGATCAATGCTTTCAAGCCTTCATTCGTGAGTAGCATGATCATGGCAGTAACCTGGAATAAAAACTACGGCAACGCGCAAAAGAACTCCACATTCATTCGCGCCACGGCAGAAAGTGGTGGAACAAGTTTGAATTTCTACTCCCCTGCAATCATAAAAAAAGGAGGGCTTGAGCCCTACCAGTTTTTACGCTTCAGTTTTGACTTTAGAAAGAACATCGTCATCAACAAAAATACATCCCTTGCCTATCGCTTTAATACTGGTGTTGGTTACGCCTATAGCGAGAACAAAGTATTACCCTACGAGAAGAACTTTTTTGCAGGGGGAAGTAATAGTGTGCGTGCGTGGAGACCGCGAAGACTTGGACCAGGAGAGCTGGCACCAGACACCAGCGTAAACGTCTCGCAAGATGGATATTACAATTATCGGTTTGAGCGCCCAGGCGATATGCTCATTGAAGGGAGCGTGGAATACCGGCAAAAACTTTTTGGTTTCGTCAACTACGCTATCTTTATTGATGCTGGAAATGTTTGGAGCTTGAGCTCGCTTTCAAATCCTTTGGCGCGCTTTAAGCCAAAAGATTTCTACAAACAATTTGGCGTGGGCACCGGTTTTGGGTTGCGATTTGATTTTACATTCCTGATCCTACGCTTCGATATTGGTATAAAAGCCTGGGACCCTGCCCGACCGAATGGAGAACAATTTGTGCTAAACAAATTCAGATTCTTCAAACCTTACAGCATCAACCGCGAGCCTGTAATCTACAACGTAGGAATAGGATACCCATTCTAGAAACCGGAGGCTTGCAACGTGAAAGACCAAGTTAAAAGCTCAACAAGTCTCCCAACGCCTTCGCTACTTTCTCCGCACTCGGAAGCATCATCTTTTCAAGATCCACATTGAGCGGTACAGCCGGAAGGTTAGCAGCGCCAAGCGTCCACACGGGAGCATCCAACTGCTTAAAGCACTCCTTGCTGATGCGACCTGCCAGAGATTCGGCAAATGAATTCATCAATGGCTCTTCTGTTAACACAAACGCTCGGCCGTGTTTCTCTACTGATGATGTGATCAGACTCCAGTCGATCGGATTGAGCGTTCGTAAATCGATGATCTCTATTCTTCCTTCAAATTGTTTTGCAGCTTCTTTAGCCCAGTAAACGCCCATGCCATAAGTAATCACTACCGCACTCTCTCCTGCCACGATCTTTTCATCCATGGCCTTCAGCACTACATTGCCCTTTCCTAAAGGCAAGATGTAGTCTTCACCCGGCTCAATTGTTTTGGCTTCTAAGGTACCAGGCACCTTACTCCAGTAAAGACCTTTATGCTCAAGCATGACCACCGGATTAGGATCATAGTATGCAGCCTTCATCAACCCCTTCATGTCGGCAGCATTGGATGGGTAAACCACTTTTATTCCTCTAATGTTGAGCAATGTTGACTCCACACTTCCGGAATGGTAAGGCCCACCACCACCATAGGCGCCTATCGGAACACGAATGACCGATTGAATTGGGAATTTTCCCTTTGACAGGTAGCAGCTTTTTGAAAGTTCTTCTACCAATTGATTAATCCCTGGCCAGATGTAGTCAGCAAATTGAATTTCAACGATTGGCTTAGCACCTACTGCTGACATTCCTGCGGTTGACCCGACAATGTATGCCTCTTGTATCGGAGTGTTAAAGACTCTGTGATCACCATATTTTTGGGCGAGCGTTGCCGCCTCACGAAACACGCCACCTAGCCTCGCACCAACATCCTGACCGTAAAAGAGCGCTTCCGGATGTTTGCGCAAAATTTCATCTACCGCATGCAGAGCGGCATCCACCATAATCACCTTCTCTCCCCTTTTTGGCGATCGCTCACCTTGCTCCTCAACAATTGGTGTCGGGGCAAATTCATGAGTATCAAAATCGTTTGGATCAGGATCCGCGGAAGCGACTGCCTTTTGATAATCAGCGGAAACGAGATCAGCAGCTTTCTTTCGGATGACTTCTAAAGTAGAATCCGTCTCTCCATTGCTACGTAAATATTTTTCTAGTTTCAAGATCGGATCATCTTTCTCCTGAACGATCAAATTATCTCCCCGATACCACTCCTTTCGCACACCGGAAGTATGATGCCCAAGCAGCGGGCACTTGGCGTGCACCAGTATTGGGGCTCGGTTGGTGCGGACATAGTCAAATGCTTTTTTCAGTCCTTCATAGCTATCTACAAAATCAGAGCCATCTACGCGCATGCGCTCCAGTCCTTTAAATCCTGCCGCATATTCATAGGCATCCATGGCGCGCATTTCACTGCCCGTTGCAGAAATACCCCAATCATTATCCTGAATCAAATACACAATGGGTAATCGCTTGAGCACGGCCATCTGGAAAGCCTCTGCTACTTCGCCCTCCGTTACCGAACCATCGCCAAGTGAACATAAAGCAATTGATTTCTCACCTGTCATTAACCCTTGCGCTTCTAAGTAAGCAATACCCTGTGCCATACCCGTAGCCGGAATTGCCTGCATACCAGTGGCCGAACTTTGATGAGGAATCAAGGGGAAGCCTTCTCTTTTGAGCGAAGGATGTCCATAATATGTTCTACCTCCGGAAAAAGGATCATCACGCTTGGCCATCAATTGCAGCATCAACTCGTAGGGCTGAAGGCCCATGGCCAACAGCATGGATTCATCGCGATAATAGAGCGATGCAAAATCATATGAATGAAGCTGTAAGCCGGCCGCTATTTGAATGGCTTCATGGCCACGGGAAGTACTGTGAACATACTTGCTGCAAACCTCCCGGTTCTCATCATAAGTCTCGGCCATACGCTTGGCAATGCACATTAACTCAAACGCTTTCAGCGCAATGGCTTTATTGAATGTATTGGTTTTGCTTTCCTGTACTAACGTGGGCATAATCAATCTGAAAAATGCCAAAGATACAGGATACAATTGAAACATAATTCGAAGAAAACCTACATGCCGAGGCAAGCTATGGGCATTATCATTAGTTTTAGAGTTGCCTATGAGTCTTTGGAACACTATTAGCCACTGGGGCACTTCCCCTAATTATGATCATCGGAAAAATCGTTACATCACCCTGAGCAACCGGGCAAGCGTTTTAGTACCAGGTTTTACGTTTCTATTGTTTCTTTTGGGGTTGTCATTCTTTGGAACGATTTATTCCGTCAATCTTGCGCTACTTTTTTCGGTCATATTCTTGTTTCCACTGGCGCTCAATAGAATAGGGTTATCGGTAGCAAGCAGAGTTATTTTTTCCATAGCGTTAAGTGTGGCTTCTGTTTTAGTATCAGTGGTCGACAAGTTCGATTATTTTCAGATGGAAGAGATGCAGTATTTTGAGTTCAGGTTGATGCTCCTGAGTGCTACTTTATTTCCATTCATATTGTTTTCACTCAAAGAAAAAAATTACTGGGTAACCGCACTGTCTGCAAATCTGATCTCGATCATTCTCTATGATCCTATTCACAATTCTTTTGGGGTAGGTTATTACCAGGTCGGGCTTACGGGGCCCAACTACTATTTCATCAATTTCATGATGATCGGTGCGTTTCTGATCATAGCCGGCAGTGCCTATTTTTTGAAGCGGAGTTTTGAAAATGTAGAACGGAAAAATGACTTGCTGATTCAGGAGCTTTTTGAACAGCGCAATGAAATCCTGAAAGTAAACGAAACCATCGAGCGCAAACGCGTTGAGCTTGCAGAAGAAAATATTAAGCTCAGTCAAAACCTCATTGAAAAAAATAATCAGTTGATGAAGACAAACCAGGAACTGGTGCAGCACAACAATGATCTTCAGCAATTTTCATATACTATTTCGCATAATTTGCGCGGGCCCATTGCCAGCATTAACGGTCTGCTTTCATTAGTGAAAGAAGAACAACTTGGCATAGCCAACCTTGAACTACTTCCCCATTTCAAAGGCTCTATTGCCTCGCTTGACCACACCATTAAAGACTTAGGCAACATTATCGATCTCAAAAATGGATTGAGCCGGGTGCGCGAAAAAATTAAGATAAGAGACGAAATAGGCCACATCCTTACACTTCTCAATAAAGAGATAATCGAAAACAAAATTCAAATCAATAACACGGTTGATGAATTTGTGGAGTTTGTTTCAGTGAAGCCAATGATCACGAGCATCTTCCACAACCTCATCAGCAATGCCATCAAATACAAATCTCCCGATCGACAACCTTTGATTACTATTGCAACAACTGTAAAAGGTGATTACGCTTCACTGGAAGTTTCGGATAATGGAATAGGCATTGATCTGGATATGCACAAAGAAAAAATTTTCGGAATCTATAAACGATTTCATACCCATGTAGATGGGAAAGGACTCGGCCTTTTTCTTGTAAAGCTTCAGGCGGAATCACTTGGTGGTCACGTTGAAGTTTCGAGTACACCGGGCGAGGGAACAACCTTTCGGATTTTTGTAAGAGTGCAGGAATCGCAGGACTAAGACTATACTCCTACTCGCACGTTCCAAGGCTATCAATGATTAAGATCATTAGTCTTTTCGGATTATCATCATAGATTTTCCGTTGGTTCTCATTTTATCTTCATTTCACAAATAAAACAAGGAGGAAAATATGACACTCGTTAAGAAAAGCAACATGCCATCATTATGGAATGAAAAATGGTTATCCGATTTCTTTGACACCAAGCGGTTCTTCGATTCGGATCTGCTGAAGTATGATTTCTTGCCTGCTACCAACATTACGGAAAAAGAAAAAGAATTTCTGATTGAGTTGGCAGTACCAGGTATGGCTAAGAAAGATTTCAAAATAGAAGTTGAAAATGGCATTCTTACCATCTCCGCTGAAAAAGAAGAAGAAAAAGAAGAGAAGGATAAAAATTACACACGCAGAGAATTCAACTACGCTGGCTTCAGCCGCTCCTTCACACTACCGGAAAACAGCAACGCAGATAAGATTGAGGCCAACTATGAAAATGGTTTATTAAAACTTCACGTGGCGAAAAAAGTAGTGAACAAAGTTCCACTGCGTAAAGAAATAGCAGTTGTTTAGCAACGAAAAGGAATTGACAAGGTGTAAGTCGGTACCAATCTTAGAGGCTCCTAAGAACCTGAACTAAACAACCGTACTGAGAACCTACGCTGAGTCAAAAAAGAGAACCGCAAAGTTTACAGCCTTTGAGCAAGGTGTATTTTTAGGTAGACTTTGTGGTTTCTTTTTTTAGAAAGATTCCCGTAACTCAAACGCTTTATTCAGCTTTTGAATCAACGCTGATGACTCAATAAAATCCAGTGTTTGTTGACCATCACTAAATGCTTCTTCGGGCTTTTGGTGCGTTTCATAAATAATGCCATCGGCACCAGCCATCACTGCTGCAAGGGCCACGGGCTCTACATATTCACGAATGCCAATTCCATGAGAGGGATCTGCTATTACGGGCAAATGTGATTTTTCCTTCAGAATCGGAATAGCGTTCACATCCATGGTGTTACGACTTGCCTTTTCATATGTACGAATGCCACGCTCGCACAACATCAACTTTTCATTGCCAGCGGCAAAAACATATTCAGCAGAATAGAGCAACTCTTCGATCGTACCGGAAATTCCTCGTTTGATCATGACCGGTTTGTCAACTTTGCCCAACTCATCGAGCAAATTAAAATTTTGGGTATTCCTAGCACCCACCTGGTACACATCGATGTAATCATGCATGTCGGCAATCTGGCTTACTTGCATCACCTCGCTAATGATTTTTATTCCTGCTGCTTTTGCCTGATTGTACCACATCTTTAATCCTTCAACACCGAGGCCTCTAAATGCATAGGGAGAACTTCGAGGTTTAAAAACACCACCGCGCATAATTCTAACACCTGCAGCCCTGAGATGATTTATCGTTTGTTCAACCTGCTTCTCAGTTTCGATGGAGCAAGGGCCTGCCATTATGGAAAGATTACTATCGCCAATCACCACACCATCGCCCAAATCAATGGCTGTACGATCTACTTTCCATTTTCTGGAAACAAGCTTGTAATCATCCGACACACGATGAATGTCCGCAATGCCATTCATCGTGCCGAGCTGACGAATATCAAATTCCTTTTTACCAATCGCTACAAGGTAGTTCCCCTTTTGAGTTTTTACCTCCGTTGCTTTATACTCGATCGATTTCAGTTTAGCAATGATTGCTTCGCGATCGGCTGCTGTGCTATTCTTGTGAAGTTGAATGATCATCTTTCGTTGAATTATCCTTTAATACTCTTTACAAATTGAGCAACATCGCTGCTCACATTCTTACTCTCTTTAATCATTGATATGAAAGAACTGCCAACGATTGCTCCGCTGGAATACCTGGCTGCTTTTTGAAACGTTGTGTTGTTCGAAATACCGAATCCAATCAGGAAAGAATTTTTAAGCTTCATCTGCTGTAGCTTACTGAAGTATGATTCCTGCGCATCGTTAAAATCATTCTTCGCCCCGGTAGTACTAGACGATGACACGGCATAAATAAAACCGGTGGTGGCATCGTCAATTGCGCGAATACGGCTTTCAGAAGTGGTAGGAGAAATTAAGAATGTATTAGTCAATTGATACTGATCAAACAAAGGTTTGTAGGCTTCATTGAATTCATCCAGCGGAAGGTCAGGTAAAATGACTCCGTCTACTCCGGCTGCCTTTGCATCTTTCAGGAATTTTTCTATTCCATATTGCATGATCGGGTTTAGATAGCCCATCAACAAAACAGGAAGTGACACCTCAGTACGAATCTGCTTTACCTGCTCTAATAATTTCTTCAAGGTCATTCCCTGATCGAGTGCTATCTTATTACTTTCCTGAATGACCGGTCCATCCGCAATTGGATCGGAGAATGGAATACCGATTTCGATAATATCAACGCCCGCATCCTGCAATGCTTTAGCGATCTCCACTGTGGAATCGGGCGTTGGGAAACCAGCGGTATAAAAGACCGATAGAAGATTACTCTTCTGTTTTGCGAATAATTCAACAACTCTGTTCTTCATAAAATTATCACTTAATGCACTCCATAATTTTTCTCACCAGCTTCAATCGCCAGTGCCAGCCTATTTTGCTTTGGTGGCAATGGGCAAGTCGCAAAAGACGTGAAAGCACAGGGCGGGTTTTGTCCTTTATTAAAATCGAGAACAATCTTATTGTCAGCATCGGGATATTTGACGTACAAATAGCGACCGGCACCATACGTAGTTTCACCATTGGTTTGATCACCGTAAATCACAAAAAGTTCGTCTGACCCTTCTTCGATTACATCAAGTCGACATTGCTTGCCTTGCAACTCAAAGATTAACGTTCCGGGTGAACGCTGATTCATTGTTTGCCCAAGTATATTGCTGATTTGAATTACTCTCGAGGAATCAGACTTTTCAAAATCCGCCACAACCCGCCATTGCGCATCCACCGGAAAACGATCGACATCATCAAACTCCAATAAGTCTTTCGATTCCAAATCGCGAAGGCGTATTCCTAATTTATCTTCTCTCTTGATCACAAACCAACGCAGCGAGCCATGCTCCATCACCACAGACTTGGAAGAATCTGAAGGAAAGACAATCATGCTTGTCACCGGTTTACCCTTCACCGTAATGTTAACTTTTGGAGCTACCTCAACACGAACAACACCTTCCTTCAACAGGAAGAAGCCCGCTTTCTTTTCAATCTTGCCTTCCGGAAATACAAATGTGTTATTGCCATCACTTCCAAACGTATTGATGCCTTCGCTCAACCAAAATAAACCAGCAAGATTCAACCAACCATTTTCACTTCTCAAATTCTCAATGCGCTTCTTATGCCAATTCTCAATTTCAAGTTGATAGGCAGCCCGATCAATTGACGTTTCAGCATTCTTCTTACTATTACAGCCAACGAAGGCAAACAAAACAAATAGTACTATACAGGCTCTCATTAATTGGAATTAATATTTTCCCCACTTAATATAGGTTTCAAGATCTTTATCACCCCGTCCTGAAAGATTTATCACTACAACATCATCGCGATTTAAGTCCATTTTGCTTAATACCGCCACCGCGTGTGCAGATTCGATGGCGGGAATGATCCCTTCCAATCTACTCAACTCAACGCCTGCTTCCATCGCTTCATCATCGGTAGCATTCAGGAATTGAACTCGGCCAACATCAAACAAGTGTGCATGCAATGGGCCAATGCCGGGATAATCCAAACCAGCCGAAATTGAGTAAGGCTCCACCACTTGTCCATCTTCTGTCTGCATCAAAAGTGTTTTACTTCCATGCAACACACCCGGCTTACCGAGTGCTGTGGTAGCTGCTGATTCTCCCGAGTCTACTCCCTTTCCGGCTGCTTCAACGCCAATAAGATTCACTTGTTCGTCATTCAAAAAATGATAAAAGGCTCCTGCCGCATTACTTCCGCCACCCACACAAGCCACTACATAATCAGGATATGGATTGCCGATTTCATCGATCAATTGTTTTTTTATTTCATCACTGATCACACTTTGAAAACGCGCTACCATATCAGGGTAAGGATGTGGCCCAACCACAGAGCCGATGATGTAGTGTGTATCTTCAGGATGATTAATCCAGTGCCGCATGGCTTCATTAGTAGCATCTTTCAAAGTCATGTTCCCTGAAACAGCCGGAACTACTTTTGTTCCGAGGATCCGCATCCGTTCAACATTGGGGCGCTGACGGTCCATATCGAGCTTGCCCATATAGACAATGCATTCCATTCCCATCAATGCACAAACTGTAGCGGTTGCTACTCCATGCTGCCCTGCCCCCGTTTCAGCAATAATCTTTCTTTTACCCAATCGTTTTGCAAGAAGGATCTGACCAATTGTATTGTTGATTTTATGCGCACCGGTGTGACACAAATCTTCGCGCTTCAAATAGATCGTGGCATGATAGCGTTCCGAAAGGCGCTTCGCTAAATACAGAGGTGTTGGCCTGCCAACGTAAGTTCTCAATAATTCATCAAACTCACGTTTAAAATCCTCCTGCCCTATCAGGTTTAAGTACTGGTTGCGCAACTGCTCCACGTTGGGGTAAAGCATTTCAGGAATATACGCTCCGCCAAATGCTCCATAGTACCCGCGTTGATCTACATCGTATTTCATACTTCAACTATTAATTGATGACTCAAAAATATTTTTAACTTCCATAACCTTATTACAATCTTTCATTCCAGGAGATAGTTCTACTCCACTGTTAATATCAAGCGCATAAAGAGTTGGATGCTTAATATTAAGAGCTTCCGTCAGATTAGCGTTGGAAAGACCACCACTCAGAAAAAATGGAACACTAAACGAATAGCGCTTCAAAATTTCCCACGAGAAGGCGACTCCGTTGCCTCCGTAAAACTTCCCTTTGGTATCGAAGAGAAAAAAATCCGCTACCGGCAAATATTCTGTGAGCGTAGTAAAATCAAAATGTTCATCCACCGAGAAAGCTTTAATCAGTTTAATTCCCATGCTCTTCAGCTGTCTGCAATAATCCGAAGACTCATCGCCATGGAGCTGAACAAAATCAAGTTTATACTTTTGTTGCATCGCACCTACCACCTCACTACTTTCATTTACAAACACACCAACCCGATTAATGTCAGTCGGAAAATTTTTAGGTATTTGAAAGTCGCTGCCAACATAACGGGGAGATAGAGGATAAAAAATAAACCCCATAAAGTGTGGGCGCAAGGCTGCTATCTGAAGAATATTCTCAGCATTGCGCATGCCGCACACTTTCCACTGAAGGCTTTGATGCTTCTTAGATAACACTGGCAACTTTTAACCGATTCAACTCCTTAATAAAATCACGGGCGGCATTTTCCGGCCGGCTGTGCTGCATGAAATTCTGTCCCATTAAAAACCCCTGATATCCTAAAGCCTTTAATTCCAGAATGGTTTGTGGCGACTCAATGCCACTCTCCGAAACCTTCACCATTTCTTTAGGAATCATTGAAGCTAGTCTGCGAGAAACATCAATGCTCAATTCAAATGTTTTGAGATCACGGTTATTAACTCCAAGCAAATCTGCTCCCGATTCGAAATTATGCTGAAGCTCGCGATGATCATGTACTTCCAATAGCACTTCCATTCCCAAAGAATGGGCCAGTTGAACGAGTGTCTTAATTCTTTCCGCATCAAGCGCTGCCGCAATAAGAAGAATGGCATCCGCTCCAATCGATTTTGCTTCGATCACCTGATACTCATCAATCACAAATTCTTTTCTAAGAATGGGGCAGAAATTAAATTTGCGCGCCACCGTTAAATCATCATTACTTCCTCCGAAATACGTTTTGTCGGTGAGGATTGAAAGCGCTGAAGCTCCTGCTTGCATGTAGCCAATTGAAGTGCGCTCTATGGAAATGTACGGATTGATTACACCCTTAGAGGGCGACTTGCGTTTGATCTCCGCGATGATCCCTGATTTATCTTCTCGCTGAAGGTACTTGCGTAACGAAACCGTGGTTGATCCAAAGAAAATACTTTGCTCCAACAGTTTCACCGGATAAAGCGACTTGCGGTCCTCTACTTCTTTTCGTTTCGTTTCTAATATCTGACTTAAAATATCCATCCTTATTATTGATTCAAAAGTTTCTTAAATGACTCGTATGCTTTTCCGGAGATTAAAGCCTCTCGGGCGTTGAGTAATGCATTGTCTATTCCTGCCGATTGATTGGCGCAGAACAACGCCATGCCTGCGTTGGCTACCACAGCATTTACTTGTGCAGCAGTCCCTTTTCCCTCCAGCACGTCCAAAAATATTTTAGCGGACTCTTCCACTGTATCTCCTCCATCAATTTCAGTTTGCGTCAGCGTTGGCAAATGAATATCATCTGGATCTAAAATAAACTCACCACCATTATAAAAATATTTGAATGGGCCGGTGAGCGAAATCTCATCGTATCCGCCCAGTGTATGAAGCACTACAAAATCCTTATCCGAATGTTGATAGAGATATGCATACTGCCTTGCCAACTCCAAACTAAACACACCAACTAACTGCTTTTTAGGAAAGGCAGGATTCACCATCGGCCCAAGCATATTGAAAAATGTTTTAACACCCAATTCCTTTCGAATTGGGGCAACATTTTTCATGGCCGGGTGAAAAAGTGGTGCGTGCATAAAACAAATGTTCGCGCGATCAACACTGCGCTTCAATTCATCTAGGTCATTGGTGAATTTATATCCGAAATACTCTAGTACATTCGATGAACCACACGCTGAAGAAACACCATAATTACCATGCTTGGCCACCGGTTGACCTGCAGCCGCCACTACGAAAGAGGAAAGCGTTGAAATGTTAAATGTATTTTTTCCATCACCACCAGTGCCGCACACATCCATCACAGGTTGTTCAAACGTTACTGGAATACACAACTCCAGCATTGCATCGCGAAAGCCCTCCAACTCATCCACTGTCACGCTCCGCATCATGTACACCGTCATGAATGCCGTTGTCTGGCTTGGATTAAACTTTCCAGTAGCCAGGTTTACCAGCACGTCTTTCGCAGTAGCTTTGGTTAGCGAGCGATGCGCAATCAAATCATTTAGTATCTCTTTCACTTTTGCGAATTATTTAGTCAACCAATTACGAATCATTTTTGGGCCTTCGGGAGTCATGATAGATTCGGGATGAAACTGTAAGCCCCGCACATCATATTTTGTATGGCGAATGCCCATCACAAGTCCTTCGTCATTTTCGGCTGTTACCCGAAGATCAGTTGTGATACTCTGCGGCACCACGGCCCAAGAATGATAATGTGTACATTGGAACTGATCGGGCACGCCATCAAAAAGTGAATCCGAACGATCGGTAACGCGCGTAAGGGATGTAACTCCGTGCAGCACTTTTGGAATGTTGAACAAAGTTGCACCGTAAACTTCCGCAATTCCCTGATGCCCCAGGCAAATTCCCAGTATACTCTTTGAGGGGCCGAATTCGCGAATAACGCTCTTCATAATTCCTGCTTCATCAGGAACACCAGGCCCAGGAGACAACAGTATTTTATCATAGCTCCTTACTTCTTCCAATGAAATTTTATCATTGCGAATAATGTCCATAGCAAATCCTGCCTCGCGAATGATGTGCACCAGGTTGTAGGTAAACGAATCGTAATTATCCAGCACTAATATTTTCATAACGCTTCTGCCATTTTAATTGATTTGCGCAACGCTTCCAGCTTGTTATTCACTTCCTGAAGCTCGCTCTCAGCTTTTGATTTTGATACCACACCAGCTCCTGCCTGGTAGGTAAGGGAATTATTCCTGCTCAGGAATGTACGGATCATAATCGCGTGATTAAATGAGCCCTCCAAACCAATAACACCGATCGCTCCGCCATAAAAACCACGGTTCACGTTTTCAAACTGATTGATCAGCGTCATCGCTTTATGCTTGGGCGCTCCGCTCAACGTACCGGCAGGAAAAGTATCCGCTGCCATTTGAATTACTTCATTCTGATTTCCCAACACGCCACTTACTTTCGAGACCAGGTGTATAACGTGCGAATAATATTGGATTTCCTTAAACACTTCCACCGTTACTTTACCGGCATGGCGACTCATATCGTTTCGCGCAAGGTCTACCAGCATGATGTGTTCTGCATTTTCCTTTTCATCTTCCGAAAGGCGGGCGGCTTGCTCTGCATCTTCCTGATCGTTGCCGGATCGTTTAAAAGTTCCAGCGATGGGAAAAATGGCTGCCTTGCCTTCCTTCACTTGCAGTTGAGCTTCGGGTGAGGAACCAAAAATCTTAAAGCTTCCATAATCAAAATAAAATAAGTAAGGCGAGGGGTTCACTGATCGCAACGCACGATACACATTAAATTCATCACCTTTGAATGAACAGGAAAATCTTCGCGATAACACAATCTGAAAAACATCGCCACGGTAACAATGTTCCTTGCCTTTCTCAATTACCCGTAAAAATTCTTCGTCTGTAAAATTGGATTGCTCCTCACCTATGCGATGAAACCGGAAGGTAGAAAAGCGATTACTAAAAATTAATTGCTCTAATCGATCCAGTGAAGGGTTGACCTTCTCATCTTCTGAATCGTAGCGATTTTCAAAAAGGCTTATCTCATTTGAGAAGTGATCCACTACAATCACGTATTGATACATTTTATACAAAATGTCAGGGATGATCTGATCAGATTTTTGAAGCTCAATTTCCTCAAAGTACTGAATGGCATCGTAAGCCATGTAGCCAAAGAGGCCAGCGTATGGCAATCGTGACAGTTCACTATTCTTAAGATCAAACGATTTTCGAAAATTCTCCAGCAGTTGGGTTGCCTTCCCTTGCGCATTTACATCCTGTTGCTTAACCGAGCCATCCGGATAGCAAAACTCAGCTTTTCCGGATTGAACCTGAAAAGATGCAATGGGCTGACAGCAGATAAACGAAAGACTATTCTCATGACCATGATAATCGGAACTTTCCAATAAAATGCTGCCCGCATAAACATCTCTTAATTTGAGATAGATGTTTACAGGTGTCAGCGTGTCGGCCAGCAGGCGCTTACTAAACGTGGTGATCGTGTACATAAAACTTCAATAACATTAAAACAAAAAACCCGCCTCGATGGATCGGGGCGGGTTTCTTATTGATTTATAATTTACAATTCAACAAAAAGTAGCATCACACCGATCCGAAACAGATCTGTGCCACCACCATGAATTGTTGATTGTTCTTTTCATTGCTGATTATTCTCCTTCTTTCTTTTTAGCTGCTCTTTTTGCCTTGGGCTTAGCATCTTCAGCAGAAGCTACAGTTACCTTCTTGCTGCTCACACGCTTAAGTCTGGCTTTGATCTGCTTCTTTGATCTTGAGTTACCGTAGGAGCCTATGGTTCTCTTTCCTTTTTTAGATTTTTTGTCTCCTCTTCCCATAAAGTGTTTAAAATTGTGGGGCAATAATAGTAAAGGGATTATTATCTACCAAATCCGCCCAACATATTTGGCTCAAATCTGTTTTTATAACGAAATTGAAATTACCCTAAACGCGTAATCATCATGGCCAGAATTTCAGCAGAGGTTATCAAAGCGCTTCGCGCCACCACCGAAAAATTAGAGCAGAGTAACGAGTATCAATGGGGTCACATGGGGTCGTGCAATTGTGGCTTTTTGGCACAAGAAGTTACCCACCTGAGTAAGAAAGAAATTCACCAGCGCGCCATGATGCAGCATGGCGATTGGTCTGAGCAGCTCAATGATTACTGCCCCACCAGTGGCTTGCCAATGGACGATGTGATCTCTGAACTGATTGCTTTTGGATTTGATGCCGATGACCTTAAACATCTTGAGCGTCTCTCCTCCCCTCATATTCTTCAGCAATTTCCTTTAGAAAAAAGAGACTTGCGTTACAACTTAAAAAAGGATGTGATCGCCTATTTAAAAGCCTGGACGGCAATACTTGAAGAGCAGCTCATTCAAAAGGTTACGCTTCAAGACCTAGATCGACCGATCTTGGTGGAATCAAAATAAAAATCCTAATCGAACATAGGCCAGTGTGCCTTCATCAGAATGGCCGACCTCGGTGGAGAGTGCCGTCATATTGAAAGGAGTAAACCATATACCACCTCCAAACCCTTTGTGCCACTTAGTGGAAGTTCCGCTGATGGTTGATGGATCGATTCCGTTTTCATCCTTATACCAAACGCGACCCACATCATAAAAACCCAGGATGCCCAGCGAGGCAGGAAAAAGATACGAACGGAAACTGGTCAGCTTGATGCGCACTTCATGGTTGAAAAATAATTTCTGATCACCATAAAAACGCGTCTTGCGAAAACCGCGAATTTCGGTTTTACCATCCAGGATCTGCGATTGATAAAGTTGATAGGTGCCAGTATTGATTCCGCCTCCAACCCGAAATGCAAACGTAACTTTTGCAGGCAGCCTAAAAGATTGATACAATGAAAGGCTTACGGTGTTAGCTTGAAAGCCACCGGATGATGCCAAGTCCTTCATATACCGCGCGGTGTGCTGAAAATAAATACCTCGTGTTGTCAGCGTTGGATGATTGCGTTTATCCACACCCCAACTTGCAGAAGCACCCGCATAGTCAAAAGGCTTTTCGAGAATTGGCTCGGCAAGAGAAGTTGAGTACACTTTAATGAATCGATCCTTACCCTCCGGATCTTCGATGCCAACCCGCTGATAGGCTGGACCACCGCTGATAAACAAACTACTTCCGATTTTCCTGGACAAGCGAACGTCAAGCGCGTATTCTTTAAATCGCAACCGATAGTATTGAATGGAATTATCAACATCAATGATGGGCACATCCTTTATCTTTTTATCAAAGACAGATTCGTTGCCCATGCCAAAAAAGTTATTAACGTAGTTGGGAGATTTTACATCAGCATCTACCTCCACGTTCCATTTTCCGATTACCTCGGTAAATCGCCCGTCATATTTAAAATTGAAGGAAGCGGTATTGAATGCAAAACTTCCCAACAAAAGATGCTGTGCTTTGTACGGTCGTTTTCTAAAACCGTGTTTTGTGTAAATGAATCCGCCTCCCACAAAAAGTCCATCATCAATATTAAGGTTAGCATAAATGAGCGGAGCCATGCGATCATATAAAAATGCTTTGCGATTGTATGCATTTACGCTTGGATGGGATGAGAATCGATTTGTCCATGACCCGGAAGTGCTTGCACCGTTCAACAGATCATAGGCAAATACATTACGCTTACTTTTTGATTCGTTAATCATTTGATCCTGACCATCGCCCCCAATCACACGCACTTTTATTTTTGATTGCCCTCCGGAAATCACAACCTTGTCGTCACCACCTTGTCCATAAATTCTGATTTCGTTGGTTTCGCCTAAATAAAACTCACGGGCAAAAATCTCTTTTCCTTTTTCGTCTGC
Organism: uncultured Cyclobacteriaceae bacterium; assembly: GCA_966095315.1. GTDB lineage: Bacteria > Bacteroidota > Bacteroidia > Cytophagales > Cyclobacteriaceae > ELB16-189. The sequence continues at coordinate 32,194 of CBHTSG010000011.1, forward strand.
TTTGGTAAGTTTTGAGACAACAACTTTAACGTTTCCATTAGCACGTTGCTCAACTTCAAATAGCTCTCTTTTATTCGAGCCTACCACATCCACTTCACGTGCTAAAAAAAGATAATGATCAAGTGCATACTGCGTCAATAAACTTCTACGCGATTTTAGCTTTCGGATAATTTCTTCTCCATGCAATTCAAAAACTTCTTTGGGCCACTGCCGAATAGCATTTTCAATCACCTCATCGGTCATGCGCGAAGCAATGTCTTCCGCAATCATCACCCAATCTTCTTTTGGCAGTGCGGTTAGGAAACTCCGATCAAAATATCGGCCATTATACATAAATCCACTGGGCCAGCTGAGTTGATCATCGAAGCCCTGAAATTTTGGTAGTGCCCACTTGCGGCTCCAAATGCTCGGGAATATGCCTTCACTCACAAAAAAAGCCTGGTCACGATCGCGCGGAATAGGGCGATAAGATTTCCCTTTCTTTTCGTCAAACTCTGCCCACCGCCATTGATCATCATGACGATCCCAATCACCAATCCACAAATCAAACAACCGATTTCTTAACACAAATTTTTCGTCCACCCGATTATCATTATCCTCTGCTAGTTTTTCAAGTAGCTTCGCGGTGCTGATGATCTTATCGGCATTTCCAAAAAAATCTAAATCCTTTGCCGTTCCACTCGGCCGTTCTTCAAATAGCATTAATTGATTTGCAAACTTGGTCCGATAAATTCCCAGCCGAGGATCGTCAGGAACATAAACCACTTTCGGGTTGGTGTGATAGATGCCTGCAGCCCTTGCCAGGAAAGGGACCACGAGGGCTCCATAAGGGTGGGAAGCAGAAATTTGATCCTGCACCAAATCTTCAGCAAATGTTTTTTTGAATTGAGTCGGGACAGCTTTCTCCGGATACTTTTCTATGGATCGAAGCGTATACTCTCGCCCTTGGTTATCTTCAAGCCTCAAGGACAGCGTTTGCATTCCGCCACCAGTTTGTAAAATTTTTAGGCCACCTCGCTCTGTGCCAATATCAAACACTGGAAATTTCAAAGGCAAGCTCCACTCTTTGCGGTAGTTTGATCCCAACCATTTCTCGTGTGACGCGGATGCTTTATACCGATCGCTGGGCGCTACCGTCACTTCACCTGACGAAATAGTCTCCTTTACCTGGGCCTCATCAGGTTTTCTGCTAATCGGGTCTAGCACTTGCTCAAATACTTTTCCGGTTGGGTCAAAGTATTGAATACGTGAGCTTCCATCACGATTGATTTCAATTGTCGAAAACCCTAACTGTGCTAATCCAAATTTAGAATAACCTTTTACTTTTACGGGGCTCTTCTTTGATCCGGATCCGCTCACCACGTAATGCACACCATCCTTAGTATTGTATTGTAAATTATGCTCATGACCTGCTGCATAAATGGTTCCGGTAAATTGCTCCATCAGGTTTTGAACCGACTCCGCGTAAGCGCGATAAATGGGATGATGTACGTCCTGAATGTTTCCAAATATTTTCCGATATAATGGATAAACCGATCCAATCACCGGAAGTGGTAGGTAAAGACTTTTGTTGACATCCGTCAGGGGAAAGAGGTGATCCTTCAAGGTGTAAACTCCTCCATGATCTCCGTACGTAATAATGGGATGATGAGCAGCAACAATCAGTCTTTTGTATTGATTGCGATTCAATATATCCTCAAGCTGCGCATAAACTTCTTCCGGGGAGTGGGCATCGCATGTACTCTTATCGGTCTCGGGCTTTTCCCACGGATGCAAGAACCATTGTGAATCTAAAATAACTAACGTGGCATTTTCAGAAATCGGAATTTCAACAGGCCCTGGACAGGCATCTGCGGGAAGAAAATGAATTCGTTCATCTTTCAACGAATCGAAAAACGCCTTTTGATTCAGTATATTCTGAAGCCCGCTCCTGCGGCCTTGTGCCCAATCATGATTGCCAGGCAGATAATAAATCGGGCCATTCACCTTGTTGAGCAATTTCATTTGCGCACGTACAACTCGCTCTGCTTCTGCCCTGCCCTTCTCGCCTGGCGATGGCATACCTTTCGGATAAATATTATCACCAAGCATTACAATAGCATATGGCGAAGAGGAGTTTTGTATGAGTTGATTCAGTTGTTGCTGATAGGGTGCATGCTCAACACTTTCAAGACCCGCATCTCCTATTAGGATGAGGCGATAAACAACCTCTGTTTGTGCGGACTGGCCAAAGGAAGTGAAGGAAGCAAAAAGCAGGAGCAACAATCCGTAAAAAAGGCGCATAGACAAAGATAATGTCTGTTTATGTAAACAAGAATGAACAACCTTTGAACGAAATAGGTTTAACTAATGGACGTTTCGATTGGAAGAAAATTTTAAATAGCTTTAAGAGGATTTAGGCATGGAAACGGAACTCGTCATCAAATCGAAGGCACACGCACTGAAGGCTTTAAATCAATTGCCTTCTACCTACCTCTATCACAATCTTCAGCATACACAAGAAGTGGTAGCAGCAGCCGAAGAGATTGGCAAACACACCAACCTTAACGAGGATGAGATGGAGTCGCTCCTGATTGCCGCATGGCTGCACGACACCGGCTTTCTGAAAGATTGTAATAATCATGAACAAATCTCTTCTGTGGATGCCGAACTGCTATTGAAAGCATGGGGTGCGCCCGTTGGCAAAATTAAAGACGTGAAAGAGGCCATTGAGTCTACAAAAATGCCCCAATGCCCGACCACAAAAATTGGCGAAGTACTATGTGATGCAGACCTCGCTCACCTGGCCAGTCCTGAAATAGAAAAAGTGGGAGATCGGCTGCGCTCCGAATGGGCGTCTACCTTAAACCGTGTATTCTCGGATGAAGAGTGGCTCAAGACTAACATCTCTTTTTTTAAACAACACCACTACTTTACTGCCTATGGTAGAACGGTATTGCAAGAGCAAAAGGAAAAGAACATTAAAAAATTGAAAAAGAAATTGAAAAAGGAAACGGGCAATGATTCAGATTATGTAAAAGATCTGGAGAAAGAACTCGAGAAGCTCCGCAAAAAGATGGATAAAAAAAGCAATCCCGAGCGCGGCATCGAAACCATGTTCCGTATTGCCTCTGAAAATCACATTACGCTGAGTGGAATGGCGGATACAAAGGCTAACATTATGATTTCCATCAATTCCATTATTCTCTCGGTGCTTGTATCTATTCTCTTTCGCAAACTTGAAGAGTTTCCTAATTTGCTTATCCCAACCTTAATGCTTGTGGTAGTTTGTCTGGTGACGATTGTTTTCGCAGTGCTGGCCACACGTCCCAATGTTTCCTCCGGGAAATTCACTAAAGAAGATATCTACGGCAAGAAAACCAACCTTCTGTTCTTTGGTAACTTCTATGGTATGGAACTGAGCAACTTTGATTGGGGCATGCGAGAGATGATGAAAGATGCCGACTACCTGTACGGAAGCTTAATCAAAGACATTTATTTCAATGGCAAAGTACTGGCACGCAAATACAAGCTTCTGCGCATCTCATACAGCATTTTTATGTTTGGATTTGTTACGGCCATTATCGCATTCATTATTGCTATGCTGATGTATTACTATCCGGCTAACAAATTGCCGATTTAAACATCCACCCGATAAATATTGATATTATTACCAAAACCCTTCAAAGGTTTTGAACCCAGGAATGAGATCGGGATTTTTCCAGGCTCTATCCTATTCTTCACTTCCTCAGTAATCAGCAAATTGCAATCAAACTCTTTATTGAGTTGCTCAACACGAAAGGCGATAATCACAGCTGTGCCGCTGGTTGAAAATTGTTTTCTTCGCTCGTTGCCAATATTACCAGTGATCACCTCTCCCGAATGCAAGCCCAAACCCAATCGCGTAGGTGGAATCATCTGGCGATCATTCAACTCTTTCATCTTGGATAAAATCTTCAAGGAAGCCTGAAATGCCATATCGGCATGCAGTGGATTATAATTGGGCGAGCCAAAAGTTGCCATCAATCCATCACCCATGATCTGGTTCACAATACCCTGATGTTGATTAATAATTTCAATGATGGGACCGAACACCTGATTTTGAAATTCCATAATCTGATCGGGCGAACGATGCTCGGCAAAGACAGAAAAGTTTCTCAAGTCGAGTGCCATCACTGTGGCTTCCTGTCTTTTGATCGACAAGTTTTCATCAACTAAGGCATCCACTACCTCTTTTGAAACTTGCTGGCCAAAGAGTTTTTCAATTTTTATTTTCTCATTCTGAACGGTAAGAAGTGAGGTTAGAGTTCTTCTGACTGACGAAGCCACAAAGGCAGCAGCCCCTCCGCTCATGATAATGAGAAGGGCCCTTACGAAATACGTGTTGGATGGATTTGAAGGAAGCCGCACAGCCATCTCAATATTTTCAAATCCCCAGTACACCAAGGAACCATACATGAGCCCAGATAAAATTCCGGTGAACAAACTGATCCTGAAATCAAGGCAAAGAATCGACATTACCGAATAAAGGAAATACACAAAAGCAATGGGAGCATCAATGGCGCTGATCATTCCATTATTGATATAGTACAAGAGCAGTGCAGACGGAAAAATAACTTCGATTCCAATGTGAAGGAGTCTCCAGTCATACTTAATTGGTCTACCACTTAGCACCATCGTGCGGGAAATAAACAGGGCGATCAACTCATAAAAAAATAAGGTAAGCATCCAGGCTCCTGTAATTAAAAAGCCCTCTGGCCCGCCATAAAATCGAATGGTCTCTTCATCGATCAGCAAGTAGTTAACGATCACAATAAAAAATCCAAGGAAGACCAGTCCGGTCATCAGCTGATTGCGCTTATACTCGCTCTTGGCAATTTGAATTTCAAAATCGCGTTGTAGATGATCTGTAATCATTCGTTATTAAAGTCTAAAAATGATACAGTCTTTGGGTTCATTGTTTTGATTCACAAATCGAAACCACTTTGAAAGCACAGCCTCCTCTGCCAACCCTATCTTTTTCAAGACATTAATCGATGCAGTATTTTCCACATCAACAAACGACCCCACACGATGTATTGCCGGTTGCTCTTTTAGCATTGAAATAATTTTTTTTCCCATTTCTGTAGCGTAACCATGCCCCCAATGTAAGGGCCCGAAAACATATCCAAACTGAACCTTACCTTCATCGTGAATAAACCCACAAGACCCAATCAATCTACGATTATCTTTTAACCTGATTGCAAATGTGTAATCAATGCCTGCATTCCAGGCAGGTACAGCATAACGTAAAAATTCTCGTGTGTCTTTAATACTTTTATGAGTTGGCCATGATACATACCGGGTTGCCTCAGGCTTGCTGGCATAGGTATAAAAGATTTCATCTGCATCTTCGTACCTTAGCCGCTGCAATATCAGCCTATCGGTCTCCAGCACTTCCGGTATGTTCAATTTAATCATGCAATTTCATTACGAATGAATTCAAATATCGTTCACCAATACTTTAAAAAAGAAATTGAAGGATCAAAAATCATAGTTAAGGTTGATCCAATTCAATTCAAAGGTCAGCAAATTGAAATTTTACCCTCGGGAGAAGTAGAAATAACTGAAATGGATTTTGATGAACATATCTTTGACGACCTAAGTCATGATGGCTTTGAACCTGCCAGCCCATTAGAGTACAATCTGTATCTCAGCGGGTTAGTTTAATTTTTCTACTCGATCGTCCAGAAATACCGAAACAGGCCAGTGCTTTGAGGCTTTTCGTAATTCGGTTATCTTTGTTTTAAATCAAAAATCCATGACCACTGCCGCAATTCGTAAAAAACTCCACAACTATATCGAAACTGCCAAAGACAAAAAAGTGAAAGCCATTTTTGCAATGGTAGAAGATGATATTGAAGAAGGTTCTGTTATCTGGACGGATGATTTTTTACATCAATTAAACAAAAGAGCTAACGAATTTGAAAGTGGCAAAACAAAGGGACTTACCTGGGAGGAAGTGAAAAAAAACTCGAGGCGAATCACAAAATCAAGAACAGCTTAATGAAGTATCAGGTTGTTTTTCACCCAATGGCGGAAACCGAATATCGAGAAGCTTATCAATGGTACGAAGAACAATTAAGAGGACTTGGAGAACGTTTCGAAGAGGCCATTGAAATCAAGTTAAATCAACTTAACTCCAAACCTTTATTGCACCCCAGAAAAAGAGGTTCATTCCGCGAGGCTAATGTAGATACTTTCCCATATCAGATCGTCTACAAAATTTATGAGAAAGAAAAGATAATATTCGTTTCATCGGTCTATCATTCAAGCCGCGACCCCAAAAAGAAATATCGCAAATTGAAGACTCGCCTCTGAAATGGATTGAGCCGCTCACAACAAAAATTGGAATTCTTAATTTTTTTTAACTCAATTATCATTTTCTTTTCAAGATGCTTATCTTTGCATTGGCAAATCGGCACGACCAGCTCCTGCTGAACTCCCCCAGGACTGGAAGGTAGCAAGGGTAGGCGGTTGTAGCGGTGCGATGTTGGTTTGCCATTTTTTATTTCCCTTCCCGAAGAAAAAACTGCTGAAATTTCTCTTTTTAGTTAGTTTTGCCCCCAAACAACCACCACATGAAGTTCTTCATAGACACAGCCAACTTAAATGAAATAAAAGAAGCTTATGATTTGGGCGTATTGGATGGCGTAACCACCAATCCTTCCCTCATGGCAAAAGAAGGAATTGCCGGAAAGGACCGAATTATGGCGCACTATAAAGCGATCTGCAACATTGTAGACAACAATGTGAGTGCAGAAGTAATCGCTACTGATTTTAACGGAATCATTGCTGAAGGAAAAGAGCTTGCCAAAATCGATGACAAGATTGTGGTGAAAGTGCCGATGATCAAAGACGGTGTTAAGGCCATTAAGAAGTTTTCTAGCGAGGGCATTCGCACCAACTGTACGCTGGTATTTTCTGCTGGCCAGGCAATTTTAGCTGCGAAGGCTGGCGCAAGTTACCTCTCTCCTTTCATCGGACGTTTGGATGACATCAGCCAGGATGGTCTTGATCTCATTGCCCAAGTTAGGGTGATCTACGACAATTATGGCTTTGGCACGGAGATTCTGGCTGCAAGCGTTCGTCATACCATGCACTTGATTAAGTGTGCAGAAATTGGCGCGGACGTAGCCACCTGCCCATTAAAAGTAATTACCGATCTTTTGAACCATCCTTTGACCGATGCAGGCTTGGCCAAATTTTTGGCCGATCATAAAAAGGCAAACGGATAAGCACCATGTTCAGCACTGATCCGGTTATTCGGGTAAAAGACGCCACCATCTTTCAAGATCATAACTCAGTCTTGAGTGATATCAATTTTGAAATTGAGAAAGGTGAATTTTGTTTTTTGATCGGCAGAACCGGATCAGGAAAATCTTCTTTACTAAAAACACTTTACGCTGACTTACCTCTTCGATTGGGCGATATCAGCGTGGCTGGCTATAACATCCGCGAAATAAAAGCCAATCAGGTTCCGCTGTTGCGCAGAAAAATTGGAATCATCTTCCAGGATTTTCAACTCTTCCCCGATCGCACCGTGGGTGAAAATCTGAACTTTGTGATGAAGGCAACCGGGTGGAAGGACTCTGCCAAAATGAAATCACGCTTAGCTGAAGTGCTGATGCAGGTTGGACTTGGTGCTGTAGAGAAGAAAATGCCGCATCAGCTTTCGGGCGGAGAACAACAACGCGTGGTGATTGCGCGCGCCTTGATCAATGAGCCTTTGATATTGATTGCAGATGAACCTACCGGCAATCTGGATCCGGAAGTATCACACGGAATTTTAAAAACGTTTCAGCAAATCAATCGAAGCGGAACCGCTATCCTTATGGCTACGCACAGCTACAGTCTTATCCGAAAATTTCCTGCACGTGTTCTGAAATGCGAGAATACAAAACTGCTGGATTCAGCTATTGAGAATTTTGAATTGAAGGGAGACGAGGAGTTTTAGCGTCACCCATTCAACAATTCAGTCCACGCAGATGCAATCGCTGACCGACTTAACTAATTCATCCCACCATACACGTCAATTTTATAAATTCGGTAGTAAGTGGAAACTTTTTGGCTAAGGGTAGCCTCAAAAATAACTTCATTATCACCATTCAATTCCAAAATTCGAGGTGTATTGCTTGTTGACCATGTATACGCTCCAAGTTTTCCCCCTCCACTATACGGCAATTCTTGGACATAGCCTGTGTATTTGGTAAAATACTTCCTGTCACCTGCAAATTGCCAGAATAACTGGACAGTCTTTAATTTCTCATCAATTTTGTACTCTACAAGTCTGGTGTAACTATCCTGAGGTACGTTAGGGTTATCGTAATAACCACGATAATCTCCATTGTCATACATCAACAAATTTCCCTGAAGGGTCTTAATAATCGCATGTTGGCCTTCGGGCCAGAAATCCGTCTCCCCCGTTTTTAATTCAAGACCCTTCTCATCAATAGGCTTTAAGAGAAAGGGTTGCATTTGGGTTTTCCACTCAGCATGATTACCTAAAATCCATTTAACAGAGCTTGTTTGATAATCGATTTTTATCACTGCACTTTGGCTTCGGGCCGATATTACAAAGCTCATGTCACTTTCATCAAAATACATGGCGTTAACATGAAGCCAATCTCCGACTTGGGTATCGGGCAATGACTTTCTGGAGGGGTCAAGAATTTTGTTGAAATCCCATGTTTTAATTACAGATCCAGAAAAGCGATCAACCTCGAGTACCACATCTTCTAATGGTGGGCCAGGGGGAGAATGTGATGCTACCAAAAAGTTTCCCCAAGGCAATTCGATAATTTCATGATGCAACTTATTTGGAACATCATACTTTTTAACGGTTCGGCCAAGCATGGTCACCTCATAAAAAGCTGTGTTATCAGCATTGCTACTAATGAAATTTCCATTTTTGAGCTTAGTAAAAAAAGTCGTGCCCTCTCCATCATACTGCCATCTCAGTTGCCCGTGCTGATCAAAGGCTGAAGCATATGAATATACAAAATAGAATTTATGATCAAGTGAAAAAAGACTATTACGAGCCACTTGAAAATCAATATTTTCTCTTTTCGAAATTGGCCCCACGTCAATGAGAACAATTTGTGAGCAACGAACTTTACCATGCTTGGTAGTAAATGTTAACATCACACGGTTGGAATGATTCTCATACAAACCTAACACAGGAAGGGAATGAGAATTCCCATAATAAGGTAATGGGCCAACATTTATGGCAAGATCATTTGACGCTTTAGGCAAAACACTAATCATCATTCTCCCATCTACAGGAGTCTTATAGGTTATCAACGCAGTGAGCGGAGAAGCAGAAAATGGATTTACAGTAACGTCACCAGGCTTGATGTCTAACTTGCCAATAAAGTTCGCAAATTGCCGGGTACTATCGGAAAACTTAAATTTTATCATCCACTGCTGTGAGTCGATTGCAATTTGATCCACCAGTTTGTTTGCAATGTTCAACGACCTCCCATCCTCAAAATCAATAGTCAATGAGGCTAATCCAGTTTTTAGCTTAACAATAAGGTTATTGTCATTAAACGCTTCTTGAAGTTGAGAACTAACTAAAGCAATTGCAGGTGATTCATTCTTAACTGGTTCTTCTGATGTGCAGCTAAAGAGCAAAAACACAGATGACAAGAATAAAAATATCGAAATAGGGTAAGCCATTAGTCATCGTTTAAAATGGTTAGGCCGTACTTCCAATTTGCGCCTGGTTGTATGCAGCCATTGGCACTGCTTGCCCGAATTTCAAAATCAAAGTAGAAATTACCCTCTTTGGTGTTATTGTTAACAGGAACAACTTTGAATCTGCTGGTAGTTTCTTGAAGCATGGGCGTAATTGGAATATATCCCGTGTGGCCATTATAATAATAATAGTAATAATCACATATTGTACTTGGGGTCGTTTGGAATCTCAGCGGGTTGCCAGAGCAATCAGAAGCGATATTAAAAGATGTGCTGATTCCAATCGAGGGGGTGAATTTAATTTCAATTTCAATTCCATTGGCATCATTTTCATTAATCGAACCCGATGACTCAATAAAATTCGCCTGCACGGAAATTTCATCATCGACTATCAAAATTGAACAATCTTTTTGAGTCCCTCTCTCCACTGCTCCTCCTGTAATAGCGGTTATTCTCCAGCGAAGAGTATTCTGAATGGATGTTTGGCAATCAAAGTTATCTGTAGCCAGAATTTTAAAACTAACACCAGTATCATTCTTATTGTATGGAATAACAATGTCTCCGTTCTGCAATTTAGGAGAGCAAGTAAATTGAGTTCCATTATTACCCATACTATAAAGGGATACCGTAATAAATCCACCTCCCGCTGCTGGCCCTGTAAAGGGCAATTTTATTTCTAATCCACTTTCACTTTTTTCAGGAAGGCTTATCTCGCTTTCAGCAAAATTCACTATTACAGGCAAATCCTCGTTAACTATGGTTTGGGAATACTCAGACCTGGCTCCTTTTACCAGAACACCTTCAACTTTTAGAATTGTAAAAGAAATTTCAAGGTTTCCTGTAACAGCGTAATCCTTAATAGGAAGTATTGTAAATGATGTGGCTACGTCTCCGTATGAAATAGGAAGTTCAACAATTCCCAATGTTACCGGAGCCGGATTGGTGCTATAGTTTACACCATACTTCGCATTTGCTGATGACATACCTAAAGTTAATTTACCACTGCCTTTTGCGGGGCTTGATAGCAGCACTTGCACGGGTACTCCACCAGATTGACTTTCATTCATCACTCCACCGTTTGAGGCAAAATTTACGATCGATGGGTTTTCATTATCAATAACGTCAATGAAAACTGATAATGCATTACCCTTCTCCAATAATCCTTCCACCTTTGAAATCGAAAAAATTACAGTTACATCACCGGTGTACAAATCATTATCAATCGGTGTCACGGTAAATGTGCCTTCAGTATCATTTTCATTAATTTCCACAGTAAAAGTTCCCAACTTCGTAGGCCTATCAATTATCAAGGTCGATTCTAAATCAGTGGTAAGAGCACTGGCAATCAACGTTATTTTGCCTTTACCCTTGGAAGGTTCGCTAAGCAAAATTTTTATTGCTTTGCCGGACTCTTCTTCACCAATTGATTCGCTTGTTTTTTCAAAGTTTATAAGCGGGGTACTGTCTTCATCATGACAGCTCATTAAAAAAACAGTTACAACAATCACTATTATAAAACCAAAATACTTTTTGAATAGGTTCATTTTAGTTTTCATTTGCAATGGTTTTTATTTGACTTAAAATCAGATAAATCTATAACTCTTAACCATGCAATTTTTTTTATTTCGACTGAGGCCAAATTAGTAAAGACACTCAACACATAACCTTGACAAAATGCTGTTTATCATCGACCAACTGCGAACAGTAATCGATATAAAAAAGTTAGTTTTTAATAATATTGCTATTTATTACTAAAGCCTTTGTTTAAATTCATTATTCGAAACATTCACTTCATACGTGAAGATTCAGGAGTTCATATTCTCAAACCATCCCAAGTATTGGCTATTGCGCCATCTTTCGTTTTGGCTGATTTGGAGCACGTTTAATATCTTAACTTTCTACTTCCCTCATTTTTGGTTTATTGATTGGAGGATAGAGACATCACAAGTCAATCTTATCCATCAGATTGGTCACCTGAGATTTATTCAATTCCTTCTTCTAAATAATTTTTTAGGAATTATCTCTAGCCATTTATTTTTTACTTATCCCCTGCTCTACCTGCTTATCCCCCGATTACTATATATGGATAAATATGGAGCTTTTACAATCAGTACCATTGCTCTTCTGTTAATCACCATTGGTTTCACTTATTACAAATTTCAACTTTACTACAATCCATTACTTAGCTACTATGGTGTCCCTCCCTATAGAGGCACACCTGAATTCACATTTTTTTGTATTTGGACTCAAGTATTATTCAATTGTCCTACTGTTGGCGGATTGGCGGCAGGGCTAAAACTATTTAAATATTATTATAGCCAGGAGTGCGAAGCCCGAGAAATAGCAAAGAGTAAAGTAAGTGCTGAGTTGCAGGTATTAAAGAACCAAATACATCCTCACTTCCTGTTCAACACCTTAAACAACATCTATTATTTCACACTAATGCAATCACCACAAGCTCCTAAGTTGATTAAAAAACTTTCAGACTTGATGCACTACATGATGAGTGATTGTAATAAACCACTGGTGCCTCTTCATCAGGAATTAAAGACTGTAAAAGACTATATTGATCTTGAACGTGCCCGCTATGGAGAGAAGCTAAACCTCAAGATCTGCGTTAATGGTGATCCGGGCAATAAATTAATAGCACCTCTGCTTTTGATTCCATTTATTGAAAATAGTTTTAAGCATGGTGCCAGTAAAGTTTTGTCTCATCCGTGGGTCAATCTCAACATTACCATCTTACCCGATGAACTCCAGATGGCGCTAAGCAATAGCAAGCCTGAAGGCGGCATATCAAATGATCATACCGGAATCGGACTAAGCAACACAATAAAAAGACTTGACTTGCTTTATCCAAATTCCTTCTATTCACTTCACGTAAATGAAGAAATGCTAAACTTCAACGTGTTATTAAAAATAAAGCTTGAAGAAGAGATTAACTATAACAAAAGGCACATCCGATCACCGCTGAAATATGAGTGGGCATGATTTCATTTTCTCAAATAACAGGCGGATGCGGACTAGTAGGCATTTGCTCTTCTGGCTGCTGTGGTGGTTATTCTTTTATGGTTCCTACTTTTCCTTTCAGTTATTAGGGATTCCGTCAGGCTCGTTGGGCTATTTCGAGGGTTACCATATCGCTAAGGCATGGATGCTTGTTCTTACTCACATGGCCGCTACCTATAGCATCATTTACATTTTGCTGCCCCACTATTTAACAACAAAGAGATGGATGTTTTTCATCCTGGGCATCTGTTTTATCAGTATAATCACATTTATCACAGACTATGCATTATATTCTGTTTGCTTCAGGTGGATGGATGCAACTTTGCACGCTACGCCTGTGGCTAAGGAAGAAACGATCATGTGGTCAAGTCTCAACTCGGGATTATTAAGTGGGCTGAAGGTGATCACCGCGGCTACCACAATTAAACTACTGAAGTACTGGTGGCTTAAACAAAGAGAAAAAGATAACCTTGAAAAACAAAAACTTAATGCAGAGCTTAGCTTATTAAAATCCCAAATACAACCAGATTTTTTATTCGATTCACTTCAGTCCATCCGAAAACAAGCAGAAGCCAACTCTTCAATGGCGCCAGAAACACTGCTGATGCTATCCGATTTTCTCAGCTATGTGCTTTATGAATGCAACCAACCAGTCGTGCCATTGTCAAAGGAAATAGCAATGATGAAAAATTACATGACACTGGAGAAACAGAAATTCGGGAATCAGCTTGACATGGAATTTCATTCGAATGAAGAGTTAAATAACTTCTACATCGCACCTTTGCTATTGCTACCCTTTATCGAAAATAGTTTCAGGCAGTGTTATACCATAAAAACAGGTCAGCGCTGGATTAATATCGAATTGACAAAAGAAGATCAGTATTTACTAATGAAACTTATCAATGGCTATGAGCAGGAAGTGAATGATGAGAGAATTAAAAATGTTAAAAAAGCACTATACATACTTTACGGAAATCGGTTTGAATTAAAAATGTATCTGACAGGAGAAATACATGTCAGCGTTTTAAAAGTTCCCATTGAAAATTCAGAAAATGTCTCATTTGTAAAGCACGCGATGGCCTCATGAGCACTTCCAGAAAAATTCATTGCCTTGTGGTGGACGATGAAATGCCTGCAAGGGAAATTTTGAAAAAACATATTTCAGGTGTTGAATTTCTAGACCTTACCGGATCTTGCTGCAATGCAATGGAGGCTAACTCATTCCTGCAGACAAACACTATTGATTTGATTTTTCTGGATATTCAAATGCCGAAGCTTCTTGGAACAAAATTCGTTCGAGCTTTAAGGAATCCTCCAAGAATAATTTTCACCACGGCATACCGTAAATTTGCTGTCGAGGGATTTGAATTGGACGCGGTAGATTATCTCTTGAAACCAATCAGTTTTGATCGCTTCTTGAAATCGGTGAATAAGGTACTGAATTTAACATTGGAAAATACCGATTCAGCAAATCAGGAATACGCTTCCAGCAGTGCCGCCAATCCATTCTTTTACTTCCGGTGTGACAGGAAAATGGTCAAGATTTTTTTATCCGACATCCTGTATATTGAGGGGATGAAGGATTACATCAAAGTAGTAACAAACACTAAAGTAATCGTCACCAAACACGTACTATCTACCATGGATGAAATGCTTCCAAAAAATCAGTTTTTAAGGATTCATCGCTCATTTATCGTTGCTTTGGAGAAGGTCGAGTCATTCAATTCAGACTTTCTTGAGATCTCGGGAAAGCGATTGCCCCTCGGAAGGTTATTTAAACATGGCGTTCTTAACGTTTTAAAATCTAAAGTGTAAAGCAGTTTTGAGGCCTCATGTCTCACACAGCCTTTTCTGGTGTCTCTCTTCCTTCCAGTTTTTGTAATTGTAAATTCAGCAAATCAATCCTGACTAAAAGATTCAATATTAATGCATCCTTTACTTTCTGACTAGGCTGAGTCTTCATTTGCTCGCGCAACACCTGGTACATGGCTTCCAGCTTTTGAATATCCTGTGTAAACTGATCACCATCTTCAAAAGAGTCGATATCACTGATTAACGAAACCTTCTCAGCAATTTGCTCGGTGTAGAAACTTTCAAGATCATGGAACTCCGTTTGAATACTGGCTAAATCCTCACGCTTTCCCTCTGCCCCATTGCGTGTAACGAAGAAGAAAACCGATAGCCCAAGAAACAGTGCAGCAGCCGCGCGCCAAACAACGACATTATCCCACAAGCGTTTTGATTTGCTTGGGCTCAACTCAGCTTCGATATTCTTCCATGCCTCTTTGGGTGGCTCCTGATGATCAAACTCATCGCGATGCTGATCGATAAAGTTTTTTAGTGAGCTCATACTATACCTCCTTCCAATAGTTCTTTTAATTTCTTCTTTGACCGATTAAACTGAGATTTGGATGTTGATTCGGTGATACCCATAATCTCAGCTATTTCACTGTGATCGTATCCTTCTAAAAGATACAAAGAAAGTACCATTCGATAGCCATCCGGCAAGGATTCAATTGCCTTCCTAACCTTTTCAACTGTAAATGGAAAGCCATCAAATACATCCACCGGTTCATCATCCTTCACATCCCAATCTTCTTGTGCCGGAAGCTGCTCCATACGCTTGCGCTTGACGTAGTTGATCGCCTTATTCACCACAATGCGCTTGAGCCAGGCACCAAAAGTAGCATCGCCACGATAATGATCCAGATTGCGAAAGGCGCTGATAAATGCATCCTGAAGAACGTCCTGTGCCTCGTCAGAATCATTAACGATCCGATAGCCAACATTGTACATACTGCGGCTATAAAGTTTATAAACCTGATGAAAGGCCGACCGATCGCCCTGACGGCATCGGTCGATCAATTCATGATGAATATGTACTACTGGCGACTCCAAACACAATTTTACGGTTCAAAGACAACCTTCAAACCAGAAGGTTGCATGATTACTTAAGTTCGGCCAAATTCTGTTTTGCCGCTGCAAAATCTGGCGCAAGGGCAAGGGCTTGCTCAAACAACTTTTTAGCCCCTACTTTATCGCCCTGATCGCGGGTAATCATCCCTTTTAAATTAACAACAGCCACCTTCATCGAATACTCTTTCGATTGATTCTGCGCATCGGTAAAGCTGATCTTGATGGTGTCAATTTCTTTGCTGGCCAAGAGAATGTCTGCAGAAGTTGCGCTCTCTTTCAGGCGTTTTAATTGGTATTGCAGAAACGCCATTTTGTACAACGCGGCAAGGTTATTACTCAGCAAATACAAGCTCTCATAATTTTGTAGTGAGCGATCCAGAGCTCCCAGGCTTTCAAGTCCTGAGGCCGATATTTCCAAAGCTTCCATATTCTTTGGATTTCTATTCAGTAACTCTTGCGCGACCAGTACCGCAGGCGCATATTTCTGATTTTGGAAATAGAAAAACGCAAGGTCAGAAATCAAGGAATCATTAGCGGGATTTTCAACAATCAAATCATACAG
The DNA here is from genome assembly GCA_966095315.1 of uncultured Cyclobacteriaceae bacterium. Classification (GTDB taxonomy): domain Bacteria; phylum Bacteroidota; class Bacteroidia; order Cytophagales; family Cyclobacteriaceae; genus ELB16-189. The sequence goes on from CBHTSG010000011.1 coordinate 48,398, forward strand.
CGCATCTTTAGCCACATCATAATCATTCCATTGCACTGCGGTAGCATATTTGCGTGCAAAGTGCTGTGTCAAGTTTAGCGCTGGTTGCGCCACTGGCTCCTCTTTCTTAGGTTCTTCCTTTACAGCCTCCGCGGGTGCAGCTTGCTGCTGAGCAGGTTGATCTTTCTTTTTCTTCTGCGCATTGGCCATCAACGTGCATGCGATCAATAAACTGGTAATCAAAAAACGAATCTTCATTGTACTATAAGTTATTGGTTTATTTTATCCTTCATTAATCCGAGCTCGCGGGCTATGGTGTACATCAATTGCAATGCTTCTTCACGATCATTTTTAATCACGCCATCCAAAATAGCATCCTTAATTCGCTCTTTGATGTCTCCCACAATTCTACTGGGAGCCACATTAAGCAGCCTGATGATTTCATCACCGGTAACGGGTGGCTGAAAATTTCTGACTTTATCTTTCTCCTCAACCTCCACCATCTTTTGTTCTACTTTTTCAAAATTGCGCAGATACTTCACCACTTTCTCTGAGTTCTTGGATGTAATATCTGCCCGGCATAGTTTCATCAGTGATTCGGTATCTTCGCCAGCTTCAAACAACAATCTGCGCACGGCAGAATCCGTTACTTCTTTTACCAATGAAATGGGCCTGAGATGAAGTCGAACCAGTTTCTGCACAAACGTCATCTTCTCGTTCATCGGAAGCTTCATTCGCCTGAAAATTCCGGGGACCATTCGTGCTCCTTTGTCTTCATGCCCATGAAAGGTCCATCCGATCTCTTTATCAAATCGTTTAGTAGCAGGCTTGGCGATGTCATGCAAGATAGCCGCCCAGCGCAGCCATAAATCGTCTGACACCTTCGCTACATTATCAAGCACCTGAAGCGTGTGAAAAAAGTTATCCTTATGCGCTTTGTTATCAACATACTCTACACCGTGAAGAGCAATCATCTCAGGGAAGAATTCCTTTAGCAAGCCGGATTGGAACAATAACTTAAAACCGTATGAAGGAACTTTTGACAAAATGATTTTATTCAACTCATCGGTTACCCGCTCCATGGAAACGATTTTGATCCGATCTTTATTTCTCGTTATCGATTCATACGTGTCTGCGTCAATATCAAAATTAAGTTGTGCTGCGAAACGGATTGCGCGCATCATTCTCAAAGGATCATCCGAAAAGGTGACGTCAGGATCGAGTGGTGTTTTGATCAGCTTTTCTGCAATGTGTCCAACTCCTCCAAACGGATCAATCAACTCTCCATACGAGCCCTCATTCAAACTGATCGCCAGTGCGTTGATGGTAAAATCTCTTCGCTGCTGGTCGTCTTCCAGTGTACCATCTTCAACGTTTGGTTTGCGTGATTCACTTCGATAGGATTCTTTTCGTGCGCCCACAAATTCAAGCTCCCAATCCTGGTGCTTGATCATAGCCGTTCCAAAATTCTTGAAGATGGTAACCTGCTGTTCTTTCAAGTCATCAGCAACTTGTTGCGCCAGGGCAATGCCACTGCCCACACATACAAAATCAAGATCTTTGCAGGGGCGTTTAAGAATTAAATCCCTGACATAACCACCCACGGCATAGGAAGGAAGCCCCAACTTCTTCGATGCTGCTGCCACCGCTTTGAATACCGGCACCTGATCTAATTCTTCCGTGAAATTCATTACCCCAACAAGTTCTTTATCTAAAAACCTGTAAAGGTAATCAGGAATTTGATTGGGATGCTAAAAACTAATGCCCACGATCAAAGGTAGGGCAAGGTATATACCGCTCTCTACGCTTCGATTTTTCATGAGGATTGATGGCCAGTTTGTATTTAACAGAAACCTCATGGGTGCCACCCGAAATCGGACCTAGTTCCGAGACTGTAAAATCGTAACTATAGCCCATTTCCAGTTTCTCGAATTGAAATCCAAGAATTAACACCAGCGCATCCTGACTGAGATTGTCTTTCACATTTTGTTGAATTGGAATGCCTCGATACCACACGCCAATCATAACCGGCTCGTAAAGAAATGAAACACCAACATCAAGTTGATCAAACTTACCTTGCTTCTTGTAAACGAACGAAGGCGATATGGAAGAGACGCGATCGCGCTTAAACGGGCCACGATACAACGGAATGCGAACGCCTCCATGTATTGTTGTTTTTAATGGAATGACAGACTCTTGATTGAGCAGCGATCGGTTGGGTGTATTCATGTGGCTGGTAGCAAAGCCCAACCAAAACGTTTTGTTATACGCCAATGCACCTGCTTTAAAATCAAAATAGTGAGCATTACCAAGATTAAAAAGAGCGGGGTCATCACTGGGCACATTACCCTTCGAATCAAACATTAGCTGATCACCAAAAACCAATCGGTTCAAATCAATACTACGAATGGCATAACCAAAGTTGAGCCCGGAAGCAATGATCCATTTTTTCGAGATATTGAATTTGTATGAATACAAAAAATTCAGTTGGGATGATTTCATTCCGGCTGTGCCTGCCTGATCAACCGTAGCCAAAAATCCCACACCACTATTGTACTGATAAAGATTATAATCGTAAGAGAATGCATAGGTAACATAACCGCGTGCAATGTTAGGCCATTGATTGCGATAGTTGGCAATAAAGCGATGATCCATGGCTGATCCTGTAAAGGCGGGATTCAAATACAAAGGCGCAGCAAAGTATTGCGAAAACTCAGGATCCTGCGCAAATGCTGCAGCACTGATCAGCGAAAACAGAAATGATAAAATCCTATTTTTCATCGGATCAGATTTATGTCGCCCACACGCACCAGTCGTTGACCATTTTCATAAGCAGTTGTCAAGCGATAGACGTACACATCTTGCTGACAAAGTTTTCCATTGTACGTTCCGTCCCATCCAATTTCAGGGTTCGTACTTTGGAAAAGTAATTCGCCCCAGCGATTGAAAACGAGCAATTCAAATTCCACTACGCCTCTTGTAATGGGTAGAAAGATGTCGTTCTTTCCATCGCCTCCACCGCTTCCTCCTACACCTGAACCTGATCCTCCTCCACCTGGAGAAAATGCATTCGGCACCAGCACCTGCCCACCTTTTTCGGTTCTAATCAAATTTTCCTTCACTGCTGTGTTGGCGCAATCAAATTGATTATAGGCCGTAAGCCTAATGGTGTAGTTTCCTTCTTCTTTATAGCTGTGCTCAGGTTCAAAATCTGTTGAGGTAGATTCATCACCAAACTCCCATAAAAAGCGTGAAGCTCCAAAGCTTAAATTTCTGGTGTACATGATTCCACCGGGGATCGTGATCAATCGAGGCTTTACATCAAAATCTGCCTTGGGAATAGCATACACTTCAATGATGTTTGGCTTTGTCACTTTTACAATCTTACCTGTCGCATTTGTTGCCGATAGCGAGACAGTATACTTCCCTGGTTCGTAATAAGTGTAGGTTGGATCAATTGCAGTGCTTGTTGCCTGACCACTGCCAAACTCCCAAAAATATTTGTCGGGTTCGGCATACTTGGATAAGTTCGTAAACTTTACTTGCAGTGGTGCACAACCTGCTGCCGGTGCATAACTAAAATCTACAATCGGAGGAATCGCCAATATTTCAATTGTCTGAGTTTGGGTTTCAAAACATGAAGCACTAGAAACTTTTAAGTTAATGGTAAACTTTCCATACGTGGAATAGGTGTGACTTGAAATCGTTGAGCTTGTTGATGTTGTGCCATCACCAAAATCCCATAAGTAAATCCACGGTCCAGGCTTGGTATTGTTAGTTATCGTAACGGTGGCACTTGGCAAAGTCTGAACGGCTGGTGAGGCAAGAAAAGAAGCTCCAATATCATCGAGTTTGGGAACAATAATATTCTTTTCTGTTATGGTACTAGAGCAGTTTGCAAAATTCTTAGTGTCCAGCGAAAACTTTGCTGCGATGTCACTTGCAGGGCGATTAAATGTGTGCTCAATTTGATCAACACTACCCGTTGTGTTTACTACCACAATTCCATTTTCGGCTATCACCCAATGATAAACTGTGAGCCCTTTTTGTGTTGCAGTTAAGCGGACTTTCATGAACTTACATTCAAACGAAAGTGTGTCAATTTTAAATGCGGATGATGGAACTGGACTTACTCTGATTGTTCGGGTTGAATCGCCAAAGCACCCTGAGGGCAATGTAGTAATGAGCTTGACGGAATAATCTTTTAAAACCTGTGTATTGTTGGTAAAGAGATAACTGTAGGTTGAGGTTGTTCCGGTGGATACATCACTGACGATACCGGATGCATCTCTGATCTGCCAACGATAATTCGCAGGATTCAATGATTTGGTCTGACTGTCAACTGCGAAATTCACCGACAGTGGTGTGCAATTGTTATTGAAGGGTGAGTAATTCGTTGAGCTAAATCCTGACTTCGTTCCCGGAAAAATAGTAATTGATGCGGTTGAAGAAATACGCTCGCATAAATTTGTGGACACTACCCGCAGACGAACATCCACAACCTTATTTGCATTTCCGGTATTCTTAAATTGATAGGTAAAGTTGGGTGAAAATCCAGGATCAGTAGGGCGTTGCGTGCCAATAATTTGAAAACCAAGTCCCTCCTTTTCATCCGCTTGCCACTCATAGCGATCAATCGTTGCAGGCTGGCCTAACACAGAATTATTGGCGAAGTTGACGGTGAGTATGCTACAACCTGAAATAACATCGGGAGTGAACGAGGCAGCGGGCAACGGCAAAACCCGTACTGTCTTGACCAACATGTCCGCGCAAGCATTTTGATTCGTGGTGACGCGGAGAGCAACTTGATAAGTACCTGCTACACCCATTGATCGTGTGAACGAAGTCTTATTATCAAAAGCAGGATCTTTATTAAATGAAACTCCATTGTAGTTAAAGTCCCACTCGCGCAAAACAATGGTCTCTCCACTTAATGGTTGTAATGTTGAGTTTTCGCTAAATGATGTTAATAACCCTTCACACACTGTGGTGGCGGAGAATTGGGGCAAAGGCTTTTCAAAAACTTTGATCTGAACTTCATCTGAAGTTTCACAGGAAGTTAGATTATCGCGGGTAATTAATCTAACACGATAAATTCCTCGCGTAACAAAAGTTAAGTCAAAAGGGCCGAGTGGCGTAGCGGAGTAACCCGATGCCGGCTCTTGTCTGATCAGCACATTGTTCTGATCATAAAATTCCCACTTCCATTCTGAAGAGGCGATGGCTGTACCGATTGATGCATCTTTCACCCTTACCTGGAATGTGGTGTAAGGTGCTGCTCCTTGCTGACAAAAGTTTGGTGTAATGGGCACATTCGCAAAATCCGTTACAGCAATCTTCGCGACAAGCGAAGGAGAAATTGTAATTACCTTTTCAAAAATTGCAATACAATTTCCTGCTGCATTTTGGTCCCGAACCGAAAGCCGAATTAACTTTTGGCCAGAAGAGGCATAAGCATAGGTTGGATTTGTAGCCGTAGAAGTTGATATGGGCGCACCTGCTCCGGTATTATCACCATAAAATTGCCACGTGTAGCGAAACGATGCACCGGCAATGTTCGGAGTATTGTTATCGAAGTAAATATTATCTCCAATACAAAAGAGCGATTGAATGGGTCCTGTGGCCGTGCCGAGACGTGTGTCAAATGTTGGCTGAGGTGAAGGTACAATAACGATTCGTGCAGTTGTTACTTGCGGTGCATTGTCACCATTGATTAAATCGCCACCCACTGGATTAAATGCGTTCAGGTCCAGAAGATTATTGTCATAAGCATTGCACTGATTCCAGTTCTTGAGGGTGACTTCAAATTCTTTTCCAATATCGGCAACCGTGGTAACCGGAACGCTGATGGGCAAACTTAACTGTCCAGGTGAAGTGACCGGATAAATCGGATTGGTGCCAGGCGCAGGATTTCGATAGGGAAATGCACCTGGCGTAATCCCATTCACCTGAACATTTAGAATTTGACTTGCTAATGAGCCCGTTCCATAAATCCATTGAATCCATCGTGGCTCTGCATTTTCTCGTGTGGCTCTCGGAAAACAGTTCCAGTCACTATCATCCGTAAACGACACAGAGGCCGCAAATCCCTGGCACACACGGTAAGTAGCGGGGTTGATTGCAATCACATCGTTTGTCCAAACAATTACTTGTGTATTAATTGGAACAACACTTCCACGAGGGTTGCAGGCATTGGAAGCATCGATCACCACATCGTAGCCGCAATTGATGGAGGCAAGTGGATAGTTGTGCGAAATATTTACGCCTGTAGGGCCTACCTGTGTGTACGTTTCTTCGGGAGTACCATCGCCCCAATCCACAAAATATTGCGTGCCAGGAACAGAAGACAAATACAGTGTTTGAATATTAACCGTAAACGGAGCGCAGCCACGACTGCTGGTAAGAAAGGCAAAGCCGGGTTCCATAATACCCCCGCATTGCGAGAATGAATACAAGAAACTAAAGGTGAAGAGAACTAGTAATAAGTGTCTTCTATAATGCTTGAATGAAATCATTTACCCTCCATCGAAACTTTAAAAATTCCGCTCCTTTTCTGATTTTAATCGGCACAATTAAATCAAAGGAAACCGTTTCATTTTGGTGGATAAACGCTTTGGTCGCTGAGTACTAAAAATGAGCGCCAAACTGATCTTTACACAGGTTAAGGGAACTCACAGGCAAACAAACTAGTTGGCAAACATTGATTTACACCTTTTTGTTATGTATTTGAACAATTGAGCAGCAAACCTTGAAATCTGAAATAATTTCAAGTGTCTGGTTTGATAAACTTTCCATTTCCCTACCTTTGCCCCCGAATTTTTTAGCCTCTTCATGTCTTCTTCAGCCAAATATATATTCGTCACCGGTGGTGTGACCTCTTCCCTTGGAAAAGGTATCATTTCAGCGTCATTAGGGAAGCTCCTTCAGGCGCGCGGATTTACCGTCACCATCCAAAAATTTGACCCTTATATCAACATTGACCCCGGAACGCTGAATCCTTATGAACATGGCGAGTGTTATGTAACGGATGACGGTGCCGAAACCGACCTAGACCTTGGGCATTACGAGCGCTTTTTGAATATCCGGACCACTCAGGCAAACAATGTAACAACCGGTCGGATTTACAATAATGTGATCACGAAGGAACGCAACGGTGAATATCTTGGAAAGACCGTACAAGTAGTTCCGCACATTACGGATGAAATTAAGCGCAACATCTTTCAACTTGGTGAAAGCGGTCAGTATGATTTCATCATCACAGAAATTGGAGGTTCAGTAGGCGATATTGAATCACTTCCATTTGTAGAAGCCGTGCGTCAGGTACGTTGGGATCTTGGTGCTAACAACGTGATCGTTATTCACCTTACTTTGATTCCTTATCTAAAGGCAGCGAAAGAACTCAAGACAAAGCCGACTCAGCATTCGGTAAAAGAACTCCTCTCCTATGGAATTCAACCCGACATTTTAGTGTGTCGCACTGAACTTCCGCTTTCGATGGAGATCAGAAAGAAGCTTGCGCTATTCTGCAACGTGAATCTAAACTCAGTAATCGAAGCGATGGATGCTGAAACGATTTACGATGTTCCTCTTTTGATGAAGAAAGAGAAACTTGATGAGCGCGTGCTCGCAAAGTTGAAAGTAACCACCAAGCACGAGCCTGAGTTAGAGCAATGGAAATCTTTCATCGGAAAATTAAAAAGTCCGCTCAACGAAGTAACCATTGGCCTGGTAGGTAAGTACGTTTCTCTACCCGATGCCTACAAGTCAATTGCCGAAGCGTTTATTCACGCAGGTGCACAAAACGATTGTAAAGTAAATCTTCGGTGGATCTCTTCAGAAGACATCTCGAAAGACACAGTTGATAATATTCTGGGCTCATTGGATGCGGTGCTGGTGGCTCCAGGCTTTGGTGAGCGCGGATTGGAAGGAAAGATTGAAGCCATCAAATACATTCGCGAGAACAAAATCCCCTTCCTTGGCATTTGCCTCGGTATGCAATGCGCAGTAGTAGAATTTGCGCGCAATGTTCTTCACCTGGATGCCAGTTCTACAGAGTTGAACCCAAAGGCGAAGCATCCCGTCATCGACATGATGGAAGAGCAAAAAAAGATTACAACAAAAGGCGGAACAATGCGTCTTGGAGCGTATGCCTGCAAACTCAAGAAAGGATCAAAAGTAAATCACATCTATGGCGAAACACTCATTCATGAGCGTCATCGTCATCGCTATGAATTTAACAATAAGTATTTAGAACAAATTGAAGAAGCGGGCCTTAAGGCCGTGGGCGTAAACCCAGACTCTGGTTTGGTGGAAGTGGTTGAGCTAAAAGATCACCCATGGTTTATTGGCGTTCAGTATCATCCCGAACTTAGAAGTACCGTGTTAAATCCGCACCCGCTATTTGTAAAATTTGTGGGCGCAGCGATGGAGCACAAGAAATCAGTTTTATAATTAATGCTATCGTAATCTATATTTTCATTTCACTTTTTTAAGCATGGATAGGAATTCGGCAATTGGTTTGACTTTGATAGCAGTTTTATTACTGATCTATTTTAATTTTCTAGCGCCTACCCCGCAGCCGGTAGATACCACTCCTGCAAAAGTCACCGCAGACTCAACGGCATCCGTTACGGCACAGCAATCCAAGAGCCTTGCTCCGATTGATAGTGTTGCCGCGAAGGCCTATGGATCCTTAGCATCATTTACTGCGGGAACTCCTCAAATTACTGAAGTGGAAAATGACAAACTCAAAATTCATTTTTCCAACTCAGGATTCATTCAGGAAGTAGAATTAAAAGAATTCAAAACCTACACACAGCAGCCCCTGAAACTTGCTACATCCGAAAAGAATTCATTCACACTCAAGGCACAGTATGAAGGTAAAGACATTGATCTTTATCGTCTCTTCTATCAGTCGCAAACTTCAAAAAAAGGAGACACAACGCTGATTACTTACGAAGCACAATTAAGTGAATCGTCTTACCTGCGACACATTTATGCGATTCCATCGTCAGGTTATCTGATCAACTATCGAATCGAATCAAAAGGGCTTACCTTCAATGGAAAGAATATCTCTCTGCTCTGGCAAGATCAGTTGCCGCTTGTTGAGAAAGATCTTCAGGATAGCCGCAATAAAACCACCATCAATTACTATTCTGTCAGTGGAGAGTTTGATGGACTGAGTGAAACTTCCGTAGAACCTGAAACGGAAGTGTTTGCTAATCCTATGAAATGGATTGCGATCCGCCAGAAGTTTTTTGTGAGCTCTATCATCGCGCAAAATGAATTTAGCGGTGGCGAAATAAGAACCACGGTCAACCAATCAAGCAAAGAAGTGGTAAAAGATGCCAGCGTTGAGCTTTACATTCCCGTGGATCAAATCAATGCCGGCAAATCAAATTTCTCTTACTATTTCGGTCCTAATGATTATGAAATACTAGGCACCATCACACCGGATTTCTCACGCAACCTTTACCTGGGCTGGCCTCCGGTAATTTGGGTGAATAAATTCGTAATCATTCCAATTTTTGATTTCCTGGAGAATTACATCGGCAACTACGGTGTCATCATCATTCTATTGGTGCTGTTCATCAAGCTAATGCTGACGCCACTTTCTTACAAATCCTATCTAGGCATGGCCAAGATGAGATTGCTGAAGCCAGAGTTGGATGCCATCAAAGAGAAGAATGGTGACAACATGACCCAAGCACAGCAAGATCAGATGAAGCTCTACCAACAAGCAGGTGTAAATCCTTTTAGCGGTTGTATCCCATTGATTTTGCAGATGCCTATTCTCTTTGCCATGTTCTATTTCTTCCCTGTTTCCATAGAGCTGAGACAGAAAGCCTTCCTGTGGGCAGAAGATTTATCGACATTCGACTCGGTGGTAAGCTTACCCTTCTCCGTTCCCTTTTATGGCGATCACATCAGCTTGTTTGCTTTGCTGATGACGGCATCAACTTTAGTGTACACGTGGCAGAACAATCAAATCAGTTCCGTTCAGGGGCCGATGAAATCCATGTCGTACATTATGCCGGTTGTTTTCTTATTTGTGATGAACTCGTTCTCTGCCGGGCTTAGCTTCTACTACTTTGTTTCCAATTTGGTGACGTTTGCTCAGCAGGCAATCATCAAGCGATTTGTAGATGAGGACAAAATCATGGCCATCATGGAAGAGAATAAAAAGAAATCGGTGAGCGGTACGGGCAAGAAGTCTAAGTTTATGTCTAAGCTGGAAGAAGCGATGAAGGCCAGCGAAGAAGCGCGTAAAAAGTCGGCTAAAAAGTAACATTGTTTATAAATCTGTTGACAGTCCGTGGATAAGTAGTGTTCCACGGATGTTCCACGATTACCCCATAACTGTATATTTGCAAGCCTGAATGTGAAAACAAATCCGCATTCAGCTATTTTTTAAACTACAACCGCTTGCAACAGAATGGGTAAAATCATAGCGATAGCGAATCAAAAAGGAGGAGTAGGAAAAACTACCACCGCCATTAACCTTGCCGCCAGCCTTGCTGTGTTGGAGTACAAAACATTGTTGGTCGATGCCGACCCACAAGCCAACTCCACCTCAGGTCTTGGTCACAATCCAAAAGATGTGGCAAAAGGCATTTACGAGTGCATGGTGGATGGGGTGAATCCTCATGATGTGATTGTGAAAAATGATCTTAAATTCCTGGACATCCTTCCCTCTCACATTGATCTTGTTGGTGCCGAAGTGGAGATGGTGAATATTGATCATCGTGAAGAGAAGATGAAAGACGCTTTGGGTAAGATCAAGGATCAGTACGATTTTATTATCATTGATTGCTCGCCATCACTCGGTTTAATCACCATCAACTCACTTACGGCTGCTGATTCGGTAATTATTCCTGTGCAGTGTGAGTATTTCGCCCTGGAAGGATTGGGTAAGTTGTTGAATACCATCAAAATTATTCAAACTCGTCTGAATCCTAAGCTTGAGATCGAAGGGATTTTACTTACCCTTTATGATTCCCGCACATCGCTTGGAAACCAGGTGGTAGAAGAAGTGAAAACACACTTTAAGAAGATCGCTTTCAATACCATCATTCCGCGCAATGTTAAACTCAGTGAGTCGCCAAGCTTTGGATTACCGGCCATCGTGCATGATGCAGAAAGTAAAGGATCGATTAGCTACCTGAACCTGGCCCATGAAATATTAGATAAAAACGGATTGTCGAAATGAGCAAAAAGAAAGCATTAGGAAGAGGCCTCAGCGCCCTATTGAGCGACACGCCCGAAGATGAAAAATTGGATGTGGATGTTTCCACCCCTGCCGTAGTAGCTGCAACACCCACAAGCAATCTGAACGAAATACCGCTGAGTGAAATTGAGGTTAATCCATTTCAGCCACGACAGTATTTTGATCAGGAGGCCCTGCAGGAATTAGCGGAGTCAATCAAAGTACACGGTATTATCCAGCCCATTACTGTACGTAGATTATCACAGCATCAATACCAATTAATTTCTGGTGAAAGACGCTTTCAGGCATCCAAGCTTGCCGGCTTAACTTCGGTACCTGCTTACATCCGCTCTGCGGACGACCAGCAAATGCTGGAAATGGCGTTGATTGAAAACATTCAACGTGAGAATCTAAACCCAATAGAAGTTGCCCTAAGTTATCAGCGATTGATCACCGAGTGTAATCTCAAGCAAGATGAACTTGGCGAGCGTGTGGGTAAGAACAGGTCAACCGTCACAAACTATTTGCGTCTGCTAAAACTTCCACCCGACATTCAAATTGCACTGCGTGATAATCGCTTGTCGATGGGGCATGCAAGAGCCATCATCAATGTGGAGAATCCCGACTCGCAATTATTCATCTTCAAGAAAACATTATCTGAGGATTTATCAGTACGCAAAGTTGAAGAACTCGCTCGTCAGGTAATCAATGGAACGGAGGCAACACCATCGGTGGCAGCTCCCGCTCCTTCGGTGAACAAAGAAATAAACCATTTGCAATCACGTCTTTCTTCGCACTTTGGCACGAAAGTTAGTATCAAAAGTGACGGCAGAAAGGGCGATATTCGCATTCCCTTTTTGTCGATTGAGGATTTGAATCGCATATTGGAAATTTTAAAAGTTTGATGCGCTATTTGCTGGTATTGATTCTGTTGGGCGTTGCAGTTCCTGCGTTTTCGCAGGTCGATACTTCTTCCGCCCCATCCGATTCACTCATCATTCAGAAAAGCGATCAGGTTATTACGCTGGAATCATACGCCAAGCGCTTCAATCCAAGAAAAGCACTTTTATATTCTGCGGTGCTTCCAGGAATGGGTCAGTTTTACAATCGAAAATATTGGAAAGTACCGCTCGTGTACGGTGGCTTTGCAGCCCTGTTTGTTGTGGCAAAAAACTATCACGACCAGAATGTTAAGTTTCGCAACGACCTTTTTGCGTTAGTTAGCCAAATGAATGCTAATCCTTCCACTGCCGCAACGTTAAAGAGTCCATTGGGCTATACCGAAACTCAACTTCGCTCCGTGGTAGATAAATCAAGACGCGAGCGCGACTACTTTATTATTCTTAGTTCATTTTGGTACCTGCTTCAGTTGGTGGATGCACATGTGGATGCTCACTTGAAAGAGTTTGACCTCAATCCAAAATTGCAAGTGAACCTTGAACCAAGCTTTGATAGCAGTGGACTAACAGGCCGAACAACCGGTGTTGCTTTAAAAATCAAATTCTGACTTCATGCGTGTATTATTGATTGGCTATGGTAAAATGGGCAGGGCTATTGAGGCTATCGCGTTGAGTCGCCACCATGAAATTGCAGGAAGGATTGATACTCGTGAACAGCTGCTCTCCTTTGACGGTAAGGCTGATGTAGCCATCGAATTCACACAACCCGAATCGGTAGTTGGCAACCTCACGTATTGCTTTGATGCTAATATCCCGGTAGTGTGCGGCACTACCGGCTGGCTTGAACACCGCACGAAAGTAGAACAACTTTGTAACCAAAAAGAAGGCACATTCTTTTACGCGTCCAATTTCAGTTTGGGTGTAAATCTATTTTTTAAAGTAAATGAATATCTGGCCAGGTTAATGGGCAAGCAAGAAGGGTACGAAGTATCCATCGATGAAACTCATCATACTCAGAAGAAAGATGCACCGAGCGGAACTGCCATCACGCTGGCAGAAGGAATACTGAAGCATTTACCGTTCAAAAAAAAATGGTCATTGAACGAAACCTCTTCGCCAGATTCACTCGTTATCAACTCATTTCGTATTGACCCTGTGCCGGGCACGCATGTGATCAAATATCATTCAACGGTAGATGACATCGAGATCAAGCATACCGCGCACTCAAGAGAAGGTTTTGCATTGGGTGCGGTGCTCGTTGCCGAATGGCTAAAGGATAAGAAGGGTATTTATTCGATGGACGATTTTTTGAAGTTCTAACAACCTAAGCCAAAAATCATTTTATTTGCCAGATTTTTAATCGTACCGAACTATGAATTGGATGTTTTGGAAGAAGAAGGCTGAGGCCGAGCAAGAGAAGAAACCAAAATCTGCATTGCGCGAGTGGTGGGATGCCGTGCTCTTTGCGGTAGTGGCTGCAACCCTGATCCGTTGGTTGATTATGGAAGCATATACCATTCCTACTCCGTCCATGGAAAACTCATTGCTGGTCGGAGACTTCTTATTTGTTAGCAAGTTTCACTACGGCACGCGCACACCGCGTACTCCTTTACAGATTCCATTAACACATCAGAAAATTTGGTTTACAGAAATTCCATCTTACCTACCGTGGATTCAATTGCCAACGTTTCGTTTGCCAGGTTTTAGTGAAGTTAAAAGAGAAGACGTAGTGGTATTTAATGTTCCTCCCAAAGAGCTTAATGAAGGCAAAGATTATCCAATCGATCTAAAAACGAATTACATCAAGCGATGTGTTGCTGTAGCCGGAGATGTACTGGAAGTGAAAGACCGACAGGTGATTGTAAATGGGCAACCACTCAATAATCCCCCTGAAATGCAGTACAGCTATTACGTTAACGCGAAGGATGAAATCAACGAACGTAACTTAGAAAAATTAGGTATTGATCCTGATGATTACAGCTTCCTGGGAAGACCCGAAGCAAATCGTGTGGTGTACCAAATGTATTTAACTCAATCAAAGGTGGAAGAACTCAAAAAGCTTCCATACATCATCGGTGTTGATTTTGAAGGCATGCATTCGGCAGTTGATCCTCGAATATTCCCAAGTTCGAGCTTCGCACCATGGAATGCCGATAATTATGGACCGCTAACCATCCCCAAAGAAGGGATGACGATTGCCATTAATGATTCAACTTTGGCCGCTTATGGAAGCACCATTCGCGATTATGATCACAACACCGATGTAAAGATTGACAACAACAAACTTTTCATCGATGGGAAAGAAGTGACCGAGTACACCTTTAAGCAGAACTACTACTTCATGATGGGTGACAATCGTCATAACTCCCTTGACTCTCGCTTCTGGGGCTTTGTTCCGGAAGATCATATTGTAGGGAAAGCATTCTTCATCTGGCTATCGTTGGATAAACACGCTGGATTACTCAACACTATTCGCTGGAATAGATTCTTCAAACTGATACGATAGAGATGTAAGTTTTAAGTAGCAAGACGTAAGACGTAAAACCTGAAAGTCCTAAGTCTTGCTACTTAAGTCTGTTTGTCAATTTCACCAGTCAATTTCTTTAAGACCCTTACCCTTCAAATACTCATTGGCCTTGCTGAAATGCTTGCAGCCAAAAAAACCACGATCGGCAGAAAAAGGTGACGGATGAGCCGACATTAGCACGAAATGTTTGTTGCGATCGATGATCTCTCCTTTCTTTTGAGCGTAAGCTCCCCAAAGCAGAAACACGATGTGCTCTTTTTCATCCGACAGCTTTTTAATGACCGCATCGGTAAATAATTCCCATCCCTTATTTTGATGTGACCCGGGACTGGCCGCCCGGACGGTGAGTGTAGCATTTAGCAAAAGTACCCCCTGCTTTGCCCATCGATCCAAATCGCCTGACTGTGGAATCTCCTTCCCAAGATCACTCTTTATTTCTTTAAAGATATTCATCAATGACGGTGGCATTCTCACCCCATCGCGCACCGAAAAACAAAGTCCATTAGCTTGCCCCGCTCCATGATACGGATCCTGCCCGATAATTACCACCTTGACATCTTCAAATGCACAATGATCAAACGCTTTGAAAATTTCCTTACCAGGAGGGTAAATGATCTGTGTCTGATACTCCAGCTTAACAAAGCTGATCAGCTCATGAAAATAGGGTTTATTGAACTCCTCAGCCAAACCAGAATTCCAGGATGGGGCTATTTTTACGTCAGTCGCCATTTATTTTATCAGCATTGAAAACCAAAATTGAAAAATAGAAAAAATTGATATTTTTGGAGGAATGATTGCGGAAATAACACAAGGTATTAAGGTAAGTGTGGAGACGGAGTATCAGCCTTCATACTCAAGCCCTAGTCAATACCATTTTGTTTTTACCTACCGCATCACCATCGAAAATCAAAGTGAGTTCACCATACAACTGTTGCGCAGACATTGGCACATCTTCGATGCTGGTTTTTTGGCACGCGAAGTAGAAGGTGAAGGAGTGGTTGGGCAACAGCCTGTTTTAGAGCCTGGGCAATCACATCAATATGTTTCCGGCTGCAACCTCAAGTCTGGTATTGGCAAAATGGTGGGCACTTACAAAATGGAGCGCGTGGTAGACGGAGCAACGTTTGAAGTCAACGTTCCTGAATTCACGATGGTAGCGCCCATGCGCCTTAATTGAGAAGCATTTAGTCTTATCGTTACATCAAATCGGAGACAAACTGTTTTTATCCATTTTTTTATTCTCTAATTTTCTGACTGAATGTTCCAACTGTGTCGAAAGCATTTCAGGTAAAATCATTTCTCAGTCATTGGCTAAATACGGTTGATGAACATTCCGTTCACTCTCCATTCTTTTTTGACTTTCATCAAAAAGTAATCAAAGGAAAAGAAGTTACGCCTGACAGTGAAAAGATTGAAGCCGTAAGAGCCAACCTTTTATCAAACCAATCAGAAGTGGATTATCAGGATTTGGGCTCCAATTCAAAGCACTTCAACACGCAAAGACGAAAACTTTCCGACATCGCAGCGACCAGTCTGATGCCACAAAAATGGGCTCATCTTCTCTATCGCATTGCCTTGTATAACGAATCGAAAAAGATTGTGGAGTTGGGCACGTCCATGGGCCTCACTTCGTTATACTTATCAAAGGTGCCAAAATCAACTGTGTTTACCTTTGAAGGCAATCCCTCAATGATCAATGTGGCGCTCACACACTTTGAGTTTTTTGAAACTAAAAACATCCAGTTGATTGAAGGTAACATTGACACAACCCTGTCCGATCATTTGCAAAATCCCACTAAAATTCAACTGGCAATAATAGATGCCAATCATCGCTACGAGCCCACCCTGCACTATTTTGAATTACTCGCACGTAGAATGGCAGATAAAGGTATTATCGTCATCGATGATATTCATGGCTCGCCAGAGATTGAAAAGGCATGGCAGAAGCTGGTGGAGCATGACTTAGTTTACGGAAGCATTGATCTTTTTCGGATGGGAATTTTGTTCTTTGATCTTTCTTTGAATAAGCAACATTACATTTGGTCACTTTAGTCTAAAAGTATTTTTAATTTTAACCCCAATAACTAAAGGAATGGCAGAAGTAACCCCACCCGCAAAGTCTAGCAACAAAACTTCCATAATCATTGGATTGCTTTTGATTATTGTGATCATCCAGAGTACAAAGATTTACTTGGACTATCATGAGAAAGTAGAAGTAAAAGAGCAGTTGACCACCACTGAGGAAGACCTGGCGAGTACCATGCAGCGCCTTAACGATGTGAAGTTGGAGCTCGATCAAAAAATCGCAGAGATTGAAAAATTGGGAGGAGATATCACCGATCTGCAAAAGGCAAAGGCTGAAGTAGAAACTGAATTGCGCAGAAGCAACAACCGAAATTCAAAGGCAATTGAAGAACTGAAATCTCGCCTGGCGGGATATGAAGAGTTGCTAGACTTAAAAGACGAGGAGATTGAGAAATTAAAATCTGTAAACAAGGAATTGTTTACCGAAAACAGAACCTTAAAAACGAAACAGAACAAGCTCAGCGACTCGATTAACAGGCTCTCGAAAAACAAAGAAGAGCTGGCCAACAAAGTGGCGATCGCTTCACAACTTAAGGTTGAAAATTTCTCGATCAAAGCTGTGAATGCCAGAGGCAAAGAGCGCGAATCACCGTTTAAAAATCGTCAGGTAGAAAAATTGAAAATCGAATTCAATATTGCCGATAACAAAGTGGCGCCTATCGAGGGAAAGAAAATTATTGTAAAAATCTCCGATGAAAATGGCCAGGTGATTTTTGATGTTTCTAAAGGTTCGGGGACATTTCTATTCGAAGGAAAGGAAGAGTTTTACACGGCCATGCAGGAAATACTTTTTGACAACACTCGTCAAAAAATGACCTTTACTTATGAAAAAGGCTCCGATTACCCCCCTGGAAATTATACCGTTGAGGTATTTACCGAGGGTTACAAAATGGGATCGGCCCAGTTTGCAGTAAAATAAAGGGCCCTTTTCCCTCAAAAAGCTCTCAAAAAAAGGGTTTCCACTCTCAAATTATGAGGAATTTTGGCATTTCCGATTGGTAAAAGAGTCCTTTTTAATATCTTTGCACCTCATTTTTAAAACCATAAGTAACACATGAAAAACTACGAGACGGTATTCATTTTAAATCCCGTTTTGTCTGACGACCAGGCAAAGGATACTGTCGAAAAGTTCGTGAAGGTTTTGACAAAGGCTAAGGCTGATGTTATCAATGTGGAAAAGTGGGGACTTAAGAAGATGGCTTACAACATCCAAAACAAGTCTACCGGTTTCTACAACCTGATCGAGTTTTCTGCAGCATCGGACGTGATCAACACACTGGAAACAGAATTCAGACGAGACGAATCAGTTATGCGCTTTTTAACCATCGCGCTTGACAAACACGCTGTTGAATACAACGCCCGCAGACGCAAAGGCGAATTCAACCGCAACAAAGCAAATAAGCCAGTAACTAAAAAAGAGAGGGTTGAAGCATGACACTGATGAATGAACCAATTAAGCGCGCAGAGATTAAACCTAAATACTGCCGCTTTAAGAAAAACGGAATCAAGTACATCGATTATAAAGATCCTGATTTCCTATTGAAATTTATCAACGAGCAAGGCAAACTTCTTCCACGAAGACTTACCGGCACCAGCTGGAAGTTTCAGAATAAAGTTGCTCAGGCAGTGAAGCGCGCCCGTCACATGGCGATTCTTCCTTACGTTGCAGATTCATTAAAATAACCTAAACCTGTAGAACCATGGAAGTGATTTTGAAACAAGATGTAACAGGACTTGGTTACAAGAACGATACAGTAAAGGTAAAGCCCGGCTATGGCCGTAATTACCTTATCCCGAATGGCGTTGCCATTATTGCCAACGACTCCAATAAGAAAGTTGTAGCTGAAAACATCCGTCAGGCTGCTCACAAGGCTGCTAAGTTGAAACAGGATGCAGAGGCTTTGGCTGCTAAAATTGGTGAGTTAACCATTGAGATTGGAACAAAGGCTGGCGAAACCGGAAAGATTTTCGGAGCCGTTACAGCCCTTCAGGTGGCCGATGCATTGAAAGCAAAAGGATTTGATGTAGACCGCAAGAAAGTAAGCTTTAAGGAGCAACCTAAAGAATTAGGTACTTACCCTGCGCTGCTTGATCTGCACAAAGAAGTGAAGCACACCATCAATGTGAAAGTAATTGCTGAATAATTTCAGTTCTATCGATTTTGAAAAGCCCTGCGCAAGCGGGGCTTTTTATTTGCCCTCAATTTTATCCACCAATTCCGCATACCACGCTTCACCGTATTTTCGGACGAGCGGCTCTCTTAAAAATTTATAAAGAGGTACTTGCAAGGATTTGCCATAGGTGCACGCAGCAGAACAAATACTCCACTTATGATAATTGACTGCTTCAAATCCTTTTTTATTAGTGGTGATGCGGATTGGATAAAGGTGACACGAGATCGGCTTTTTGAATTTCACTTTTCCATCCAGGTAAGCCTGCTCAATACCACACTTCAACACGCCTTGCTGATCGTAGTGAGCATAAGCACACTCGCGACCCTCAATCGTAGGCGTGGAATAATCACCATCCTCATCTAAAATATAAGGCCCTTGTTCCTTGATCGCAGCAATACCTTCTTTAGTCAAATAAGGCTTCACAGCCTCTTGAATTTCTTTCATGGTTTCCAGTTCGGATTCCTCCAGCGGTGCGCCAAGATCGCCTTCCACGCAACATGCGCCCTTGCACTTTTCCAGATGACAAACAAATTCCACCTCTTTAATATCATCGGATACGAGCACCTCTCCTACTTTAATCATGATTGAATGGTTATAAAATTTTTCATCGCAAATTAGCCAAACAAATTGAACTGCTCATTGCTCATCGAGCGAACGTCTCGCTCAATTGACTTGGCGGAGTAGCGCTTGGAGAAAAATCCGATGGAGTAGGTCGGTATATTCATCAGGTTAGACTCTAGCTTATGCGTAGTCATGGCAGTGTTAAGCCCCAGAGACAGCATGTTACTTTCATACACCTGCACCAATCTTCTGTAAAATTGAATATTGCTTTCAATCGATTCACTTCGCAACGTGTCGCCTGCAATTCCAAGAAATCGCTCCAGCTTATGCCGATTTTCCTTTAGATAATATTTGAAATTAAGGCGCTCATTTAACGCAAAGGTGAAGGGTATTAAAAAACTAAAACCCAAATCGGCCAACTTCGTGAGCGTTACAAAATCCATATCCAACGAAAACGGATCGCAAAGGCAAAAAACAGCAACCTTGTATCCGGCTTTGTTAACCGGGATATACAGTTTCAGTTTTTCAATGAGTTCTTCCGGTTTACCCTCCAGCAACACCACATTCATTCCTCGATAAAAGCGATTAACTCTCACTTTGAGCAGATGTGCCTGATCGTGATCTTTCTCACAGAAAACATATTTTGAAATGGGTAACCCTAGCGATAACGCCATCAGGGAAGGCGCAAAAAAAAGCTCCTTTCTGGCACCAAGAGAATACACGCCATTACCCGAAAATAAATCCACAAAGATGATATCATCTACCCTTCCTACAAGGCTACCCGCAAAGGAGGTCAAATAATGTCGCGCAGCGCTAACTTTACCTTTTATCCAAGGTTCCGCTGCCGTTACGGCTAGACCATCATCATGAAAGTGAAGCGGAAGGGATGAAGAGGAGAAACTCACAAACTCGGTTTTTCAAATTTAATCCGCGATCGAAACAATTTGGCTAATCAATGCCAATATTTTTTGAGCTGGAAACAACTACAATCCGGGCGATAATTTCTAACTATCAATGAACCAAGCTCATTAACACTCTTGTTAAACTGATCATTGAAGAGCGGCCAAAGGAGAAGTAATTCACTGATTTGCCGCACATCATTGGAGGGTCTATATTGCACTTTGATTTATGACGAATTATTTGGATTCCCTCAACGAACCACAGCGTGAGGGTGTAATCAACACAGAGGGGCCCTGCATGCTAATTGCGGGCGCAGGATCAGGAAAGACAAGGGTACTCACCTATCGCATTGCTCACCTCATTCAAAGCCAGAACGTTGACTCGTTCAACATCATGGCACTTACCTTTACCAATAAGGCCGCCAGGGAAATGCGCGATCGTATTGAGAGCGTGGTAGGCTCTGAAGCCCGGAATTTATGGATGGGAACCTTTCACTCTGTTTTTGCTCGCATTCTAAGAGCGGAGGCACATTTCATCGGCTACCCCAATAACTTCACCATCTATGATACGGATGACTCAAAATCATTGCTAAAGTCAGTGATTAAAGAAATGGGGCTGGATGAAGCGCAGTACAAAGCCAATGTTGTTTACAATCGTATCTCATCGGCAAAGAATAAACTTGTTTCCTGGCAAGAATACCTGGCCAATCCAATGCTCATGGCAGATGATGCCGCCAATATGCGACCGGAGATTGGCAACATTTACAAAGCTTATGCGCTGCGCTGCTTTAAGTCTGGTGCTATGGATTTTGATGACTTGCTTTTCAACACCGATAAGCTCTTCAAAGAACATCTGGAAGTGCTCAACAAGTATCAGCACAGAATTCAATACCTTCTGGTAGACGAGTTTCAGGATACTAACCTGTGCCAATATTTCATCGTGCGAAAGCTTGCTTCTGTGCGACAAAATATTTGTGTTGTAGGTGATGATGCACAGAGTATTTACGGCTTCCGCGGTGCAGACATTTCCAACATTCTGAATTTCGAAAAAGACTATCCGGATTTGCGCATCATAAAGCTGGAGCAGAATTATCGCTCTACGAAGACCATCGTAGATGCAGCCAACTCGGTTATCGCAAAAAATAAAGCACAGCTTCCCAAAAATGTTTGGACCGCCAACGAAGACGGAAACCTGGTGGAATTGATCAAAGCTGTTTCTGATAATGAAGAAGGGAGATTGGTTGCTTCCTCCATCTTTGAAGAGAAGATGCAAGCCCAACTAAAGTTTAGCGACTTTGCCGTATTGTATCGCACCAACAGCCAATCAAGAGCAATTGAAGAGGCCTTGAGGCGAATGAATATCAAATACAAAGTGGTTGGCGGTCTTTCGTTTTACCAGCGAAAAGAAATCAAAGATTTACTGGCATACCTGCGGTATTCACTCAATCAACAAGATGAGGCTTCCTTCAGAAGGATCATCAACTTACCGAAGCGGGGAATCGGAGACACTACCATCGATAAGATTGTTGTTGCTGCAAATGATCACGCCATTTCCATTTGGGAAGTACTGCAAAATGCAACCACATTTTTAGGAGGACGCGCAGCAGCACCCATCGATGACTTCGTTACCAAGATCAAACGATTTGGAATAGAAATTCAAAATAAAGATGCATACGAAGCCGCTGCCGAAATCGCTAAATCATCGGGCTTACTAAAAGAACTGTACGAAGACAAAACTGCAGAAGGCTTAAGTCGCTATGAAAACGTTCAGGAACTTTTGAACGCCATCAAAGAGTATGTGGATGATCCCGAAAAGGAAGACAAGAGCCTCGGGTCATTTCTTCAGGAAGTCTCGCTAGTCACCAATGTTGACGAGGACAAAGACAAGGATCCTGAAAAAGTAACCCTGATGACCATTCACATGGCAAAGGGTCTTGAGTTCAAGAATGTGTACATCGTTGGCCTGGAGGAAGATCTGTTCCCCTCACAGATGATGTTGAGCAGTCGCTCTGAATTAGAAGAAGAGCGTAGGTTATTTTACGTGGCCATCACACGGGCCCAGAAAAAACTATTTCTCTCTTATGCGCTTTCCCGGTATCGCTTCGGAAGACTGAAGAACTGCGAACCGAGCCGATTCCTTGATGACATCGATTCGCGTTATCTGAAAGTAAGCACCAAATTTGGTGGTCACGATTCAGTTCCTAATCCAAACTACGCCAAGAGTTTTGTCACCGGCATGAAGAAAACCATTAGCTCGCAGCCGGTGGTCAAACAAACAGCCTACAAGCCTGCCGCAGATTTCACACCAAGCGATACGAAAGAACTCAAGGAAGGCATGAAGGTGGAGCACCCCAAATTCGGGTTTGGGATGGTGGTAAAAATGGAAGAAGTAGGCACCGAACGCAAGGCCAAGATCAATTTCAATGATTTTGGTGAGAAAACATTATTACTTAGTTTTGCTAAGCTCAAAATACACGAGAATTAATCAGAGGATAAACATCGCATGATCGGAGAATACAACAGTCAGAGAGAGCCCATCATTCTTAAGGAATATGGTCGTAATGTGCAGAAGCTTGTGAATTACATTCGCACCGTTCCGGATAAAGAAAAAAGAACACAATTGGCTACCACATTAATCGAGTTGATTAAGCAGTTGGCGCCCGTGGCAAAAGAGGCGCAGGAAAATCCGCAGCGCATGTGGGATGATCTCTACATCATGGCAGATTTCAATCTTGATGTTGACAATCCATTCACCACTCCTGATCGAACGATTCTCTTCAAGAAGCCGCGCAAGATGGATTATCCTCAAAACGATATTCGCTTCAAGCATTACGGGAAAAATATCGAACGTCTTGTTAAAGAAGCAGTAAAAAAGGAAGACCCGAAGGAGCGCGAAGAGGCAGCCATTTACCTTGGAAAACTGATGAAAACATTTTACGGTGCATGGAACAAGGAAACCCTTGATGACTCCGTGATCGTAAAAGACCTTCAGATCATGTCGCAAGGCAAACTTACGTTGAACCTTGATAAAGTTAGAGAGGACAACCTCTTCGAAAAGCTATACCGCGAGAAGAAAAATGCACAGCCGCGACAGAGTGTTGAAACACGTGATAACAACCGTCATCAGCGAGGCGGAGGGCAGCGTCCGTTCAATAAGAACAGAAGAAACAACCCTCACCGCAGAAGAGATCAATGAGTTCTTTTCGGATCAAAGGCGGACATAAACTTAAAGGAGAGATTATTCCGCAGGGAGCAAAGAATGAAGCACTTCAGGTAATCTGCGCTCCCCTACTCACCAGCGAACCCGTTACCATCCATAATATTCCAGACATTCGGGATGTAAACAAACTCATTGAGTTGATGGCCGACTTGGGATGTGTGGTGGAAAAATTAGAGAAGGGTTCATTTCGGTTTACGGCCGCTCACATTAACACCGCCTATCTCAAAACTTCGGCTTATCGGCAAAAAGCTGCTGCTTTGCGCGGATCAGTAATGCTGTTAGGGCCAATACTCGCGCGCTTTGGCGAAGCAAATATTCCCAAACCCGGTGGGGATAAAATTGGCAGAAGGCGATTAGACACCCACTTTATTGGTTTCCAAAATTTAGGAGCGAAGTTCAACTACGACTCCAACGAAAACCTTTACAATATTGACGCATCGCATCTGAAAGGATGTTACATGCTTTTGGATGAAGCTTCCGTTACAGGAACGGCAAACATCATCATGGCTGCCGTAATGGCAAAAGGAACCACCACGATTTACAACGCGGCATGTGAACCTTACCTGCAGCAATTGTGTGCTATGCTCAATCGCATGGGCGCAAAAATCAGCGGCATCGGCTCTAATCTTCTCACCATTGAAGGAGTGGATAAACTTGGGGGAACCGAGCATACGCTTCTTCCAGACATGATTGAGATCGGAAGCTTTATTGGGATGGCCGCAATGACGCAATCTGAAATCACCATCAAGAATTGTCGAATCGACATGCTTGGTATCATCCCTGAAATATTCCGGAGGCTGGGCATAAAAATGGAGTTTCGCGGGGATGACATTTATATACCGGCTCAAACGGAATACGAGATTGAAACCTTCATCGATGGATCCATTCTTACAGTGGCCGATGCACCATGGCCAGGATTCACACCCGATCTATTAAGTATTGTTTTGGTAGTAGCTACACAGGCGAAGGGTACAGTGCTGGTGCATCAAAAAATGTTTGAAAGCAGACTCTTCTTTGTAGATAAGCTTATTGATATGGGCGCTCAGATTATTCTATGTGACCCGCATCGTGCAACGATTATTGGTCTCAACCGGAAGCAGGCATTAAAAGGGATTAAAATGGCCTCACCTGATATTCGTGCCGGGGTAGCCTTATTAATTGCAGCATTATCCGCTCAGGGTGAAAGTGAGATTTCCAATGTCGATCAAATTGATCGGGGCTACCAGGAAATTGAGCACCGGTTGAAGAAACTCGGGGCAGTTATCGATCGTATTCCATAGCGGAAGAAAAGTTCGCACTAATCCATACATTAGCCTACAGGTTAATCGTTATAAGAGCCTAAACCCCTTGTGTATGAAATCGATCATCAGTGTTTTACTGACATTGTATGCAATTGCTTCATTGGGTCAGTCAGAATCCATCAAGGTCCCCAGGGTACTATTCAAAGCATCACCAGGGCATTTCAGCATTAACACACTTAAGCTCGGAATTGAGGTGTTTAACCAAGCTAAAACAAAGAGTTTGGTCTTCTATGGCTATGGGCAACTGCAAAGCTCAAATAATCAATCGATCTATTCTGAAAACTACGATGGTCTTGGTGGTGAATTACAATACAGAAAATATATTTCGCCTCTAAAATCTTTCACCACAAGAAAAAACAGGAACTACATTCAGGGTATCTATGCCGGTGCCTATGCACAAGCAGGTTCATTTTCAAGAGAAGGTAATTACATTTTTTATAGTTATACCGGAAGCTACCCCCCACCCAGCAATAATGTTTATATCCATGAGTCAGTAGGAAATTGGGGAACGGGATTCACCATTGGTGTTCAGCGCACATTATGGAGCGTGCTTTTTATTGATGCCTACATTGGGGGCGGTATTCAATGGTCTGATATAACTCAAACCATAACAGCAGCACCTGGTACCAACCTTAACGATTATTACAGCTATCGTTCCGTAACTTCACCAAGTTATCAGGGGGTGTTTCCAAAATTTGGAGTTCAACTGGGTATAGCTTTATGATCGATCAGGGGCATCAATCCCAGGAAATATTTCTCAATAAAAGGAAAGAATCTACAATTCAATCTTTAAGCCTACCGGGCAATGATCAGAACCATGATATTCGTTATAGATCATGGCATCTTTAACGTTTGACTTTAAATTTTCAGGCACAAGAAAATGGTCTATTCGCCAGCCTACATTTTTTTCACGGCCGCTGGTAACAAAGTTCCAATAGGTATACTTTATCGTGTCGGGATATAAATAGCGAAAGGAGTCGATGAAGCCCGCGTTGAGCAGATGCGAAAATCCATCGATTTCCTTTTGAGTGTAGCCAGCGGATTTATTGTAATTATCTTTTGGCCTGGCAATATCAATCGCCTGATGTGCCACATTAAAGTCTCCGCAGGCAATCACCGGTTTGCGTCTTTGCAGCCAGCTCATGTAATCACGAAAAGCAACATCCCATGTTTGACGATAATCCAAACGAGCGAGGCCCTCACCTGCATTCGGTGTATATACAGTCACAAGAAAGTGCGTTGCAAATTCCGCAGTAATAACTCTACCTTCCTGATCATGTTCCGCAATGCCCATGTCATAGGTTACGTCTAATGGCTCGTGTTTGGTGAGGATTGCGGTACCGGAATATCCCTTTCTTGCTTTAGAGGAATTCGCAAACACTTTGTATTCAGGCAATAATTCCAGTGCAGATAATACTTCTTCTTTTGCCGCTTTGGTCTCTTGCAGGCAAATCACATCTGGGGCCATAGCCCGCACATTAGTTACAAATTCTTTTTTGATGATGGCCCGGATACCATTCACATTCCACGATACAAAATGATGCGTCATTGAATTATTATTTGTCGCAATATACAATGGATGAGGAATGAAAAAAGCCAGGCTTTCGCACTGGCTTTAAACAACAATTAAACTAACCCCTAAAATTTGTATCGCACAAAAGCTTCCATCGCTTCGTATTCGGCAAGCCCTAGTTCGTTGTAAGCTTCTGCTGTGGCGTGGTTACGATCTTCTGCTCTCACCCAAAATTCGCGCTTATCATTTCCAGGAAACAGTGCACTGTCTTTTTGTGACTGATGCTTGAAGACTGCTCTTCGTTTGCGCATCAATTCATCCGGACTAAGCGGCACAGCCATTTCAATTTGATCAATGTCCCACTCCTGCCATGCTCCCCGATAGAGCCACACATAACAATCCTTCATCCACTTTTCCCCTTTTAATCGATCAATAGCCTGGAAAATTGCAGCCAGGCAAACGCGGTGCGTGCCATGAGGATCAGACAAATCCCCAGCGGCATAGATTTGATGTGGCTTAATCTTCTCCAGTAAATCCACAATAATTTTTATATCTTCTTCACCCAACGGTTTCTTCTTCACCTTTCCTGTTTCGTAAAATGGCATGTCCAGGAAATGTGCCTGCGAATCCGGTATTCCGGTATAACGACATCCGGCTTTCGCTTCACCTCTTCGAATCATCCCCTTAATGGTCAGCACTTCGGGGCTATCTACCTGTCCGGGTTTTTTCTCACGGATCGACTTCACCACTTTCTCATAAAACTTCTCACCATCCTGTTTATTTAAACCGAAGGCCTGATTAAAGTCTCTTACAAAATCTGCAAAGCGAACAGCATCATCATCGAAGACTGCAATATTTCCGGAAGTCTGATACGCCACATGAACTTCATGACCTTGATCCACCAATCGAATGAACGTTCCTCCCATCGAGATTACATCGTCATCCGGATGCGGGCTAAAAATAATGGCGCGTTTCGGAAATGGTTTTGCCCGCTCTGGCCTATTGCTATCATCCGCGTTTGGCTTTCCTCCCGGCCATCCGGTGATGGTGTGCTGCAACTCATTAAATATTTTGATGTTGACCTGATATGCCGAACCAAACTCATTCAGAATATCTCCCATGCCATGCTCCATATAGTCATGGTTGGTTAGCTTCAGGATTGGCTTTTTCAATTGCTGACAAAGCCATACTACTGCTTTGCGAATAAGTTTATCATCCCACTCACAGCTATCAATCAACCATGGGGTTTTTACGGCAGTCAGCTGTGATGAGGCAGCCGCATCCAACACTACTAAGGCATTCGGGTGTTTTTGAAGGAAAGTAGATGGAATCTGATCGGTTGTTGGGCCCTCGACCGCTTTTTGAATGATGGCAGATTTACCCTCACCCCACGCCATCATGATGGTGCGCTTTGATTTAAGGATGGTGCCAACGCCCATCGTAATTG
The DNA here is from genome assembly GCA_966095315.1 of uncultured Cyclobacteriaceae bacterium. Classification (GTDB taxonomy): domain Bacteria; phylum Bacteroidota; class Bacteroidia; order Cytophagales; family Cyclobacteriaceae; genus ELB16-189. Next base: position 76,209 of record CBHTSG010000011.1, read on the forward strand.
CTTTCTTGGGAACATTTTCTTCACCAAAGAAATCGCTGGCAGCATCAATGCGCGTTACTTGATCCAGCGTGATCATGCGAGTCATCGATTTTTCAGAAGAACCCGGCTCGTTAAAACCAATATGACCGGTTCTGCCAATTCCTAAAATCTGCAAATCAATTCCACCCAGCGATTCCATCTTTTGTTCATAGGATTTGCAAAAAGCACCTACCTGATCTTTTGCTAATGTGCCATCCGGAATGTAAATGTTCTTTTTAGGGATGTCGATATGATCAAATAATAATTCATTCATGAACCGAACATAGCTCTGCAGTGAATCCGGTTGCATAGGATAATATTCATCCAGGTTGAAGGTGTACACATTCTTAAAACTAAGGCCTTCATTCTTGTGCATGTTGATCAACTCACTGTACACCCTTGTTGGCGTGGAGCCGGTGGCAAGGCCCAGCACGCAATGCCTTCCTTCCAACTGGCGGATCTTTATCAACGCTGCAATTTCTCTTGCAACAAAAATCGAAGCTTCCTCAGACGTTGGGAATATTTTAGTTGGGATTTTCTCTGTAGCTACGGAATGACTCATACTATTTTGTTTTTATCTGAAGGTACTAATTCGGAAAAGATATCTTACCCATGGTTACGGATGGAATTTTTGATCGATTGCCAAAATTTAATTTACCACCACACAATGCTTCGTTGGCCAGAATAGCAAACAACACAGCTTCCTTTGCATCACCCGGTATTCCTAACTCACTCATTGGATGGAATCGGGCCGTGGGTAATAATTCTGTAATCCATTGAAACATCAGTGGATTATGTGCACCGCCACCGCTCACGTAAATTTTAAACTGCTTTGATTTTCCGATCGTTTTCGAAATCGACTCGGCAATCGTTTCTGCGCTGAACCTTGTAACCGTGGCCAGCAAATCTTCCACACGCGGTTCTTCCAGGCCAGCAGCCGCAATGGCCTTGCTGATATAGTTCAAATTAAATAGCTCCGGCCCTGTTGTCTTGGGAAATGGAAGATTGAAAAATGGATCAGCTTTCAGTTGCTTAAGTAATCTTTCATTCACTGTGCCCTTCTTGGCCAACGCTGCATCCCTATCAAAATAACGATCAGGGAAGTGATGATTTACAACCTGATCGATTAATGTATTTCCTGGGCCTGTGTCTGTTACAAAAACATCTTTTGCTGCCCCTGATGCAGGAAGGTAGGTGAAGTTGCCAATGCCACCAATATTCAGCATAATTCTGTTTTCACCCTTTCGCGAAAAAAGTAAATGATCGCCATACACGGCCAGCGGTGCACCCTCGCCTCCAGCTGCAACGTGCTTCTGCCTGAAGTCACTCATTGTAATGATGCCTGTGGTAACCGCCAGATGATCTCCATCTCCTGCCTGAAAGGTTGAGTTGATCTGAGCGCCCGGTGTTACTGATTTCGGTGCATGAAAAACGGTTTGGCCGTGCGAAGCAATGACATCAATTTGACCAGGTTTTATCTTCCATTTTTTCAAGGATTGATTAATCATTTCGGCATGTTTTATACCGATCAATGAATTCAACTCCGTAAAAGATAAAAAGCTGATAGCAGGCTTTGCAAAAATCTGCTTCACCTGATCTTTCAATTCTCTAGAGTAAGGCACAGTAGTGAACTGCAACAGCTTAACTTTAGTGGCGGTGCCACTTCCCGAAATTCTGCAGAGCGCGATGTCCAATCCATCCAGCGATGTGCCCGACATGAGCCCGATAATAAGCCTGCTTTTCTTGGAAGCACTTTTATAAAGTCTGTTCAGGCTCTTGCTAACCATGTGTTGAAATAAGGGAATACGTTGAACAAAGCATGGCAAAGAAAGAAAAAAGCGGCAACATTTTTGAAATTAATTGCAACATTTTGCTACATTTCATAATCGTTTTTTATCAAAACCTGCAAAAAACATTAAAACCAAACACGAATGGAAATGAACCTTTACTCAACAAGGGGACGGACCGGGTGGCGCTTGATCCACCTTTTTTGTGTCCTTTTCACCCTGACGTTGCTCCCGCAGTTGGCTTCAGGGCAACAAAAGACCTCTACTGTGAGGGGAACTGTAAAAGACAAGAATGCCGCGCTGCCAGGCGTTTCAGTACTGGTAGAAGGAACCTCGAATGGAACGATCACCGATGCGACTGGAAACTATCAGCTCAGCATCACCTCCGATCAAAATTCAGCACGCATCCTCTTTAGTTTCATCGGATATCAGAGCCAAACTCAAAGTGTCGCCCTATCAGGAGCTGATGCCTTCATCACGCTTGATGTTGTGATGGACGAAGATGTAAAGCAACTCGATGAGGTGGTGGTAACAGGCTCTACACTGAAAGCAGCAAAGCGGGAGCTGGGTAACAACATTTCATCGGTAAATGCTACCGCACTGGAAAGGTCGGGATCCAACAATTTATTCAGCGCCTTGCAAGGAAAATTACCTGGGGCCCAAATCACACAAAACTCCGGAGACCCTGCTGGTGGAATGACCATCCGCATGCGCGGAGTGAAGTCACTGCAAGGAAATTCTGATCCTCTATATGTTGTAGACGGTGTGATCATCAGCAACTCAACGGTGAACGTTTCACAGACCGCATTGAACGGTCAAGTTGCAGGAGAATCGTTGGGTAACAACCGTATGGTGGACATTAATCCTGCGGACATTGAAACCCTCAGCGTAATCAACGGAGCTGCTGCTGCAGCTCAATACGGATCACGTGCTGCAAATGGTGTAGTGATCATTACCACCAAGCGCGGAAAATCAGGAGCACCAAAAATTACCTTCTCAACCAGTGTGAATGTGAATGAGCTTCGCAAGAAAGTGCCGATCACCACGTATGGAAAGCAGTTTGGTTCTGTCGGCCTTCGTTTACACACGATTGGTGCACAGGCGAGCCCTATTCCGGCAGCAGGTGAAACATTAACACCGATCACACGTGACGGTGTGCTTGCCTACCTGCGAAGCAATACCGTGGACGTTACTCGTTATGATTATCAGGATCAGATTTTCCGAAAGGGAAATGGAACCGATAACAATATCTCAATGAGTGGTGGAAGTGATAAGACTCAATATTTTACTTCGTTCGGATACCTGAAAAATGAAGGTATCATTAAGGGTACAGATTTCACCCGTTACAATTTCAGAGTGCGTGTGGATCAACGACTTGCCGATTGGGCTAAACTTAGTGCAGGCATCTCTTACTCGAATTCCTTCTCTAATGAAAAGGCAAATGGAAACGTATTCTACAGCCCTATCAATTCAATAAACATCACCAACAACATTTATGATATCACTCAGCGTGATGCAGCCGGTAAACTTCTGGCAGTAGAACCCACTCGCGTTAATCCGCTTTCTACCATTGAAGACATGAATTTCACACAACGCGTTAACCGCACCGTGAATGATCTTCAATTGAATCTCACTCCGCTAAAAGGGCTGGGAATTGACTGGGTGATTGGTTTGGATACCTATTCGCAAATTGGAAGAAGTTTAATTAAGCCTTACCCTTACCAGGCTATTGCTGGCTTACCTCCTGAGCGCTATCCCAACGGTTACGCTGCCAATGCAAACAATACAGTGATGCTTTTGAATAATGACATCAACGTATCGTATGAAACACAATTGACAAGCGATTTCAAATTGAGTGCTATTGTCGGTACCAATTATCAATACCAACGCACCGACTTCCAGCAATCAAGCGGTCAACTGCTTGCACCATTCATTGAAACCGTTAGTGGCGCGGCAAGTACCATCGCAACCGGATATGGGCTCGATCAATTTAGCCTGAATGGCTATTTCGCACAGACAACCTTTGGTTACAAAAACCTGGCCTTTATTACCGGTGCGATTCGCGCAGATAAATCTTCTAAGTTTTCGCCAAGCCAGGCAACACAAACCTATCCTAAACTCAGCGCCAGCTTTGTTCCATCTGATATGGAATTCTGGAAGAACAATTTGAGCTCCTCTATCATCAACACATTGAAGTTGAGAACATCCTACGGCCAGGCAGGTAACCTTGCCGGTATTGGATCGTACGATCGTTTCTGGCAATTCAATCCTGTTGCTTACCTCGGCAGAGGAACTCTGGTGCCAAGTTCACAGCTTGCCAATCCGGATGTGAAGCCTGAGCGAATGACTGAAATGGAATATGGATTAGATGCTACCTTCTGGGAGAATAAAATTTCATTAGGAGCAACGTTCTACAATCAGCAAATTAAAGATCTTGTCGTAAACAGAGGCATTGCATCTTCTGAGGGCGGCTTGACCATTGTGAATAACGTTGGACAAATGGAGAACAAGGGATATGAAATCTCCATTAACGTGAATCCTATTCGCACCACAGATTTTTCATGGGATTTCACATTCATCTACAACCATAACCGTAACAAAGTTACCAAGCTGGGCAGCCCTTCCATTGCCATTGCAACTAATTCCGGTGCTCCGGTTTACTTGATCGAAGGCGCTCCTGCCAGTGTATTCTACGGCACTACCATCGCGCGTGACGATAGCGGCAACCCACTATTGACAACGTTAGGGTTGCTGCAAAGTGAAAAAGGAACACAGAGTTCATTAACACCGCTTGAGTATACACCAACCCGTGCAGCAGATGGTCAACCTACTGGATCTAACATCCGCTCCATCATTGGCAATCCAAATCCAGATTGGACCGGATCATTCTCCAATAATATCTCCTACAAGAATTTCCGTTTCAATTTCTTGTTTGATATGGTACAGGGCGTGAGCGTATTCAACGCGGATAAGCGCACACGCCAAGGTGTTGGTATTGGTAATTATGCAGAGAAGGAACTTAAAGGTGAACTCACCAGAGGGTACATCTACGCATTGTACAATACTGAAGAATGGAGAGTAGATGATGGGTCATTTGTAAAGCTACGTGAAATTGGTCTGTCTTATGATTTCAAGAATCCGATGAAGGGAATCAACAATGTAAACATTGGATTGACCGGAAGAAATTTAATCTCATGGGATAACTATAACGGATACGATCCGGAAACAAACTCTGGCGGTAACAGTGATATTATCAGAGGCGTTGATTTTGGAAACGTTCCTATTCCACGCACTTATAAGTTGCAAATGACTGTTAAATTTTAATCCGATTAAGAAATAGCGTTATGAAAAATATATCAACAAAATATAAAAATCGAATTTGGCTGCTGCTGGTCATCTTTGCTTTGTCGGCATGTGATAAGGAGTACCTCAATCCAAGTTCTGCAAGCCAGAATGTTGTGATTACTGATGTTAATGCATTGATAGCACTCGCCAACGGGCTTGTGCAAAAGTATTCCGTTGGGCAAGCCTCTCCGGAATATGCCCTTGTGAGTGCAGGTGGATTGCTTGGCAAGGAGCTCCTCGTACTCAATGCCGGAAACACCAACGAGTTATTATTGAGCCAGGGGGGCGGATCTGTTCAGGGAAACAACAGCATTTCAACTAACCTTTGGAATCAATCTAACCTGATTAAATCGAATGCCAACCTGATTCTTAACAACATTTCAATTGTTGGCGACCAGGGAACCAAAGGAGCATTGCAGGCACATGCCTCCATCTTTAAGGCGCTGGCACTTGGCAATATGGCCATGTTCTGGCAAAAGGCGCCCATCGCGGTAGAGAAAAATGCCTCGTTTGTAGATCGCATCGCAGTGTTGAATGAAGCCATTTCAATTTTGGAAGCAGCGCAAACAGAATTAGCAAAGGCTGCAATCCCCACTGCATTCACGTCAAGAATTGTGGCAGGTATTGACTATGCAAATACTCTCAATGCACTCATTGCACGCTACGCGCTGATGGCCGGTAATTATGATAAAGCATTGACAGCCGCGAATGCCGTTTCTTTGGCAACCACGGTACGTTCCGTTATCAATCATGATGACATTTCTCCCAATGCAATGTTCTTTTCAAGCTTTGCTGCCAGAAATAATACTGAGCCTGTGAATACTACGTTCAGCTTACCGGCAACATTGCCTACACCTGCTACTGATAAAAGAATTGCTTTTTTCTTTAACTCAACAACAGGAAGAAACAAGGCTAATGCAAGCTTCTTTGTAGCGAACACTACCGCGGTGCCTATCTATCGCCCAGGAGAAGTTACTTTGATCAAAGCGGAGGCTCACATTAGAAAATCATCTCCGGATCTTGCAGCGGCCACTACAGAATTGAACAAGATTCTCACTAAGGTTCCATCTGCAGATGCTTTTGGAATTGGCGCTGATCTTCCACCCTACTCTGGTGCAAATACTGCGGCAGCATTGCTGGATGAAATTTATAAACAACGTTGTATTGAGCTTTACCTCACTGGCCTTCGTGTGGAAGATAGCAGAAGATTTGGAAGACCGACCACTGAACGTGGAAGAGATTTCTTACCCTATCCTTTCACCGAGCGCGATAACAACATCAATACACCTGCTGATCCTACGTTTTAATTGACTGTTATTTAGTCCGGTTGAGGCATCAACCGGACTAATTCTAAAAGACATTCTTATGCTAAAAGAAACAAGACACGATTACATTCTCAGCGAAGTTCGAATTCGTAATCGTGTTTTGCTTTCTGATATTGCACTTCACCTTAATGTTTCTGAAGATACCATAAGGAGAGATCTCAAAGAACTACACGACCGCGGGCATCTTCGCAAAGTTCACGGTGGTGCCGTTGCAAAATCATTCTATCCATTCACGTATCGCAAGGAAGATATTTATGACCATCCGAATAAGCTGGCCATTGCTAAAAAGGCGGTGTCACTTATTCAACCAGGTCAACTTGTTTTGATTACCGGTGGAACTACTAATCTCGAACTCGTAACCGAACTGCCTGAAACCCTTTCGGCCACATTCTTTACACCGAGTTTGCAGGTGGCCACGCAGCTCGCCCAACATCCTCTAATTGAGGCCATCCTCATTGGCGGCCGCGTATCGCATGATGCGCAAATTGCGCTGGGTGCAGAGGCACTGAATACCTTGAGTCAAATTCGCGCTGATATTTGCTTTCTTGGCACCGGCCATCTTGACCTTGCTCATGGATTGTCAGAATTTGATTGGGATGTAGTTCAATTAAAAAAAGCAATCATCCGCTCCTCAAAACAAGTAGTGTCGCTCACCCTGTCTGCCAAACTTAACTCCTCGCAGCGCTACCAGGTTTGTCCACTACAATCCATTCACACGCTGGTCACGGAGCTCGATCCTGATCATGAAATGCTTACACCCTATCATAAGGAAGGAGTTCAAATCCTTTAATTACTTTTGAGGAATCCATTGTCAAATGAATTCCTTCAGAACTGAACTTGTTTTAGAACCCGCTGCCAGACCTATTGAGCTGAATAATCTCATTCTTACCATTGGATCATGCTTTTCTGATGACATTGGGAAACTGCTTCACGATTCAAAATTTAAAACCGATGTAAATTCACTTGGTACGCTATACAATCCACTTTCCATACACAAAGCGCTGAGCTACGCCATTGAATTAAACCAGCCGGAAGAATCTCTTTACACACAACATGCTCAAATTTGGAATCACTTTGATTTTCATTCTCAATGGGGTGACCCAAAGCGTGAAATTGTACAATCAAATCTCAACAGAGAAATCGAACGTCTTCATCAAGTAGTAAAGAAAGCTAATGTGGTGATCATAACCTATGGTACTGCGTGGGCTTACGAATTAAAGCAGGCGAAAAATATCGTAGCCAATTGCCATAAGGTGCCTCAGCACGAATTCAATAAAGTGCTTCTTAGCGTTGATCAAATCTGCGAATCCTTTTCAGTCCTTTACCAGAAATTAAAATCATTTAATTCCGCTATCGGCATTATCACCACAATAAGCCCGGTGCGGCATACCAGAGATTCGCTTGAACTTAACAACGTGAGCAAATCAATTTTACGAGTAGCTGTGCATCAACTCTGCAATCAACATCCGGAAATTGAATACTTCCCCTCCTACGAAATTATGATGGATGACTTGAGGGATTACCGATTTTACAAAAGTGATTTCATTCACCCAAATGACACCGCCATCGAATACATTTGGAATAAATTTTCCAATCGTTATTTTAATTCAGCTACAAAATCGGTTATCTCCCGATGGTCAAGTCTTAAGAAAACACTAGAGCACAAGTCTTTCCATCACACTTCAGAAGCACATCAAAACTTTTTGAAAGCGACCCTTGTTAAGCTTACCGAACTAAATTCCAATCTCGATCTCACAGAAGAGATTAAGAGTATCCAAACACAAATTACATAGCGCTAATGTCCTCTAATCGACTTATTCATTCCAACTCTCCCTATTTACTGCAACATGCTCACAATCCGGTCGACTGGTATGAATGGAGAAATGACGCATTGGAAAAAGCCATTAGAGAAGACAAGCCTATTCTTGTAAGTATTGGATATTCTTCATGCCATTGGTGCCATGTGATGGAGCGTGAGTCGTTCGAAAACAAAGACATCGCGGAAATTATGAACGAGTATTTTGTCTGCATCAAAGTAGATCGTGAAGAACGACCCGACATAGATCACATTTACATGGATGCTGTGCAGGCAATGAATGTCAATGGCGGATGGCCGTTAAATGTGTTTCTTACACCCGATCAAAAACCATTTTATGGAGGAACCTACTTCCCTCCTGCCAATTGGAGCCAACTTCTTTTACAAATCAGCAAAGCTTTTGCCCAACGAAGAAAGGAAATTGATGAATCGGCTAACGACCTGAAAGATCATCTTCAAACCACAGATTTGCAACGATTTGCGAAAGATCCCGACACGATTACCTTTTCGAAAGCATCATTGCAAAAAATGACAGGAGTTCTTTCGGAAAAATTTGATAAGCAGTTTGGTGGAATTGATAAAGCACCAAAGTTTGTCATGCCATCGGTATGGCAATTTCTTATCCGTGTCTATTCCATCGAAAAAAATCCGCAAGTGCTGGAAATGATAAACCTCACACTCGAGCAGATTGCCTTCGGAGGAATTTATGACCAGTTGGGTGGAGGCTTTGCGCGATACTCGGTAGATAATCGTTGGTTTGCACCTCATTTTGAAAAAATGTTGTATGATAACGCTCAACTCCTGAGTCTTTACTCTGAGTCCTATCGCATAAGTCAATCAGAGATTTACAAGAATGTGATTTCTGAAACAATTATGTGGCTGCAACAAGAGATGATGAATGCTGACGGGGGATATTATTCTGCGCTAGATGCTGACAGTGAAGGCGAAGAAGGAAAATTTTACACCTGGACGTATGATGAACTAAAGAGCATTGTTTCTACACAAACCATACAATTCTTCAATGCCACCGCAAAAGGCAATTGGGAACACGGCAGAAACATTTTAATTCGCACGGAAAATTCTCAGCCCTTTGACGGGCTGGAGCGTGAAAAGAAAAAATTATTAGAGGCACGAAATCAACGCGTTCGTCCAGGGCTAGATGATAAAATTCTTACCGGTTGGAATGCCATGACGATAAACGGTCTGACAGACGCTTACAAAGCCTTTGGTGATGAATCATTTCTGAATCTTGCGTTAAAAAACATTTCGTTTCTAGAGTCCAAAGTAATCCACAACGGCCGAGTATATCGTTCCTATAAAACAACTACATCTCCTACAGAAGGATTTCTGGAAGATTATTCCTTTCTCATCCATGCTTATCTTGCCCTTTATCAGGTAACGTTTAATGAAGAATGGATTTCGAAGGCAACAACATGGACAACGTATGTACTGGAACATTTCTATGATTCTGCCGATGGTTATTTTCATTTCTCATCTTCCTCAGCAGAGCAACTCATTGCACGAAAGAAAGAAGTTTTCGATAATGTTATTCCTGCTTCCAACTCGGTAATGGCCCGTAATCTCTATCACCTTGGCGTACTGAAGGATCATGATGAATGGAAAAAAATCGCAACCGACATGGTCGCAAAGCTGTCATCGATAATTGAATCGGAGCCAGTCTACATGTCAAACTGGGCCGTGCTTCGCGCAGAAATTACAGCAGGTCTTGCAGAAATTGTGATTGTTGGTGAGCGGGCTGAAGAAATGAGAAAAGATCTTCATAAAAATTCTTTACCACTTTCACTGACCATGGGAACAACCTCAACCAGTAACCTTCCACTCTTTGAAGGAAGAAATGCCGCAAAAGGAAAGACCATAATTTACGTGTGCTTCAACAAAACCTGTAAGCTGCCGGTGGAGACAGTACACGAAGCGCTGGTGCAACTTCAAAACTAGCTCACCACAAAAGAGCGCATGGACACTGAGCCCATAGCAGTTTTCTCATTGAAAAACTTAACTTGTTCATTATTCTGCTGCAGGGCAATTGAATAAATCAGTGGAAGAAAATGATCGTGCGTTGGCACAGACATTTTTGCAATAGTGCCAAGTTTATCGTAGTTGATAATCTGATCATGTTGATGATTTTCTAAAGCTTGCTTCATCTTCAAGTCAAACTCAGTCGCCCAATCATAAGTTTGTCCGGAAAAGTCAAGCAGCCTGAGGTTGTGAACAATGTTTCCGCTGCCCACAATTAAAACGCCTTTCCTTCGAAGCTCGATTAACTCTTTTGCAAGATCGTAGTGATATTGCATGGGTTTGTAGTAATCAAGGCTAAGCTGGTAAACAGGAATATTTGCTTCCGGATACATCGGTAATAAAAAACTCCAGGTGCCATGATCTAATCCCCAATCGTAATCCGATTGCACGGTAGTTTTTGCAATCAATTTCTTGGTTAATTCTGCAAACTCTGGCGCCCCTGGTGCCGGGTATTGTTGCGCAAATAACTCCTTCGGAAATCCACCAAAGTCATGAATCGTTTGAGGTCTTTCCATGGCTGTGACACGAGTATCTTTTGTAAGCCAGTGAGCAGAAATTGTCAGGATCGCTTTGGGGCGTGGCAGCTTCTTGCCCATCTCTTGCCAGGATTTTGTGTATTCGTTGTGTTCAATCGCATTCATAGGGCTGCCATGACCGATGAACATCACTGGCATTAATTGCTCGGAAGGTTTTAAGCCATCCATTTCATTCATAAAAGAGCCAAGTGTTGTCATAGTTCCTAAACTTAGAAGTGAGTTCTCCAAAAAAGTTCTTCGATTCATTGTCTATACAACCTTTCTAAGATTAAAATAATTCAGCCTCTAAAAAGATAATTTTTTGTGATATTATCGTGGCGATTGTCAATAAAAGTTAGTTTTACTATTACGGAAAGCAGAAAATAAAATGACGGACCAGCTAAGCTTTGATGCCAACAAAACACTCTTCGCTGAGTTTGTGCTGCCCTTGCCCATCGATAAATTATTCACGTATCGAGTTCCTTCCTCCTTCAACGAAAAGATTCGTGTTGGCCAGCGCGCCATCGTTCAATTTGGGCAAAAGAAAATACTCACCGGGCTTGTCGTAAAACTTCATCATCAGCCGCCAAAAGATTACGAAGCGAAATACATTTTGGAATTACTCGATGAGGCCGAGTCAGTGAACGATCAGCAATTCAGATTATACCAATGGATGGCTCAGTACTACATGTGTACGTTGGGCGAAGTGATGAATGCAGCATTGCCATCAGGCTTAAAACTTTCCAGCGAATCGATGGTGCAAATCAATCCTGCATTTGATCTTGAAAATTCCTCCTTTGATTTTTCTGAAAAAGAACAACTTCTTATCAAAAGACTTCAATCCGAAACATTAAGCTATACGGATATTACCAAGCTCCTTGGCGCAAAAAGCATTTTTAGTATTCTTAAATCACTTGCCTCAAAGGAAGCCATCATTCTATTCGAACAAGTAAAAGAAAAATATAAGCCCAAGACTGAAAAACACATTCGCCTTACAAGTGAGTACACCAAGAAAAAAGCACTGGAAAAGCTTTTCATCGAACTTGAATCAAAGCCAAAGCAAGAGGCCATCGTATTGAAGTACCTGCAGTTCGTTCCCGTATTTAGTCATCCTGAATTAAATGCTGCAGGCATTTCTAAAAAGAATCTTTTGTCAGTAGATCTATCCGATTCCTCTCTTCAAACCCTGATTAAAAATAAAATACTCGAAGAATTTGAGATTGTCATTCCACGATTTGGGAAGGAAGACTCGAAAAAAGAACACCCTGTGCTACTAAGCGAATTGCAGGAGAAGACAAGGAACGAGATTCTAAAATCGTTTGAACAGCACGGAGTTACACTCCTGCACGGAGTTACGGGCAGTGGCAAAACAGAAATCTACATTGATCTGACGAAACGAGCCTTAGAAAGTGGATCGCAGGTTCTCTACCTGCTACCGGAAATTGCGTTAACCACACAGATTGTTCAACGACTAAAGAAAATATTTGGAAACGAGCTTGGCGTTTATCATTCCAAATTTTCGGACAATGAGCGTGTAGAAGTTTGGAATGGAGTACTCAGTGGCAAGTTTAGATTTGTTGTTGGGGTGCGTTCATCTGTGTTTCTTCCGTTTGATAACCTTGGGCTGATCATTGTGGATGAAGAGCATGATTCATCGTACAAGCAACACGACCCCGCGCCACGCTATAACGCACGTGACGTGGCCATGATGATGGGACAACTTCATCATGCTAAAGTTTTAATGGGCAGTGCCACACCCTCCGCGGAGTCATACTATCAGGCTAAACAAAATAAGTATGGTTTTATCCAAATGCTTGATCGGTTTGGCGAAGCAGTATTACCCGAAATTATTTTTGCCAACCTAAGCCAGGAACGAAAACGAAAAACACTGAAGGGTGAATTTTCTTCACAACTTTTAAAAGAGATCAAAGAAACCATCGATAAAAAAGAGCAAGTCATTCTTTTTCAAAATCGCAGGGGATACTCTCCGATGGTACAGTGTGAAGATTGTGGTTGGGTCCCTAAGTGCATCAACTGTGCGGTGAGCCTTACCTATCACCAATATCGGCACGCCATGATTTGCCATTATTGCGGATACCGCGAAGATATGCCAGGACAATGCCCAACATGCACCTCCAAAAGAATTCATGCTCTTGGTTATGGTACAGAAAAGCTGGAAGAGGAACTGAAATTACATTTCCCGGACGCGCGCATTCAACGAATGGATCTTGATACCACGCGCACCAAATCAGGCTATGAAAATATCATTGAAGGTTTTGAGACTGGAGAAACGGATGTACTGGTGGGAACACAGATGGTAACGAAAGGCCTAGACTTCGATAAAGTAAATCTGGTAGGTGTCTTTGATGCCGATCGGATGATGCACTTTCCGGATTTTCGTTCATACGAGCGCGCCTTCCAACTGATCACGCAAGTAAGCGGGCGCGCTGGGCGCAGGGAGAAGAAAGGCAAAGTGGTGGTACAAACTTCCGACCCCAATCATCCTCTTTTTCATTTTGTTACCGACCATAATGTGATTGGATTTTTAGAAGAACAACTTCACGATCGGCAAGAGCATTTCTACCCACCCTATGCCCGTCTGATTGAAGTTACCTTGAAACACGTGGACAAAAAAATTGTAACTCACGCGGCCACTTGGTTTGCTGATGCCATCAAATCCAACGTGAAGCATGTAAAAGTGACTGGCCCTGGGGAGCCGATGGTTTCAAAAATCAGAAATGAATACCTCATGACCATCTTACTCAAGATTGGCCGTGATCAGGGGAAATTAGCGGACATCAAAAATTTCCTGCATCAAGTAGCCATCTCCATCAACGAAACGAAAGAATACCGAAGCCTTAAAGTTGTATTTGATGTTGATCCAATATAATACCCTGATCATCCCACAGCCACCAATAGTGACTGACCATTCTCTTTAACCTTTTGTTGTGAAGAAGCGATGCTCGTGCTGACAACAGATTGCCCCATCACGTAATCATGAATAGCTCGTGCTGCTTTTTTTGCCTGACCCATCGCAAGAATTACCGTTGAGCCTCCTGTGATAGCATCACCAGCTGCAAAGACTCCTTTCTTGCTGGTCTGGCAAGTCTCTGTATCAACTGTAATGACACCCCACTTGTTTGTTCGAATCTCGCTGTCGGTCGATGGAATGATTGGATTAACACTGCAGCCTAACGCCATCACTACTGTATCGCAATCCTCAAGAAAAAATTTTCCCGTAGGAAGTGGAGTTCTTCTTCCTGTTTCATCCGGCTCAGAGAGTTCCATCTCTTCGCATTTGATTTGACGAACAAAATTATTTTCATCGACAATAAACTCAACCGGGTTAGATAACCACTTCCAGCGGATCGCCTCTTGTTCGGCATGTTTCAGTTCTTCAGAGCGAGCTGGCGCTTCCTCTTTTGATCTGCGATAGTAGCACGTTGCTTCTGCTCCCAATCGCTTAGCGGTACGCAAAACATCCATGGCCGTATTGCCGGCACCAATCACCGCAATTTTTTTTCCTGATGAAACCGGAGTGCTGTAGTTAGGAAACCGATTTGCATCCATCAGGTAAATGCGTGTTAAATATTCATTTGCTGAGTACACGCCATTAGCGTTTGATCCCGGCACATTAAGCATACGCGGTAAACCAGCACCCGTTCCAATCATCACAGCATCAAACCCTTCCTGGTGAAGCAAATCTTCCAGCGTAAGTACCTTTCCAATCACCATGTTGTAAACAAATTGAACACCTAGTTTAGTGAGGAAGCGGATATCTTCATCTACAATTTTCAATGGAAGTCGGAAGCGGGGAATTCCGTACACCATCACACCTCCTGCTCTATGCGAAGCCTCAAACACCACTACCTCATGGCCACGAATAGATAATTCATAAGCCGCGGAAAGACCAGCGGGACCTGAACCAATGATTGCAATGCGCTTGCCCGTTGGCTCCGCTACGTTTGGAATTTCTAAAAGGCCATTGACACGTTCATAATCCGCTGCGTAACGCTCCAGATTTCCAATCCCAACAGGATGATTCCTTCGTCCCACAACACAGACCGCTTGACACTGCTTGTCTTGCGGACAAACACGCCCGCAAACTGCCGGAAGGAAATTTGTCTCGCGTATTTTCTTTGCCGCTGCCGCGGGATCTCCTTGCTCAATTAATCGAATGAAAGAGGGTATATCAATGCCAACGGGGCAAGCCCCAATGCATGCTGGCTTTTTACAGTGCAAACAACGCAGTGCTTCCTGCAAGGCTTGTTCGTTTGAGTATCCGATAGGAACCTCATCAAAATTTAGGATTCTCGTTTCAGCCACATTCAATGGCATTTCCTGATGAGCAATTTTTGCTCTTTCTCGGTTACTCAATACTGGTCGATCGGGTATCATACTCAACGATTAAACTTTTAGTCTGGCAAAAGCAATCCGTTCTTGCTCTACAAACATTTTTTGGCGCTTCATCAGATTTTCAAAATCAACTTTATGCCCATCAAAGTCAGGGCCATGGAAGCAGGCAAATTTTGTTTCTCCATCAACCGTTACGCGGCAGGCTCCGCACATGCCCGTGCCATCCACCATGATCGCATTTAGCGAAACGTAGGTTTTGATGTTCTTAGCGCGCGTCATCTCACTTACGGCTTTCATCATGGGCACCGGGCCAACGGCCAATACATAAACAATATTTTCGCGCTCAAGAATCTGTTGCAGAGCATCGGTGACAAGGCCCTTCATTCCTGCAGAGCCATCATTAGTAGTGGAGATCACTTCGTCACACACCTGTCTCAATTCATCAACCATAATCAGGTTAGCCTGATCGCGGGCACCCACAATGCCAATCACCTTGTTTCCCAATACTTTTATATCTTTTGCTGTGGGGATGATCGCTCCTGTTCCGTAACCTCCGCCAATCACCACACATGTTCCGGGTTCCGAGGGCAAAGCCGATCGTTCACCTAAAGGGCCAACCACATCCTGGAAAATATCTCCGGGCTGCATGGCATTAATCTCTGTGGTGGTCTTTCCAACAGCTGAAACAATAATTTGCAGCGTACCTTGTTCGCGATTCCAATTGCAAATAGATAGTGGAATTCGTTCACTGAAGATATGAGGGCGAATGATAATGAATTGACCTGCTTCAATTTTCTGTGCAATCAATGGCGCTTCAATGGTAAAATGATACGTTTTCGGGCAAAGTAACTTTTTGGCAAGAATGCGATAGTGTTGTGCATACCGAAAGGTAGAGCTGGATTGCTTTTTAAAATATGGCAAAAAATCTTCTGCCTCCCTCCTTACAATGAATGCCCTATCCCAATTATGATGTTCATCTTTGCCTGTGATGGCCAAAAAGATGGTGTGCAGTTTTCTCTCGTTCTCTTTATTCAATAAACCTTTGCGAAGCATCTTACCCAGTGTGCGCGCTGCGTTCTTGCGAACAAGGCCCTGAGGGTTTGCCAGAAACTTTAATACAGCATCAAAAATCTGTTGACAAAGCGCTTCATCAAATGCCGATGCCGGAAGCTTTTGTACCAATCTTCCCACCGTATATAATCCAACAGAAGTAATCTGATGATTCTCTCCTTTTGATGCCTCTAATATGGTCGGGATCATGCTCGCTGCTTCAGGGATTTTAAAATAAGAAAGCACCTGAAGAATATTCATTTGCTCATGCTCATGATACTGAGATGAAGTGAACCGATCTTTTATGTAATTCAATGCTTCCGCCCCATGGCGCGCCAGTGTTTGACCAAAATACGCGGCCGACTCGCTGTCCACTTCAAGAATTTCCTTAAAAAGATAGGGAATCATTTCAGGGCCAAACTTGACAATTCGCTTTTCAATGTTGACCGCTAACTTTGGTACTTGGCTGGACCCGGTATGGTGCGCGTGGAAGAATAATTCTGTAAGTGCTTTGGTCAGATCACCTTTTTCTTCCACACTAAAATCAGAAATGCTTTTAACCCGGTCAATTGTGGCGCTTACAGAAGTGACGGAATGAATATCAAAGCCATAAATAATTTCTTGTACTCGGTTTGTCATTGGTTTTCATGAAGGCACAAAAAATGGCCTTCATTCACAAACAGAGTTACCTATTATTCAAAAACCAAGGAATGATTTCTATCAGCCGTTGAACCTACTTATATCATTAAGACAACTTCAACCTAATCATTTATCACCAGCAGCGCGACTTTTCCATCCATCGTTGCCACAACAATCCGGTTTTTACTGATCACATTTACCGTATTCACCATTGAATTATCAATCTTATGAGTCCAATTGATTTTCTGGTTTTTAGGATCAATAGAGTATACCACTCCACTCCTTGTTCCAAAAAACACCTGGTCCTCTTTTTCAATCAGCATGGAAGGAACATGTTCGTACCCAAAGCCACAAGACATCTTCCATGCTGCGTATTGCTTTTGTCGGCTGGCCGCGTAGGCAACCACAGTGTCTTGCATGGTCTTTCCGTAAATGAATTTCCCATCGGCCGAAATACCAATAGACTCACGTATCGTGGCGTCATTGTTTCTCCAAAGTGTTTTCCCTGACGTAGCATCGATTGCCGAGATGTACCGATCAGGAGCCACGATATAGATAATTCCATCGGCAGCAACAGGGATACACGCTGCCGGAGAATAATTTCTGCTGGCCGATCCATTGTTCCATTTCCATAATAACTCACCGGTACTGACACTGAGCGCATACAAGTGCCGATCCCAGGCTCCAAAAATTATTTTGTTATCATACAACAATGGTTTGCTGGTCACCGGTCCTTCTATTCCTTTAAAATTCCACACCTCTTTTCCCGTTTTGATGTTGATACATCTAAAGTGACCATCGCTTCCACCAACGTAAACATTACCGACATTGATAACAGGCGAGCCAAGTACAGCTGCAGCGGCCTTGAATTTCCAACGCAATTTCCCTGAAGAGGTTAAACAATACACGTATCCATCGGCTGATCCAAACACAATATCATTTCCATTGGTTGCAGGAGAAGAGAAAATTCCACCCTCGGTTTTGAACGACCATTTCTTTGAGCCATCCTTAATAGAAATTGCCAGAACCTCTCCGGAATGATTTCCAAAGACGACAAGATTCTTCATCACCAGAGGAGTTGAAATCACATTAGCATCGGAGGAGAAAAGCCATAAGGGTTTCACGTTGGAATAAGTCTCGTTCATCTGAAAGTCCGGCCTGGAGAATTTTTTAGTAACATCATATCGATGATATTCTACCTTAAGTTTTGTCCATGGAATTTGTGTTTGAACAGCGGGAGTTCGTTCAGCAAAGATTAGCGAATCTGTTCTTACCGAGACCAGATTATAACCGCCAACGATCGCTTTCGCGCGCAGGTTGGAGCGTCCCATTACTCCAGGTATATCCTCGAAGTTCAGCGCTTTATTCGCATGACCATGCCCGCATAAAATAGCAAGCGTATTTTGTTTCTTTAACCGATCGAGGATCTCATACCAATTATCCATCCCATTATCCATCGGATAGTGATTTAAGAAAATGACTGGCATTTGACTCGGTGTTTTGGCTAATACACTATCCATCCATACTATCGCACTGCGCGGCACATGGCCGTCACTCATACGCACATAAGGACCCGATGCACAACCTATAAAACGAATCCCACCATAATCGAATAAAAATTTATCACTACCGAAGGTTGTGGTAAAGCTATTGCCACCGCTTTCACTCCAACCGGTATCATGATTCCCTGGAATGATATGATAGGGGACGTTCAAACTATCCAGAATTTGCTTTGCTAGTTTTAATTCCTGGTTTGTGCCCAGTTCGGTAATATCTCCGGTGAGGACAGCAAAGGCTATGTCGCTCATGCTGTTAACATCCCTTACCGTTCTGCGCAAATCTTCTTCCGCCATGCCGTTAGGCGAACCGATGTGCGTATCGGAAATAAAGGCAAAGCGGAAAGGGTTTATCTGCCCATAAACATCGCACGACAACCAGATAAATAGTGTAGCAAAGAATAATCTCATAAAAGGAGGTTAGTACTTGTAAATCGCCTTACGAAAAATCACTATCAAGCCTTATGCACAACTATGTAAAATCAATACAAAAGCACTAACAATGAGAACAAGTCAAGAACCATTTACCCTAGAATCTGCCAATCTTCATTGAGCACACGAATAGCCTGATGAGCGGTAAGATCAAACTGGCACGGCACAACCGAAACATAATTGTTGGCAATTGCCCACTCGTCATTATCTTCTCCTTTATCAAAGTTTACAAAATTGCCGGTCATCCAAAAATAGCTTCTGCCATTGGGATCAAAGCGTTGATCAAAATCTTCCACCCATTTTGCATTGGCCTGGCGGCAGATGCGTATCCCTTTGATGGGCTCATTTCTGCGCGGGGGGATGTTTACATTTAACGCTACACCTTTAGGAAGGCTTTTATCTAAAACCTGCATTGTTATTTTTTTAACAAACTCGGAAGTGTGGGAAAAGTCTGCTTTATGACTGTAATCGCACAGTGAAAAACCGATTGCGGGAGTTCCTTCAATTGCTCCTTCAATAGCGGCAGACATTGTTCCGGAATACAACACACTGATGGAGGTATTGCTACCGTGGTTAATGCCACTTACAACAATATCGGGCTGTCGGCTATTTTTCAATACAAAGTGGCGCGCCATCTTTACACAATCGGCAGGCGTACCGGAACATTCATAGGCACGAACACCTTCAAAAATAAATGACTCATTCAGTCGAAGTGTGTCACCAACGGTAATAGCATGCCCCATGCCCGACTGTGGACCATCCGGTGCCACCACCAGCACCTCTCCTATTTCTTTCATCACCTCTACCAGGCACGCAATTCCGCGCGAGGTAATTCCATCATCGTTGGTTACCAAAATCAAAGGCTTACTCATTGAAAACTAGTTTTTGTTATTGGTGAATAATGAATTGTAATAACTGACGATGCGCGCCAGCTCAGATTTATTATCAAAATTTAATCGATTGGCTTTAGCATACTTCTCTACATCCTCTGCTTTGTTGCCCATCAATTCCAGCCAATCTGATTTTTTGCCGAGGTACTCTTCTATCTGCCCGTTCTCTCTCAATAGAAAATATTTATTTACCAACACCATTCTTGTATAGGTGTTATAATAATAAAATCCGGAGTTGTAAGTTCTGAATTCCAATCGCTCGCGGGATAGCAAGGTTAATTTTCCTTCTGCGAGCAATTCAAAAAAAACAGGAGCTTTGTACTCACCGGCAGTGGAATATGGAAGTGAATAAAATTGCCGATAGTTCTTTACTGTGCCGTCAAAGATTTCAAAAAATAAGACCTTGCGGGCAGTGTAGGATTCGAATCGTTTGTTCGATTCAAATTGAAGCAGGTCGCTTTGCAAATCATACTTTACTTGCCCTTTCAGGGTATCACCCGTTTCTAACACTATTTTTCCTTCATGCCAAAATTCAAAAGGATATTGCTGTGCCTGAGCAAAGCTGAGCGCATTAAGAAAAATCAGTCCAAAGATCCACTTCCTCATTTCTTCAAAATAGTATGTCCCAATTTATCGCGCTTGGTCATCAGGTACTTTTCATTGTGCGGATTGGGGGCTATTTCAATTCCTACATTTTCAACGATCTCTAATCCATATCCCATCAAACCAACACGCTTCTTTGGATTGTTGGTGATCAGCCTGAGCTTGCTGATTCCCAAATCATTCAGGATTTGAGCACCAATTCCGTAATCTCGATTATCCATATCAAAGCCTAACTGCAAATTTGCCTCAACCGTATCAAGGCCTTCCTCTTGCAATTTATACGCCTTCAATTTATTGATCAGGCCTATTCCCCTTCCTTCCTGTTTCATATATAACACCACGCCTTTACCTTCTTTCTCCACCATCATCATGGCACTATGAAGTTGTGAACCGCAATCACATCGGCACGAACCAAAAATATCTCCGGTAACACAAGAAGAGTGAACGCGTACCATCACGGGTTCGTTCTGCTGCCATGTACCCTTTACCAACGCCATGTGCACTTCCTTAGTATCCACTTGTTCATAGGCAACAAGACGGAAGTCACCATATGCTGTTGGCATGTTTACTTCAATCTGCTTGCGGATATTTGATTCCATCTTCATCCGGTAAGCGATCAAATCTTTAATGGATACCAACTTCAACCCAAAGCGATCCGCTACTTTTCTCAAGTCGGGCAGGCGGGCCATGCTACCATCTTCATTCATGATTTCTACCAACACACCCGCTGGTCGAAAACCTGCCAAGCGAGCAAAGTCGATGGATGCTTCGGTGTGACCAGATCTTCGCAGCACTCCTTCTTTCTTTGCCTTGAGCGGAAAAATATGGCCTGGCTTACCGAGCTCTTCGGGCCGTGTTTCTGGATCAACAAGGGCTTTGATTGTTTTGAAACGATCGTGAGCAGAAATTCCTGTAGTGCAACCATGGCCTATCAAATCAACCGAAACGGTGAAGGGAGTTTCGAAGGCGGCAGTATTTTTTCCTACCATCAGTTCAAGGCCCAACTCTTCGCAACGCTCGGCCACCAGAGGTGCACAAATCAACCCTCTCCCGTGCGTAGCCATAAAGTTGATGATCTCTGGCGTAACCGTTTCTGCCGCACACACAAAGTCGCCTTCATTTTCACGATCCTCATCATCGACCACCACGATCACTTTGCCATTCTTTATATCTTCAATAGCCTCTTCGATACTATCCAACTTTATCTTTTCGCTCATAATCATTTATTGTCTTTCTATTTTAACACGAAAGCAAGAACGGTTGTTCCTACTTTGCCACTACAATGCCAAGCATGTTGGCCAATTCACTTTCAGCTTTTTTCAATCCGGCCTGCACGCCCAGCACCTGATCGAGTTCGTCCCAATCTCCCCTTTGCTCTGCTTCTTTTACTTTTTTTAAATTATCTTCCATCATTCTCTGCACCACTCTGAATTTTAAACGCAACACATTTGATAACGTCATTTCATTCAAGATATCACTTTCTTTAGGGATATAAATATGAAACTTATCGCCCCAGTGCTGACTGGTTTCATACCGATGTGTGATCAAATCGGTCACTGCTCTTCTTACCAACTCATTACCCGTTTGTAAAAAATAGGTACTGTCGGTTACCTGATTTGTAGCAATGCCTTCTTTAAATTTTTCATAAATCTCGCGATACACCGGGTTGGTAAATTCAACATCCTCCAACTCATGAATAAAAAAGTCAGACACTTTTTGGTCTTCAATGGTTTGAGTAGCATAGTTCAACAAGAGCCTGATGGTTTCGCGCTCCTGAAACTGAACCATGTCCTGCGTATCAATTTTTGCCGGAGCTGCAATATCAGAAATCACTTCTATGGGAGGCAGCGGCTCATCTTGTTCTTTCAGGCGTTCGCGATCATTCTTTCTTCGTTCCTGAATAAGAACTTTATTCAACTCAGTAAGCAATACTGCTTCGGCAATCTTCAACTGATGGCTCGTCTCCTGAATGTAAACCGACCGCTTCACGGGATCAGGAATCAGCGCAATGCTGGTGACAATTTCTTTGATGGATTCAGCTTTGCGAATCGGGTCACCGGAAGCCTCAGAAGCAAAGAGGTTTGCTTTGAAGGAAACAAAGTCTTGCGTTTTCTCCTTTAAGAATTTTTGAAACTCAGTAGTTCCAACCTTGCGGGAATAGCTGTCGGGATCTTCACCATCGGGAAATAAAACCACGCGAACGTTAAGGCCTCCCTTCAAGATCAAATCAATTCCACGAAGTGCTGCTTTAATACCAGCTGAATCACCATCAAATAATACGGTAACGTTCTCGGTAAATCGCCTGATCAACTTGATCTGATTTTCCGTAAGTGCTGTGCCCGAGGAAGCAACCACATTTTCAACATCCGACTGGTGCAATGAAATCACATCGGTGTATCCTTCCACCAGATAGCATGTGTCTTGCTGGCGTATGGCGTTCTTGGCCTGATACAATCCATACAATACATCACTTTTGTGGTAGATATCCGTCTCGGGTGAGTTGATGTACTTCGGCTGATTTTTATCCTTGCCCAACATGCGGGCGCCAAAGGCAATCACCTTTCCGGAAATATTATGTACCGGAAAAATTACTCTTCCGCGAAAGCGGTCATACGAAGATCCATCTTCTTTTTTTACCACCAGGCCCGTCTTCTCCAACAACTCTTTGTTGTAGCCTTTGCTGATCGCCTCTTTGCTGAAATTTTCCCAACCTTCAAGGGCATAGCCCAATTCAAATTTGGCAATGGTGTGATCCGTAAAACCACGCTCGCGAAAATAGCTTAGCCCCACACCACGGCCTTCTTCCGTTTGCAATTGCTGGCGATAGTAATCCTTGGCAAAATTCATGAGAATATAAAGACCTTCGCGCTCACTCTGCTGGGCCTGAAACTCATCCGAAAGTTTATCTTCCTTAATTTCAACACCGTACTTTTTGGCCAGGTAGCGGATCGCTTCAGTATAGCTGAACTTCTCATGTTCCATTACAAACGTGATGGCATCGCCCCCCTTACCACTACTGAAGTCTTTAAAAATCCCCTTGGCGGGAACAACAAAAAATGACGGGGTTTTTTCGTTGGCGAACGGGCTGAGCGCTTTATAATTCTGGCCAGACTTCTTAAGCGTGACGAAGTCGCTGATGACATCCACAATGTCCAGCCTGTTTTTTACTTCGTCAATGGTTTCGCGCGAAATCATGCTTACCCTCCACCCAATTCGGATTAGTTCAAAATTTTGGGCTTCAAAGATACTCTTTCGCAAAGCAAAACCAGAGGGATTGAAACTGTTCCTGATAAGTTTTGTTTTAGGACGAGGCGGCTCCTAAATTGCCGCTCAAATTTGAACGAATGAGCATTTCCAGGCAAGATATTATCACAGCATTATCCACCGTGAATGATCCGGATCTCAAGAAAGATCTGGTAACACTGAACATGATAAAAGATGTGGAAGTTAGTGACGATCAGGTGAGTTTTACCGTAGTGCTAACAACCCCGGCATGCCCGCTCAAGGAGAAAATACGACAGGATTGCGAGGATGCCGTGCGCCCCGTGATTGGCAGCGCCAAGTTGAGTATTCTGATGTCCTCTTCGGTGACCTCTCTTCGCGATCAGGCCCCTTTGCTTCCGGGAGTTAAAAATATTATTGCCATTGCCTCGGGCAAAGGTGGTGTGGGTAAATCTACCGTAACAACAAATCTCGCGGTAGCCTTGGCAAAGGCGGGTGCTAAAGTAGGCCTTATCGATGCCGATATTTTTGGCCCATCCATTCCTGTGATGTTCAACTGCGAACGTGAACAACCTGAGGTAAAAGTTGTCAATGGGAAAAATGTAATTCTTCCCCTGGAGCAATATGGTGTGAAGCTGATCTCGATCGGTTTTCTCGCTCCGCCTGAAAGCGCAGTGGTTTGGCGTGGCCCCATGGCAAGTTCAGCGCTAAAACAATTTATTGCCGATACCGATTGGGGTGACCTCGACTATTTGCTGATTGACCTTCCTCCCGGCACTAGTGATATTCACCTGACTCTTGTGCAGACAGTACCAGTAACGGGTGCAGTAATTGTTACCACGCCACAAAAGGTTGCTCTGGCGGATGCTACCAAAGGCGTGGCCATGTTCAAGCAGCCTCAAATTAATGTACCTATCCTGGGCGTAGTTGAAAATATGGCTTACTTCACCCCCGAAGAGTTGCCCGGCAACAAGTACTTTATCTTTGGTAAAGATGGTGGTAAGAACTTAGCGGAGAAAAATGGTGTTCCCTTGCTTGGTCAGATTCCCTTAGTGCAAAGTATCCGCGAAAGCGGTGATAGTGGACTGCCGGCAGTATTGAAAGATGGCCCAACGGCTGTTGCCTTTCAGGAGCTGTCAGAAAACCTGGCCCGACAGATTGCCATAAGAAATGCTAACTTTGAATCCACCAAGCGCGTGGTGATTAATGCAGGATAACGTATGACACAAACCCTAACCGACCGAGTAGAAGCTTCTTTAAACAACATCCGCCCATACCTGGAAGCGGATGGAGGGAACGTAAAAATTCTGGAAATCACTCAGGATCATATTTTGCGACTTGAATTTCTGGGCAACTGTGGCAACTGCCCTATGTCTACCATGACCTTTAAGGCTGGTGTTGAGGAAGCCATACTAAGAGCGGTGCCGGAAATTCATAAAATCGAGGTGGTTAACCTTACCTTAGTTTAAGGTCACCTAAAGGCGTACATCCTAATTCATAAAAAATTATCGATAATGCATTCCGTCAAATACGGTCAACAAAAATTATGCGTTATCGAGTAACTTGCACAGTATGCCGGTTAAAAAGCTTTTAGCAATCTTTTTATTTGTCCTCCCCTTCTTCGGCAGCGCTCAAGACCGATGTTCTACTGTCGAATACGAAACCATCAGGAAGCAGAAAAATCCCCGGTTGGAAAACACTAAAGACTTTGAAAAGTGGGTGACTGACCAGTTGCAGCAACGAAAGCTAGAATCAAATAGCACCCAGCAGACCTGCGATGTGACCTATACCATTCCAGTTGTCTTTCATATTATTCACAAAGGCGAGGCTGTTGGCACGGGAGTGAATCTGTCGAATGCGCAGATCTTATCACAGATCGATGTATTAAATAAAGACTATCAGCGCCTCAACAGCGATGCTTCAAGCACGCCAACCGAGTTTCAGTCACTGGCCGGAAGCTTTTCGATTCAGTTTGTGCTTGCCAAGCAAGATCCTAATGGTGAGCCAACCAACGGTATTGTAAGGATAAAGGGTTCTCAAAATACATGGGCACTTTCGGATGACGCCTTGCTAAAAAGTCAAAGCTACTGGCCTGCCGAACAATACCTGAACATTTGGATATGTGACATGGGTAGCGGATTAATCGGCTACGCGCAATTTCCTCAATCGACACAATTGCCCGGATTGGAGGACGCACCTTCAAACCGGTTGACCGATGGAGTAATTATCGATTATGTGGCTGTTGGTTCTGTAGAGGATGGCAACTTCTCACTAGACTCGCGCTACAATCGTGGGCGTACGGCCACCCACGAAATCGGGCACTTTCTCGGGCTGCGACATATCTGGGGCGATGATTCAGGTGCCTGCACGGGAACAGATTACGTGAATGATACACCTAATCAAGCTAACAGTAATACAGGCTGCCCTTCACATCCAAAAGTGACATGCAACGAAACCAATATGTTCCAAAACTTCCTCGACTATACAAATGATGCCTGCATGAATTTGTTTACAAAAGGTCAAGTGGATCGGATGACAATCATTTTAAACAACAGTCCGCGAAGAGCGAGCCTGCTTACCTCACCAGGCGCAAAGCTTCCTACCGGAGGCACCAACATTGTTGACATTGGCATCAGCAGCTATAACAATCCAATGCCAGTATCGTGTGTAACAAATCCTTCTCCCTCCATTACGGTGATCAATAAAGGCACCATTACGATTTATGATTTCAAAGTTCTCACGACAGTTAACAATGGCGCGGTTCAATCCCAGACCATAACCACCATTGGCATCTCTCCAGGGGCAGAAGTTACTTACAATTTAAATTCAGTGGCACTTGCGGCAGGACTCAACAGCATTAGCATCGAATTAGCAGATCCTAACTCGTCCATTGACAATGATGTCCAAGATAACTTCCTCAACATCCGAACGGTAGTCAACGCTACAAAAGATATCATCCCACTGAGGCAAAATTTTGAATCATCTTTTGAACAGGCCTGGAGTGTTGTTAGTCAAAACCAAACAGCATGGTTAGCCTCCGCAACGAACAAAGGGCAATCATTAATGTATGCTGCTTTCAACAACTGCTGCCTGACTGCGGAATCATGGATTGCTTCGCCCATCCTGGATTTGTCCCGACTGGAGAAGGCCAGCGTTTTTTTTGACGTGAGCTACGGCCAGAAAGGAACATCACAAGATGGCCTGAAAATTTTAGTTTCAAAAGATTGTGGAGCAACCTATGACCTTACTCCTGCTTATGAGAAATCCGGAAGTTTACTAGCCACGGCCTCATCCTCAACATCATGGCTCCCAACCACCTCATCAGATTGGAGGCGTGAGTACGTTGACCTTAGTGATTACACCGGCAATAAATACGTACGCATCGCTTTTGTTTCCAAGAATGCAAATGGCAATAATATTTTCATCGACAACGTTGAATTTTTTGCCGATAATAATTCCAATCCCGTGCAAGTTGCTCAAGGCTACTCCATCTATCAGGGATCAACGGATTTCAACCTGACATTTAATCTTGACACCAGGCAGGATGTGCGCATGCAAATTTACAACGTCACAGGCCAACTGGTTATCGACAATTTGATGTACGATGTCTTGAACCAAACCTACAATGTTGACTTTAACCCAACTGCTGCAGGAATTTATCTTGTGCGATTACAAATCGGACAGCAGCTTACCACAACCAAAGTATTTGTAAGTCGATAGTCGAAAAAGGCAATTTTAAATTCCGCCCGTGCTGGAAATCCAGCAAATCCTGAACATATTTGAGGTTGAAATATTGCCACACACATTAAGATTACGAAACACCCATGAAGACAAAAATAGCGCTGCTATACGGAGGAAGGTCGGTAGAACACGGAGTCTCTATTAATTCGGCAAGAAACATTTATGAATTCATTGATAAAGCACAGTTCGAACCGATTTTGATTGGCATTGCGAAATCAGGGGCATGGTACCTTACCGATGGTGTAAGCAAGGATATTGAAAAAGGTGTTTCACTATCACTGCAATTAAATCCCGGGGCTCCAAAATTTCTTTTGTCCAGCGGTCATGCTTTTTCTGTTGATATGATCTTTCCGGTGCTTCATGGAACAGATGGAGAAGATGGCAGCATTCAAGGAATGATCAAAGCGATGGATCTGCCTATGATTGGTACCGGAGTGTTGGGTTCATCCATGTCCATGAATAAGTTGGTAGCCAAGCGATTGATGAAAGAAGCGGGCATACCCGTTGCCCCGTTTACGTATTGCTACTACGCCAACAAAAATGAGTTGTCGTTTGAAAAAATCAAGGATCAGTTGGGGCTGCCCTTCATGGCAAAATCAGCAAGCCTGGGCTCTTCTGTGGGGGTTTCGAAAGTAAATTCAAAAGAAGATTTCACAAAAGCAGTTGAAGAAGGTTTCCGTTATGATGACTGCGTGCTATTTGAACAATTCATTAAAGCCCGTGAAGTGGAATGTGCTATTCTTGGAAACAGCCCGGCAGAAGCTTCACTACCGGGAGAAATCATCATCAGTGATAAATATGAATTCTATACGTTTGATGCCAAGTATGTAGATGGCGAAGCGGTGAAAATTGAAGTGCCGGCTAAACTTGAACACAGTACTTCAGAAAAAATACGAAAGCTGTCCCTTGATGCTTACTATGCTTTAGGCTGCGAAGATTTTGCTCGCGTTGATTTATTTCTCACCCCTTCCGGTGAGGTGTATGTGAATGAGATCAACACTATTCCTGGTTTTACTAATTCGAGCATGTTTCCGATGATGTGGAAAGAAAGAGGCATCAGCTTTACGCAATTGATCACTAAATTAGCGCAGCTGGCCACGGAGCGTTATCAAAAATCAAAGAGGATTTCACGCGACTTCCAGTCTTCATTAAAGTTTTAAAGGATGGACTTAAGGCGATTATTTAAAAGCAATTCAGTAGGTGGGCTATTGGCAAATGTTGCCATAACTGTAGGCATCGCACTTTTCATCGCTATCATTTATTTCTTTATCTATCTCCCCAACGCCACCAATCATGGCGAAACCATTACGGTGCCTGACCTCACCGGAATGAATGTGAACGAGTTGGAGAAGTTTTTGCGTGAACATGACTTGCGATATGAAGTGAATGATTCATCGTATTCTGATGAGTTACCTCCGTTGGCCGTCATCCGTCAATTTCCTAAACCTGATGCGAAGGTTAAGCTCAATAGAGTTATCTATGTTACGTTGAACCGTGTCACACCTCCTACTCTTCCGGTTCCTGATCTGGTAGATCGCTCGCTTATCAATGCAGAAGTTGTATTGAAAAGCAATGAGCTAAAACGCGGAAGGATTATTTATGAGGCCAGTCAGTTTCAAAACCTGGTGCTGGATATGAAGATCAACGGCCGATCCGTAGCGGCTGGCACTCGCATTCCAAAAGGTTCAACCATTGACCTGGTAGTCGGTGATGGCAACGGGCCTGCCGATTTTGCCATTGGAAGTTTAATCGGTGATTCTTACGAGCGCGCCCTCTTCAAGCTTAAAGGTTGGAACCTCCATCTTGGAAATGTAGAAATACCCGAAGGAGTTGATACTACCGGCATTGAGCCCATCGTTTATAAACAGTTTCCGTTGTCTGGAGATTCGGTTCGCGTAGGCGATCCCGTGGACATTTGGATTGCACCAAAAGGTTACAAAGAGCCTGATCCCGAGAATGAAGATCAATAATGATGTGGCAAAGTCTTAAATATCTTTTTCTCTTCTCCACCCTTGCTTTTTCTTTTGATTGCTTTTCGCAAGTGATCGTTGTGCCCATCCTGAAAGATCAGGAAAGCAAAACAGAATCTTCCGCAAGAACGGCCGATGTTACTCCTCTGACGCTGCCCTTCTGGGATGATTTTTCAGACGCAGCCAAAGAATATCCAGATGAAAATCGGTGGCTCTACGCAAAATCAGCCTGGGTAAATACCGGAATGGGTATCAATCCTCCTTCTTTAAAAGTTGCCACACTGGATGGCCTTGACTCGTTGGGTAAGCCATACAATGTAAACGATATTTTAGCGAAAGGCTTTGCCGATAAAATGATCTCGCAACCGATTCGGTTGGATCTGGTTGATCCTTCACTCCGTTCCACAGTATACTTGAGTTTTTATTATGAGTTTCAAGGTAACGGTGAGCCACCCGATGCCGGGGATTTTTTATCGCTTTCGCTGAAAAATCAATCGGGTGTGTGGGAGAAAGTATGGTCAGTTGAAAATGACGGGACGCTCAACAAGAATACCTTTGTGCAAATTCTGATCCCTATTAATGCCGATCGTTTCTTTCACAACAGTTTTCAATTTCGATTCCAAAACTTCAGTCGCCTTTCAGGACCTTACGACACGTGGAACCTCGATTACATCTACCTAAACAAAGGCAGAGCATCTTTCGATAACTCCTACCCTGACCGGTCAATTACTACTCCATTGGGAAATCTTTTCAAGCAATATCGATCAGTACCCATTAAACACTTTTTCGAAAATCCGAATTCGATCATTTCAAAACCTACCTTCTCGGTTTACAATTTGCGAATCGGCAACAATCAGCCCCTGAACTTCTTTTCCTCTGCGGAACTCAAGACCTACAAAAATTTAGTTGAATCCATTGCATCCTTTCCATTGGATAACGCTGAAGACATTGGCGCTCTTTTGGGACTTCAATCCAAGACAGCCGCGCTCAACACACTTCCGCCCCTTACCTCTTATGATGCTTCAGCCGACTCCATAAAAATTAAGCTTTCACTTACCCTCACTACAAAAGACAATATCCTTGAAGGGCCTCCTGACAATGGTGATTACAATCCTTCAAAATATGCACCTATCGACTTCAGAAAAAACGATGTGGTGTCTGGTAATTTTTTACTCATCAATTTTTATGGCTATGACGATGGTTCGGCAGAATATGGCGCAGGCCTAAATCAGCCGGGTGCCCAGTTCGCCTATCAATTTGATATGACCACCACACAGCCCGACACCATTGTAGCCATCGATGTGTATTTCCCGAAGTTCGGTGATGAGTCCAGTCAGTCGATTCAGCTTCATCTGTGGAAAGACTTGCAGGGAGCTACAGGAACTGTGCTTCATCAACAAAGTATTACCATCACGCGCTCATCACAAAATCGATTCACACGCATTCCACTGACAAACTTTATTGGAGTAAAAGGCAAATTTTTTATCGGGTGGAAGCAATCCTCTGCTGCCATTATCGCGGTAGGATTGGATAAGAGTTCTGACTCTGCAACAAAAATGTTTTTTAATACAAACAGCGCGTGGGAGCAGAATATTTCCGTGCATGGAAGTCTTATGCTTAGGCCAGTGTTTGGTAAAGGTAAGGGAGTCATCACTTCGGTTGAAGAAGCAGTCAGTGTTTTGCCATACCCCAATCCATCGAGTGGAAAATTTAACCTTCCTCAAAATGCGACAAACATCGCTGTATTTGATCTGCGAGGAAGTGAAATGACGATTGAAGTCAATCAGGCACCATCATCGAAACTGGTCGACATACAACATCCATCCCGTGGTATGTATCTCGTAAAATTTCGGTTAGATCAAAAACTATACTCCGCAAAAATCATGGTGCTGGAGCCGTGACCAGAATAATATCAATGGGATTAGGTGCAAAGGAGATAATAAAGACGACTACCGCAATCCATCCCAACCACATTCTTCCTTCGCTGATCGGCTCTTCAATGAGTGACGGTGGATGCGGAATACCAATAAATCTTCCAATAATAAAGGCAAACAGTAGCCAACCCGAGTAGCCGGTAACGGAAGGCAGTAAAGTGGCAATCACATATTGCACGGCAAAAATTCCCAGCGCCACCATGATGGTATCTTTCGTTGAAAGTTGTAATCCCTTCAATGCAAAAAAGAGAAATAACAGAAACAGCGGAATCTTAATCATCAGCACATCGGTTGCTTCTCTTGGAGAAACATAGCCCAAACCCGCATAAAAGATAAAAGCAACAAAGAATGCAGATGCAATCCACTGGTGCTTCTTCTGCCCCACCATGCCATAAAGTACATGCCCCCCGTCAAGCTGCCCAATGGGTAACAAATTGATGCTCGTAAACACCAATGAAAGAAAGCCGGCAAATAAAAATGGGTAATGTATGATCTCGTGTGGATTGGGTATCCGTGCAGGGTCACCTACAAATTTTTCAAAAAACAGAAAAAGTAAATTCTTACCAATAAACACATCGGCAGTACCCTCCTGCATAAACTCTGGCCTATAAACGTAGGCTGCGTAATCAAGGCCATACTTTTCATATTCAGGATGAAACTGAAAGATATATTCGGGTGGAGGCAAATGGGTGAATCCGTAGGTTAGAAATATCAGAGAAACAACAAAGCCCGCCAATGGCCCTGCAATGCCGATATCAAAATTTTGCTGTGTGGTGGGCACGCGTTCTCTAAGCCTGATAAGAGCACCGAGTGTACCAAAATTAAACGGAAGAAGAAGCGGTGGAATCGGTATATAATAAGGAAGTGATGTTTTGACACGGTAATATACAGCCGTAAAGTAGTGACCAAATTCATGGGCGGTCAGGATCATCAAAAAACTGATGGAATACGGCAAACCACTCGCGAAGTCTGCCCATGAATATCCAGGAGAGAGCAATGATCTTCCATAGGTCCATTCTGCACCAGCCAGCGTGGTAGTAATAAAGGTAACGATGAATAAGGAAGCGTGAATCAGGTTGCTCTTAAGTTTGGGATTCATGAGAAGATAGAAAAGAGTTGATCAGGATGAAGCACATGAAATGTTTTAATGCCCGCAAGTTCAGCACCTTCAAGATTGACTTTAGTGTCGTCAAAGAAAAGTGTTTCACCGGGAGCAAGAAGGTTGTCCATTAAAACATGTTGATAAATTTCAACATCGGGCTTGCGCATGCGCATCAGGTGCGAATAGTAGGATTTATGGAAAAACGAATCGAGTGAAGGCACGTCAAAAGAATCTTCTACGATCTTACTGAAGCATTGCAAATGAATATTATTGGTATTACTCAATAAAAAAAGTTGATATCGACTGCGAAGCTCTTTCAACAAATCAATGCGCGGCCTTGGTATATCCAGGAGCATCGCATTCCAGGCATCGTCAAGTTGGGCATCACTGGAATCGGTTCGAAGAAAATTTCGCAACGCCATTCTAAAATCATCATCAGAAATGGTCCCCTTTTCATAATCAGCAAAGAAGGTTGTTACTTTCGCCAATTCTTTAAGCTGTTGCGCAGGAATGCCGCTAAGTTTCGAAAATGCGTGATAGGTTTTATCAACCGAAAGGTTAATGATCACCCCCCCAAGATCAAATATCAGATTTTTGATTTCTGCACCTACCAACCTAATTGCGTATTAAGCATCAAATATGTAAAATTGCACCGCATTTTCACAACCTTCTTACCAAATCACCGGTCAGGTTTTGATTGAGGGCCCTTAGCTCAGTTGGTTAGAGCATCAGACTCATAATCTGAGGGTCGCTGGATCGTTCCCAGCAGGGCCCACTTCATACATTTTGTTAGAAACTTTGAAAGCAACCTGAACAGTGTTGCTTTTATTTTTTGTGCAGGTTCAAATGCTATTGATAATAACTGCGGATAGTGTTGAGGCTTCGGTCGTTAAGTGGCTTTGAAATAAAGTCAATGACGTTATCGTATTTGTTGGCTTTTTCACGATCGAGATTGCTACTAGAGCTGGTGAGCACAATGAATTTTACCTTTTTGGCACCGGCATTCTGCGAGTTGAACCTATCCAGGAAATCAAACCCATCAATGAGTGGCATATTTAAATCGAGAAGGATAAGATTCTTTCCTTCTTCCATAACCATATCACCCAGGTCCTTCAGCGCATTCACCGGAGAGTTATACGTAACCACCTTTGATGCAAGGTTATTGATTTCAATAAGCCTTCGCTGTACAAACAGGTCGATGTCACTATCATCAATTAAAAATATACTGTCGATAACAGCCGTACTCATAGGGTTTCTGACTTCCAATTATAAGAATATGTTTTCGATTAAAAGTATGTTTTTTATAATTGGTTTTAAAATAAAGGCCAGCCTGTTTTTACAGGATTAAAAATAGTGTTAAAATTGAAGGTTAAACCTAATAACCCATGAAATTTAATCGTTTACGTACTTATGTTCTTGCTGTGTTGGCTGTAGTCGGCCTCTGGTCATGTGGATCTTCGACCAAAGATGAACAATCAAATTCTGATGAATTTCAGCAGGCCGAAGAGTCTCTTAAGGATCAAATCAAGGATGTAGTATACAATATCCCGTCACCTACTGAAATTCCTTACCTGCTTCAGGCAACTGGAGCAGAATTTAATCAAGGCTTATTGAACGACAATAAGAAGGTTGATCAATACCTGACCAGAAATGATAAGGCGGCATTGAATTTGGGAGTTTATGCCGCTGATATCGGTTATTTGAGTTCATATGACAAAACCCAGGAAGCGATCGACTATCTCAATTCGGCCAAGAAGCTTGCTGATAATCTTGGTGTTATCGGTTCATTTGACTTAGAGGCCCTCAAGCAATTCGAAGCAAACATCTCCAACCGAGACTCCTTGGCGTCATTGCTGGATCAGGCAGTAAAGAAGACCGACAAGTACTTGAAGGATGATAGCCGAAACAAACTGGCTGCAATGATGATCACCGGCAGCTTCATTGAAGGGTTGTCCATCTCCACCGGCCTTATTAAATCTTATCCAAAGAATTTATTAAAGGACGATCAGCGCAATTTGATCTTAACGCCATTAATCAGAGTTGTATTGGAGCAGTCGAAGTCGGTAGATGAGCTGTTGAAAATGCTCAGCAGCACAGAGCCCTCTGAGCCAATCACTACCATAATTAACGACCTGACCTCGCTTCAATCTAGCTATAAAGCCCTGAATATTGACGAGCAAATCAAGAATAACCGCTCAGACCTGGTGCTCTCAGACAAAAACCTTGTAGAGATTACCACTATCGTAGAGCGCATGAGAAAGTCCATCGTAGAATAATCAAGAAAGAAATAGTTAAAAGGGACCAGCAATTTGTTGGTCCTTTTTTATTTCACCTATTCCATCTTTCTTATCTTTAAAAAACATTTCATAACATGAGCGAACCCGTCCTCAAAGCCATTCTCCGTCTCTTTGCACTAGTAGCCAAAGAAGACCTGGTTACCCAACAGGAACGCGATTTTATAAAAGTTTTCCTCTCCGATCATTTGAGTCAGGGGGCTGTGGATGTGCATATGAGTATGTTTGAAAATTACATTGCAGAAATTCCGGATCAACTCAACCTGGAGAAGGAAAAGCAAACCATAACCGAAATCTGTAAGTCCATCAATGCGGAGATGGCACATAAGCAGAAGACGGTGATCATGCTCGAATTAATGAGCATTGTACTTGCCGATGGCACAATCTCAGAACGAGAGGATGCGCTTGCCAAGACCATCGCCCAATCGCTCAATGTTTCCGATAACGATTTGGCATTAATCAAGAAATACGTCTCTTGTCAGCGCCCCGAAGATGCTATTGATGAAAATATACTATTGATCAGTTCAGAACCATCTTCGGTAAAAAAATTCATTCACCGCGAAGAGCTTGATGGCTTTATCGTTATTCTGTTCGTTAAAAGCTGCGATCTTTTTTTCTTTCGATATTCTGGCCACTCTGACGTGTATCTCAATGGTGTGCCTCAAAAATCGGGCAACGTAAATGTGCTCGCCACAGGAAGCACTATTCGTTGGGGCGCTGCAGATCCGGTTTATTATGGTGACATTCTAAGACAGTTTAAAAATCTTAGCACAGGCACCAAAACAAGTTTTGAGGCCAAAAGCATTTCCTACCAGTTTAAGAATGGAAAGCTGGGACTACGAGAGGTCACAGTGTGCGAACAATCCGGAAGCCTTGTTGCATTGATGGGTGCCAGCGGTGCAGGCAAATCTACCCTGCTTCACGTGC
Organism: uncultured Cyclobacteriaceae bacterium; assembly: GCA_966095315.1. Taxonomy (GTDB): domain Bacteria; phylum Bacteroidota; class Bacteroidia; order Cytophagales; family Cyclobacteriaceae; genus ELB16-189. Next base: position 111,768 of record CBHTSG010000011.1, read on the forward strand.
TGAATGGCACCGAGAAACCTTCACAAGGCCAGGTGCTCATTAATGGTGTTGACATTCATCGCAATCCTGAAAAGATCGAAGGCGTCATTGGCTTTGTGCCACAGGATGACTTGCTCATTGAAGACCTTACCGTATATCAGAATTTATATTTTGCTGCCAAGCTTTGCTTCAACCACCTATCTGAAATCGAAATCGATGCATTGGTGATGAAGACGTTGGAAGACCTTGGCCTTTCTGAAACCAAGGATTTGAAAGTGGGGTCTCCCCTGCGCAAAACCATAAGCGGTGGACAACGCAAAAGATTGAATATCGGGTTAGAGCTTTTGCGCGAGCCGGCCGTGCTCTTTGTGGACGAACCTACTTCAGGCCTTTCATCGCGCGATTCAGAAAATATCATTGATCTCCTCAAGGAATTATCCCTAAAAGGGAAATTGGTTTTTGCCGTTATCCATCAACCGTCTTCCGACATCTTCAAAATGTTTGACCGACTGGTGATTCTGGATACTGGAGGTTATCAAATCTATTATGGCAATCCTGTTGATGCCGTTGCTTATTTCAAGAAGAATATCAATCTGATCAATAGCGATCAGGGAGAATGTCATGTGTGCGGAAATGTAAACCCCGAGCAAATTTTCAATATCATTGAAACCAAGGTGATCAATGAGTTTGGAAATTTTACCAATGAGCGAAAGTTTTCACCAGAGCAATGGAATAAGGCGTTCAAAGAAAAGATCAAGTTGCCCATCGTTAATCCGGTAAATGAAACACCGCATTCAACACTCCGCATTCCTAATTGGTTAAAACAAACCCATTTGTTTTCGCTTCGTGATTGGTTATCTAAATTAAGTAACACTCAGTATGTAGTGATTAATCTTTTGGAAGCACCTGTGCTGGCCTTCATTCTGGCATTCATCGTTCGATATTACAATGTCGATGACCCTTTTAAAGGAGGTTATATCTTTAGCAAGAACCTGAACATGCCTGCGTATCTGTTCATGAGTGTGATTGTGGCGTTATTCATGGGGCTGACAGTTAGTGCAGAAGAAATCATTCGTGATCGGAAAATTCTAAAACGCGAAAAGTTTTTAAACCTTAGCAGGAGCAGTTACATCATTTCAAAAATCTCAATTCTGTTTGCCATTTCAGCAATTCAAACTGCACTTTTTGTATTGATTGGCAATTCAATTCTTGAGATCAAAGGAATGTTTCTCATTTATTGGGGAATACTTTTTACCACATCATGCTTTGCTAATTTGCTGGGCCTGAATATTTCTTCAGCTTTCAATTCAGCAGTTACTATATATATTTTGATACCGGTATTGCTGATACCTCAGCTTATCTTAAGTGGAGTAGTAGTGAAATTTGATAAGTTAAATCCTGTTATCGGGAACACAGCTACTGTTCCTTTCGTGGGAGATTTGATGGCCTCTCGATGGGCCTTTGAAGCCTCCATGGTGGCGCAATACAAAGACAACAAGTTTGAGCAACAATTCTACTTGTATGATAAAATAATGGCCGATGCTGATTACAAAAAAATCTATTTCATTCCGGAGTTAGAAACCAGGTTAGATTTTGTAAGCCTCAACTACAAAACCACTGAACCAAAAATTCGAAGCGAAGTGATCAATAACTTCAACCTTCTAAAAAATGAAATGAATGAGGAACTCAATATCGTTGGAAAACAACACTTCAAAAGCATCGAATCGTTTACCCTTGAAAAATTTGATTCTACCGTCTATCACGAGACGCTTGAGTTTCTGGAGGCAATGAAGAAATTCTATATTCATCGCTACAATAAGGCCGATCAGGAAAAAGAGCGAATTATTAACAGCATGACCAGCACACCAGCGAAGGAAAAAGAATTTGAAGCCTTCCGCACCTCTCACCAAAATGAAGCGATTACAGAGTTGGTTAAAAATGTTTCAGAAACCAATCGAATTATCGTCAAGGATTCAAAGTTCGTTCAAAAGATATACCCCATTTATAAAGATCCGGATCCTGAGCACATGGTAGATTTTGATGCCCAGTTTTATATGCCTGCCAAACATTTCTTAAATCAGAATATCGACACCTTTTATTTTAATATGGGCGTTATCTGGTCGATGACACTTGTATTGGCGATTGCCCTTTACTTTGAGGTGTTGCGAAAAATTATCGATGGGCTGGGCAATATTTCCAATCCATTGCCCAAGCGAATGTAAGTCATGTTTTTTGTGCTCTCCAAAACGCTGAACTATCTCACCATGCCGCTGGTGATCATCTGCATTGCATTGGCGTTATCACTTATTATAAAATCCACAAAATGGAAAAGAGGCTTTCGGCTCACCGGTATCGGATTACTTTTTTTCTTTTCAAATGAATTTATTGCGAATGAAGCCGCTAAACAATGGGAAGTTCCGGTAACACCCTTTGCGGATATGAACCAGAAATACGAATGGGCAATTTTACTTACCGGAGTAACGCGAACCCAGGTAGGCCCTGAAGATCGCGTATATTTCAGCCGCGGTGCGGATAGGGTAACTCATACCCTTCAATTGTATAAAATGGGATATGTAAAAAAGATTTTGATCTCCGGTGGCGAAGGCACTTTGATCAAGCGAGGGAGAAAAGAAGCAGATGCTTTGAAAGATGCGCTATTGCTTATGGGGGTTCCTGAAACAGACATCGTTACGGAAAGCATTTCGAGAAACACGTACGAATCTGCTGAGGAAGTCCAGAAAATCTTTAAGGAAAAAAACATTACAAGTACTCCCCTCCTGGTGACATCTGCTTTTCATATGAGAAGGTCGCTGGCTTGCTTTCAAAAAGTGGGCATACAGGCCGTACCCTTCAGTACCGATTTTTTAACACACGAACGAAAATTCACTCCAGACGTAACGCTTGTTCCCAGAGTAGAAGCAATCGGTGTTTGGCATTCGCTCGTAAAGGAATGGGTGGGTATGACTGCATACTGGCTCACCGGACATATTTGATGGCACTAATCAGTTTATCCCATCGATGAAAAATCAGTTGAACCAAACACTTGTGCTCACCTTGACAGTGTTGGGACTACTACTTTTATTCTCCGGATTAAATGAGGTAGCTAACAATCCTTTTGGATTAAAGAAAATTGATCTTCTCTCGGATATTCATCCTGAAAAAATCGATTCCACATTTGCAGCAAAGGATTCAGTAGTTGAAGTCGAGACCAAGGATACAACAAAAACAATTTCACCACTCCCGCTAGTCGTCACTGGCCAGGCATCGATTGAAGACTATTCTGATCAAAAAGATATTCTCCATCCTTTCATTCACTCGCTAAGTGAAACAAACCGCAAGCATATCAGGGTTGCATTCTTTGGTGATTCCTTCATTGAAGGTGACATTCTTTGTGCGAACGTAAGAGAGACACTGCAATCGCTTTATGGCGGTCATGGCGTTGGCTTCGTGCCGATGGCTTCAGAAGTGGCGCAATTTCGCACTACGGTTAAGCATACATTTGAGCAATGGCAAACGTACTCTATTGTGGGGAAGAAAAATGGAAATGCTCCCCTCGGCTTTTCCGGATATTGCTTTGTGCCTTTGGAGGATAACTTAGTCACATTCAAAAAACCTGGAAAAGCAGCAAGAGGATTTGATGAGTTTAGATTGTTCTACGTCAATAAATCACCGAAACAACTTACGTACATACTCAATGATAGTCTGCAGCAAGAATTACCATTAAAGGTTTCCGACTCATTGCAACAAGAAACAATTGATGCGCAAATGGCCTCCTCAATCGATTTGAAATTTTCAAAATACGATAGCCTCCTGGTATATGGAGGAAGCTTTGAAAACGGCCCCGGCATTTATGTCGATAACTTTGCCATGCGCGGTAATTCAGGTATGGGACTATCCACCCTTTCTGATCAAAGCCTGATTGAATTCAATCGCTTTCAGGATTACAAATTGATTTTACTTCAATATGGCCTTAACGTGGTTGGCGAAAAAGACTCACTCGGGTATTCCTGGTATACAGAAAAGATGGTAAAAGTAGTGCAGCGCCTGCGACAAGTTTTGCCTGACGCAAGCATTGTGCTAATTGGCGTTAGCGATCGCAGTAGCAATCAAGAAGGAAAGTTCACGACCATACCCGCTATACCGGTGATGCGCGATGCCCAGCGAAAAATAGCGCAGAAAAGTAAAATTGCTTTTTGGGATTTGTATGCTGCCATGGGTGGAAAAGACACGATGGTGAAATATGTTTCGCAGAATCCACCGCTTGGCGCGAAAGATTACACCCACCTCACCTATCTTGGCGGAAAAAAAATTGCCGGAAAGCTCACAGAAGCGTTGCTTCACGAAATAAAAAGGAATGAGAAAAATAATCCATAGCGCTATTTTGATCATTGCTGCAGTATCGTGCCTTTATGGGCAAGACACACTCGTCTATGAATCCACAAAAGATTACTCCTTCCTGAAGAAGGAAGCTAACATTATTCAAAACTCCGCTGTACTCTCCCCTTTCTTTGAAAACCTTTACCGGTTAAAAAAAGAAAACTCAAGTCGCGTAAGCATTGTTCAGATTGGTGATTCGCACATTCAGGCTGATTTCTGGAGTAACGCTACCCGAAAGAATCTTCAAAAAGATTTTGGCAATGGAGGCCGCGGGCTGATTGTACCCGGCAGACTCGCCAGAACAAATGAACCTTCAACTATTTATTCTTCATCAACATCAAACTGGGAACACAAGCGAATTGTGTACACCGACAAGCCATTGCCCATTGGCATTGGGGCAATTACCTTTAAAACCGAGCAGCCCAATGTAAAGCTCAATCTTAAAACACTTTCGAACGATGGACTTTCGTATGGATTTAATAAACTAACACTATTTTACCAGAAAGACTTTAATAGTTTTAACATCATCGTGAAAGACTCTGCGAATCAAGATCTGGCCTTCATTGGCCCTTACACCTTTGAGCTTCCTAACACATCTACAGTAATTTTACCAAACACAATTAATCAGGTAACTTTTGAAACATTAAAGTCAAATCCCAGTCAAAGTCAATTTATTCTCTATGGAATCAACCTGGAAAATACAAACACTGGGTTAGTCTATCATTCGATCGGTGGTAATGGGGCTAAGTTCAGACACTACCTTGCTGCTCGTTATTTTATTGAACAAACTAGAGCACTCAATCCCGATTTGATTATTATTTCACTCGGAACAAACGAAGCCATTGAACATCCTTATGTCGATCCTCAGTTGCTCAATCAAATGACAGAATTTATCGCGGGACTTAAGACAGCAAATCCCAGTGCGATGGTGCTTCTCACTACACCTGCCGATTTCTATAAAAAGCGAACGCGAAGAAATCCAGGAGTAGAAATCGTACGGGACAAAATCATTTCGTTCGCAGAACAAAACAATCTCGCCTATTGGGATTTGTATGAAGTTTCGGGAGGAAAGCATTCTGCTGATAAGTGGAAAAGCAGAGGCCTCATGCAAAGTGACGGAATTCATTTTACGAAGGCCGGCTACAACTTGATCGGTAATTTGATGTATGAAGCAATCATAAAAGGATATAACGAATATGTTCAGTATCGATATCCATAAGCTTCTGCAGCAGTTCGTATATAATCCCGAGGAGCCCATGATATTCAATAGCGGCTTCTTCCTTTTTCTGTTCACTGCCTTTTTATTTGTATATATTCCGCTCTCAAAAACGTACCGAGCGAAAGTAATTTTCCTCACCATCTTCTCTTTCTACTTCTATTACAAGTCAAGCGGATTATACTTCGTGCTACTGTTGACCACAGTATTGATTGACTACACGCTCGCGCTTTCCATTTACAAAACAAAGATCTATTGGCAGAGGCTCACACTACTGGTGATTAGTCTGACCACCAACCTGGGAATGTTGGGATATTTTAAATACACAAATTTCTTTCATGAATTATTCAGCCTTGCTGCTGGCACTTCGTATGAACCCTTCGACATCTTCTTACCGGTAGGCATTTCATTTTTTACATTTCAATCGCTGAGCTATACGATTGATGTATTCAGAGGGAACCTGAAACCTGTTGATCATGTGATTGATTTTGCGTTTTTCGTTTCCTTCTTTCCTCAACTGGTGGCCGGACCAATCGTACGTGCTTCTGATTTCATTCCACAAATTCAAAAACCAACTTTCGTCACCCATGAAATGTTTGGACGGGGTGTGTTTCTCATCGCCACGGGGCTCTTCAAAAAAGCTATTATCTCCAATTACATCAGCCTAAATTTTGTTGACCGGGTATTCGATAGCCCAACACTTTACACAGGGCTGGAAAATTTGTTTGCAGTGTATGGATATGCCCTCCAAATCTACTGCGACTTTTCAGGCTATTCAGACATGGCCATTGGGCTTGCATTGCTTCTTGGATTTCACTTCAATATCAATTTTGATTCGCCTTATCAATCCTTGAACATCACAGAGTTTTGGAGGCGCTGGCACATTTCACTGTCGACTTGGCTAAAAGACTATCTCTATATTTCACTGGGAGGAAATCGTAAAGGCAAATTCAGAACGTATGTAAATCTATTGATCACCATGTTGCTGGGTGGATTTTGGCATGGGGCATCTGTGCGATTCATTCTTTGGGGCGCCATGCATGGCGCAGCACTTGCTCTTCATAAGTACTTCAACTCATTAACGCTAACCAAGATATTGGATAAGCGCTGGGTGAAGCTCAGCAACATTCTGGGCTGGTTTATCACGTTTCACTTTGTTTGCTTCTGCTGGATATTCTTTCGGGCAACCTCCATGGATGTGGCGGGCAGTATGATTGAACAAATCTTCACAAATTTTTCCCTTTCCATCCTTCCCGAATTCATTTGGGGCTACCGATTTGTAGTGGGACTCATGCTACTAGGATATGGTTTGCATTTTGTACCCAAGCAAGAAGAATTATTAGTTCAGAAGACAGTCATTGAAATGCCGAGGTTTGCACAGGCAGCAATTATCGCCACCATCATTCTGCTAGTCATTCAAACAAAGTCATCGGCAATACAACCCTTCATTTATTTTCAGTTTTGAATGAATCACTTGATCACGTGCACCCAGCCCTTGCATACACCCTCTCCTTCAATGTCCACTTCATAATAATAAATTCCTGAAGCAACACCTTCGCCAGCCCAATTATCTTTATAATCAAGGCTTTCATACACTTTACCTCCCCACCGGTTAAATACTTTTAAAGATACCTTAAGAGCAGTTGCAGCAGAGATAGACGAACTCCCATATCCAATTTTGAAAGTATCATTATAGCCAGGAGACGAATTAGGGGTAAACACATTAGGTACCCGCAGATCATAAACCGGAATATTAACACCCTTATCGTAAATACAGGATTCTTTTCTTCCAATAATACGTACAGTATAAACTCCATCGCGATTGTACGCGTGAATGTCTTCATCCTGATCGGATGTGCTTCCATCCCCAAAATCAAAAAACACATCTTCTGCAGGGTCTGTGAGATTCATTACTTTCACTCTCGGCCTCGAATAACAATCGTTGATTTTTGATACTTCAAAATTCAAATCAATACCAGGAGTTACCCTCACATTCACCGTATCCCTCTTTACACACCCGTTTACATCCGTCACGGTAACATAGTAAGCGCTACTCTCTTTCGGATTTACCATCGGATTTGCCGCTGATGAATTGAAAGTAAGATCCTTCGATGCCCAACTGTACTGAACCCCACCGGATGCTTCCAGAGCAGTGCCCGCATCAAAGCACATTTCTTTATCCGGACCAACTTTGTAGAGCGGTGAATAAACCGTGACGCTGGTAGTAGTAGAGTCTCTACCCACACAAGTACCTGTGTCGATCACCTTCAGCTTAATAGTATATTTTCCTGACTTCAAGTATTGATGGGTTATGCGGGCAGTATCGGTTTTAGTTTGAAATGTTCCATCACCAAAACTCCAATAATAAGTTTGCCCACCGGTACTGATGTTTTGAAACACGAGTTTATCAGGAAGGCACACGCGATTGAGTCCTGGTTGATTTAACTTGACAGAGTTTGTTTGAATGCGTGCGCGGAGCGCTGCAAGATCAAACTTGAAGGCCGCATTGTTACAGTTTGTACTTCTATTGATCCGACTCCAGGCATTTGCCGTTGTAGGGAAATCGGATGTCGCTCGATTTGTCGCGTTAAATGCAGCACAGCCCGAACAAACAGCATGATACACAACACCACCCTTATCAAACCTGCTTGTTCCACCATCCACATGGGTTCGCGACTGAGTTCCTCCCATGTAGGTGGCATACAAAAGTTGAGTTGCATCAATCGAGAGAACAATGAAATAAAAATCGGACCCACTGGTCGTCTTTTGAAACGCATCGGGTGTTATTGGCATACCTACAGTATTACTGTCCCAGAATTTTTCAGCTGAGTTGACAATACCACCCCACCCTGTGAGATAAATATTGTTACAATCATTGACAAGAAAAGCTGTTGGTGAGATATCAGGCGTCCTTCGTCCCGAACCAAACACCGTTGAGACTAAAAGGGCAGAAAGATTATTATTAAACTTTTGAAGAAACTGCCCGCTGTTGGGAATGCGATACGTTCCGACCGTAATGGGAAATATTCCAGTGGTTTGTCCGTACACAAACACACTTTCTTCCCGATCGAGGTCAAGAAAATATACTTGATCAAACCCAGACGTTCCGGTAAAGGTTGTTGCAACATTAGCCGAGCCGTCTCCCTTCAATTTGGCAATCCAACCATCAGCATCACCCGCCAAATTCTTTTGGTATGCGCCTGCGGTTGTAGGAAAATTTGTACTAGCACTGCCGCCAGCAACAAATAGGTCACCGGTCTTATCAATTTGTATGGTGTGTGAGGCATCCTCGGAGGATCCACCAAGAAAGGCTCCCCATTTTAGTTGTGATAGATTTTCATCCATGCACACGATCAATGCGTCCGTTAACCCACCGCCATGGGACAGGCCAAAACTATTTCTTACCGGGAAATTGGATGAAGAAGTTACCGAGCTAAAAAAAATATCTCCGGTGCTGTTGGTTATTATATCACCTCGTAATTGGTCACCATAGTTTTTTACAAGTGAGCTTACTCTCGGACTCATTCCGTCATTGGCTGTGCCCCCTAAAAAAGTCGAAGCCACAAGTCGGGTGCCATCCTTACTAAATCTCGCAACAAAAATATCTGAACCGGTATTGTACTCAACTACATTGTCTTCTGCCGATACGAAGGTTCCTCCATTATATGTGCGATCAAAAGCAGTCGCACTTGTAGGAAAATTTGTAGAACCCGTTGTTCCCAGTACGATCAAATCGTGATTAGCATTCACTACGAGACTGTGGGCAGATTCTGATTCATTTCCGCCAAGGTAGGTAGCATAAAGAAGTTTACTTCCCGTGGAATCATATTTCAAAATACTGATATCATATACTCCGCCAAAAGTAGTTTGAAAACTACCAGGAGTAGTCGGAAAGCTTCCCCCCAAAGCTAACCGCGTAACCCCAGCAGAGTATAACGCACCTCGCTCGCCTGAAGTGGCCGTACTTCCCCAGTTATCAGCAGTGGATCCTGAATAGGTTGAAAAAATCAAAACCGGATCAATCACTAATGGATAACAAGAATCATATCCTTCCGGAAAGCCAAATGAAATCCGGTTTTCATAGATTTTATATTCACTTTTTACCCAAACTATTTTTCCATTGATCAATTGATAGCTCAGGGGTTTTGCTTCAGTAATATTCCCTAAAGGTGTAGTGACGATTAGGTTACCTCGGTCAAAGAAAATATCATCCGCTCCATCATATTGAAATGATATTTGTGATGGATCAGCGCCAGCGGCTACCATAAAATCGTACTTCAAATTCTGACCTACAGAATACCATTTCAGGTCTATTCCTTCATAGATATTGCTATAAATAATTCCTTCATAAAGATTAACGTGACTACTCCATCGAGTTGAATCTGAGCCTATAAAATAATTGTGATATGAATCCAACTTACCAAAGGGAGTGGCTTTCGCCTGTTTATTTGCATCGATCAAAGACGACCGAACCACATGGCCGCTCAACAAGTTATCTTGATCATCCGCTGAAACTTCAGGATTTCCACGATGACCTTGCTCATGCTTATCTTCAATTATCTTTTGATCCAGAAATTGGTACGTAATCTTTCCAGACTGGAGAAACATACTTCCTCCGGGAATTCTTACAGCAAAATCAATACGACTGTCCCATTGCTTTTTGTTCTCAATGAAAGGAAAACCAGGGCCTCCATAGCAATAGGAAGCTATCAATTGCATTGATATCAATAATCGAATATGCTTCGATAGGTTTTTCATGATCACGGTTTGCAACGATGAACAGAGGAGCCGCAAACCATCGCAAGATAACGCTAACTTTCCTTTCTTAGTACTTGCAGGGGTGGCGTGGAAATCACTTCGCGTGAATTGAACCACCCAATAAAGATTGTAAGGCCAATGACTCCTCCACCAATGATGATTAGCTCTTTCCAATCAAACGAAAACTGAACTTCAAAGAAAAATTTTGCCAGTAGCCATCCCCCACCAAGGGATAGAATTAGTCCAGTAAGGGCCGAGAACAAACCTAGGTATCCGTATTCAATCAATGTGATCTTCGTGATCTGACTAGTGCGCGCGCCAATGGTGCGCAACAAAACATTCTCCTTGAGTCGTAGAAATTTGCTATTGACCACTGCGCCTGCCAACACAATCAAACCCGTGATGATGCTGAACAATGCAAGGAAGCGAATGACAAACCCAATCTTTTCAAAAAGTGAATTAACCGTGCTTAACACCAGGCGTAAATCAATAAGTGAAACGTTGGGGTAGCTCATCACCAGTTCCTGCTGGAATTTTGCTGCTCCTTGCTTTTCATCAACTTTCGTAGCCGCCACCCAAATTTGAGGAGCATTATCCATCACCCCTTTCGGGAAAACAAAAATAAAATTTGGAGGATCTTTAGGCCAATCTACTTTCCTGATGCCGCTGATCTTTGCCTTAATTAAAACACCTTGCACATCAAATACCAGTGAATCGCCAATCTTAACGCGAAGTGTTTCCTGCATCCCGTCTGAGATGGTTACGAAAACAGAGTCCTTTTCTCCCGGGTGATACGAATGAAGTTTTCCTTCTGTCAATTCTTCCGAAGCAGTTATGCTATCGCGATAAGTAACACGATACTCGCGAGTAAGCGCCCAGTTAGGAATTCTCCACGATGTATCTTTTTGAATATCCACAATGGATTTTCCTTTCAATTCATCTAAACGGCAAGTAATAATAGGAACGATTTGATTGACCGGTAGTTTATGTTCCTCGATCAACTTAACCACGCCATCCTTTTGTGCTGGCTGAATATCAAACAGAATGGTATTCGATTGGTTTTCATTCCCCTGAAACTCCACCTGATTAAGAAGGCTACTCTGAATAATGTTAAGCGTAGAAATAATAAAAGCTCCAAGGCCGATGGTTACCATCAGCACCCGTGTTTGATTATTTGGGCGAAATAAATTCGAAAGTGCATGACGGAAAATAAATGAGGCATTAGAAGGAAAATACCTGCGCACTAAAAAAAGCAGTCCGAGGGCGACAAGGGTGAGGCTTCCTAATGCCAATCCTAATCCGAGTGAAAAAAGTCCCCCCGAAATAAAACTATTGGTCTGATAAGCAGCTGCCAGAATGGGAAAAAGGACAATCAAAATAATGGCGGCAAGTTTTACCTTGGAAAATACGGATTGCTGCACTGACTCTGCACGAAGCACTGTGAGGGGTGGCACGAAGCGCACGGACACTAACGGCACCGTAGTAAAAAGTATACTCACAATTCCTCCAAGAACAATACCTTCTGCGATCGATTTCCATTGAACGGCAAAATTCAAATCCAGCGGCAAATATTCTTTAAACACCACTGGAATCAATTGATGAATGCCTACGCCAACCGCAGAACCAATAACGCTTCCGAGAATGCCGAGAATAAAAATCTGAATGAAGAAAATATTGAACGCCTGCCAACCAGACGAACCCACACAACGAAGAATGGCAACGTCATCGCGCTTTTCGCGAGCATAGATGTGCACGGAACTCGCCACACCAATGCAGCCAAGGATAAGTGCGATAAAGGCTAGCAAAGAAAAAAAACGATACACCGATTGAAAGCCCTGCCCCAATCCTCTTCTTCTCTCTTCCACGGTCTCATAACCATATCCCAGTTTTTTGGTAACTGGCTTAACGGATTCGATTAAATCCTTGGTGTCGCCTTCGGAAGCGGTTTTTACAAACAAACTATAATTCACACGGCTCCCGTATTGGATCAACCCGGTAGAATCAAGTGCAGCCATCGAAATATAAACGGCTGGCGCAAGCGTGGCCGTGAGTCCTCCACCACCGGGAATCTTGGTCACTACACCGGCAACTTTGAACATCGTGTTTCCAATTTTGATGGAGTCCTCCGAGCTGATTTCATATTGCACGGCCAATGACTCATCAAGCATTGCAAACTTCCCAGACTGAATAAGTTGATACGCATTCGCAGGCTGAGTTTCCATTTTGCCATAGAACGGAAATGGCCCAGCCAGTCCGGTGAGTTTCACCAGCCTGGATTGCTGCGTGTTCATAAACATTACCATCGAAGCCATGTCTGCATCGGTCGCAATTTTTCGCGTTGTGGTATCGATGGCTGAATAAATTGCCGTATCCAACTTCTTGTTAGAATTGATGACAAGATCCGCACCGAGCAATTCCTTTGCATTGCGATTAAGTTCATCCTTCATCGAGTAGTTGAGCGAACCGATTGCCACCACCGCAGCAATGCCACTCACCAATGAGGCTGTGAAGAGAAATAATCTCGAGAAGTTGTGGCGTCCATCACGCCATGCCATGTGCCACACCCAACGATCTTTAAAAATCGATTTGGTTTGTCTTTTTATTTTAATGATGTATTCAATCATACCTGGGCAGTCAATCGTTCAGCCACTAACTTTCCGCCTTTCATCTGAAGTATTCGCTCGGTTTTTTGAGCAAGGTCAAGATTGTGTGTTACCAGGATGAGCGTAGTCTTTTCCTCACGGTTCATCCCAAACAACAAGTCTGTTACCTGCTGTGCATTTTCTTCATCAAGATTACCCGTTGGTTCATCGGCAAATAAAATGCGGGGCGATGTGATGAACGCCCTAGCCATGGCTACACGTTGCTGCTCACCACCGGAAAGCTGGGTGGGATAATGATGAAAGCGATCCTTCAATCCCACACGATCAAGCAAATCTTTTGCCTTTGCAGACACATTTTTCTCTCCCCGCAATTCCAGTGGCACCATTACATTTTCAAGAGCCGATAATGTTGAGAGCAGCTGAAAATTCTGGAACACAAAACCTACAAATTGATTTCTCACATAAGCACGATCATCCTCATCCATTGCATTTAACTTAAACCCCATTAATGAAATCACTCCGCTGGACGGCACATCCAACCCTGCACAAAGGCCAAGCAATGTAGTTTTGCCGCTGCCGGAAGGGCCAATGATGGAAAGGCTCATGCCTTGCTCTGCCTGAAAGGACACCGAATCCAAAACGGTCAGTTGCTTATCGGCAGATTTATAGATCTTGGTAAGTTGGTCGGCTTGTAACACAATTTCGGGCATGATATTTATTTAACTATTGATAGAACTAAACCGTTTATTCTTGTAATATGTTTCTGATATCTGATCTAAACAATATGTTAGTCGCGAAAAAGGTGATAATTATTGCAATGGCGTTGCTCTTTCAAGCCACCACACCCAACACCACCATTCTCTTCTACGGAGACAGCCTTACAGCAGGATATGGTCTTTCGCCTGAAGAAGCATTTCCCGCGCTCATTGAAAAGGAATTGGTGAAAACCGGAAAAAAAGTAAAAGTGGTAAACGCAGGCCTTAGCGGGGAAACTTCTGCCGGTGGACTTAGTCGCATCGATTGGGTGCTAAGACAACCGCTTGACGTTTTTGTACTGGAACTGGGAGGCAATGATGGCTTACGTGGGTTGCCTCTTGACCAGACACGAAAAAATCTCCAGGCAATCATTGATCGGGTAAAAACTAAATACCCGAAAGCTAAAATTGTAATGGCAGGTATGATGGTGCCGCCAAACATGGGCAAACTTTATACGGATGAGTTTAAAAATATTTACCCGGATTTGGCAAAGAAGAACAACGCTACACTGATACCGTTTTTGCTGGAAGGTGTAGGTGGAGATGAAAAACTAAATCAGGCCGATGGCATTCATCCCAATGCCGAAGGTCATCGAATCATTGCAAAAAAATTAACTCCAGTTTTTAGCAAGTTACTCTAGGCTACTGAAGCTTCAAGCCTTTGGCGATACGCTCTGCCCAAAGACCATACATTTTGCCGGAAGGATGAAGATCGTCTGTGGCAACAAGGGAAGGATCGTTTAACCCTTCTCTGGAAATATCGGTGATATTAAAGTACGCAACTCCAAGTTTTTCTGTTATTGATTTGTTGATGGCATTAAATTGATCCAGTTCTTTTGAAATTTTCTCCTGCTTGGGTTTACCAAAAGGTGTAAAGCCATAGTCGGGAATTGAAACCACAAAAACGTTTTCCTTTTTACCTTTCGCAAGCTGAATCGCAGTGGCCAATAAATCTTCAAACTCCAAGGCATACTGATCAGCTGGCTTTCCCTGGTACTGATTATTTACACCAATCAGAAGTGAAACAAGGTCATATTCATTTTTCAGCTTGGCAATTGTCATTGCGTTTTTAAGATTATCGGTGCGCCAACCGGTGGTGGCAATGATGGTGGGCTTAGCAACGTTTGCTCCTTTCTGATTTAAAAGGTTGGTCAATTGATTTGGCCACCGCTCCGCTTCCGCCACGCTTTCGCCAATCGTGTACGAATCGCCAAGAGCAAGGTATTTCCGTTCGGGTTGATGTTGGGCTGACATAGTAATGGTTAGTAAAGCAAAAACAACCGTAATAAAATATTTCATAACCGAAAGGTAATGAAGCAAGGCTATACTTAACAAGTCGCGCATCTCACAGAAACTAACTATATTTAATACCATGAAGCTAACACTTATGATTGGTGCACTGCTCGTTACTGCCTGCACCTCCACTCAATCGACTACCTCAATGGGCTCCAATGCACAGCCAGCGAATCAAATAGCACCCACTGCAGCTTCTAATCTTACGTTGGCCGACTATTTGAAACGAATCGCAGGAGTGCATGTAGTGCAAAATGGAACTGGTGTTGGCGCCACTCAAATTTTAGTAAGAGGGAACAACACGTTGGGTGATCAGAAAGAACCTCTTTTTGTTATTAATGGCGTGAACGTAGGCTTCGGTTATGATAACGCGGCACCACTGGTGGATGTAAATGATATTGCTTCGATCCAGGTTTTAAAATCCGGCCAGGAGACAGCCGCTTATGGAATGCAGGGAACGAATGGAGTAATCGTCATTAAGACCAAACGAAAATAAAGCGGAGAGAGAGGGATTCGAACCCTCGGTCCGACATGTCGGACAACGGTTTTCGAGACCGTCCCATTCGGCCACTCTGGCATCTCTCCTATTCCTTCACAAAAATAAAAAACTCCTTCGAGCTGAAGGAGTTTTGATGGTTAGCAGTGAGAGTTGGAATGCTATTCAAATCTCAGTGATTCAATTGGGTCAAGTTTGGATGCCTTCCATGCGGGATAATATCCAGACAAGAGTCCAACGCCAATACAAATCATCATTCCCACCATCATCCATGTCCACGGAATCACAAAGGCACTAATGCCAATGGCTTTTGAAATCAGATTACCGATAAGAATCCCCAGAATAATTCCACCGATTCCCCCCAGCACACAAACCACAATGGCTTCAATCACAAATTGCTGACGAATTCGCAGCGGTGTTGCTCCCAATGCTTTTCTTACTCCTACTTCACGCGTGCGCTCTGTCACCGATACCAGCATGATATTCATCAGCGCAATAGAAGCTCCAAGCAACGTAATAAACCCAACACCAAAACCACCAAATCTCAACCCACTGGTAATCGACTCCATTTCCTCAGCAATAGTCTGACTCTTTTCGATATCAAAAGAATTAGGTTCACCTATTCGATCGTGACGCACTTTTCTCAAAATCCCTGTTGCCTCTCCCATGGCAAAGTCAACTTGTGTAGGGTCCATCACACCAACCGTCATTCGATAATTCAACCCTTGACCCGTAGCCAGTTGGTTCGCCACCAGAATGGGGATGAGTGTCATGTTATCGAAATTATTTTCTGACAATGCGCCTTTCTCCTTCATCAAAGCGATCACTTTGAACTGCGTTCCCTTGAATGAAATTTCTGTACCCACCGGATTCTTGTCACCGTAAAGAGTTTTGGCAAGCTTGTTTCCAAGGATGGCTACCTTACTACCATATTGAATTTCGAAGGGAGAGAAATTTCTACCCTGCTCAATGCTTAATCCCTTGATGGCCATGTACTCTTCGTTCACGCCCATCACATTTACATTGGGATTGGTTTTCTGCGATCCATATTTAATCTCTGCCAGATTCGTAAGACGGGCGTAAAGGGCAACGATGGCCGGATAGTTATAATCACTGATAAATTTTTGGGCCTCATTGAGCATTACTCTTGGATAAACTTTCTCTTTTACGCCATCTTGATTGGAGCCTCTGTTCCACTTGGAAGAAATCTCAAATGTATTGGCACCCAAAGAAGCAAGGCTTTCATTGACGGTATATTCAATACCGTCAATAGCGGTCAAAATTCCCACCAAAGAGGTGATACCGATGGCCACAATCAAAGCCGTTAAAACAGACCTTAAAAGGTTGGCATTAATTGATCTAAGGCCTTCTTTAATGTTTTCAATTAGGTTCATCTATGATTTCTTGGGTTTTATCTCAAAGTTTGGGTCAACCAAAACCAAAGTTATATCTTTAAACGTTGTGTTGATAAGACTATTAATCCAATAATTTGTTACAGAACAGTAAAACAATGGGTTTAACGGGGCGGGTTTTGATTTTGTTTTTGGGGCTTTTGGCATTTCGTCCGGCAATGGCCAACTATATTTTTATACCAATGGACGAAAAGCAATCTAACCATCTGAAGGCCTATGGAATAGCCTATTGGGTTTTGAAGATGGATACCGAAGTTGACTGGCTGCTCAACTACAGGGGTGGCAGTTTCATGACAAAGTACCACTCAAAAATTCAAAATGAGCTTACTGTGCGTGGCGTAAGCTTCGAAATCATATCCGATGCTCAGGCCAATTCCATTATCGCTGAAATCGCGAGCCCGGCAGTTAATTATGACATCATGAAGTTGGAGAAGTATCCGCGCATAGCCGTTTACTCTCCAAAATCAAAACAACCCTGGGATGATGCAGTGACGCTGGTGCTCACCTATGCGGAGATTCCTTATGATGTGATCTTCGATGATGAAGTGCTCACCGAGCAACTTCCCAAGTACGATTGGCTTCACCTGCATCATGAAGACTTCACCGGTCAATACGGAAAATTCTATGGCAGCTATGCAAATATGCCGTGGTACATCGAACAGCAGAAAGAAGCCGAGGAAACGGCTCGAAAATTCGGATTTCTTAAAGTATCGCAATTAAAATTAGCGGTGGTAAAACGTATTAAAGAGTTTGTGGCGAGCGGTGGTTTCTTGTTTGCGATGTGCTCGGCCACCGATTCATTTGATATTGCCTTGGCGGCCGATGGTGTTGATATCTGCGACCGCATGTACGATGGCGATGGTGCCGATCCGCAAGCTCAGGAAAAGCTAAACTTCGATAACACATTTGCCTTCACTGATTTTAGAATTTCGCGCGATCCTTATCAATACGAATTCTCCGACATTGATAACAATTTTAATGAGCGTGGCCTTCGCCCCGATAATGATTACTTCAGTGTATTTCAATTTTCTGCCAAGTGGGATCCAATCCCCACCATGCTGACGCAAAACCACAAACGCGTTATTCGCGGATTTTACGGTCAGACCACAGGGTTTAAGAAACATTTGGTAAAACCAGATGTAGTGATCATGGGTGAAAACAATGACATTAAAGAAGCTAAATATCTCCACGGTGTTTTGGGCAAAGGCTTCTGGACATTTTATGGAGGGCACGACCCGGAAGATTATCAGCATACTGTTGGTGAAGAGCCAACGGATCTTAATCTGCATCCCAACTCAGCCGGGTACCGACTCATTCTAAATAATATTCTTTTCCCTGCAGCTAAAAAGAAAAAGCAAAAGACCTGAGCTTGAAGATAAACACCTCACTCCTCTTCTTATCACTCCTGATCTTGAGTTGCAAGGTTGCTTCGCCTCAGCAGGATATTGACAATCGCATTACTGCTGCTATTGGCACTGGGTACACAATCAAAAAAAACAAATCCAATACGTTTGCGCTTTGTACCAAAAGCGAAGCGCAATCACTATCCATGTATATTGTGCGCCTTGCCGATGTAAAAACCATTGTTCAGGAAGTGGTGCCGCGTGGTGCTGCCGTGTGGGAAGGAGATTTGAAAATAAAAGTGACTACACAGCCAGGCATTATTAAAAAAGATCACAATCCGGATGATTATGTTCGAATCATCGACCTCAATAAATACATTTTAACCGATCATTAACGTGAATAAGATTGCACTACTCTCTTTAGGATTCATCCTCTCTGTTTTTGTACTCATTGAAGTGCGTAAGTATGAGCAAGAGCAGGAATCTGCTTTTGAGGAATTCGAGACTGAATCAGAAGAGAAATATGAAGGCCCCAAACAATTTCTGGAATTTCACAGGGCCATTCGAACGGGAGAAGGAGAAACAGAACCTGGCTACGAAACAAACTATCAGTGGAAGGAATTACAAAAAGCAATTCGATTAAGCGCTGCCGCCCGCACCACATCCGCTAACGGAGTACTGGAATGGAAAGAGCGTGGACCTGGAAATGTACCAGGTCGCACAAGAGGAATTATTGTTGATCCGGATGATGCTACGCATCGCACCTGGTATGCGGGCTCTGCTACCGGTGGCATCTGGAAAACAATTGATGGAGGTTCTTCATGGCAGTGGCTTACGCCCAACATCTCAAATTTAGCAACCTCCACGCTGGCCATGGCAGAATCAAATCATAATGTGATCTATGCCGGGTCGGGCGAGGGATTTGGTTTATTAGGTGGTGTAATCGGGAGTGGTGTTTTTAAAAGCACGAATCGTGGTAACACCTGGACCCTATTGACCAGCACAGAAAGTTTTGATGAAGTCAATCGCATCATCATCAGCCCTACCGATGAAAATTTAGTTTTAGTAGCGACTAATGGTGGGATTTATCGCACCACCAATGGAGGCATATCGTGGACAAAAGTTTATTCGGCAGTAATCCAAGACCTGAAAGCAACGCCTGGAAATTTTGCCATTCAATATGCTACTCAAAATCGGTTGGGTGTAATCAAATCAACAGACGGTGGTATAACATGGTCGCCCTCAAAACTTGGAATGAGCACTAATGGTCGTGTTGAAATTGCCATTTCACCGGTTAAGACTGATCGAATTTTTGCCTCTGCCCAGGGTACATTATCCGGTACCAGTTCAGATTTATATTTCTCTGATGATGGCGGCTCAACCTGGTTACTGGTCGATCTTAAACTCAGCAGCAAAACGGTGAATTATCTTGGCGATCAGGGATGGTATAACAACACTGTGGCGTGCGATCCCTACGATAAAAATAAGGTATATATCGGTGGCGTTGGAGCTTATCGTGTTCAAATAGATGGTAGTGCTACCGGAACAGCGGTGGGCAGTTATTCAATACAGGAAAATGGAACTACATTCCTGAGCCTTATCACTGCCACTGGATTTAACTATGGAACATTTGCAGCCGGTGCCTCTGCCAATAAAACAAATGTTGAAATTCGATTTGGTAGCGGCCTCAGTCAAAAGGCACATCGATTTTTAGTTCCTGATGGCGCTACTTCCGGTGTACCCGATGCCAACTATGCTTATCAAAATTATGTAGATGTTCCTTTCCAGGTTTGGGATGTTTCTGCTTCACCCAACCGACAGTTGATGGTTTCGTTCCGTGACCAAGATAGAAACGGGAGCTTCAATCTAAATGTCGCTAATACCTCCGGTGCTGCCATCGAACAAACGCGCGAGTATGTCTTTATCCATAATATCGCATATGATGGAGCCGCCTCACCATCTGTTGCCGTTGCCGGTGGGCAAATTGTTCAGCAGATGTACAACTTCTGGCCGGTGCTATCGGATGGATCTACTTGGAACCCCAACAGCCTTCCGACTTCCAATCTTAAAATAATTTATACGGAAGTAACGAAGTTGGCGAGCACAGTTACATCCATGTCTGATTCTTACAATGAATACGACAGTAAGAATAATTCATCCCTCGTTCATCCCGATCAACACAACATTGTCATCATCAAAGAAAGTGAATCAAACCAGACCTTTCGCATGCTCATGGCAAATGACGGAGGTATTTATTCAACAGGCATCTCCACTACACCTGGTGTGCAACAAGGAGACTGGTCAAAAATTGGCAACGGCTACAACACCAGTCAGTTTTATGGAGTAGACAAAAAACCAGGTGCTGACGAATACATCGGGGGAATGCAGGATAATGCAACTTACTTTAGCCCTGCCGGAGTTTCAGCATCGGCCACCACATCGTATGGCACCGCCAATGTTTTAGGTGGCGATGGATTTGAAGCTGTTTGGAATAATCTCGATCCAAAGAAAATTATTGGCGGTGCTCAGAATAACAATTTTGCAAGAACACTGGATGGAGGTGCTTCATGGGCACGATCTATCTCTGGCCTCACTCTTTCAGGCTCTTCCATTGATGCTGCGAAATTTCCGTTCGTTTCTAAACTGGCCAACTCTAAGCAGGCACCCGATGTGCTTTTTACTGTTGGATCAGAGGGCGTGTGGAGGTCGGAAAATTTTGGAGGAACATGGGCACTCACTCCTATCACACAAAAGTGGGCATTGGCAAGTTTCAGCGATGTAGAAGTATCGCGCGCAAATGCTAACATCATTTGGGCAGGCACGGGAATGAACAGCGCGCTAAACATTCACGTTTCAAAAGATGGAGGAAAGACCTTTACACCTACCACAAATACTCTTACCATTGGTGGTATTACGAAATTAGCCAGCCATCCCACTGAAGCGCAAACAGCTTATGCCCTTTTTTCCGTGGCGAAGCGACCAAAAATTTTGCGTACTAAAGATCTTGGTCAAACCTGGCAAGACATCAGTGGATTTGGAAGCGGATCGGTAAGCACAACCGGGTTTCCTGACGTAGCTGTGTATTGTCTTTATGTTCGCCCTGATAATGCCGACATTATTTGGGCCGGCACTGAAATTGGAATTGTGGAATCACTGGATGGTGGTGCAAGCTGGAATATACTGAATGATTTTCCCCACGTAGCGGTATGGGATATGAAGGGCCAGGATGATCAAATTGTCATTGCTACGCACGGGCGAGGAATCTGGACAGCAAAACTTCCTACATCACAATTAGCAGGAAAAAATCCTGTCATCAGCGCAGCGGGCACTAACCCTAAAGGCCTCTTTGTTTTCAAATTATTACTGGAAGAGTTGTATGACTCTACTCACGTATTAATCAACACTCAAAAAATAGGAAAGCTGAATAAGTTGCCTGTTGGCGAATCGCTGATTAGCATCTCCGGTATAGCACCCTCAACCATTGAAGTAAAGGTGGTCAGTTTCAGAGGTGGTGCCCCCATTCACTCAGCGCCTTATCTAGCGGATCACATTCTGACCAAACCTGTTGGCACTCAGTACTACAATTACTTCTCCGGCACAGAAGATTTTGTGGTGAGCGGGTTCAGTGCTCAGTCATCTGGCGGGTCAGTCAATAAATCGCTTCAAAGTCCACATCCTTATATTTCCAATCGAGTGAATACCGCCTTGCTTAAGCAGCCAATTAAAATTACGGATGAGCATCCTTTCTTCTTCTACCGCGATATCGCCTTGATTGAGCCCACCAAAGATTATGTAGTGGTTGAAGCCACCAAAGACGGAATTACCTGGAGCCCTATCGCGCCAGCCTATGATGCCTCATCTAATGCTTCCTGGTCAACTGCTTTTACTTCAAACACAACGCCCACCGAAGCTTTATTTGTAGATCATGATGTTAATCTGAAAAACAAATTCAACGCTGGCGATACGTTGCTATTCCGATTTAAAATGTACTCCAATGCCGACATCACCGGATGGGGTTGGTCGGTTGATGATCTATATATTCAGCAGAAGCCCACGGGATTAAACAAGGAATCAGCCCGAACACTTTCAATATATCCTAATCCTTCTTCAGGAATAATGAACATCCATTACTCTGTTCGGCAATCCTCAGACGTAGCCATTCACATCGTTGATCAAAGTGGCAAGGTTTATCACCAAAGCATTGAACGGTCCGTATCCCCCGGGGAATATCAAAAAGAAATTGACCTCACCTCCAGTCCTTCTGGACTGTATTTAGTGAAAGTATCAAAAGCGGATGGCACAGAAGTTAAGAAAGTGGTGATTCGTAGATAAGTTCATCAATGCATGCGATCTCCTCGAACCTGAAACGAAGAGATGATTTCACTTTCTTGCTTCAACAGTTCGCGCCAGCGTGTTTCTACCTGATCGGGATCCATGTAGTGCTTTGCCAGCGATAAGAAATTTTTGTAATGCCCCGCTTCTGAAACCATGAGTTCGTAATAAAATTTACTTAACTCTTCATCTGCTATCTCTTTCCACAATAATCGAAATCGCTCACAACTCCGGGCTTCGATCAGCGCATTTATCAGGAGTTTCTCCACTAATTGCTCTTGCCGGCTACCTCCTTTTCGGACTACTGCATTTAATTTTTCTACATATTCATCCTTCCGCTGCCTTCCCAACTTCATGCCTCGCTTACGCAACTCCTCAATCACGCGTTCGAAGTGACTCCACTCTTCCGCTACCACAGGCGTGAGCATATCTACCAATTGATCAAGTTCAGGGTAAAGAATGATTAATGAGATACAGGAAGAAGCCGCTTTCTGTTCGCAGTAAGCGTGGTCAACTAAAATGTCTTCAATATTTTTCTCGGCAATATTTACCCATCGCGGATCAGTGGGCAATTCCAGGCCTAACACATGTTTCTCCATATCAATCGAAGAGTAACAAGTCAAATCCAAAATCAAGTATATTCTGCATGCCGCGGTAGGTGGGTGTTGGCAAATATCCTGTCTTGCTAAAAGCCTGCATCAGATTGTGGTATTTAAAAAAGAAACGGCCTCGCTTCATTTTGCCCGCGAAGAAAACATCGACCAAGGGAAATGAGGGATTCATGTAGGTAGTCTGAACATAAAACTGCTGAATGGCAGGATCATAACCCATAGTATGATATGCTGATTTCCAGTGCGCATCCACTCCTATTTGCACTTGAAGATTTCCGTTGGCGATCATGTTTTCATAGGCCAACTGCGCATTCACAAACAGCTGCGGCACTTGCAAAACATTATCATCATTCTGAATTATCTTAGAATAAATTGCCTGCGGTCTCAAATAAAAATGTCTGAAAAACCTGACAGAAAAATTAAGCTCTGGTGATAAAAGCTGCTGAACACCGGACGACTGAAGCGGCAATACTGTTTGAAACCCTTCAGCAACGGTTGTGTCTTGCTTATAGTAAATGAACTTACTTAGATTGGTGTAAGTAAATCCTGGAGCAAACGTAAACCTGCTCACCTTAAGATTTAAGAATGCACTAGCCTGATTTGAAAAAGTGTTTTCGAAATTATTGATCCAAAAATCGTGACTTCCTCGATAGGCTAATGGTAAAAATCCCGGTTTTGCCAATACGCTGGTTGCATTCGCATTCAGCCATGGTGTTTTGAGTTGGGCCTGCACTCGATAATTTCCGTCAAGAAGATATTCAGCATTGCCCGACAATTCGCTAAGGGAATCAAATTTGAAAGCGATTCTTCCGCCAACATAATTCTCTAGTCCATCAGTTTTTGTCTTCACATCGTACCCCACCAATGCGCGGTTATAATTTTCAAAGGACCTGACTTTGTAATAAAAGTTATAGAACAAAAATGCCGCATTACCTTTTATTCCAAACTCCGTTTGAAATTCCCTAAAGTAGTTAGCATCAGACGACTTCACCGAATCCATTCCAGGATTGATGATTTTCGTATCGTAGAAATTGTTTACCTCCAAACTCAAATCGTCACTGAAACCATTTTTTTGAGTTGTAATGGTTGCCGACTGATAAATCTGAAACGGTTTGGCTAATTGATACTGATGAAACAGATGAATCGATTTGCGCAATTCTTCGGTTTGCGCTGCTGCCAAATAAGGCTGTGCATTCTGAGCAAAATAGGACTCAAACTTTATTGGACTGGTTAAGAAAATGCCACCATTTTCTCGAACACGCTGACGAAGTCTTCGATAGTTGGCTAGCAATAAATAGCGCTCATTTTTGGAACGGAAGGAAGTATGAAAATCGTAATAGTGACTGATGGTTTGCCGATCACCCTTACCTCTTCGCTGTATCTGCTTGTCAGACAAAATTGGCCGATAGTCAAATCCAAAATTCCAGCGCGGATTTATGTTGCGACTAAATTCTACGCGGGTAGATGCACGCCCATCACCTCCCCACACGATGGCCATGCGGGTGAAGGGAGACTTTGTATCATAATATTTTGGCTCTTCCGTTTTGTAATAAAGATCATAAACGCGAAAACCGGATGATGCACCAATCACTGGTGTAAGCACTGGAAAAACAGGGTTCATCGCAGTGCCCATGTTTCCTAGATCGTGATAGAAATTTACAAACCGTTGTGTGTAAGTCCACCGATGGTAGTTATTAATTGAGGTATCAACAGGCTGGTAATTCTTTCGGTTGTAAAATATGTCTTCCTCTGTAGTCCAGAGTGTAGTCATTGGCCCATAAATGTTTCTGGTGGAGTCGTCCACAATTCTGGAGCCACGGCCAGTGAAAGTAGTTGGCGTTTTTGGCAACGTATCATTTTTAATGGGTGAAGAACTTTTAGCAGGAGTAGTATTCTTTGCGGGCTCAATATTTTTTTGCGCCTGAACATGCACCGCCACCAGCAAGAACATTGCGATAGTTACAACCTTGCTTGTACTTTTAAAAATTCGATCAATCAATGTACTCACGCTCCTGCTTGTTTCAAGGTTGCCAACTTTGTTTCAATAGCTTGCTCAATCATTGCATCAAATTCCAAACCATTATTTAAAATTATAGACTCCACGGGAATTTCAAACCACAGCTTTCGATCAACAACCTCCTGAATTCCGGACAAGATCAGCTTCGATTTGTCCTTTTCTGTTGTTATGATAATGGCATCATGCTTAATGGCTAATGATTGAATTTTTTTTATTTCTTCCGTAGAATAGTGATGATGATCTTGAAAATCAAAATGCTTAACCAGTTCAAAATTTTCGGAGACATAACGCTCCAGTAGACTACTCCTCGCGATGCCCGAAACCAAGATGGCTTTCTTTTTCAAGGTTGATATTCCATCAAAAGGCACAATCTGTTGGTAGCGGATGAATGAAAAATAAACGTGCTTCTGCGAATACTTCTTTACTTCTGTTTTCATCATCTCCATTTCGGATACAGAAAGATTTTCGGGGCACTTTGTAAAAACAACAACGTCTGCTCGCCTGGCGCCCTTCCTGCTTTCGCGCAAGCGGCCAAAAGGCAAAAGCATATCCTTGTAAAAAGGTTTCGAATATTCGGTAAGTAAGATAGAGAAATGGGGCACAACGGTGCGATGCTGATAGGCATCATCCAACAAAATCACCTGCACATCCGGGCAATCGTTCAGGATGGTAGGAATCGCGAGCGCCCGTTCTTCACCCACTACAACTTTGGTTTTATCACCATACTTCAGGTACATCTGAAAGGGCTCATCTCCAATGCTTTGGGCATTGTCTTTCTCTCCAGCCAGACGGTAACCTGATGTAGCTCTTCCATAGCCCCGGCTCAAAACTGCGAGCTTATACTTTGGACTGAGTAAACGAACCAGGTATTCGATCATGGGCGTTTTACCGGAACCACCAACATTCAGATTGCCAACAGAAATCACCACCGTTTCAAATTGAAAAGAATGAAAATGCCCGATGTTAAAAAGGTGATTGCGCAAGCCAGTGCCCAAGTTGTAGAGCCACGCAAGCGGCAGGAGTAAGAACTTTAAAACGGACATCTATCAGACGGTATCTTTCTGTAATTTGGGGCAAAAGTAATCAATGTCAACCGTTAAGATAAAAGACATTACCAATTACCTGGAGGCTCTTGCGCCTCGCTCGCTTCAGGAAGAGTACGATAATTCTGGGTTACTTACCGGATCACCTCAAACGGTCGTTACAGGAGTGTTGGTAACGCTGGATTGCATTGAGCATGTGGTGGAAGAAGCCATCGAGCAAAAATGTAATTTGATTGTTGCTCATCACCCTATCATTTTTAAAGGACTAAAGAGGTTAACCGGGGCTACTTACATTGAGCGGACCATCATCAAGGCGATCAAAAATGATATTGCCATCTATGCCATCCATACCAACCTTGATAATGTTCATACCGGTGTGAACAAAAAAATTGGAGATCGGCTAGGCATTCTTAAGCCAAGAATACTAAAACCCAAAAGTGACACACTACTCAAGCTGGTAACTTTTGTGCCTGAGGAGCATAAAGGAATAGTACTGGATGCAATGTTTTCAGCGGGTGCCGGTAACATCGGTAATTATGATCAATGCAGCTTTCAATTAACCGGTGAGGGAACTTTTCGGCCAAATGAAAAAGCAAGTCCATCCATCGGCACGGCCAATAGTTTGGAGATTGTCAAGGAAATCCGATTGGAGGTACTACTGTCCGAATCGCGAAAAGCAGATGTATTGCATGCACTAAGAAAAGCGCATCCCTATGAAGAGGTTGCCTATTATCTAAGTCGTTTGGAAAATGAGCATCAAGAGGTTGGTGCAGGAATGATTGGCGACCTTGAGAAACCCATGGAGCCAATGCTCTTTTTAAAACACCTAAAGTCGGTGATGAATACTTCTTGTGTCCGTCACACCGCCATAGGATCAAAACCCATTAAAACAGTAGCGTGGTGCGGAGGTGCCGGCAGCTTTTTGTTATCACAAGCGAAAGCCTCCGGAGCTGATATCTTTATTACCGGAGATTTCAAGTACCACGAGTTCTTTGATGCCGATGACAAGATCATTATTGCCGATATTGGGCATTATGAAAGTGAGCAGTTTACGAAAGACCTTCTGGTAGATGTTTTGAAGGAAAAATTCACTACTTTTGCAATCATTTTTTCAAAGTCAGTCACAAATCCAATAAGTTATTTGTAAGTAATGGAAAATCAAACAGTTGCGCAGAAATTAGAAGCTTTAGTAAAATTACAATCCATTGATTCCCAGCTAGACGAATTAAAGAAACTAAGAGGCGACCTTCCCGATGAGGTTCAGGATCTGGAGGATGAGATGGAAGGCTACAAAACTCGTTTGGGACGTTTTGAAACCGAGCAAAAGGAACTTGAAGAGGTTATAAAGAAGAACAAAGAAGGCATTAAGGAAGCGGAGAAACTGGTAAAGAAATACAACGAGCAGCAGAAAAACGTTAAGAATAACCGCGAATTTGATGCTATCACCAAAGAAATTGAGCTTCAGGAATTAGAAGTTCAAATCTGCGAAAAGCGTATAAAGGAAGCCAAAGACAAGATTGAAGCGAAAAAGGCTGAGATCGTAAGCATTGAAACCCTGATTAAGGACAGAACCGAAGACCTTCAGAACAAGAAGAATGAGCTTCAGGATATTTTAGGGGAAAGCCAGGAGGAAGAAAAGCGACTTTTAGCCGAGCGTGAAAAGGCGGTAAAAAAGATCGAAGACAAACTATTAAAGCATTACAACCGTTTAAGAAGCAGTCTTTCTAATGGATTGGCTGTGGTGAGAGTTGTAAGAGGAGCAGCAGAAGGATGTAACATCATCATACCTCCTCAGAAGATTGCCGAAATCCGTGAGAAGAAAAAGATTGTTATTGACGAGCACTCAGGCCGCATTCTTGCCGATGTTGATCTGGGATCGATGGAAGAGGAAGCAAAACCTAAAAAGGCAGCTCCGGTAAAAAGAACAAAGAAAGTTGGGTAAACTGATCACGATAAGTTCAAAAGTAAAGGCAGGCATTATCGCCTGCCTTTTTTTGCTTTCAAATCTCCCTGCCTTTTCTGCAGACTATGCGTGGCAATTTGATGCCGAGTTATACAAAGCATATCTCTATGTCATTAATCTCCAGCCTGATAAAGCAAGTGAGCAGCTTTCGCGTCTTTCCGGAAAAACCTCGGAGTTTCATAGAATGTATGTGACCACGTTGAATGAAACACTGGAGATCCTGATCAACGAAGATCATAAACGATTTGAAACAATCGATGCCAACTTCAAAGAGCGACTTGACTATCTTGAGAAACTTCCTGTAGGCCCGGAATCTCTTTTTCTTCAGGCCGAAATAAACCTTCAGCGCGGTTTTTGCCTGATCAATCTCAGCCAGGAATTCAATGCAGTATTTGCCATTCGTAAGGCTTACAACCTTACTCAGGAGTGTCTGAAAAAATATCCAAACTTTGTTCCGATAAAAAAAACTAGCGGGGCCATACAGGTGATGGTTGGTTCGGTACCGGACAAATTTCATTGGTTCATGAGCCTATTAGGAATGAAGGGCTCCGTTGCATTAGGACAAAAGCAACTTAATGAACTTCGCTCATCAAAATCAACGCTTAACCTGGAAGCTAATATTCTCTACTTCACGGTAAAAGGGTTCATCAATCAGCAATTCACAGAAGCAGCCAAAGGCATAAACGAAATTTTGAAAGAGCAACCTGAAAACAGGTTGTTGCTTTTCATCGGCATTAACATGCTTATGAAGGAAGCGCAAAGTGAACAAGCACTTTACCTCATTACAGAACTTGACGAGCATAATCAAGGGTTGCAAATGCCTTATGTAGAATACCTGCGAGGTGAGATCCTGTTACAAAAAGGCGACTATGCAAAGTCAATTCAGGCATATCAAAAGTTCATTAAAAGCTATCGCAGCAGCAGCTTTAAGAAGGACTCTTATTTTAAGATTTCGCTTGCCTACTGGATGATGGGGAACGCGTCCTTGGCAAAGGAGAATTTCGAAAAGGCTAAAGTTACCGGAAAAGATATCGCGGAACCGGATAAGTATGCCGCCATGCAACTTACCGAAACAAACTTCCCCAATAAAAAGCTATTGAAGGTCAGGTTTTATACTGATGGCGGGTACTATGCTGAAGCGCAAGAAGCATTGAAAGCAATCCTCCCCTCCGATCTTGTCAGCTACAAAGATCAAACGGAATACTACTATCGAAAGGCACGGCTGGCACACCGAACTGGAGAATTCAGCGTAGCAAAGTTGTTTTATCAGCAAAGCATTGATATGACCAAGGACAACCCGTGGTACTTTGGCGCCAATTCTGCACTGCAATTGGGCTACATCGCCAGAGATAATAAAGAATACGACAAAGCAAAAAAATACTTCGAGCTGGCGTTAAGCTTTAAAAAGCACGAATACAAGAGCAGCATTGATGGTAAGGCTAAATCAGCCTTGGAGGAGCTGAAGACTACTAAGGTGCAACCAGCTTAGGAGTGCCCGGCATTTCAATTTTCAAATCGTTGAGGTGAGCCGTATTGTTGTACCTTCTGATCGAAAACATTGAACCTGTAAAATCAAGTTCATACAGGCCAAGGTTTTCATGCTCAAACATATCCATGCTTCGAAGCGGATAATTCAGGAGTACACACAAAAGAATGCGAATAGCTCTGCCGTGCATGCAAATCAAGATCGTACTTTCGTTTTGTTGAGAGAAAATCCTATCGAGTGATACGCGCTGGCGCTTCACTACTTCTTCAGGGCTTTCGCCTCCTTCAATACGCAGATCGGTATTGCCTTTCTGCCATTCTGATAACATCCAGTGGTAATAGGCATCCTCCTCGGGTGTAATCCGCTGACCTTCTTTTGATCCCCAGCTGATTTCGTTTAAGCCTGCAAGGGCTTCATAGGGAATTCCCTTATCAATAAACAGTTGCGCTGATTCCTTTGTCCTTCGGAGGGAAGAAACATAGATTTTATCAAATGGAACATGCTGGTACATCTCAAAGAAAGCACGCGCCTGAGCCCTGCCCTTTTGATTTAAAGAAGAGTCCACACCACTTCCCTGAACAATGCCCTGAAGATTAAAATCGGTTTGCCCGTGACGGACAAGGTATATTTTTTTGATGCCCAATTTCCCCTAATTTGCCGGCAAAAATAAACAAATAGTTCATACACACTAACTCAACGGCAATGTCCATCTTCAAGCCAGGCACAAGTTTAGAAGCACTGCGCAAACTATCAGTCAATACTATGGTTGCTCATCTGGGAATTGAGCTTACTCAGATTGGAGAAGATTTCATTGAGGGCACCATGCCGGTGGACCACAGAACACATCAGCCACTTGGAATGTTACATGGTGGAGCCTCGGTTGTATTGGCGGAAACTTTGGGGAGCATAGGGGCAACTTGTTGTGTGGATACCTCACTTCAGTATTGTGTTGGATTGGAAATAAATGCAAATCACATCAAGAGTGTTCGGGATGGCATCGTCACTGGAAGAGCCAAGCCCATTCATATTGGGAAGAAGACGCAGGTGTGGGAGATTCGCATTACCAATCCGCAAAACGAGCTGGTTTGTGTCAGCCGAATAACCATGGCCGTGATTGACAAGCGATAACGAATTATTCATGACGGAAGAAAAGTTGGCATTGGTGGAAGAAGAAGTCGTAATCCGACATCTTTTCGCCAAAGCCTCTCACGATGGAGACTCAGTGGTGCTTTGGCGATTGCCAAATCAAAACCAGAAAAATCTAATCCTATCCAAATCAGTGTTGGAGCTGGATGATTTTGAGCTAAATGAACTCCCTCCCGGCTTTATCATTTCTCCTTTCATTTCTACCCAGGCTAAATTTTATCTAAAAGCAGATAGTATCTATTCATTCAACGATGGAGTACTGAAGGAAGGCTTCAGTTCATCAGAATTACCCATAGCAGAATTTAATACCCCTCCGGCTAAGACCAAAAAAAATTACCATTACTCACACAAATCTCCTGCACCACCTTCCGATTTTATATCCCTCGTTCAAAAGGCTATTGATGAAATCACAGAGGGAGCGTTAGAAAAAGTTGTTCCTTCACGATGCAAAGACATCACACTGCGTGATGATTTTGATTTACTTTCCACATTCAATGAACTTTCAAATCGATACCCGAATGCACTCATCTCATTAGTTTCTTCTCCAATCTTTGGAACGTGGCTCGGGGCCACACCGGAATTGCTGGTGAGCATGGATGACAAGATGATTTTCAGAACCGTGGCTTTGGCAGGAACCCTTCCCTATCATGATTCAATTAATTTAAAGAGCGTTGCGTGGACTCAGAAAGAAATTGAAGAGCAGGCGTTGGTTACCCGATACATCATCAATTGTTTCAAGAAAATACGCCTGCGCGAATATGAGGAGCATGGACCGAAAACAGTTGTAGCCGGAAATCTCCTTCATCTCAAAACCGAATATTCGGTAGATATGAATAGTGTGAATTTCCCAAACCTAGGCACAGTAATGCTAAAACTGCTTCACCCTACCTCTGCGGTTTGTGGAATGCCGCTGCAAAATTCCATTTCATTTCTTAAAAAGAATGAAGGCTACGATCGCGAATTGTATAGCGGATTTTTAGGCCCTGTTAATATTGAAAATGCTACTTCGGTATTTGTAAACCTTCGCTGCATGCAGCTCTTCGAAAAAGAAGCGAGGCTCTATGCTGGAGCTGGTGTAACCATTGACTCAACCCCGGAAGATGAGTTTGCAGAAACTGAAATGAAGATGAACACTTTATTGTCGATACTAAATTCAAGAGCTTGAGTCTTCAACCTATCTTCGATATCGCAGAAGTGTGTGCGCAGCGAGGCGTGGTAGAAAGTATTTTATGCCCCGGCAGCAGATGCGCTCCTCTGACAATAGCCTTCTCCCGTCATCCAAAAATTAAAACCCGAACAATTAGTGATGAGCGAAGTGCAGGTTTTATCGGACTGGGTATTGCCCAGCAAATGAAGTCTCCAACGGTGTTGGTGTGTACTTCAGGATCCGCAGCTTACAATTTTGCTCCTGCAGTGGCCGAGGCATTTTTTCAACAAATCCCTCTTTTGATTTTTACAGCCGATCGCCCGGCTGAATGGATTGATCAATTGGATGGACAAACTATCCGTCAGCACTCAATTTTTGGCCAACACGTGAAGAAGTCTTACCATCTTCCGGCTGATCATTCAAATAAAGATTCACAATGGCACATCAACCGTTCGGTTAACGAAGCCATCACGCTTGCTTCGGAATATCCTGCAGGGCCGGTTCACATCAATATTCCGTTTAGAGAACCATTTTATCCAAAGAAAGGTGATGTGATTCAGTTTAACAGCGAAGTGAGGATCATTTCAGAAAGTATTGGTCGGCCAGTGCTGGATGTTAGCGAAATCAAAAAACTATCTGAGACAATTTCATCCTTCTCAAAAGTACTAATTGTGCCCGGTCAAGGCGATTATGATGAAGCGTTGATCAAGGCTGTTGAGCAATTCAACAGGCAAAATCATGCGGCAGTTGTAAATGATATCATTTCAAATTTCCACAGTTACTCAAATGCCATAAATCATGCCGATGCATTTCTTGGTCAATGCGGTAGCGATGTAAAGGAGTCATTACGCCCTGAATTGCTTATCACTTTTGGAAAATCGATTATCTCTAAGAATGTAAAACAATTTCTTAGGGTATACACCCCTAAGGAGCATTGGCACATTCAATCTTCGGGTGTTGCTGCCGATACGTATCAGCACCTTACACGCCTGGTTCGAAGCAGTCCTGAATTGTTTTTTAGGGAATTGTACAATTCAGTTTCTGAAATATCCTTTGAAGTTCAGAAACGAAAAAACTACACCAAACTTTGGGAAGCAGAAGATCATCGTAACTCACGATCCATCAATAATTTTTTTAAAGAAGAAAGTTTCGATGAGTTTTCAATCATTGAAAAAATAGTAAAATCATTACCACCCCGATGCAATTTGCATTTGGCCAATAGCATGTCCGTTCGGTATGCGAACCTTGTCGGTTTGGAAGCCGATAAAAAAGGAATACATGTCTACGCAAATCGCGGAACGAGTGGAATTGATGGCTGCACCAGCACTGCCTTTGGTCATGCACTCGTGAGTGATGTTCCAAATTTCCTGATCACAGGAGACCTCGCATTTTTCTATGATCGCAATGCGTTTTGGAATAATTATGCCGTTCCCAATCTTCACATTCTGTTAATCAACAACCATGGCGGTATTATTTTCAATTTAATTGACGGTCCATCCGATTTACCAGAGCAGAAAGAATACTTTATTACAGAACAAAAATTATCTGCTGAGCACCTGGCCAAAGAATTTGGCTTTGCTTATTTCAAGCTCGACACCGCAAAAAAAATAAAAAATGCCGTACTCGATTTCTTCACCTTCGATGGGAAAACAAAAATCCTGGAAGTCGAATGTGCTTCTGAAATCAGTAAACTACAATTCGAAAAATTCAAGCAACAAATAAAGAAAGGTTATGAAGCTTAACTATCCATGGACTCCGGTCAAAGAATACAAAGAAATCCTATTTCAAAAATACCAAGGCATCGCACGCATAAGCATTAACCGCCCACACGTACACAATGCCTTCACTCCACTGACGGTGCAAGAAATGATTGATGCCATGCTAATCTGCCGCGAAGATCAGGAAGTGGGCGTGATTATTTTAACAGGCGAAGGAGGCAAAGCATTTTGCAGCGGTGGCGATCAAAGTGTGAGGGGCCACGGAGGTTATGTTGGCCAGGATACAGTACCAAGATTGAATGTACTTGATCTTCAAAAAATTATCCGTTCCATTTCAAAGCCTGTGATTGCCGCAGTAGCAGGCTGGGCAATTGGTGGCGGACATGTGCTGCATGTCGTTTGTGATTTGACCATTGCGGCAGAGAATGCTCGGTTCGGACAAACCGGTCCCATTGTAGGAAGTTTTGATGGTGGCTTTGGCGCTTCTTACCTGGCTCGTATTGTAGGCCAAAAGAAAGCGCGTGAAATCTGGTA
This sequence comes from uncultured Cyclobacteriaceae bacterium, assembly GCA_966095315.1. Classification (GTDB taxonomy): domain Bacteria; phylum Bacteroidota; class Bacteroidia; order Cytophagales; family Cyclobacteriaceae; genus ELB16-189. Next base: position 145,997 of record CBHTSG010000011.1, read on the forward strand.
TCTCTGCGATCAGTATGATGCGAAAGAAGCGATTGAAATGGGTTTGGTGAATAAAGTGGTGCCTCTCGATCAACTGGAAGAAACCTACGTGGCGTGGGCGCAGAAAATTCTAAAAAAGAGCCCGCTTGCCATTCGCATGCTGAAAGCATCTTTCAATGCCGAGTTGGATGGCCAGGCCGGAATACAAGAGCTGGCAGGAAATGCTACGCTATTGTATTATCTGAGTGATGAAGCGAAAGAAGGCAAAAATGCATTCATTGAAAAACGACAGCCCGATTTCTCTAAGTTTCCAAAGTTCCCTTGATCCATCGAGTGGATGCAAAAGATAAATTTAAACGAGGTTGATTTTTCGATTGAAAGCCTGCCAACAGAGGAACAGCTAAATCGATTAACACCATTCGAACAATCAACCCTAAAATTTTGTAACGAGTGGGAATCCGGCAAACGTGAATTTATTTTAACCACTTCCGGATCCACAGGCACTCCAAAAGAAATCAGCATCACCCGCGAGCAAATGAGTAAGAGTGCTCATGCCACCATTCAAACACTGGGGCTTCTTGCAGGAATGAGCGCGCTCATCTGTCTTGATACAAAATTTATTGCCGGCAAGATGATGCTGGTGCGATGCCTTGCAGGGAATTTAACTATGATTGCAGTAGAGCCATCGTCCAATCCATTCGAAAAGTTGGATGAAGATGTTACCATTGACTTTGTAGCGCTTATCCCCTATCAACTGCATACCATTCTTCATTCTGCGCAAAGAAACCGATTCAACAAGATCAAGAAAGCAATTATTGGTGGAGGTGCACTAGAAGCATCTCTAGTTAAAAAATTAAATGAATTCACGTGCGAATTTTATGCCACCTATGGCATGACCGAAACGGTCTCGCACATTGCCCTCCAAAGACTAAACGGATTAAACGCAGATAAATCATTCAAGACTCTACCCAATGTTTCAATTGCGCAAGATGAACGAGATTGTCTTATCATCGAAGCTGATTTCATCAAGAACAAGAGAGTGATTACGAATGATATTGTAGAGCTTTGCTCGGCAAACGAATTTCGCTGGCTCGGCAGATGGGATAATGTGATTAACTCCGGAGGTATTAAAATATTTCCAGAAGAGGTTGAAAAAGAAATCAGCAATGTTTTAAACGAGCATCAGTACACCAATCGCTTTTTTGTCGCGGGCCTTCCTGATGAAAAACTTGGCAATAAATTAGTGCTCGTTGTTGAGGGGACAATTCCTAATTCGATTATCGAAACGCTTAAGGCAAAGCTTCCGCGTTACAAAAACCCAAAGATGGTTTGCGCTATCGAAAAATTCATTGAAACGCCTACGGGAAAAATTAATCGAAAAGAGACGCTGGCGAGAATTCCCTCCGCCAAGCTCTCCCAATAATTTGGGAGAGACGTTGGAAAAGGTCAACCGCTAAGTTAATTTCTTCTTATTCGTTTTTAGTTCAAGTATCTCCTTTTGAAGGTCCAGCACAACTCCTGCCAACTGCTCTACTGATACATCATTTTTACTTTCCACATCCGGAAACTGAACACTGATGTAGGCTTTGGCTGACCACACTTCAAGCACGTCATCTGCATCGATCTGGTAAGGGGCATACTGTCGGTTGTCTGAAACCAGAAAGAGCTTTCCGTTTTCAGAGATATAGTTAAAGACACGTTTATAAACTATCCCTTCCCGTTTGGTTACCAGCACATAGGTCTTTCCATTTTTAATTTCGGAAACATGCTCAACCATCTCGCCAATAATTACAGTGCCCGGAAGAATGGGCAGCATGGAATCTCCTGTAATCTCAAAAGCACGATAAGTGCCGCGTTGAAGCATTGGCAAATTGAAACGCGGAAGTTCTTTTACATATTCCGTATCGGCATATCCATTCATGTAACCTGCGGCAGCTTTTACTGGAACAAATTCAATGTTCTCCCGATCATTTGAATCAACCGTTACAACCACCACATCTTTTGACTTTTTTACCTCTGCTTCCGCCAGCCACGGTCTCGAAAAATCAACAGTGATCAATTGATCCACGGAAATCTTAAAAAGCTCCGCCATCTTTTGAAGCAGTTCCAATCTTGGTTCAGCCCGTCCTTCCTCGTATGCTCCCACCAGTGATCGCTTAATGCCCAACCGTTGACCAAACTGATCCTGATTAAGATCGAGCTTCTTTCTCAGTATCCTGATGTTTTCGTTAAGCTTTACCATCACTTTTTAAAGATTAATATCCTACCCGAATTTACTTCGCGCTTGCCGAGCGAATACAAATTCCGCTGAAAATATCGCTCGCTATTTTGCATAGACTCAAGGTGACGACTGATTTTCAAAACCACATCGCTCACCGAGGTATTGGGTTCGCTAAGCAGGTAGCCGTAATATCCTAAGGCTCCCTCGGTTGAAAAATTGATTTGGAATCTGCCCGATTCAAGTTTTCTGCTTTTCAACTTTAACTTCAGCTCCATAACTAATATTTTTAGTAAATAAAGCGGTGAAATATTAATAGAGCAAATTTTTTAGCTAATTAATTTAGCTAATCGGGAATATTTGACTCAAATCCCACGAAAGTGACTTTTCCAGAGTCAATTCGCCCCGATTTACGTAAAGGGGTGACTCTATATTATTAGCATAAATCTGACCCGTTCCGAGGCCCTGCGGAAGCAGAAGCGGGTATTGCGCTGTAAACTGCGCTATGGCATTCAGTCCAATGTTTGATTCCAGCGCAGAGGTAATCCACCAGCCTATTCCAAGCTCATTGGCAATTTGAATCCACTCGGCACAAGACGAGAGGCCTCCATGAATGGTGGGTTTTAAGATGATGTATTTCGGCCTTGTATTCGCCAGGAATTGCCTCTTCTGATCGTGGCCGGTAATTCCGATAAGCGATTCATCAAGGGCAACAGGTATTGGTGATTTTTCACAGAGCTCAGCCATTTGAGCCATGCCAGGTTTGATAGGCTGCTCAATAGAATGAATATCGAAACGTGTTAGTTCCTGAAGTTTGTACATTGCCTCATCCGGCTTCAACGCTCCGTTTGCATCCAGTCTTATTACAATATTCTCACGGAAATACTTTCTGCGGATGTACTGCAATACATCGCACTCCTTTTCAAAATCGATACCTCCCACTTTGAGTTTCAGGCACCGGAAACCATCCCTGATTTTTATCTCTACTTGTTGAAGCATAAAATCCAACCCGCCCATCCAGATCAATCCGTTAATAGAAATGGGTTTTCCCTGCGAAAATGAGTTTTCGAAAATCAAACGTCCGCCACCATGGATTAAATCCAAAAGGGCAGTTTCAAATCCAAACACAATCGAAGGATAATCCGGTGTTATCTTTAACGCTGATAATAACTTTCCAATTTCTGAAAGATCCGCCCCGGGTAAAGAAAAGCTACCATTATTAATAGTCTCCACACGCTGGTTCAAATAATCTTCAAACTCTGGCTTATCATCAATACTCAGGCCGGGCAGAGGCCCACACTCACCTATTCCAAAAACATCAGGGCGCTGATCATCCCACAACTTTACAAACCATGAAGTTTTATCCTTCATGGCTCCGCGAGAAGTGCGTACACTGAAATTAAAAGTGAGAATGTGCTTATGAATGCTGGCGCGCAATGACATAGCTACGAAGATGCACGCCTTCCATCGGAAATACAACAATTCACTTTTCATCTTTTATAAGCTCTGCGAATGAGCTTCACGCGCTTATCTTTGCGAAAAATGGAAACAATTCTGGTTAAAGACTTTTGGTACGAACTTCCTGACGACAGGATAGCCAAATATCCATTAGCCCAGCGCGATGCATCTAAACTTTTGGTTTATCGAAATCAAACAATAACACATCACACCTTTAGAGACATCACCGCATTGCTGCCTCCAGGTTGCACACTTTTCTTCAACAACACGAAAGTGATTCCGGCAAGGCTCCATTTTAAAAAAGAAACCGGGGCCTCGATTGAATTATTCTTATTATCTCCTGTTCACCCCTCATCTGTTGTGGCCGAAGCGATGATCTCCCGAGGATCATCGCAATGGGAATGCACCATCGGCAACTTGAAACGTTGGAAAGGTGAACCCTTAACTCTTTCCGGTAATGGTTTGTCTGTTGTTGCTGAACTGATTGATCGCGAAAAGGGAATTGTGAAGTTTAGTTGGGAGCCCGCTGCCATTTCGTTTGCCGAGATGATCACGCAAATAGGTGAAACGCCATTACCTCCCTACCTGCATCGAAAAGCAGAAGAGAGCGATAAGGAGAAATACCAGACTGTTTATTCAAAAAATGAGGGAGCGGTAGCTGCACCAACGGCTGGACTGCATTTTACCCAAGCCGTGTTGGATGATCTCGCTAAATCGGGAATCAAAAAAGACTTTCTCACACTCCACGTGAGTGCCGGCACCTTTCAGCCCATCAAAGTTGAGAACGCCCTTGAGCATACGATGCACGCGGAGCAAATTTTAGTGTCGCGTGAGAATATTATTAATCTTCTGAACAGTAGCAGAACGATTGCCGTTGGCACCACTGCCATGCGCACGCTGGAGAGCATTTATTGGTATGGAGTAAAGCTGCTGTCTAACCCTGACGAAGAGTTCACCATCACGCAGGAAGATGCTTATCGTCTTCCACAAAACATTGAAAAAGAGCAAGCACTAATGGCGGTTCAAATCAGATTACGAAGAGACGGAACAGAGCGCATCAGCGGAACAACATCCATCTTCATTCGCCCCGGCTACCAGTTCCGATTATGTGATGGACTGATTACGAACTTCCATCAGCCAGGATCTACACTCATTCTTTTGATTGCTGCTTTGGCAGGAGACCGCTGGCGAGAGATTTATAAAGAGGCCCTCGCCAACGGCTATCGATTTCTAAGCTATGGAGATAGCTCTTTATTAATACGGTAATCAGATCTACCTTATTTCAGTTCAACAATCCGAACCTCCACCCGTCTGCCCTCTTCCTTGCTGGCTGCCTGATCTTTTGTGGCCCCGTATCCTTTGGCCACAATTCTCCTGCGCACCACACCTTTATGATTCAGATAATCGAGCACGGCAATTGCGCGCTTATTGGAAAGCTCCCGATTCATTTCTTCTGATCCTTCGGCAGAAGCAAAGCCGGAAATTTCCACGCCTAGATCCGGATTAGTATTGAGGGCATTCAGAATGTTATCTAACTCTGCATTGTATTGCACTTTCAGGTCACTCTTTGCCACATCAAAGAACACCTTCACAAATTTATTCAGCAGCGCCTTGTCATACGATGCTACTTTCTTTTGCTCCTTCTTATTCTTGGCTTCCTCTTTCACAATCATGGTTGGCAACGAGAAGATAGTTTTGCCTTCCACCTGCTTTTGCTCAAACTTACTTTCATCACTTTCATCAAAATAATAAGTGCGTGAGGCTACTTCTATTTTTGAGTTGGTGTTATCATCAAAATTGATTGACTCAATAGGATTGGTGTGTTCAATCAAATCCACCAGGTACTTGATCCCTTCCTTGTCATCCGCGGCCATCAGGTCAAGCATCATGTCGTAAATATCAACATTACCGCTTTTCACCAATTGTGCTTCATGTGTCTTGCGCAGATCGGTTTTCACATCCTGGGTGGCATCGTAAAAAGCATTCTTCACTTCCACCTCCTGACCCACCACTACATCAAATTGCTTGATCGTTTTTAATTTGATCTGCTGATACAATTCGTAGAAATACGTTTGATTCGGGATATTGACATTCAATGTGTAGGGTAAAAATCCTTCTGATTCAATGACAATGTCATAGTTCTTGGATGGAGGCAGAATGATGAGGTAATCTCCGGTAACCGGATCCGGATCATAAACAAACTCAATATCCTTTTTAGTGTCTTTGTCAATGACATACATTTTTGTGGGCATGGGCTTACCCGTTTCTGCATTCAGTATTTTTCCCTTGATCATCGTTAAGGGAATGCTGGACGCATCTGCTGGCATATCCAGAAAGTAAATGTCTTGCGCACCGGCTCCACCTTTGCGATCGGATGAGAAGTAAGCACGCTTGCCATCGGCCAATAACGTAAAGTAGTTATCATTCGCAGTGGTGTTTACCGGGTAGCCCATGTTCTCGGGGCGTGTCCACTTATTATTAATGAGTTTTGCCTGGAAGATGTCGCGGCCACCCATAGTGTTATGACCATCAGATGTAAAGAACAAGGTCTTTTGATCCGGGTGTATGAAGGGAGCATCTTCATTGTCCTTGGTATTAATTTCGGGGCCGAGATTTACCGGCATGCTCCACTTGCCATCGGCTTTCAATTCTATTTTCCAAATATCCAATCCTCCTTTGGTGCCCAGGCGATCGCTGGCAAAATAGATTGTCTTGCCGTCTGGCGTAATGCTGCAAGTAGATTCAAGACCTGGGGAGTTGATTGTGGCTGCCAATATGCTCGGTGCTGACCACTCCGTACCCGATTTGGAAATTTGAAACAAGTTGCCGGGATCCACGGCATCACCCATGAATACAATCATCTTCTGCCCATCGGAAGAAATACCCGCAGTGCCCACATTTTTTTGTGAGGAAATTGGCAACGGCTTAGGCTCAGTCCAAATACCTGCTGAGTTAACGGACACTAATATCTCTTCAATAAACTTGTCACCTGACCGTGTCTTACCGGTATTCGGGCGCAATGCTGTAAAGGCTAATATACTTTCATCAGCAGAAACTACCGGATTATACTCGGTGTAACTTGTATTGACCGAACCGGGAAAACTGCTGACCTTAAAATCTCTTGGTACCGACATCAAGGCCGTGGCATTATGGCAAATCTCAATGGCTCGTGCCGCCTCGGTCTGTGCCTTCTTATCAGCTTTGGTTAATCCCTGGTAAGTAGTAAATGACCGCATGGCTTTTTCCAACTGCTCATCCTTGAGATAGAGGTATCCTAAATCATAATGAGTGATCACCGGCAGGTCCTTTTTTGCTGCAAGCGCCTGCTCCAGATAAGGGATACCTTTCACCTGCTTCTGAATATCACTCGACTTTTGGTAGCAAATGCCCAACTCATACAACACCTTGGCATCCTTATTACCGCCTTGCACAACTTCCTCATACAGCGGAAGTGCTTGCTCATAGTTTTTAACACTAAACAATCGCTGAGCATCCGATAAAGATTTGCCCTGACCAAAGGCAATATGACTCATGATCAGCAATCCGAAAAAATACAAGGCTATAGATTTCATAACAGTTGAATTCAAGTACAATGCTACACCTGGGCCCGCAGAGAATTCTTACAAATTGAAAGAAGACCTTACAGATGATTTAGTTTCGACCAATAACAACTTCAAATTAAACACGATCATGTCAATTGACTAATAATCAGTCATCTTAAACTTTAAGTGTGAACTGCTCATTTAATTGGAATTGTCGCCAAATTGTATAAAATTTAAAACTTAAACCAAAAAACCATGCTCAAAGGCTTTTGGAAGGCACTGGATGTTGAACCAGAAGAATCGGGTCCGGTGGGACTCCTTCTGATTATCAGCTTTTTATTCGGGTTGTTCCTGGCTACAGTTTCGGTTGCATCGCAGTCACTCTTCCTGGAGAACTGGGACGAAAAATTTGATCTACCAAAGGCACTTGCCGTTTCAGGAGGGTTTGGTCTGGTTGCTACGTTTATCTACAATGTTCTACAAGGTCGCATTTCATTCTCTATGCTGGCAACCATGAATTTGGTTGTTATGATTTTGCTGACTGCTTTTATTGAATTTGGAGAACCCTTCGTAAACGATAAGAAGCTACTTTACGCATTTGGTTTTGCCTGCATTCTTCCGTTCACTTTTCTAACCCAGCTGATCTTCTGGGGAGCATTCTCGAGGATGTTCAACGTTCGAGTTGCGAAAAGAATTATCGGAAGTGTGGACTTAGGAACAATGGCAGCATCCATTTTGGCGTTCTTTACGATCCCCATCCTTCTGGCATCAGGTCTCCCGGTTCAGGCGCTCTATCCCATCGCTCTGGTTAGTATCATAGGCTACTTAATTCTGTTTCTAATCCTCGCCAATAAGTATTTGGGTAAGGGTACCACTTTGGCTGTGGCCGAATCTGAAATTAAGAAACTATCATTTTTTGGCTTCTTCAAAAACAAATACATCGTTCTATTATCATCTTTCATTATTATATCGATCGTATCCTTGCGATTTGTTGATTACGCCTTCTTCAACGTTTCTACTCAGCAATTCAAGGGGGATGCTCTGCCGTACTTCCTATCTTTCTTTGAGGCTACGATAGTGATCTTTAGTTTCCTATTCACCACGTTTGCAACAGACCGAATCAATCAAGACTATGGATTAAAGGTTTCTCTTCTGATCAATCCAGTGCTGCTGATTCTTTTCGTTGCTGCTGCATTCTTGTTAGGATCGGTATTTGGCTACGACACAACGATCTCCAACCCAAACAATGTGGTGTACTTCTTTATTGCGGTTGCAATGAGTAAGCTTTTCATCTCATCTCTTTCGGAAGCATTGGACAACCCCACGTTTAAGTTCTATTACGTACCAATCGACAAGACAATTAAGATTGATGCCCAGACTAAAATAGAAGGAACCGTAATGGCATTGGCCAGTACCATTGCTGGGGGACTAATCGTATTGATCAACCAATTTCAAATATTTAACGTCCTTTCCATCACGGCATTTGCTATTCCTTTATTCTTGATCTGGTATTGGGTGGCCGGAAAAATGTACAATGGATATCGGGATACACTCCAATCATCACTGGTAAAGAATAAAGAGGCGGTTAAGAAAGACGTGGTGAAAGAATACACCATGAATAGTGTGCTGGAAAAGGAAGTAAGAAGTACCGCAGAGGAGAAAGTCATTTATGGATTAAAGCTCATGGAAAAACTTGAGCCTGCACTTTTTGAAACTTCCATCATCCAACTTACCGACAGCAAGATTAAAAGAGTAAAACAGTTTGCTCAGGAAAAAGTACAAGAGCTTGGGCTGCAAATGGGTGAACCAAACGAAATCAAAGGGCTCGCATCTCAGGCTGCCGGTGCCGCGGAAGATAGCGATCTGCTTTCCATCTCCCCTGACAAGCTGATGAAACTTGGTAAGTCCGTTAAGCAAGCTGATCGAATGCTTGCCGCGAAGTTAATGCGCAAGCTTACCAATCAAAAGACAATTTTCATTCTGCTGGAACTCTTGCGTGATGCTGATCCCAAAGTAAGAGCTGAGGCACTGCTCACCGCACGCAAAGTAAAACGCCCTGAAACATGGACGGTGTTGGTAGAAATGCTTACCTCCCCTTTGTATTCTCATCAGGCTTCTGCTGCGTTGAAAGAAGCAGGTGCAGATGTGCTGCCTTATCTGGAAGCTTCATTTCATAAATCGGGTCAGACAGACCAGGTAATGCTGAAACTCATCCAGATCATGGGCCATATCGGTGGTCAGGAAGGGATGCAATTGCTCTGGAAAAAAATTGATTATCCCGATAAGCGCATTGTGAAGCAAATTCTTTATTCACTGCGGCTCATTAATTACAGAGCTTCTGGAAAAGAGAAAATTGCCATCATGGAATTGTTGGACACCGAGATGAGCAAGACTTTGTGGAACGTTGCCGCGCTGGATGAAATTCCCAATGAAGAACGCTTCTATTTTCTGGAAGATGCCCTTCGAGAAGAAGTAAGAGATAACTACGAACACCTCACCTTATTATTATCATTACTCTATGACCCTGAGTCTGTTCAATTAGTAAAGGAAAACATTGAAGCAGGAACACCCGACAGTATTCAGTATGCACTTGAACTACTTGATTTGTTTGTGGATAAAGATTTAAAGCCCAAACTTATTCCTTTGCTCGATGACTCCCCCGTTGATCAGAAGTTGGAGCAACTGCAAGTGTTCTTTCCACGCGAAAGCTACAACGTTATTCAAACTATAAACTTTATTCTGAATCGCGATTTTAATTATAACAATCGCTGGACAAAAGTTTGCGCGGTACATGCCACAGCTTACATGGATGATTTCAGAGTGAGCCGCGGATTAATCAGTCAAATGTTCAATCAGGATAAATTGCTCCAGGAAACCACCGCGTGGGTAGTCTATAATAAAGACAAAGAAGCATATCAGGTAATTTCCGATCGCCTTCCGTATCGCGATAAGAAGTTCCTCGATAGCACCATCGAGAACAACCAACTTTTGGATGGCTTGGATGATGGTTACTTCTTGGCAATAGAAATGGTAATGCTCATTAAAAAACTTCCGGCCTTCAAGCGAATCACCGGAAATGTATTGAGCGACCTTGCCGATAAAATTCATCCCTTCACCCTTGAACCAAAGGATAAGTTAAAGATTCAATCTACTGAACAAGGGGTACCCATTATCATTATGGGCGAAGGTACCGCTCGTCTGAAGAACGGTGATGAAGAGGTAGGGATATTAAAGAAGACGGAAGTATTTGGCGATTTATTCCAGGAAGGGCCTGTTCCAAAAGTAACGGAAGTAGAGGCGATTGAGCGCACCGTACTTTTTAAAATAGAACTGGTAGACTTCTATTACGTTATGGCAAGTCACCATGATCTGGCACAGGGCCTGATCTACAATATAACGGAGAAACACAAACAATTAGTATAACCAAACTATACCTGACGATGGCATTGGATATTGATGTTCTGATTATTTACGCTGAGAAGGATAATGAAGTAGCAAAGAAGAGTGACCAGGGATGGGTTACACAATTCAAAAAGTTTCTGGAACTAATGCTGCTCCAGGTGTTGGGAAGCAAACCCAATATCGTAATCAAATCAGAATTTGATACTGCCACCGCTCCTGCTCTGGATAATGCAGCCATCCTTGTTACAATTCTCACAAAAGAGTTTGCGCAATCTGGCCGATGTTTAGATGCTGTAGAAAGCTTTTACAAAAATGCTTCTGCATCGAAGGTTAATCGCGTATTTAAAGTATTGAAATCTCCTCTTACGCTTCAGGAACAACCTCCACGGCTCCGCGATTTACTCGGGTATGATATGTACCAATTAGATATCGAAACGGGCGACATGAAAGAATACTCTGACTTCTTCAGCCAGGAGGCAGAGAAACAATATTGGATGAAAATGGTGGACTTGGCGTACGATATTCACGAGTCGCTCATCATTTTAAAAGAAGGAGAGATTAAATCTGAGATCAAGAATATTTTCAAACGCAAAACCATTTACCTGGCGGAAACCGGTCACGATCTCTCCGTTCAACGCAACATCATTAAGCGTGAATTGCAGCGTCACGGATACATCGTGCTCCCCAACCATACACTTCCAACACAACTCTCGGAGCTAGAAGAGTCCATTCGAAAAGACTTGGAAGAATGTTCCTTGTCGGTTCACTTGATCGGGAACTCCTATGGGGAAATCCCAGCAGGATCTGATCGCTCGATCGTGGATATGCAAAACGCAATCTCCTCGGAAGTGGCGCGCAAGAAAAAAGCTGCGCGTCAGGAGTTTTCAAGATTGATTTGGATTGCACAAAACCTGAAGAACGCAAGCGATCGTCAAAAATCGTTTATTGAAAACATTAAACGTGATACTGAAGCACAGGAAGGCGCAGAGATTCTTCAAAATCCATTAGAAGACTTCAAAAACATCATGCGTGAAGAACTTCTTGAATCACAGGAGCGCAGAAGTTTAGATGACTCAGCAAGCAAGTCGATTTATTTAGTTCATGATCGCCTTGATCAGGCCGAAGTAAAACCATTCAAAGAGATGATTGAGAGATCTGGCTTTAAAGTATTGGAGCCTGCCTTTGAGGGAGAGTTGCTGGATGTGCGCAAGAGGCACATCGATAACCTTAGAAATTTTGATGGAGCCATCATCTTCAAAGGAAAAGTAAATGACCAGTGGGTAAGAATGAAAGTGCTCGATCTTTTAAAGGCCCCTGGCTTCGGAAGAATGAAGCCAATTGCCGGCAAAGCAATTTTATCTTCCGGTGAGTCATCTACCATCAGCGAATTCAAGAATCAAAACCTGACACTTATATCCGGAGATCCTAACCGATCAATGGAGAATTTGAAAAACTTTTTATCAGAATTTAAAGCCTAAATCATATGAGCCAGAACGTTGACGAAATGCCGGATGCTCCTTCCATAGTTGGAACGGAAAATCCCTTTCCCGGACTGCGACCTTTTAAGATTGAAGAAAGTCACCTCTTCTTCGGCCGCGAAGGACAAAGCGATGAAGTCCTTCTTAAACTCTCCAAGAGCAGGTTTGTTGGAGTGATCGGTCCCTCAGGAAGTGGTAAATCTTCTTTCATTTATTGCGGGGTGTTGCCCATCCTGTATGGTGGTTTCCTTACCGATGCGAGCCCGAACTGGGAGGTAGTGGTAACACGCCCCGGCTCAGGGCCAATTGATAACCTGGCAGAATCGCTCCTAAAAACTTCGCGCGATTATAACGGAGCCAGTGCTGACGATAAGAAAATTAAGCGCACAATTGTTTCCACGTTGCTGCGAAGCAGCTCACTGGGATTAGTCGAGGCGATTCAGCAATCGAGAAGATCGGAAGACATTAACTATCTCGTATTGGTTGACCAGTTTGAGGAACTCTTCCGCTTCAAAGACGGAGCTGATCCCAACTCGGTGAATGAAACACTTGCTTTCATCAACCTGTTAATGGAAGCGATTAACTACGAAGATGCACCAATCTACGTGGCCATCACCATGCGTTCGGATTTTATTGGTGAATGTGCGCAGTTTGCAGAACTAACCCGTAAGATCAACGACAGCCACTACCTGATTCCGCAAATGACCCGCGATCAAAAGCGCAGAGCCATTGAAGGTCCGGTAGCAGTAGGCAATGCAAAGATCACTCCTCGCCTTGTACAACAACTCTTAAATGATTTGGGCGACAACCCTGATCAGCTTCCCATTCTTCAGCACGCGCTCATGCGTACCTGGAGTTACTGGGCAAAGTACAAGGACTATGAGGATGAAATGGTTGACCTCAAGCACTACGAGGCCATCGGTACCATGTCCGAAGCGTTGTCCATGCACGCGAACGAAGCGTATGATGAATTGGATGAAGATCAAAAACGAATTTGTGAAGTCCTCTTCAAAGCCATTACAGAAAAGCGCGGTGAGAACTTTGGAATACGTAGACCAACCCGATTGAATGAAATTGCTTCCATTGCCGATGTATCGGAAGGTGAAGTAATTGAAGTGCTAGAAAAGTTCAGAGAGCCCGGCCGTTCGCTGGTAACACCAGCACACGGCACCCCCCTCTCGTCTCGCTCAATGGTGGATATCTCGCACGAAAGTTTGATGCGTATCTGGGTGCGCTTGAAAAACTGGGTGGATGATGAAGCCGATGCCGTACAAATGTATCAGCGTCTGGCGGAAGCCGCATCAATGTACCAGGTAGGCAAAGCCGGACTTTGGAGACCACCGGATTTACAACTCGCACTCAACTGGCAAGCGAAGCATAAGCCCACATTAGTTTGGGGCCAGCGATACCATCCTGCATTTGAGCGGACATTGATATTCCTCGAATACTCGAAGAAAGAATTTGATACCGAACAACGGATCAAAGAACTTGAAGCGAAACGCAAACTACAACGTGCGCGGGTAACCGCAATTGTATTTGGCTCGCTGGCAGGTGTAGCACTGATCGCTTTCGTGTATGCATTTGTACAGCAGGGTATTGCGAAAGAGCAAGAAAAAGAAGCACAGCGATTAGCAATTGAGGCCCAGAAAAATGCTGATGACGCTCTTAAAGCGAAGAAAGCTGCGGACATTGCTGCTGAGGAAGCAAGAAAATCGGCAGAAGCTGCAAGACTTGCTGAAGCAAAAGCAAAGGAGCAACAAGCCATTGCAGAAGCAGCAAAGATTGAAGCTGACAAAAATGCAAAGGAAGCTGCTGCCCAAGCGGAAAAGGCTAGGCAGAGTGCTTTAGTCGCTCAACGCGAACAGAAAAAAGCTGAACAAGCTGCCGAAGCAGCAAGAATAGCCGAAGCAAAAGCAACTCGCGAACAATACAAAGCAACTGCCAAAGCAATGGCTGTTAAGTCAAAAGAACTTAACAACGACTTGGAATTGGAAGCACTTGTTGCTCAGCAGGCATACATATTCAACAAGAATTATGATGGCTACATCTACGATAATGATATTTACAATGGGTTGTATTCTGCATTGAATAATATCAATCACCCGCTCACCACAGACCTGGCAGGCCATGATAAAGGGGCAGCCCGTGCGCTGGTAACAAATGCTACTGCGAAACAAATCTATTCCGGAGGTAGTGATGGAAGAATTTTCCAATGGACCTTTACCGGCACCGAGTGGAAGAGTAAAGAAATTGTAGGATTGAGACGTGATGTTTTTCAGATTTACGCGTTGGATTTAAGTCCTGATGATAATCTACTCCTAGCCGCAGGACTTGCTGCAGGCGATGCTTCGCAAAACTACATCGAGTTGTATGACTTGCGTAATCTTTCAGCTCCGCCTAAGCAGATCCCAGGATTTGTTCAAGGTATTGAGCACGTAGAGTTTACACCCGACAGCAAGGGAGCTTATGTTCGTGACAATTCAGGTCGCTCGATAAAGTTCACTGATTTTACCAACGTGAGAGAGGTCATCACTTCCACTGTGAAGATTAATGCCTTCGCACTGAGCCGCGATGGAAATCGAATTGGTGGTGCTGGCAACGATGGTGTTCTCTACATTTGGGATATCAAAAATAACTTTGCGAAAAAAGAAGTTTACAAGAATCGTTCAGGTAACCCTCTTACCACAATTGCGTTCTCTCCCGATAAACAAATTGTAGTGGGTGATGACAGAGGCCTTGTTCAGATCGTTCCAGAGAATGGGGGAACTGCCAAAATACTCTCTGGTCACACGGCTGAGATTCAGGAAATGAAATTCAACTTCGGAGGTACCTTCTTCGCCACCACGAGCAAAGATAAAACGGTGCGCATGTGGAACTGGAAGGACCTGAAACAACAACCTATTGTTTTGAATGACCACTCCGACTGGGTATGGTCGGCCACCTTTACACCCGATGACGAACAGTTACTAATCGGCACTCAAAGTAGCACGAATAAAGCGGGCGAGACCATCCATGCGTGGCCAACAAAAATTACCACTATGTCGAGCATACTTTGCGGTTACGTAAAGAGAAATTTAACGGCTGACGAATGGGAAACTTACGCCATCGGTTTGAAGTATGAAAAAACATGTGATTCTTATCCCGCAAACGACAAGTAAAAGATGATTCGATTTTTAGGATTAGCCGCACTACTATTTATTATCGTCCAACAAGAAGTAAGAGCACAGGGATCTACCTGTGCTCAAACGTTAAGATTGGCTCGTTCAACGTATGAACAAGGCCGCTTGCACGAACTGCCGGGGCAACTTGAAAGTTGTTTAAAGACTGTTGAAGGAGGTTTTACCAAACAAGAGCGCGTTGAAGCGTACCGCATATTAACGCTGGCGTATATCTATCTGGAAGAGCCTGCAGAAGCGGACAAAACAATGCTCCTGCTTTTGGACACTGACCATTTTTACAAACCAAATAGTGATGTTGATCCAGCGGAATTTATCGCACTCTATAATAAATTCAGAAACTATCCAATCTTCCGCCTTGCCGGTAAGGTTGGCCTTAATTTTACTTTTGCTTCAGTGACCGGTACCAATTATGTAGGAGCCAATGGTGCAGGGCGGGGATCTTATGCCATGAAGCTTGGCTTTCAGGGAGGTGCTGCCTTTGAGAAGGAAATCTTCGCAAGATCAAAGAATCAATTTGTCAATCGTATTTCCATTGCGCCAGAAGTTCTTTTTGGCACCAGAAGCTTTCAATACAGTAATGATGGAATATTTGTGAATGATGAGACGTCTGAGATCAGTCAAAAAATAGTGTCTGTTTACAAGCAAACCCTGATTGAAGTTAATGGCATGATCCAGTTCAAACTTAAAAAAGGAAAACCGGGAGACGATCGCCCCTGGAATTCTTATGCGTGTTTTGGGCCTGGCGGAAGCCTTTTGATGAATGCGTCTAATGCAACAGAGTCATCAAGCCCGAAAAGCACCGTGACTGGGCCTGATGTCGACACAAAATCAAATTATAAACCATTTTTTGTTTCCGGTATTATCGGTGCCGGAGTTAAGAAGCGAGTAGGTGAAATTTATGTGTTGGGCGAATTGCGATATCAATATTTTTTCACCCCTCCTATCGATCCTGCACATCGAACAAATGCAGAACTAACCAGAGACTATGGAATGACCCATAACGATTTTAAGCAATCGTCTATTAGCTTAAGCGTAGGAGTAGTTTGGCCGAAATTCAAACCCAAGAAACTTGTTAAATAATTCTTTTCATGAGAAGTTCTTTACTCGCATTTGCTCTTATTCTCATCCTTGGCTCTTGTGCTGACGAGGAGGGTGCCGGTCTCACGAATACGTCAACATTTATACGATATTTCAATGGTGGCGCTGATGACGTGGCAGAGACCGTCCTGGAAACGCCAGACCAGGGTTACATCATTCTGGCCAACTCAACTATTCAGCCAAACGAAGTTACAGCACCACATTACAAGATCAAACTGATAAAAACGGATGCTTTCGGGAATTTGGAGTGGCAAAAGGTATTTCCGGAATATGGCAATGATTTGAACGGAACCGTTCAGATCAGCTACGTTGGCCATGGCCTATTAATTCTTCCGGACGGGGGTTACGTAGTGGTAGGCGAAGATATTAACAACGGAATTTCTCAACCCCTTATCATGTCCATTGACGCTACCGGTGGCAATTTCAAAAAAGTGACAGTCCCAGTGCTGGATCCTACAACCAGCGCTCCCATAAATGTAGTAGCAAAAGGTGTGACCTTAAATAACAATGGAAAGCTTTTGGTATTGTCACAAAGTACCGATACGATGATCCTGAGTGAATTCAATACCAACCCCTTTACCGCAACTCCAACCTGGTCAAGGTCTTACCAGGCAGGCCAAATTGATAACCTCGTGAGCAAAATATTTTTGAATACGGCTGGCGCGGTTTACCTGGGTGGAACGGTTACTCGAAATAACGCAACCACCAAGAAAATCCGTTTCATCAAAACAACTCAAAACTCTGACATCGTTGACTCAGACCAGCCTATAGGCAATCCTTTATTCAATGAAACAGGGAAAGACATTTGCCGTTTTGGATTTGGCTTTGCAGTGATTGGCACCACGGATGAAAAAAGTGGATCAAGTGTACCAGGTGACCAAGACATTCTTTTCAGAAGGCTTTCGGATGATGGCTCTGCTATTCCCGGTCAGGTGAAGGCCTTTCAATTAGGAGGAGTTGAAAATAATGGATCAGCAATCACTGACCTAAAAGGTAGCGAAGAGGGTAACTCAATTTATGCCACATTAGATGGCGGGCTCATTTTATTAGGCACCGTTGATTCGAAAGTGGGTACCGCTACCGCAACCGACTCTCGCGGTAATGAAGGACGAGGCGAGAAGGATATGTATTTGATAAAAATCGATCCGTTTGGTGGCGTGGCGTGGACTCAGATATACGGAAGCAAATTTATTGATACAGGAGCCAGCGTTATTCAAAGCAGTGATGGCGGCTTCGTAGTTCTTGGCACATCTGATATTTCCGGCACGCTCAAAACCATTGTGATGATGAAGACGGATAAGGATGGAAAAATTGAATAGCATTATTTAGAAAACTTTACACAGGTCGTTTTAGAATTTTTAATCATACCCCCTATGAAGAGAATTTTTACTCTCATTGTTTCATTGTTTTTTATTTCATTGGTTGCTGAGGCTCAGAAACCTGGTTTTACAAGTGCAAAAACTCTTTCTCTAACCTCCATTGAGATTACATTTGATCAAACCATTAGCGCAATAACAAATGCCAATGGAAGCGATTTTACTTCGGCCTCCTTTACTGCAACTGCTGCAACTATTTCTGCAGGTAAGGTCTTACTCACAGTGAATACTCTTAGCGGTGTGAATTTTACTTGTAGTGATTTAGCAATTGCTGCTGGTGCCGTCACAGGAACAGCACTAACTAACAATGCTATATCTGGGGCCACTGTTTCTGATGGTATTGCTCCTACTGCTCCTACCAATCCCCCAACATCACCAACGGCTGGAACTACCATCAATGCTTCAGAAGAAACCGCAGGATTTCCTGTTCGCGTTTTCTTGGCAGGTTCAGGCGCTGTAGCCGGTGATGTGGTACGACTACTTTTAGGTGGAAGTAACTTCCCTACTCCCATTACTTTTACTCTTACTGCTACTGAAATCACTGCTACGCAAGTTGACTTAACCGTAGCTACAGGGCAACTAGGTTCGGATGGTGCTAAAGCCATCACTGCACGTGTTGAAGATGTGGCAGGTAACATCGGTGCCGCTTCTGGTGCTTTGAATCTCACTTTAGATAAAACCCTTCCTACTGCTCCTACTAACCCACCTACTTCTCCAACGGCAGGAACTACCATCAATGCTGCTGAAGAAACCGCTGGATTTCCTGTTCGTGTATTCTTGACCGGTTCTGGCGCTGTAGCTGGTGATGTCGTAAGATTATTGTTAGGCGGAAGTAACTTCCCTACTCCGATCACCTTTACTCTTACCGCCACTGAAATCACCGCCACTCAAGTTGATCTTACCGTTGCTACCGGACAACTGGGTTCGGATGGTGCTAAAGCCATTACTGCCCGTGTTGAAGATGCGGCAGGTA
>CBHTSG010000012.1:0-158932 GCA_966095315.1 uncultured Cyclobacteriaceae bacterium
ATAGCCTGAAGAATTTCAACACCTTCCTTCATGGGGCGCTGGAATGCTTTTCGTCCGGAAATCAATCCCATACCACCGGCACGTTTGTTAATTACGGCTGTTCTTACGGCATCGGCCAAATCACTTGCTCCTTTTGATTCTCCACCAGAATTGATAAGTCCTGCACGTCCCATATAACAGTTGGCCACCTGGTAACGGCATAAGTCAATCGGATGGTCCGAGGTTAATTCAGTATAAATCTTCTCATCCAATTTTCCGTAGCTGCTTCCTCCGGTATTCAAGGCTTTGTATCCGCCATTGTTCTCTGCTAATTTTTGCTTAATGATATCCGCCTGAATGGTAACTCCCAAGTGATTTGCTTGGCCAGTAAGGTCGGCTGAAACATGATAGTCTTTACCGTCTTTTTTGAAGGCATTATTGCGGGTGTAGCACCACAAAATAGTGGCCATACCCAACTGATGGGCACGTTCAAAGGCTTTAGCAACTTCCTGTATCTGACGGGTTGAATTATCAGATCCGAAATATATTGTTGCTCCAACTGCAACAGCCCCTAAATTCCAGGCATCCTCCACCGAACCAAACATAATCTGATCAGCTTTATTGGGATAGGTGAGAAGTTCGTTGTGATTAATTTTTACTATGAATGGAATTTTGTGCGCATATTTTCTGGAAACCATAGCCAAATTTCCATACGTAGTGGCTACCGCATTACAGCCGCCTTCAATGGCAAGCTTCACGATGTTTTCCGGATCGAAGTAAATAGGGTTTTTTGCAAAAGATGCACCTGCACTGTGTTCAATACCTTGGTCGATAGGTAAAATGGAAAGGAAACCAGTGCCAGCGAGTCGCCCATGGTCAAACATAGCTCCAAGGCTTCTGATAACCTGGGTGCTGCGGTTAGATTGACAAAAAATGTTGTCTACAAAATTTGGATTGGGAAGGTGAAGCTGATCCTTTGAAATGGTTTTGCTTTTGTGCTCCAAAAGGAATTTTGCATCGTTTCCGAGTAGTTCTGCAATGTTTGTTTTTGCCATAATGGTTAGGTAAGTGGGCAAAGATAGTCTTCCTTGGAAATCATCCAAAGCAGTTTTTTGATGGTTTTGGCAATAAAAAACCCACTCCAAGGCCTGAAGTGGGTTTCAATCGAATGCTTTAAATTATTACGCAACCTGAGTGTTTGCGATTTTTTCTTTAATCCTTGCTGATTTACCCTGGCGACCTTTCATGTAGAACAATTTCGCTCTTCTCACCTTACCAGCTTTCACAAATTCAATCTTATCGATGCTAGGGCTCAGGATAGGGAAAATTCTTTCCACACCTACACCATTAGATACCTTTCTTACAGAAAAACTTTCGCCATTTGTGCCGGTGCCTCTACGGTATAATACAACACCCTGGAATTGCTGAATTCTCTCCTTGTTACCTTCGCTAATTTTCACATGGACGTTAATAGTATCACCCGCCTTGAAATCAGGAACGGCTGTCCTGTTGGCTGCCAAACTCTGCTCTACTACTTTAATTAAATCGGCCATAATGCTCAGTTTTTAAAATGGAGTGCAAATATAGGAGGTGAAAGATTATTTAGGAAGGATATTTCAGAATTTTTGCAATCACTTTAACAGATCAGGCCGTCTTTGTTTAGTTCTTTCCAGCGCCCTTTCGTGCCTCCATTGCTCAATTTTAGCCTGATGGCCCGATAACAGCACCTCAGGAACCTTCCAACCCTTGTACTCGGCAGGCCGACTGTAAACCGGGGGCGCAACCAACCCATCCTGAAAAGAATCTAAAAGGGCAGAACTCTCATCGGAGAGAACCCCTGGAATGAGCCTGATTACCGAATCGGCAACAACCGCAGCGGCCAATTCACCCCCTGACAAAACATAATTTCCTATGCTGATTTCGCGAGTGATCAGGTGTTCGCGCACACGTTCATCCACGCCTTTGTAATGGCCGCACAGCAGTATCAAATTCTTCTTCAGGCTTAGTTCATTGCTTACGGCCTGAGTTAACATTTCCCCATCTGGGCTCATGTAAATGATCTCATCATATGTTCGTTGCGATTTGAGCTCAGAAATGCAAAGATCAATGGGCTCAATCATCATGACCATCCCCGCTCCACCGCCAAAGGCATAATCATCTGTTGATTTATGCTTGTTGAGTGCATATTTTCTTAAATCATGAACTGCTACAGTGACCAGCCCTTTTTCCTGTGCCCTTTTTAAAATTGAGTCAGAGAAGGGGCTCTCCAAAAGTCGAGGCAGACACGTAATGATATCAATTCTCATGATTCTTTAAATTTCTAAAAAGCCATCAGGCAATTCTACTTTAATCTTCTTTTTTGATCGGTTGATGCTTTTCAAAAATGGGCCATTCACGGGAATAAGAATTTCCTTTTGCCCTTTTAACACCTGGATCAGTCGATTTGGTCCGGATTGGATCACCTCTGATACACTTCCTAATTCCCCTGCAACAGCGTCTTCTACGATGAAGCCAACAACTTCATCGTTATAAAACTCGCCTCTTTTCAATTCGGGGCGTATTTCTTTCGGTAGGTAAAGGCTGCATCCCTTCAGTTGGTTGGCGGCTTCAAGGGTATCAATATCTTCGAACTTGATGAACGATTTGTCTGTCCTGCTGGAAATGCTTTCGATCACGTAGGGCACTAGCCCGCCATTAATTTCAATAAAAAGCGGATCGTCTGACTGCGCCTCGATCGGTTCGTTGAAAATGACTGTTACTTCACCGGCAAGTCCGCGGCTTTTTGAAATGTATCCGATTTTAAAACAAGATTGAATGTCCATGGGGTAATAAAAAATGCCAACACGGTTACGCATTGGCATTTTCGAATAATACGTTAAAATAATTATGCTTGAGCTTCTGCAGGAGCTTCTCCTTCTGCAGGGGCAGCTTCTGCAACAGGTGCAGCAGCGGCAGCCTCAGCCTTCTTGCGAATTGCTTCAGCTCTTGCTTCTCTTACTTTTGATTCAGCCTCCTTGCGTGCCTTGGCAGCATCCTGCTTAGACTTGCTTAAAGTGTCCTTCTTAGATTGAATCTTGTTTTCTTTCGACTTCAGCCAATCTGCGTGCTTCTGATCAGCTTGCTCTTGCGTAAGAGCGCCTTTCACCACACCAATCTGAAGGTGTTTCTTCAACAATACACCACGATAAGAAAGCATCGCTTTCACTGTATCCGTAGGTTGTGCACCATTCATCATCCAATGGAAGGCACGATCATCCTGAATGTCAATCGTGGCAGGGTTGGTGAGTGGGTTATACGTACCGATTTTTTCAATAAAGCGACCATCACGTGGTGCTCTGGCATCTGCAACGACTACATCGTAAAGGGCCAGTTTCTTGCGGCCTCTGCGGGCCAATCTGATTTTTACAGCCATTTTCTGCTTTTTTTAGTTTTGGATCACGTCCATTTTTAAAGGACTGCAAAGGTAATGCATTTTGATTTTTTACCAATAGCCAACCTCGAAATTCCTTAAGTAACTGATAATCTATTAATATTTGAATAAGCGATTATTAAGTTTTTTAATCCTATACCCGTTTTATACATTTGTTTTCGTCACAAAATAAACCATGGATAAATACTCCTATATCTCCAATGCCGATGTTGGTTATCTCGATCAGCTTTATCAGGCATACCGCAAAGATCCCTCATCGGTTGATCTTACCTGGCAAAAATTTTTCGAAGGTTATGATTTCTCTGTGCAGCGCCATGGTGAAAATGGTCATGCAGAAGGAGACGCTACTACCATCAAAGAAACGAAGGTTAGAAATCTGATTTTTGCTTATCGCTCATTTGGACACTTAAAGTCTAGGACCAATCCTGTGCGCGAAAGACGAAATCACAATGTTGATTTAGACATCAAGCACTTTGGCCTCACCGATGCTGACCTTGATACTGAATTTGATGTGGCAGTGGAGGTAGGGATGCCCAAGAGTTCATTGCGGAAAATCATTGAGAAACTTCAAGCCATCTATTTAGGACCAATCGGTTTTGAATACAACTTTATCCGCAACGATGAAATCCGTGCTTGGTTTGCTGAAAAGTGTGAGAAGCAGTACTACAATAACAATCCCAGTCAGGAGGAGAAGAAAAGAATACTGACCAAACTTAATGAAGCCGTTGTTTTTGAAAACTTCCTACACACAAAGTTTTTAGGTCAAAAGAGATTCTCGCTGGAAGGTGGAGAGAACACTATTCCGTCTCTTCAAACGATTATTAACAAGGCAGCCGAACTTGGTACGAAGGAGGTTGTTATCGGTATGGCACACCGAGGCCGCCTCAATGTGCTCACCAATATTTTAGGAAAAACTTACGAGCAGATTTTTACTGAATTTGAAGGTCATGCAAATCTTGATTTAACCATGGGCGATGGTGACGTTAAATATCACCTGGGCTATGCAAGTTACATCGATACGCCTTCTGGAAATAAAATTTACGTCAAGCTTACTCCAAACCCCTCACACCTTGAGGCAGTAGATCCATTAGTGGTTGGTTATACGCGTGGTCAAATTGACGATGAATATCAGGGAGATTTGTCCAAAGCAATGGCTATTCTAATCCATGGCGATGCTGCGGTTGCCGGCCAGGGCATTGTTTATGAGGTGATTCAAATGTCGGGCTTACCGGGTTACACCACAGGTGGTACCATTCACTTTGTCATCAACAACCAAGTTGGATTTACTACCGACTACGATGATGCCCGCACCAGTATTTATTGCACGGATATTGCAAAGATTGTTGACGCACCTGTGTTGCACGTAAATGGTGACGATGCGGAGGCGGTTACTTTCTGCTCCAATCTTGCCGTAGAGTATCGACAAAAATTTGGTAAGGATATTTTCATTGATATGCTTTGCTATCGCAGGCATGGCCACAACGAAAGTGATGAGCCCAAATTCACCCAGCCAAAACTCTATAACCTCATCGCGAAGCATCCTAATCCTCGCGAAGTGTATGTGAAAAAATTGATTGAACGTGGAGATGTAGACGCAACGCTTGCTGAAGATCTTGACAAGAGTTTCCGTAATCAACTGCAGGAGCGTTTAAATGAAGTAAAGCAAAAGCCTCTTCCGTATAAATCACAAAAAATTGAAGAAGAGTGGGAGCGCCTGAGAAAAGCTACTCCACATGATTTTGACCAATCACCGGAAACGGGAGTTAAGCAGGCGACAATTGATAAAGTTGCTAAAGCGCTCACGTCAATCCCGGAAGGATTTAAGCCGCTGAAACAAATTGAAAAACTTTTAAAGGACAGGAAGGCAGCATTCTTTGATGACAAAATTCTGGGATGGGCAGAAGCAGAACTTCTTGCTTATGGATCACTTTTATCAGAAGGATTCCCGGTGCGCATGTCAGGTCAGGATGTAAAGCGTGGTACGTTCTCTCATCGTCACGCATTCTTTTTTGACGCCAACACTAATGAACCATATTGCGGCTTGAATAACATTGAAGGCTCCAAGCTCAAAATGTTCATCTACAATTCGCTCTTGTCTGAATTTGGAGTGCTGGGTTTTGAGTATGGCTATGCTATGTCCACACCTCATGCACTTGTTCTCTGGGAAGCTCAGTTTGGAGATTTTGCCAATGGTGCCCAGGTGATGATCGATCAGTTTATTTCGAGTGCCGAATCGAAGTGGCAGCGTATGAATGGGTTGGTGATGTTACTTCCTCACGGATATGAGGGTCAAGGTCCGGAACACTCAAACGCCAGACCTGAGCGCTTCCTTCAGCTTTCGGCTGAATACAATATGATTGTAGCTAATCCTACCACCCCAGCCAACATTTTCCATTTGTTAAGAAGGCAAATGTATTGGGAGTTCAGAAAGCCATGTATCGTATTTTCTCCTAAGTCTTTGCTAAGACATCCTTCCGTAGTTTCGCCTTTAAAGGATTTTGTAAAAGGTTCTTTCCAGGAAGTAATTGATGACGAAACTGTCAATGCTAAAGATGTTAAGAAGGTTGTGCTCTGCACCGGCAAAATTTATTATGACTTGCTCGAAGGACAGGCAAAAAAGAAAAATAAAGAGGTGGCCATTGTTCGGGTAGAGCAACTGCATCCATTTCCGGAGAAGCAGCTCAATTCGGTACTTAAAAAATACAAAGGTGCAAAGTTGGTATGGACACAGGAAGAACCATCCAATATGGGATATTGGTCATTTGTTATTCGATACATCCCCGGCCTTGAATGCATATCACGCAAAGCGAGTGCATCTCCCGCCACAGGATTTAAGAAAGTGCATGATGTAGAACAACAGAAAATTGTATCTCAGGCTCTTGAAATTTAATCTAATTAACCATTTAGCTTAACCTACAAATAAGTATGGCTCAACAAGTAAAAGTGCCAACCGTTGGCGAATCAATTACGGAAGTAACCATTGCCAATTGGTTGAAAAAAGATGGCGATGTGGTGAAGATGGATGAAGTGATTGCAGAGTTAGAATCAGACAAAGCCACCTTTGAACTGACTGCTCCCAGTGCCGGAGTATTGAAAATAAAAAGACAACAAGGAGACGCAGTGCCCATTGGCGAAGTGATTTGCGAAATTGACGGAGCCGGTCAGGCTTCAGCTCCTTCACCAGCAGAAACAAAATCAGTTTCATCTGCTGCCGCTGCTCCAAAAGCAACAGGTGGGGTAAAAGAAATGAAAGTTCCTGCCGTGGGCGAATCGATTACAGAGGTTACGATTTCCACCTGGCTGAAAAAGGATGGGGATTTTGTAAGACTGGACGAAGTGATTGCTGAAGTTGAGTCGGACAAAGCAACATTTGAATTACCTGCCGAAGCAAACGGAATTTTAAGAATTATTGCCAAGGAGAAAACAACACTCCCAATTGGTGGATTGATTTGCAAGATCGAAATCACGGAGGGCGGTGCAGCCGCATCTTCTTCACCATCGAATGTTGCTGCTGCGCCTTCATCTTCTGCCGATAAGTCTTATGCAGCCGGGCATCCTTCTCCAGCCGCGGCTAAGATTCTGGATGAAAAAGGAGTCGCAGCTTCCGGTGTTCAGGGAAGCGGAGTAGGTGGACGAATTACTAAAGAAGATGCGATGAAAGCTCAAGCTCCGGCAAAGGAAAACAAGGCCCCTGGAGCGTCTGCGGCAGCCCCGGTTATTGTTGCAGGTGGCTCGCGAAATGTGCGAAGAGAAAAAATGACCTCGCTGCGAAAAACGATCGCCAAGCGATTAGTAGCAGTGAAGAATGAAACGGCTATGCTCACTACTTTCAACGAAGTGGACATGAAGCCAGTGATGGATCTTCGATCAAAGTATAAAGAACAATTCAAAGAAAAATATGGTGTAGGGCTTGGCTTCATGTCATTCTTCACCAAAGCGGTGTGCGCTGCGCTAAAGGAATTCCCTGCAGTGAATGCTTCTATTGATGGAGATGAAATTGTGTTTCATGATTATTGCGATATCTCGGTGGCAGTTTCTACACCTCGCGGATTGGTAGTGCCGGTGGTGCGAAATGCAGAATCTCTCACTATGAATCAGATCGAAGCGGAGATCGCCCGATTGGCTGCACGCGGAAGAGATGGAAAACTTTCTATTGATGAAATGAACGGAGGTACCTTTACCATTACCAATGGTGGAGTTTTTGGCTCCATGCTTTCAACACCAATTATTAATGCACCACAATCTGCAATATTGGGTATGCATAATATTGTAGAACGACCTGTGGTAATTAAAGGTGAGGTAGTGGTGAGGCCGATTATGTATCTGGCTCTCTCCTATGATCATCGTATCATTGATGGAAGAGAGTCTGTTAGCTTTTTGGTGAGGGTGAAAGAGATGTTGGAAGATCCAGGAAGATTAATTCTTGGTGTTTAAATCTTTTCATTTCTAAAAAATCATGTTATGCAATACAATGTCACGGTAATTGGCTCTGGTCCTGGTGGGTATGTAGCGGCAATTCGCTGCGCACAACTAGGGTTTAAAACAGCCATCATCGAAAAATATAATACACTCGGTGGCACATGTCTTAATGTTGGCTGCATTCCTTCCAAGGCAATGCTGGATTCATCGGAGCATTTCCATAATGCCGCTCACACATTCAAAGAGCATGGCATCGATATCTCAGAACCTAAAGCCAATCTTGCTCAAATGATCAGCCGAAAGGCGGGCGTAGTAAAATCCAACGTGGATGGCATTGCTTTTTTAATGAAGAAAAATAAAATAGATGTCTTCACGGGTGTAGGATCTTTCGTTGATAAGAATACCGTTAAAATCACGGCTGCAGATGGCAAGGAAACTTCGATCACGACAGAAAACGTAATTATTGCCACAGGCTCCAAACCAACTGCACTACCCTTTGCTCCTTTTGACAAGAAAAGGATTATCTCCAGCACCGAAGCGCTTGAGCTAAAGGAAATACCAAAGCACTTAATCATTGTAGGTGGAGGTGTGATTGGAATGGAATTGGGTTCTGTGTATGCCCGCATCGGATCAAAAGTTTCTGTTGTTGAATTTTTGGATAGCCTTATCCCTACCATGGATGGAACGATGGGCAAGGAATTGCAAAAGGCCACCAAAAAGTTGGGAATGGATTTTTACCTGGGGCATAAAGTGACTTCCGTTGAAAACAAAGGCAAGGAAGTAATTCTAAAAGCGGAACCAAAAAGTGGAGGTGCTGCTATCGAGATCAAAGGTGACTATTGTATGGTGAGTGTCGGAAGAAGGCCATACACGGATGGTTTAGGTTTAGAGAAAGTGGGAATTGAACTTGACAAAGGCCGTGTGCCGGTGGATGATCATCTGAAAACGAAAGTTGATAACATTTACGCGATTGGAGATGTGGTGCGTGGGGCTATGCTTGCCCACAAAGCTGAGGAAGAAGGTGTTTATGTTGCTGAGCAGTTAGCAGGACAAAAGCCTCACATTAATTACAATTTAATTCCTGGTGTGGTATACACTTGGCCAGAAGTTGCCAGTGTTGGTTTTACCGAAGAGCAATTGAAAGAGCAGGGCAGAGCCTACAAGGTTGGAAACTTTCCATACAAGGCATTGGGTCGTGCTCGTGCCAGCATGGACTTGGATGGATTGGTGAAAGTTCTGGCGGATAAAAACACGGATGAAATTTTAGGAATGCACATCATCGGTGCAAGAGCTGCGGATATGATCGCGGCAGGAGTTACTGCCATGGAATTCAGAGCATCGGCTGAGGATGTTTCCAGAATGTCGCATGCACATCCTACGTACATGGAAGCTGTGAAAGAAGCTTGTCTGGCGGCAACGGCCAATAGACCAATTCATATTTGATGAAGTGTTTAAAAAAGGAAAGGGCCTGATTGTTGATTCAATCAGGCCTTTTGTTTTAAAGCCTATTCTTCATTTGGAAGAAATCCCTGCAGTCCGCTTCGCACAGCAATAATCGTTACAAGAGGAAGCAGGCTGGTGTTTAGCTCTTGAGGCAAAACAAACCAGCATAATAAAAGGAGCAATGTGAGGGCTGCCACCACTTTAAAATATCCTTGACGAAAACTCCCTTTTTTCAATAATAAAAATGGAACGATTACATGTGTGGGTAAAGCCCAAACCAAGTTGAAATTGTTTGATGCTGCCTGATGATCGGTAAAGAACCAAAGGGCAAAAAGTAAGAGCCCGATTAATCCCAGTATTGGGAATAAAATGTAATCAATCCAATCACTTGCTTTTTTTCTCCGCCAATCTTTCCAGCTGATCGCTACTACGATGGCAAGAACAAAACCAAAAATGATGAGCGGATGAAACCAGTTGAACGTATTTTTTTCGGGTACTGATTCATAAACAGAATGTGAGTTCATTACGAACGGAACCCTTTCACCATTTAAATGAATGTACGCATGATTGAATGACGATTCGATATAATCGGGAAGAAACATGTATTCATACGGTGATGCCGTCTTATCCATGGGTAAACCCAGGCAAATGTCAATGCCAAGATCACCCCAAGGTAGCGGAGAAAGATATAAATCAGTCAGATTACGAATGGTATAGTTGGTGGTGATGAATGATCCGTCAAAGGCAATATCTTCTTTTAGAATGTCAGCAAATACATCGCGCACCTTGGTAGCACAATTGTTGTAAAAATAATCGTATCGATAGGTTTGATTTTCTGGTCGGGCATTCCATACCAGGAACTCATAAATTTTTTGCTTTTGTATTGCGGAGAGATTCAGCACCTGCTCATGAACAAAGCGATTGTAAGAAATATAAGCATCGCGGAAAAGCGGATAAGGGTAGACCCCGAGCTTATAGTACAAATACCCGCGCGCAAAATTCAGATAGAAGTTTGGCTGATCGAAATCAAAAATTCCGTAGTTATAGGCATCATCAATGCCCAAAGCAGGATCGTAGATGCGAATGGCGCTGTGGCCAAATGCTGCATATAGTTCATGCTGATCAGGGCCGCACGTAATAATAGATACCTGCGCCTGTTCACTTAACTGCATGCTCTGACCAAAGGAAAGTAATGAGGGTAGGCACAGCAGCAGAAATAAAATACGCTTCATGAGTTATAAATAATCCATGGAAAGATAAAACAAAACGAGCAGCAAACGGTAATTTTGGTTTTTTGAATATGATCGCAACTCTGAGTGACGGATTGAATTTGATGTCGAAGCAAACGCCATCGCGTGTTTGGAATTCCACTCAGATTCTCTCCAGTTATTTTGCATCCAGAATTTCCGGAAAACCATCCATCGCAGGGATGCCCATTAGTATTGCAATCGAGCCAACCACCTCTTGTAATTTGCGTTGCCCGGAATGCCCCAGCGGGCTTAGGTCGTTTACCCGCCCAACAGGAATGTTGAAGCCTGAGTTGTATCAATCTGTGATCGATCAATTGTCACCCACGCTTTCCTATCTTATTTTTTATTTTCAAGGTGAGCCTTATTTGCATCCTTCTTTTTTGAAAATGATTCAGTATGCTGCGCAGCGGAAAATCTATACGGCTACGTCTACCAACGCGCACTACCTGAGCGATGAAGTAGCGCGCGCAACAGTAGAATCGGGATTAGATCGTTTGATTATTTCGATTGATGGGGTTACTCAGGAATCGTATGAATCTTATCGCATTGGGGGTAAGCTTGATAAGGTTTTGGAGGGCACACAAAATATTTTGAAATGGAAAAAGCAACTAAAGTCGTTAACACCTCAGGTTGTTTTTCAATTTTTAGTAGTGCGGCAAAATGAGCATCAGCTACCGCAGATCAAAGCGCTAGCGACAAAGATGGGAGTTGATCACCTTGCTTTAAAAACGGCCCAGATCTATAATTATCAAAACGGTTCATCGTTTATTCCGGATAATGATCATTACTCACGGTACCGAAAGAAAAGCGATGGGACTTACGAAATTAAAAACCAATTGTTAGATCATTGCTGGAAGATGTGGCACAGCTGCGTAATCACCTGGGACGGAAAAGTGGTGCCGTGTTGTTTCGATAAGGACGCGCATTTTGTGTTAGGCGATTTGAACCAGCAAACTTTTCAAGACATTTGGAGGGGAGAGGCCTATCAAAATTTTAGAGGCTCACTAATTAAATCGCGAAGTGAAATTGAAATGTGCAGAAATTGCACGGAAGGAACGAAGGTGTGGGCTTAAAATCTTAGGCCTGCTTTTCCAGCTTTTGAATTTTTTCAAAATCTACAACACCACATTTTCCGCAGCCTGATGAGCAGGCGTTTTTTGCCTGAAAGGATTTATAAATCATTCGGCCAAGATAAAATGCCGCTGCCGCGAAAATCAGAATTATTAAAACTGTTTGAATCATTGCCTCAAAAGTACGAAACTAACCCTTCAACCTTATTCGCAGAAGAAAAATTCAAACTGATCGGATACGAACATTTTTTACCGCTTATGGACAGGTGTAGGTCGATTTTGGGCTTAAAACAAGCATTTTAAAGATGGCACCGATCTTGGATAAAGTTGAGGCACAACAGAAAAAAGCATGTTCAAAAACTATCTCACTACCGCTTTGCGTAATATTCTTCGACAGAAGACAACCACATTAATCAATATCGGTGGACTTACCCTCGGAGTGACATCCAGTTTGATACTTTTTTTACTCGTTAATTTTCATTCGGGATTTGATACATACCACAGCAAGAAAGATCGTATCTATCGGCTGGTAACCGAGTCAGATGGAAACAACAATGGTAAGGCGCATACGCCTGGCGTGCCGACTGTTTTGCCAGAGGCATTTCAAAATGATTTTCCGGAAGCGGAGGAAGTAACATTTATTGCCTATCGCTCGGGTAGTTTGATTACCATACCCGTCAGTAACGGTGACGCAAAGAAGTTTCAGGAAGAGCGAGGTGTTACGTATGCTCAACCTAGTTTCTTCAAGATTTTTGACAGGACTTTACTCATTGGTGATGCTACAAAGGGATTGGACGAACCCAATGAGGCCATTATCTCCAGGCAATCGGCAAATAAATATTTTGGCAGAACGGATGCGGTGGGCGAAATTTTGAATTACGATGGCCGTGATTTTAGAGTAACTGCTATCATGGAAGATTTTCCTGCCAATACCGATTTTCCCTTTGATGTACTACTATCGCACATCACCATAAAGAAAGAATTGGATGAACATGGTTGGGGAAGTATTTGGAGCGATGAAACCTGCTATTTCCTACTCAAGGAAAATTCTTCGGTTGCTGAGATTGAAAAAAGAATCCCTGCATTTGTAGAAAAATATATGGGCAAGGAAAATTGGGATCATCGCACATATTTAATTCAACCCTTGAGTGAGATTCATTTCGATGATCGATTTACAAACTACAACTACAACACTATTGAAAAGGGAGTACTGCTCGCGTTGGGCATTATTGGTGCATTCTTGATTCTTACGGCTTGTATTAATTTCATCAACCTTTCCACCGCAGAAGCAATCAAACGCTCCAAAGAGGTTGGCATTCGAAAGTCTCTTGGAGGCACCCGCTATCAATTAGTCTTTCAATTCCTGGGAGAGACTACCATTGTCACCATTTTTTCAGTTCTCCTTTCTCTTGGCTTAGTTCAACTTGCGCTGGGATTCATCAATCCCTTTCTGGAGTTATCTCTTTCACTTCAGTTTTCCGATACTGCGCTATGGCTGTACCTGATTTCCGTCACTGTTGTGGTCTCCCTTCTATCGGGGTTATATCCCTCACTAGTTGTTTCTGCATATAATCCAGTGCTGGCGCTAAAAAACTTAATAAGCAATCGCTCTTCTTCTGGCTACACCTTGCGGAAAGGCTTGGTGGTCATGCAATTTTTTATTTCACAGTTCTTCATTATCGGCACCATTGTTCTGATATCGCAAATGAATTATTTCCAAAGCAAAGATTTGGGATTTCGAAAAGATGCCATCCTCACGGTTCCTATTCCTTCTCTGGAGGATGCAGAGAAAAGTAAAACAGCGATGAGAACGCTGCGCGATGAGATCACGAAGTTGTCTGAAGTGGAGAAGGCAAGTCTCTGCAATACTCCGCCATCCTCCAGTTCCACCTCTGGCACAAATTTCAAATTGGAGGGAAGCACCGATAATTTCAATACACAAATTAAGACGGTTGATGGAAATTATATTGATTTATTTGGCTTAACCTTAGTTGCAGGAAAGGGCCTTGCCGATCAGGATACGGCCACAAGTTTTGTGGTGAATGAACGTTTAGCCAGAATGGTGGGCTTTCAGAACCCTGCTGACATTGTTGGAAAGGAGATAACGATGTGGCAAAAGACACTTCGTGTTTCTGGTGTGGTGAAAGATTTTCATACAGTTTCGCTGCATCGCCCAATTGAAGCAACGGTGCTTTTGAATCGCAGTAAGAATTACGGTAACCTCTCGGTGAGAGTCAATCCGCAGAATCTTCAGGCTGCCATTGACGCGATCAAAGAGAAATGGGAAGCCACCTACCCGGAAAATATTTTTAGTTATGAGTTTCTCGATCAAAGCATTAAAGAATTTTATGAAGGCGAGCGAAAAACTTCAATATTATTAACGCTGTTTACCTCTATGGCTATATTTATTGGATGCCTTGGCTTGTTCGGATTAGCAACTTTTATGGCAAATCAAAAGAGCAAGGAGATTGGAGTGCGCAAAGTGCTGGGCGCTTCTGTTGAGAGCATTATGCTTCAGTTTTCAAGGGAGTACATTCAATTGATTGTGATTGGATTTTTGTTGGCAGCACCGCTGGCTTGGATAGTGATGAATAAAATGCTGGATGAGTTTGCTTATAAAATTGAAATTGGCCCACTGGTTTTTATCATGGGCATTGTGATCACATTATCAATAGCATTGATTACCGTTGGGTACAGGTCTTTTAAAGCTGCCACGATCAATCCTGCCCATGCCTTGCGAAGTGAGTAGGATTTAATATCCCCAGCGTTTGGAAATGATTTCTAGCATGTGTGAGTGGATGCCTCCACCTGCGCAGAGTTCGCCATCATAAAGAAAATTATCGGTGCCTCGAAAGTCGGTGACTTTTCCTCCGGCTTGTTGTACGATGAACGCACCCCCGGCCACATCCCAGGGTTTCAAATTGTATTCAAAAAAACCATCCAGCCGTCCGCACGCTACGTAAGCGAGGTCGATAGCTGCGCTGCCAAGTCTGCGAATGCCATGAGTTTTTTCGAGGAAAATCCGAATGATGTCCAGGTAATCTTCTTTCTTTTCGGTGTGATAGTAGGGGAAGCCCGTTGCTAATAAACTTTCTTCTAATTTTTTTATGGGTGAAATGTGGATGACTTCATCGTTGCAGTACGCTACACTTCCTTCAATGGCATGAAAACATTCCTGATGTGAAACCTCGTAGACAACACCAAGAATAGTTTTTTTATTTCGTGTAAGCCCGATGCTAATGGCAAATACCGGAAGACCATGCAGAAAATTAGTGGTGCCATCCAGCGGATCAATGATCCACGTATATTCATTCTCACTCACCCGATCGGTTCCCTCTTCGGCAATAAATCCTGAACCAGGGATGATTGAACTTAATCCCTCTACAAGTCTTCTTTCAGATTCCTTATCAACATACGACACCAGGTTGGTGAAGGTATCTTTCAATTCAATTCGTGATCGGTCAAAATTTTTTGCCTCTGTCCGGATGAATGAGCCAACCGATTCACACAACTGAATAACTTGTTTTTCTACCTGGGCGAGATTCATTTTTTTTGAATTTTATTTTTCACCAGACTCAACAATAGTATTAACACCGAAACCCAGGCTGCAGTTCTTCCCGTCCATTCGCCTTTAAGTTGATAAGCCCCCACCTCTACAGTTGACTGACCATATAATTGAAGCATGCTTTCTCTTGTAATTGGCTCTGATTCATTCATGAGGCTAAAAACAAGAGGCGCAGCGATTAATACCGATGCTAAGATCAAGAAGATATAATTTATCGCTTTTTCCTTTATAATGGTAAGGTAAATCAGAAGATTGCTGATTAAAATCCAAAGTGAAATTCCCAAATAACCGGTATAACATGTAAAGTTCATTTGGTGAGGGAAGAGAATTAATCCATCGCCAAGAAAAACTAGATTCTCCCGCCAAGGTGTTTTTAAAAAGACATATTCAGCGGCCAGCCAAAAAAAAATGATGGTGAATTTCCCTGTACGATTTCCTAATGATTGTCGCACAAAGCCATAAGCAATGAAGGGGAGTGTTAACGCTATTCCTTCAATTATACTGTTCATAATGGAATCACTCCGAAGTTGATGTGCAGCAAAAAGCGAGAGGCAAAGTGCTACAAGAATATATTCGAATTGATTCCAAAATGGTTTTTTATCGGAGATGCGATCGGTAAGAGCAAACAAAGGAGCGTATCCAAACAGCAGAAAAATCGGGAATGATTTCATCAGCCAACCGCCAGCTAATAAAAAAACGCTTGCGCCAAGCAGAATAAACGGATTGATATTAATCTCTTTTGCCATCAATGATCATTACGATTTCTCCCTTTACTTCTTTCGATTGAAAGTGTGTAAGCACGTCCTGTAATTTTCCGGTGTACGTTTCTTCATACAGTTTGGTCAACTCACGCGAAACCGAAACGAACCGATCAGTACCAAAGAAATCGATCATTTGCTCCAGTGTTTTTACCAATCGATGCGGTGATTCATATAAAATAACGGTGCGATCTTCTTCCGCCAATCTTTTCAGCAGTGTTTGCTTTCCTTTTTTATGTGGCAAGAATCCCTCAAAAACAAATCGATCGGTTGGAAACCCTGACTTGATCAGGGCGGGTACAAATGCAGTGGCACCCGGAAGACATTCAACTTTTAAATCGGCTTGCAGAGAAGCCCGGACCAAAAGAAAACCCGGGTCAGAAATTCCGGGAGTGCCGGCATCGCTCACCAGTGCCATTACCTCACCGTTTTTCATTCGTTGGATTAAGCCATTCAGCGCCTTGTGCTCATTAAAAATATGAAAGCTCTGAAGAGGCTTATTGATGTCATAATGCTTCAAAAGTTTTGCAGACGTGCGTGTATCTTCCGCCAAAATGGTATCAACAGATTTTAGAATCTCAATGCCTCGCAATGTAATATCACCAAGATTTCCGATTGGCGTGGGCACAACATAGAGAGATGTCTTTTCTTCCATAAATTAACTCAGCAATCCGTCAATCGCCTTTGCCAACTTTCGATCTTTTTCGGTTACAATATTTCCGGCATCGTGGGTGGATAATTCAATGGTAACGGAATTATACACATTGGTCCAGTAAGGATGATGGTCCATTTTTTCTGCCAGCAAGGCCACTTTGGTCATGAAGGCGAAGGCTTCTTTAAAATCTTTAAACTGAAACTGCCTGGTGAGTTTGTTGTTTTCTTCTTTCCACATGCTTAAAGTTAGCATTCTGATTTTTATTTCAGCGCCTGAGCTTGATTGAAGAATAGGATTTACAAGGCAATGATTCCTTCAATCGTAGAAACGGCAACATAAACTTCGATTACGGCTTCGCTGGATTGCGCCATCATCTGTAAGGTAATGCTTGTATAATTTCCATTTTTAGATTGCCGTTCCGATGCAAAATGCTGCGGAAAGAGTCGCTTTACCTCATCTTCTTTTCCTTTGGGCACAATGAATTTAAAGGTGTACAGCGAAGGCCACGCATGATGCTTGTCTAGTTTATCGCGAAATTGATTGAGCCATTCCTGATCCATCATAAAATAAAAAAGCGCCTGATGCTTGGGCAAAAGGCGCTTAAAATTAGTATTTATCGATTAATAAAAGCGATATCTCTTATCCTGAATGTTTGATGTTTCTTTGATGGCATCCGCAATGGCGAACCCTGAGCGGCCATTCAAACCTTGCAATAATTGAGTTTTAAATACACTATAATCTCCTACTTCGGCTGCAATAGTTTTATTTTTCAATTCGATGATGAACACACCATTTTCACCTACGAAGGGTGACGATGGTTTGTCGCTTGACATTGAAAATACTTTTCCTACCGCTAATGGATCAAGGCCAACTCCGGTAAGTGTATTCGAATTCATCTTAATGTCGCTTGAACTATAAACGGACGCATCGCTTCCAAAGGCTGCTGCAATTTCTTCCAGTGTGCCTTTCTGAGCGTTTAGCTTTTCAATAATTTTCTTAGCCTTCAGTTCATTCTTAGCGGCATTGGTAATTTCGTCCTTTGTTTTTTCAAATGATTTGAATCCCTCTTCAACTTCATTTGTCATGATCGCGACAACATACTCATCATCTAAATCAAACACATCAGACACCTTTCCTATTTTTCCTTCGCGGAATAACCAGGTGATGATTTGACGAGCTTCGCCTAAATTACCCACTCTGCGATCGGACGTACCTAAGTCATTAGCATCTTGAATCAACAGATTTTCCTTGCCTGCCTTTTCTTTGAATGCATCAATACCACTAAGATCGCTTGCAAAATTTTGCGCTCTTAAGAACGCAGCGTTTTGCGTATCGTCACCAGGAGTAATGTTCAATTCGATAGTTGCTACTGTGTATGCACTGTTGTCTTTAAGATTGGTTACACTGATGATGTGGTAGCCAAACTGTGTCTCCACTACATCGCCCAACAGGCCAGTTTTTTTAGCATTGAATACTGCGCTTTCGAAAGGCTTCACCATTTGGCCAGAACTAAACCAGCCTAAATCGCCACCACGTCCTGCGGTTCCGTCCGTTCCATGTTCGCGCGCTTTTGCAGCGAAATCGGCACCACCTTTAATTTCGTTTAGAATTTTTCTGGCTTTTTCTTTAGCAGTCTTTTTAGCGGCATCCGTTTCGGCATCCCACTTGATCAGGATGTGACTTGCTTTCGCATTGTAAATCGTGTCCGTTCCCACCTTCACTACTTTTACCACTTTGTAGCTATTGCCATCCAGAAACGGACCGATAACCGTACCGTTTTTAAGATTTTCAGGTTGATTACTCAAGAATGTAGGTAGCGATGCAATGGTGTATTTCGAATAAGCATTCTGACCATCGGAATTAGAAATGGCAAACACAGAATCATCGGCTACTGTTTTGAAATCAGCGGCAAGTTTTGCGGCTTCTTCTCTGAGCTTGGTAGAATCTTCGGTGGAGGCAACCACAGGGAACCTCACATAGCTGATGCTTCTGCTCTCTTTTACTTTGTACTTGCTTTTATTCTTATCGTAGTAGGCCTTGAGATCACTCTCGGTAAGGTTCACGAGTGAATCGCTGATGGCGAAGAAAGGTACGTACAAATATTTAGCTTCGGCAACATCGTTTTGATTATGATAATCGCGCTCGGCTTCAGCGGTGGTAACGTAATTTGTTTTCAGAATCAGATTTTCATACTTGATACGCTCGCGGCCAAGGCCCAAATCTTTTTGAAAGGAAGTCCAGCGGTAGCGGCTCTCTTGCCATGCAGCAAGCATTTGCGGCTCGGTGGGAGCAGGTGAATTAAACGTATTGATGTATTCAATCACTTTTCTGCGATCGAAATTTCCTGCTGAGTCGAGAAAAGACTGCTTCACGTTTTCATCAACGTTCTTTCCTTGAACCATGTCCCAGATTTCTTCAGTAGTAACTTTTACACCTACTTTTTCAAATTGAGAGCGAATCGCATTCTTAACAATCAATAATTCCCAAGCTTGCTGTTGCAGTGTTGGCCGCTCACGATCGCCTGGCTGACGACCAAAGTTTAGGATGTAATTGTTTTCGCGCTCCTGAACGGCATCTTGATACTCCTTCAGGGAAATCGTAGTTCCAGCGATTTCGCCCACGTTATCTTTATTGCCGATAATCGAACGAGGTCCATTTCCAAATAAATCATTCAGGATAAAAGAGATGATAGCCACGGCCACAAAGCCCACCACCCATTTGGTCATCTTATTCCTGAGAGTTCCAATTAATGCCATAAAAAAACTGCTTGATTAGGTATGAATAACTGTTAAAATGCTTATTTCTAAATCTTTAGAAAGAGCGCAAATTTAACCCGTTCTATCAATTCGGCAAAGGCTGATTTTAAGAAAGGAGGTAATTAATACAATTGATTATCAATGAATTACCAATCAATTTGAAAATACTGAAGTTATGCCTCCTGATTAGGCTCCAGGATCACCAGTTTCACTGTATCGATGCGGTTTCCCTGAGTTTTTTGAATGGTAATCTGGTAAGGGGGTATAGAGACTGACGCTCCCTCGGCTGGAAAATCTTCTGTGTAGGATAAAATCAATCCTCCCAGCGTTTCGTAATCGCCCGTGGGCAGTTTAAGATTCTGAGCTTCATTAAGGTAATCGATTTCCAGTCGGGCACTCAGTAAAAAAGTATGAGCGTCAATTTTTTGCTCAACCAAATCGTCTTCATCATGCTCGTCTTCAATCTCGCCAAAAATTTCTTCAATCACATCTTCCATACTCACCATCCCAGAAGTGCCACCAAATTCATCTACCACAATGGCAAGACTTTTTCGTTCTTTGATAAATTGGATCATCAATTCATTGGCCATCATCGTTTCCGGCACAATGATGATGGGTGTGAGAATTTCATTTATCGAGGAAGGTTTTTTAAAGAGCGCTGAGGAGTGGCAGTAGCCAATCACATCATCAATCGTTTCCTTGAAAATCAGAATCTTTGAATGGCCGCTTTCAACGAAGGCTTCTTTCAGTTTTGTGATTTCCTCTTCCAGCCCCACTGCAATAATTTCCGTTCGGGGAATCATGCAATCTCTCACCTTTACGGTTTTGAACTCAAGAGCGTTGTGAAATATTTTTTTATCCAGTTCTATCTCCTCGTCTTCGTGCTTTACCTTCATCATATTTTTCAAATAAT
Organism: uncultured Cyclobacteriaceae bacterium; assembly: GCA_966095315.1. Taxonomy (GTDB): domain Bacteria; phylum Bacteroidota; class Bacteroidia; order Cytophagales; family Cyclobacteriaceae; genus ELB16-189. Next base: position 20,239 of record CBHTSG010000012.1, read on the forward strand.
GATTGAGATCGGTCAATCCAAAGGCAGGCTTCTCTTCAGAATATTCAATTCTCAGCACATAAACGATTACCAGCTTGGAAAGGTAGACGATTGAAAACGTAAGTGGCGCTAAAATGAAATAGATAACCCGAAAGGGTACTGCCAGCGTGCTAAGCATCAAATTAGGATTGATGAGAAACAGGCTCTTGGGCAGAAACTCAGCGGTGAAAAGTACTATGAGAGTGGAGATCAATGTTTGAATGATCAAAACAAATACTTCATCATTTATACTTTGCGGTAGGTAAAGTGCCAGCATGGGCTCTATGAGTTGGGCCATCAGGATTCCAAAGACCACCAGCGCAAGGGTGTTCCCTATAAGCGTAGTGCCAATAAACCAACTTTGCTTTTTGATAAAGTAAGACATGATCTTTCCTGACAAGGCACCTTGTTTCCCTTGCAGTTCGATCTGCAATTTGTTGGAGGACAGAAACGCAATCTCTATTCCTGAAAAGAAGAAGGAAAAGGCAAGGGCAGTAAGGATAGGAGGAAAGAGATTGGTGTCAATCATGAATTCTTTTTCTTTCGATAAGTGTAATAAAAGAAAATCAGGATGGAGAGCATGATGTATGCATAAGCCTGGCCTATACCCACCGTCATTACTTCATAAATTCCTATGATGATAAAAGCGGCTGCAAGTGAAAGCAGCAAAATATCCGCGAGCTTCATGATGGGCAAAGATAAATATTATAACCGTAACAGGATTTTGGTTATTCGATGGGCAGTGAAATCAGACAATGAAAAGACTCAAGCTTACTCTTTGATATCGAATTCGCCTTCCGGTTTTGAAATTTTGTAAGTAGAAAGATCCTGTGCGGCATCAAGGCCGGTTCCGTAAAGAATTTCATCTTCCTGGCGAATGGTGACGAATTTTTCCGTGAAGATGCGTTTAGTGGTGGGCTTCCAGAATAATTCTTCAGAATTCAATTGTTCATTTTTCTCAATATTTTTTACCTCCACTTTCCCTCTGGCTCTCCACTTATCTTCCTCCTTGAAATAAAAGGCATGATTTGCCTGGAGTATCGAAGTGAGTTTACCAAGGTCATCATAAAACTCTATGTAGATGCCTTCCGGAAACTCCTTATCACCATTTTGAAACTCAAAAAACTTTTTTGCTTTCAACACCACCTTCAATTGATCTTTTTCTGTGTACTGCATGACGATGTTTTCCCCTTCGCGAAGCGGGCCTTCATAAATGATCGGCTTGGCGGTTTCCTTGGTCGAGCAGGATGAGGCCATCACACTGAGCGCGATGAAGGCCAATACAACAAAAGATGAATGGAGGGACTGTTTCATACCAGAAAAAAGAAAGGCTGGCATAAGGCCAGCCTTTGTATAAGTACTATTGTTCGTTATTCTTTTCCGCGTGTGCGCAGAGAAACAGTTTCACCTACCCAGCACGTAATTTTTTTCGATTCGCCTTCTTTCCAGTTCAATTCAAATAACTCGGTTACGGAAGGGAACTGACCTCTTGCCTGCGCCATCTTTTGCTGATTTCCAGCCTTCGCATACATTTCAAACGCTGCGATGTACACCAGCCTATCTTCGGCAAGACTCACGCCCTTCTTGCAGTCATTGAATGAGAAGTAGTATAAGTCTCCAATTTTTTCATAGCCATCTTTGTTGGCAGGATCAATCGCTGCGGCCTTACGGTAGTGCTCACGGGCAGCAGTTTTATTTCCTTTTTGGTTTTCCAGGTCTCCCAGCAGGATTGAAATTTCAGCTTTATCCTGCGTAGAAGTTCCCAGGGTTGCAGCCTCATTCAAAAGTGTTTCAGCTTTAGCATAATCCTTGTTCTGAAGATACTTGGCGCCAAGTACTTTTGCTAATCCAAAGTCAGGGGTAGCCTTGTGCACTACTTCAGCGGCTTCAATCCAGAGCGGGTCATCTGTGCACTTATCGTTCAGCATGAATTGGAAAATCTTTTTGGCCATGCCTACATCGGTAGGATTCGCTTTGAACTTAGGCTCAAGATTTTTCTTTACGAAAGCACAGTCAACCTTCACCATCTTGATGAGTTTATCATCAACATTGCTCTTAATCTTCTTGTACTTTTCTACGTCCTCAGCTTTGTTAGCTTCCTGTGCTTTTTTGATTTTAAAATCAATCACAGACATTAGTTTATCATAGCGTTGTAAAATCTGCTCTTCAGAAAGATTTTTCTGGGTTACAAAGTTTACATAAACCACCGACATGTAGGCTTCAAGGTTATTGTCACTCACATTGTTACCACTGATCTCGTACACTTTGTCGTACATCTGTAAAAGCTCAGGTGATTTTTCTTTGTTGTTGATATTATACTTAACTGCTGCGGCAGCTTTGCGATTGAGCACGTTCACTTCATCGCCACAATTCTTCAAGCGCATATCGTAGATCCACAGCAGAGAGTCTACCAGTATTTTCTTTTTGGCCGCATCGGTTTCTTTAGAAGCAAGGCCATCATAAACGGTTCCCGCATCCACATAAAGTTTAGTGTTCCACTGTGGTGCGTTAGTGAGCATCCATTGCAGTGGCGCGGTGGCCGTGCGGTAGTTACCTTGCTTTACTGCATCACCCCAAATGGCAACGCACTCTTCGGCCTTTGCTTTGTCTTCAGGCCATTTGATTTCTTTGCACTGCGACCACGCTGCGCTGCTTACAAAAAGTATCGCTCCTAACGCGAGCAAACCTTTTACCATTTTCATTTTCATAGGTTTTAATAATTCAATCAAACTTTCTTTTAATAAACCATTGGTCGTTAAAAGTCACGCCAAAGTAAAATTTTAAATAGTTCTCTTCAATCGTATTGGTTTGTAAATCTCCTCGCTTTCCTGCTTTTACGGCAAAGTTCAGGTTAGAATATCTACCCACCGGTAAAGAGAGGCCAAAATTAATGCCAAAATCTTTAATTCGACTACCGTTTATTAAATAAGGCATTTCCTCATAGCTTACACCCGTTCGGTAGGTCATTCTATTCAAGTAATTTCCTAATGCTGCAGGATTCGGAGTAATTTCAGCGCCAACCGCATATCTCCATACAGAAACGGCATTTTCGCTATCTCCATTGAAATTACGGAATTGACGATAATCGAGGTAAGTGATATCTGTACCAACCAACCAATAGCCCGGTCTGCCGTAGGAAATACCGCCAGAAATACTTTGGGGTAAAGTTATGTTTCCATTCAGGCGACTCACCGTAACGGAATCGGTAAGATTTCCTGAACTACTGTACCTGCGAAGTTGCTGACTGAATTCGGTGTGGACGTTTGATTTGAAATCGTAGGTGGCACCAAAATTTAGTTGGTTTCTTTTTTTACCAAGGGAATCAATATTGTACGCGATACCTCCGGAAAAACTAATGTCTTTGACATAGCTTGTTTCTTTTACACCAGGAATAATGGGAATAGATTGGTTTGAAGAAGACAACACATTTCTAAACTCGCGGTCAATTGAACTAAATAAATAAGTAAGTTTTACACCGGCTGTAAGCGCCTTATAAATTTTGAAGCCGTTGGAAAAATATGCTTGATTGATGCCGCCTGTTCCAGTTTCCACCACATTCACTGTGTTGGTTGAACCTTGAATGGCATTGACGTACCCGATTTGGTAGTTAACGCTGGAATAGGGCATCAAGCCAACCGAAGCTGTCCATCGCCAAGGCTTTACAGGAATGCCCATGGCGAGATAGTTTAAATTCCCGCCTCCGTTTTTCTCCGATTCGCTCGAGCCTTTCACCGTTCTGCGCTCTCCAATAAATCCTCCCTCCAGCACCGAGTTGTAGCCACTATAGATAAGTAATGCAGGATTCACATTATTCAGATACCAATACTGCGGATTGCTGACACCGAGGCCTGCCATCCCCTGATTGTTGCTTAACGAATTTTGAAATTTATCTCCAATGCCGAAGGAGGAGAACGGACTGCGGGTGGCCTGTCCGAAGGATACAGCATTGAACCCGATGATTCCGAGAATAATTAAAAGTACGCGCTTATTAGCCTGCATTATGAAGTAAAATCCTGTTCAACCCGCTCAAAACCAAATCAGGGGCCACAAATATGGAAGGATTAAGTCTGTTTTCAAAAAAGGGATAATCGCCCCCGCACAGCACTACCCCTAACCGGGGGTATTTTTCTTTATATTTTTCAATTATTCCGTTCACTTCGCTGATCACGCCATGATGAACACCACTTTGCATACACGTTATTGTACTGTCGCCAATCAACGGTGCATCGGCATTTGAGGCTACTAACGGTAACTTCGCAGTGAACGTATGCATGGCATCAAATCTCATTTTAATGCCTGGCGAGATGGCACCACCAAAGTAATTTTTCTCGGCATCGATAAATTCATAGTTGATGCATGTGCCGGCATCAATCACAAGGCAATCTTGATTGGGGAAAATATCGGTGGCTCCGCAAGCAGCGGCAATACGATCCACGCCAAGCGTTTCGGGTGTCTTGTAGAAGATTTTGATAGGAAGGGAAGTTTTTGAAGTAAGTTCAATTTTTTTTCCAGAAACGTTCACTTGCTTCATTAAAAGATGTGATTCGTGACTGACGGAACTGACGATAATATTTTCAAAAGAGTGCTGATGCAGGTACTCAGAAAGAGCATCAGCGTGTTGAAAGATGAAACGGTCTTTCAACTGATCTTCCTCAAACACACCGGTCTTTATCCTGGAGTTTCCGTAGTCGATAGCAAGGTTCATTCTTCAAAAGTAAGAATTGAGAACAGAATTCTGCCGGTGCTTTTTTCGAACCTAACGAATGGAAGGTTACCGCCAGTTTATTCTATCTTTGGCGCAAATTTTTCAAGACCTAATAGCATTTACATGAAAGAGCTGCTCCGAAAATTTGAAACCAAACGCCCCGAAATAGTATTTGAATGGAAGGATACCGAAACGGAAGCGGAAGGCTGGGTGGTAATTAATTCACTGAGAGGTGGGGCTGCTGGCGGAGGCACTCGCATGCGTCAAGGTTTAGATAAGAGAGAGGTGGAGTCGCTGGCCAAAACCATGGAAGTGAAATTTACGATCTCCGGCCCGCCAATTGGCGGGGCAAAATCAGGGATCAATTTTGACCCTAATGATCCGCGCAAAGAAGGAGTGTTGCATCGGTGGTACTCTGCCGTAATGCCGCTCTTAAAATATTATTATGGCACCGGAGGCGATTTGAATGTGGATGAAATCCATGAAGTAATTCCACACACAGAAGACGTAGGCATCTGGCATCCGCAAGAAGGTGTGTTTACCGGACACTATAAACCCACTGAGCCACAAAAAGTAAATCGCATTGGCCAGTTGCGTCAAGGTGTTGTGAAGGTGATTGAAGATGCGAAGTTTACCCCTGATCTGTCAAAGAAATACACGGTGGCCGACATGTGTACCGGCTATGGTGTGGCGCAAGCCGTACGGCATTATTACGAATTGTGGGGAGGTGAAATGAAAGGGAAACGTGCAGTGGTGCAGGGGTGGGGAAATGTGGGTGCAGCCGCAGGATTTTATCTCTCGCAGATGGGAGTGAAGATTGTTGGGATACTCACCCGCGAAGGAGGCCTGATTAATCAAAAAGGATTTTCACATTCAGAAATCTGCCAATTGGTAGTTGACCGAAAAGGAAATCAATTGGTGAGTAATGAATTGCTTCCGTTTGAAATCGTAAATCAAAAAATATGGGATTTGGAATTTGAAGTATTCATTCCCGCAGCGGCCTCACGGCTCGTCACACGCCAGCAGGTAGATCGCATGATCACTTCTAAAGTGGAAGTATTCTCTTGTGGTGCCAATGTGCCGTTTGCCGATCCGGAAATTTTCTTTGGCAACACCGGTTTGTATGCCGATGAAAAATTCTCAGTAATACCGGATTTTATAGCCAACTGCGGCATGGCCCGTGTGTTTGCATACTTCATGGAAAGCGAAGCACCGATGGATGATCAATCTATTTTCGATGATATCTCCAATACCATTCGCAAGGGTTTGGAAAAAACAAAGGCAGCTAATTCATCTCGCACCAGCATGGCGCAGACTTCATTTGAAATTGCATTGAAGCAATTGGTGAATTAATGCACCATGCCTGCCGGAGGTGTAACTGCCAGGAGTGGTTCTATAATCAGATAAATAATTGCCCCTGCAACATATCCGAGCAGGGCCAGTAAGGATATCTTCTTTAGATACCAGATAAAATCGATCTTTTCAATTCCCATGGCGGCTACACCTGCTGCCGAGCCAATAATTAAGATACTTCCACCGGTTCCTGCGCAATAGGCCAGGTATTCCCATACCAGATGATCCGGATAATAGATGTCCATACTGTACATGCCCATGCTGGCAGCAACGAGCGGTACGTTATCTACCACGGCAGACAATAGTCCAATCAACGTGACAATGATACGCTGATCACCAATCGACTGATCTAACCAGGTGGCAAGATGATGCAATACTTGCATTGACTCTAGCGCGCCCACCGCTAATAAAATTCCGAGGAAGAAAAGTACGCTGGGCACATCAATGCGAGAAAGAGCACCAGCAACCGTGTAGTTTTTCTTTAACGATTCATCCAGGTCAGGATTGATCAGTTCTGATACCACCCACAATACACCAAGGCCTAATAAAATGCCAATGTAAGGCGGCATGTGTGTTAGAGTTTTAAACACTGGCACAAAAACCAATGCACCCACTCCTAAAACTAACATAAGCTTTCCTGAACTCACAACATCGTCATGCTTGCCGTGATGGGCATGAGTATCGCCAAGAGTTCCTTTCAATGTAAAGTTTAAGTAAAGCAAAGGAATAAGCATGCAGGCTACGCTGGGTAAGAACAAGGTCACCATAATATTGCCCGTGGAGATTTGGCCACCAATCCAAAGCATCGTTGTAGTTACATCTCCAATGGGTGTCCATGCACCACCAGCATTGGCTGCAATGACAATCATACCGGCAAAAAATAATCGCATTTGCTTATCCGGAATAAGTTTTCTGATCAAAGAAAGCATTACGATTGTTGTAGTGAGGTTATCTAAGACGGAAGAGAGAAAAAACGTTACCCAACAAATGATCCACAAGAGCACCTTAGGGTTTTTCGTGCTGATGCGATCAGTGATGAAACGAAACCCATGATGTGCGTCTACCAATTCAACAATGGTCATTGCTCCCATTAAGAAAAACAATATTTGCGCAATGCCGCTCAGATGTTCGGCAAGTGAAAAATTAACAAACTCATGATAGAGATCAGTGGCTGATAATGCTGCGAATTTTTCTCCCAGCTCAAGCTTTGTAATTTCAACAAATGACTTGTACGACTCGCTAACCGTTACAGATTCGCTTGGTGAGGAGAGAATAAAAAGTGTCCAACAGATCACTCCTGTGAGCAGCGCTGATGCAGTCTTATTGATTTTTATCGGATGCTCTAATGCAATGGCTAAGTAGCCAATGACAAAGACAACTATAATGAGTAGTTCCATAGGTGGACACGTTTAGGTAATACCTGTACAAGATAATGGAAAAAGCAAATTGCCGCTATTACCGCACGTAAAAAATCCTCTGAAAATAAAAATGGGATGTTTGCTGTCATCCCATTTATGCTAATTGAAAATCGTTGTATTTATTTCAGCCCAAACAGTCCTTCATTCAAAAGATTAAGTGCTTTTTCTTTTTGACTGCCATCCACTAAAATGGAAATATTGTTGTGACTGCCACCGTACGAAACCATGCGCACCGGCACCGATGCCAGGGCATCAAATACTTCTTTCAGTACCGCTTCCTTTTCTGCCAGCATGTTCCCTACAATACAGATAATGCTCTGATTAGAATCTACTTCAATAGTGCCAAAGCTTTTGAGTTCGGCCTCGATCTCTTTCAAATATTTCTGATCATCAATGGTAACCGATACGGCCACCTCTGATGTAGAAATCATGTCGATAGAAGTTTTGTTTTTTTCAAACACCTCAAACACTTTACGAAGGAAACCATAGGCCAGCAACATGCGCGATGACTTTATATTAATCGCTGTGATACCATCTTTGGCTGCGATGGCTTTGAACTGACCGCGCGTTCCTTTATTACTGATGATCGTGCCGGCAGCTTTTTCGTCCATCGTATTTTTTAACCGAACGGGCACACCATATTTTTGAGCAGGCACAATGGTGGAAGGATGAAGAATCTTCGCTCCGAAATATGCCAACTCCGAAGCCTCATCAAAGGTGAGTTCTGCAATGGGCACCGTTTTCTTCACAATGCGCGGATCATTGTTGTGCATGCCATCAATGTCGGTCCAGATTTGAATCTCTTCCGCACGAATAGCAGCACCAATGAGTGATGCGGTATAATCGCTACCACCGCGCTTCAGATTATCGATTTCATTTTTATGATTACGGCAAATGTATCCCTGTGTAACAAGAATATCCACATTGCTCATGGTTTCTAAAATGGGCTTCAGGCGCTCGCTGATTTTTTCAAGCTCCGGTTCCTGATTTTCATCGATCGACATGAAGTGAAGTGCAGGAAGAAGTCGTGCTCCGATTTTTATTTCTTGCAAGTGGTGATAGAAAAGTTCGGTTGAAATTAATTCACCCTGCGCCAGCAACTCGCGATAACTTCTGTCATCAAATTTTCCGGCTGCCAATAATCGAAACAAGCTAAAGTATCGACTGACAATTTCCTGGCCGATCGCCTGATAAGCAGGAGTGCTGTAAAGTTCACTGATGAAATTCAGATAATGCTTTTCAAGTTCCTGAATATCCTGGTTTGCCGCAGTGGTTTGTTGCAGCAGCAAGTGATCGCCAATGCGCACCAGTGTATTGGTGGTGCCGCTCAGGGCAGAAAGCACTACAATCTTTTTACCCGGCATCGCGGTAACAAGACTTGCAATTTTCTTCATTCGCTCGGGCTTCCCTACCGAGGTGCCTCCAAATTTTACGACCAACATGATGCTATTTTTTTAGGGTCGTAAAGATAAAGAGTGAGTGATTTAAAATGAGATCATTGTGGCGATATACCCGAACAATTTTTTATGCAATGGTTTTCGGAGTGAAAAACCGACACAGCTTGATAGAAAAATGAAGAAGCCTCGCTGTTAACGAGGCTTCTCTTACCATTTAAGTCTTAACACTTACTTCTTCACTTCTTCATATTCCACATCCTGAGCATCGTTTCCACCTTGTGTTCCGCCCGCGTGCGCATCTCCTGCGCCTGCATTAGGATTTGCTCCGGCTTGTGCCCCCCCCTGATACATTTCTTGTGAAGCCACCTGCCATGCTGCGTTCAATGCATTCATGGCATTGTCAATAGCGGTAAGATCCTGGCTCTTGTGTGCTTCTTTCAATTTCTCCAGTGCGCTGTTGATGGCGCTCTTATTTCCGTCAGAAAGTTTATCTCCAAATTCTTTCAACTGTTTTTCAGTTTGGAATACCAGCGAGTCTGCCTGATTGATCTTCTCCACTTTTTCTTTTTCTTTCTTATCGGCTTCAGCATTAGCCTGAGCTTCCTGCTTCATCTTCTGGATTTCTGCATCGGTCAAGCCCGAAGAAGCTTCAATGCGAATCTTCTGCTCTTTGCCGGTGCCTTTATCTTTTGCCGATACGTGAAGGATACCATTCGCATCAATATCAAAGGTTACTTCAATTTGCGGCACACCGCGAGGTGCTGGCGGAATTCCATCCAAATGGAAGCGTCCAATCGTACGGTTGTCTCTTGCCATCGGGCGTTCTCCCTGCAGCACGTGAATTTCTACCGAAGGCTGGCTATCCGATGCGGTGGAGAACACTTCCGATTTCTTCGAAGGAATCGTAGTGTTTGATTCAATCAATTTTGTCATCACACCACCCATGGTTTCAATACCCAATGAAAGCGGGGTAACATCCAACAACAACACGTCTTTCACTTCACCGGTCAACACGCCTCCCTGAATAGCAGCACCTACGGCTACAACTTCGTCAGGGTTTACACCTTTCGAGGGCTTCTTACCGAAGAACTTTTCTACTTCTTCCTGAATGCGTGGAATACGAGTGGATCCACCCACTAAAATCACTTCATCAATTTGCGATACTGAATAACCGGAATCTGCAATTGCCTTTTTACATGGTTCCAAAGTTCTCTTGATCAAATCATCCGACAACTGCTCGAACTTAGAGCGCGATAATTTCTTCACTAAGTGTTCGGGCACGCCATCCACGGAAGTGATATAAGGAAGATTGATTTCTGTTTCATTCGAACTCGACAATTCAATCTTAGCTTTTTCAGCTGCTTCTTTCAGGCGTTGCAATGCCATAGGGTCTTTGCGCAAGTCGATGTTCTTTTCAGTTTTGAATTCATCGGCAAGCCAGTTCATAATGCGCATGTCAAAGTCATCACCACCAAGGTGCACATCACCGTTGGTCGATTTTACTTCAAACACACCATCCCCTAATTCCAATATCGACACATCGAATGTACCACCACCAAGGTCGTACACCGCGATTTTCATGTCTTTGTTTTTCTTATCCAAACCATACGCCAATGCAGCCGCAGTAGGTTCGTTAATGATGCGCTTCACATCAAGTCCTGCAATCTGACCGGCTTCTTTCGTTGCCTGGCGCTCGGCATCATTGAAGTATGCCGGCACTGTAACGATCGCTTCGGTTACGGTTGTACCCAAATAATCTTCAGCCGTGCTCTTCATTTTCTGAAGAATCATGGCAGAGATTTCCTGAGGCGTGTACAGACGATCGCCAATGCGCACGCGCACCGTGTCGTTGTTTCCGCTTTCCACAGAGTACGATACAATCTTCTTCTCTTCACCTACATCGGCAAATTTCTTACCCATAAAGCGCTTGATGGAAGACACTGTATTTTTTGGGTTGGTAATAGCCTGACGCTTGGCAGGGTCACCTACTTTGCGCTCGCCTTTACCATTGTCCAAAAAGCCAACAATACTGGGGGTCGTTCTGCGGCCCTCGCTGTTGGCAATCACCACTGGCTCGTTACCTTCCATTACGGCCACGCACGAGTTGGTTGTGCCCAAGTCTATTCCTATTATCTTTCCCATGATATATTCAGTTTTTTGTTTTCGATTTTCTTTAAGAATCCAATTCCCTTGATCAATGCTTATGCCAAGGGCTTTTTCAATCCAAAAGGTGACAGAGTGGCAGAGGAGCATGATGCTTTTGGCGGCTCCCTCGTGCCTCGGGCCGGGCTATCCGTTGCAAGCCTGCCTGCCGGCAGAGGCAGGTCCGTCAGGCCCACACTACCAGCGCGCTTCGGGCTTTACCTGCTATCCCTGCCGCTGTGATTATGTATTTCCGGTTTTGCAAACTCCTACAGTTGTAAGGTTGGTTCGCGCTTTCAATTTTTAGCGCCAGCGTTTTGATATAATTTGCTGACTAAATTTTTAACCAAACATGAAGAGATTTTTTTCTATTGTCCTTGTTGTTGCTTTAATTACATCATTGTCTAGTTGTAAAGGAGTTGTTTTAGTAAAAAACTCTCCGGGAAAATCTGCGTCTGCGCCTGGTCAGATAAAAATGACCACGGGTGCTCAGTCTGCTAAATCAGCGGCACCGGGCCAGGTGAAAAAAACCACGGGGAGCAAATCTGCCGCTCCTTACGCTCCGGGACAGAAAAAGAAAAAATAGTAGACCTCCATTCATTCATAAGTACGCCACCGGAAAAGGTGGCGTACTCGTTTCAAAACGAATCTAAGGTCTGCACATTGACTGCTTTTCTTTACTTTTGCGCCCTTGCCGGCATTGGCCGGCTTTACGATTGCAATGACCCTCGAACAAGAAATATCCAAACGCAGAACCTTCGGTATCATCAGTCACCCTGATGCTGGTAAAACAACCTTGACGGAAAAGCTGTTGCTTTTTGGTGGAGCCATACAAAAAGCCGGAGCAGTAAAGTCCAGCAAGATAAAAGACCACGCCCGCAGCGACTGGATGGAAATTGAAAAGCAGCGCGGTATCTCTGTGGCTACCTCCGTGATGGGGTTCAATTACAAAGACATAAAAATCAACTTACTGGATACACCCGGTCACCAGGATTTTGCTGAAGATACCTACCGAACCCTTACTGCGGTGGACAGTGTGATCATGGTGGTGGACTGCGTGAAGGGAGTAGAGTCGCAAACGGAAAAGTTGATGGAGGTGTGCCGTATGCGTAGCACGCCTGTGCTGTGTTTTATCAACAAGCTCGACCGCGAAGGTCAAGATCCTTTCGATCTGCTCGATGAGATTGAACAGAAGCTGAACATCAAAGTACATCCGCTCAGCTGGCCCATTAGCATGGGCAAGACGTTCAAAGGCGTTTACAGTTTGTATGAGAAGAGTCTAAAACTTTTCACGCCAAGTAAAACAACCATCGAAGAGGGGATAGAGATTTCAGATATTAATGATCCTATTCTTGAACAGTATGTAGGCGAGGCAAACGCAAAACAATTGCGCACCGATGTGGAGTTGTTGAATGGTGTGTATCCCGAATTGGATATTGAAGATTACCTCAGCGGAAAAGTTGCACCGGTTTTCTTTGGTAGTGCTGTGAATAATTTTGGTGTAAAGGAATTGCTGGATACGTTCATTCGACTAGCACCACCACCCGCTCCGCGAGAGACTACCTTACGAGTGATAAACCCCGATGAAAGTAAGTTCACCGGATTTATTTTTAAGATTCATGCCAACATGGATCCTAAGCACAGAAACAGAATTGCATTCTTGCGTGTATGTTCCGGTAAATTTGAAAGAGGAAGTAATTATTATCACGTGCGTCAGGAAAAAGGAATTCGTTTCTCCAATGCCACAGCCTTCATGGCGCAAGATCGCGAAACCGTAGATGAAGCATGGCCGGGCGATATTGTTGGTTTGTATGATACCGGCAATTTAAAAATTGGCGATACGCTCACTGATGGGGAGAAATTGATGTACACGGGTATCCCAAGTTTCTCACCTGAAATTTTCAAAGAAGTGGTGAACAAGGATGCCATGAAAACCAAACAACTTGAAAAGGGATTGCTCCAACTGATGGAGGAGGGCGTTGCCCAACTCTTCACCTATGAATTGGGCAAAAAGAAAGTAGTAGGCGTTGTGGGCGCACTGCAGTTTGAGGTGATCCAGTTTCGTTTGAAAAACGAGTACAATGCTACGGTAGAGTTTGTGCCTCAAAATATTTTTAAAGCTTGCTGGATCAGCAGCAAGAATGATAAAAAACTTGCCGAATTTATTGACTCCAAGCAGCGTCACATTGCCCGCGACAAAGATGATAAACTTGTGTTTATGGCGGAGTCAAAAGCATGGCTGCAAATGGTACAGGATAATTTCCCAGACATTAATTTCCATTTCACTTCAGAGTTTAAGGATTAGAGGCTACTCTAACTTTGCTATTTCTTGGTCAATTTGATGAAGCAAAATGGTTAACGTCTTTTCAGCAGGTTTGTAATGAAGTCGTAATAGCCCCATTTGGTTTGAAATTCGTGCACGAAGAAGAGCTGCATATTCTGGATTTTTTTTCAGTTCTGTAAAATGAATCGGGCGCATGATTCCCCAGCCGGGCGCAGGTATATTCTTGTTGGTGGAAACACGCTCAGCATCGTACGCATCAAAATATAGTCGGTCAAAATCTCTTAACTGCTCATAGTCTCTTTTAATCGCTAACTCCACCAAACGAATTCTTGGATATACTTCGTCATACATACTAATAATGTCTAAGCGGAGCGAATCATTTGAAACGATCGTTAGATTAGTATTTTTCAGTTGTTCAATGGGACCAACTCTCCCTGAAAAGAAAGTAAAAGCATGGGTGTGGGCAAAATATACATCGAGTGAATCGTGATAGGGAAGGTCATCTTTAATAACATTCAAAATAAGTTTACTGGATAGAATACTGTATTCGTGCATCGAGATAAAGAATTCCATTTGTTTTAAATCAGCCGATAAACCTCTTTTAAAATCTTTTAGGATATCAATTTCTTTCTGTTTGTTATTGCGAGCATCACTCCATTGCTCGAGATTATAAGCAATCAAAATCCCCAGCATAACCACTATGATCTCCAAAACATATTTGTACCATTCAGATTTTAAGTGACTGAAAATTTTTCTTAACATAGCATGGTTCGTTGTTATCGGTGAAGTTATAAAATCAGACTAAAATATTCAGTGCAATGAGTTTGAGATGATCCGGTTTGGTGGGAAGAGCGAGTACAATGTGCAGTAGAGCTTCTTAAAGAAGAGCTAACGCGCGGGTTTAAAGACTAGAAAAGTTCAGAAAGATTTACTTTTAAATCTTTTAAAACGGTTGACTGGGCTTCTCCTTCCTCAGCAAGATAAATTAACGGGGAATTAAGACCTGTGCTGGGTGTATAAATCTCAATGGTTTTATTGCCTGGATCAACAATCCAATATTCTCTTATACCAAAGCTTAGATAGGTTTGCTTTTTAAGATTTCTGTCTGTGTAGGCATTTGAAGGAGAAATAATTTCAATCACAATGGTCGGTGGACCCTCTATTCCTCTATCCGTAATAAAGTGCTTATTCTCTTCAGGTATGTATGCCAAATCAGGCTGAAACACATTTTTTTGATTGATGTAAAGATCAATGGGGGCAACGAAAACCTCATCCTCTTTTGTGAGGCGATCAAAAATTCTAAACAATCTTCTTGAAATCCGTTGATGATTAGGGCTTGGGGATGGACTCATAATCAATTCTCCATTTATTAATTGACAGGGCGTTTTTATTTCTCCCAACTGCAGGAAATCCTTAACGGTCCATTCTTTTGTTCTATCAATTGTAGCCGTTCGCATAAGGGAAAGTTAACAAAAAATCATGAAGTTTACGGAATGCTTAATGTGCTCTACGAAGACAACCATCTTATCGCGATCAACAAGCCATCGGGTACGCTGGTGCAAGGCGATGAAACCGGTGATGAGCCGCTAAGTGAAACGGTGAAGCAATACATCAAAGAAAAATACCATAAACCCGGTGCGGTATTTCTTGGCGTAGTGCATCGTCTTGATCGGCCGGTGAGTGGTGTGGTTGTTTTTGCACGCACCTCCAAATCGCTGGAGAGAATGAACGAACTCTTTCGCAACAAGGAGACAAAAAAAATCTATTGGGCCATTGTTGGCAATACTCCTGCACGGGCAGAGGGCAATCTGGTGCATTGGCTGGTGAAAGATGAAATGAAGAACAAGACTACAGCCTATGGATCTGCCCATCCTGACGGGCAGCGATCGGAACTAAACTACAAAGTCATTAATAAAACAAACGGCTTGACGTTGATCGAAGTTAATCCCATTACGGGCAGACCGCATCAGATCAGAGTTCAGTTAGCGTCAATAGGGTGCCCCATTGTGGGCGATCTTAAATATGGTTTTAAACAACCTATGCCCGATGCCAGCATTTGTCTTCATGCCCGCGAACTGACGTTTATCCATCCGGTAAAAAAAGAACCTGTGGTGATTACCGCCCCGCTTCCGAAAAATGATTTTTGGAACCGATTTTCGTAAGGAGCTGATTTGATTAACTTAGGATCATGAGTTGGATGTCTAAATTACAAGAGCGCTGGAAGGTAGGCAGTGTCTTTCAGGTGGTTATTATTTTGGTGGTGTTTGCATGCACAGGTTTTACAGTATTATTTCTAAAACGACCAGTTTTCAGATTCTTGTTTGGCGAAAGTGAAATTCCAACGTATGCATCTGTGATCTACTACATTCTTATCCTGCCGATTTATAATTTATTCCTGCTGTTCTATGGGTTTATATTTGGCCAGTTTACTTTTTTTTGGGAATTTGAGAAGAGATTTATGAAAAGAGTCACCGGTACATTTTTTAAAACCAATAAATAATCAATTATGAAAAAAATCATTTACAGTCTTTTGTCGGTTGCCATTTTAGCTTCTTGCTCTGCGCCTAAGTACACAGCAAGTTTTCCCAACTATGATAAATCCTATTCTGCCTCCACTTCAGCAAAGGTGATCGCTTCACAAAAGGTTGAAGTCGATCCTCAAGAGTTAGTTGCATCAACTTCTACTGCACCTGTTGAAATTGCAGCAGTAACCACTGCCACAGCAGCACCGGTAAAAAGAGAATTCAATTCTTTGACTAGAGTTGAAAAGAAAGAAGTTAAAGCACAGATTAAAAAAGAAATAAAGAGCTTAGTAAAGGCAAAAAAATCCATGAGCGTGCAAGCAACGTCCAGCACACAGGGCATGGATCAGGATCTTAAATATGCCTTGATCTTTTTGATTGTTGGAGCTGTAGGGTATTGGATTTTGTGGCCTATCGGTGCAATCTTAACAATTGTTGGGTTATACTTCCTGATCAAGTGGTTATTGAAACAATAATTAGAAATTTTGTCTAGTCCTGAAAAACCAATACAGGTTTATTAGGCTAAATTAAATCATAAAACAGTTGCGGGAGCTTTTCTGCAACTGTTTTTTTATACGTCCTGATTTTCAATTCTCGTTGATTGTGCATCTGTGCTGGTGTTAGCATATAAGATGAATGATGAGGGCGTTTGTAGTTATAAATTTCGATGCTCTCCTGAACGATTTGGCGTATCTCAGACAAGCCCACTCTGTACTCATCAATCATAAATTCTTGTTTCAAGATTCCATTAACCCGCTCAGCTACCGCGTTTTGGTAGGGATCATAGGATTCCGTCATGCTGCATTGTAAATTATTGTCAGAGAGCTTTTCTTGATATTCATTGCTACAATATTGGATCCCCTTGTCTGAATGATGAATCAGTGTTTCTGATCTGTATCGCCTGCCCTTCACAGCCTTTTCTAAAGCTTTGATACAACTTTCGGTATTAAGATTTTCTGAAACATTGTACCCCACAATAAGTTTGGAATAAGCATCGGTTACCAAAGAGAGATAACAAGGATTTTCCCGGTTGCCTAAATAGGTGATGTCGGATACCCATACTTGTTCAGGTCTTGTTATGGCCAATTGATCAATCCTATTTTTGTGTTTCCTGAATCGATGATGGGAGTTGGTTGTAATCCGATAACTGCGTTTGGGGACTATTAACATGTGATTGGCTTTTAAAATCCGAAACAACCTGTCCCTGCCCACCGACAATAAATTCAATTTTGGCTCTAGCAAGTAATACAGTTTGCGGGTACCTATCCGAGGCATTTGATGCCGTATTTCTCGGACCAACTCAATAACCTGGGAAGCTATCTCCTGTCGCTTTTGCTTACTCTTTTTCTTTCGATAATAAACCTGTCTGTCTACCCCGAACAATCCACAGGCGAAGCTTACGCTTTCTTGGGTTTGTTCTTTGTATTGATCAATTGTTCGGGTGAGGAGTTTTTTCGGATATCAATCTTGTATTCTTTCTCAGCCAGGTCAATCATCATGTCGAAAATAATGGCTTTCTTATCCGATCGAGCGGCTTGCTGCTCTAAAAAAGCCTTCTGTTTCTCCAGTAGTTTAACCTTAGCCTCCAGCTCTAGTATTTTTTGCTCCGGTGTCTTTGGCATGTGAGACGGTGTTTGATTTTCCCAATCAAAGTTACCATGTTTTCTAAGCCAAGTTAACACTGTGGCATAGCTCTGGATACCATACCTCTTGCATGCTTCTCTTACCGATAATCCGCCTTGTTCTATTTCCTGAACCAGACGAAGTTTAAAAGACATCGAATAATCCCGCTGAGTTCGCTTTGTGTAAGTTGTTCCTGATTTTGTCATAACGTTACTTTTTTATTGTATTGCTATTTCAGGACGGGACATTTTGAATACAAAAAAAGAGAGGGCCAACGGCCCTCTCTTTTTGTTTACAGGTTATTGAGAATATTAAGACGCTATTCCGTCTGCCAGTAAAATCACTTTGTTCTTCAGAACTTCAACCACTCCTCCGGTGATTTTTACATGCTGAGCGGCTTCTTTCGATTTGTACTCAACGGTTCCTTCTTTCAGTAAACTTACCAGAGGAGCGTGATCATTTAAAATCTGAAATGAACCATCAGCACCTGGAAAAGTTGCTGAGTTTACTTCTCCTTCAAAAATCTTTTTCTCTGGCGTTATAATTTCTAAAAGCATGGTATCAATTTGAAAATTTGAAAATCAATTAATTTGAAAATTATCAACTCACTCTCAAATTATCCTTTCGCGTCAGCGATCATCTTCTCACCCTTCGCGATAGCTTCTTCAATGCTACCCACAAGGTTGAAGGCCATTTCAGGAAGGTGATCTACCGCTCCGTCCATGATCATGTTGAAACCTTTGATGGTATCCTTGATGTCTACCAACGCACCTTTCAAGCCAGTGAATGCCTCAGCAACGTGGAATGGCTGCGACAAGAAACGCTGAACGCGTCTTGCACGGTAAACCACTTGCTTATCTTCATCAGACAATTCATCCATACCAAGAATGGCGATGATGTCTTGTAATTCTTTGTAACGCTGAAGAATGTTCTTCACACGCTGAGCACAGTTGTAATGCTCTTCACCAACGATATCGGCACGCAAAATTCTTGATGTTGAATCCAATGGATCCACCGCAGGGTAAATACCCAATTCGGCAATCTTACGACTCAATACCGTAGTAGCATCCAAGTGAGCAAAGGTGGTAGCAGGAGCAGGGTCAGTCAAGTCATCGGCAGGTACGTAAACCGCCTGCACGGATGTGATTGATCCGTTTTTAGTAGACGTGATGCGCTCTTGCATAGCACCCATTTCAGTGGCAAGCGTAGGCTGATAACCCACTGCTGAAGGCATACGACCCAAAAGTGCCGATACTTCAGAACCCGCCTGTGTGAAACGGAAGATGTTATCAATAAAAAACAAAATGTCTTTTCCTTTTCCAGTACCATCACCATCACGGAAATACTCCGCTACAGTAAGCCCTGACAATGCCACACGTGCACGCGCACCAGGAGGCTCGTTCATCTGACCAAACACGAAGGTTGCTTTTGAATCTTCTAACTTGGCCTGATCTACTTTTGAAAGGTCCCAGCCACCCGCGTGCAATGACTTCATGAACTCAGGACCATAATCAACGATACCGGCTTCAATCATTTCGCGCAGCAAGTCGTTTCCTTCACGAGTTCTTTCACCCACACCGGCAAATACCGACAGACCAGAGTATGCTTTTGCGATGTTGTTAATCAATTCCTGGATCAATACCGTTTTACCCACACCAGCACCACCAAACAAACCGATCTTGCCACCTTTTGCGTAAGGCTCGATCAAGTCGATCACCTTAATACCGGTATAAAGAATTTCTGAAGAGGTAGAAAGATCTTCGTAGCGTGGAGCAGAACGGTGAATGGGCAAAGTCTTATCACCCTTCGGTTGCTTGATGCCATCGATCGCCTGTCCGATTACATTGAACAAACGTCCTTTAATATCTTCACCAATAGGCATCTGGATAGGCGATCCGGTATCGGTCACTTTCATGCCTCTTACCAAACCTTCAGTACCATCCATGGCAATGGTCCGCACGCGGTCTTCGCCAAGGTGCTGCTGGCATTCCAAAACAACCAGTGTTCCGTCTGCTTTGGTTACTTCTAATGAGTCAAGGATGTTGGGGAGTTTGGTTCCGGGTTCGTCAAATGCTACGTCTACTACCGGGCCGATTACCTGGGTGATTCTACCGCTATTAGCCATTGTAATGTTTTTTAGTTTTAGGGTGGTCTTTTTAGTTCGTGCTTCTTCTGCACTTTACTCCTAAAAATCCGACCGCAAAAGTAGTTTTTTGCGGGGTGAAAGCAAATACGAAATGGACCTTTTCCTCAGAATTTTAAAACCTGAATTTTTCTTGATTTGTACTTGAAAATCAGCGGGTTGTAAAACCAGAAAATTTCAAGCGCTTTTTAGCTCAATCCGGAATGTAGTGCCCTGATTCTCTTCTGAGGATTTGACAAAAATTTTACCCTCGTGATACATCTCGATAATGCGCTTGGCCAGCGTAAGTCCCAAACCCCATCCTCTCTTCTTGGTCGTAAAACCAGGTTTGAACACATTGGCGATCAGTGTCTTTGATATGCCCTTTCCGGTATCCGAAACATCGAGGAAAACTTTTCCCTCACTGCCGCGAAGAATTTTTATCGCAATTGTTCCGGTGTTGCCCATGGCATCCACCGCATTTTTGATCAGGTTTTCCAAAACCCATTCAAAGAGGGGCGCGTGTACTTTTACTTTTATTGTCTCGGAAAGGGTGTACACTTCAAAATTGATTTTAGCAGAAACCCTTGGCTGAATATACCCGATCACGTTATTGACCAACTGATAAATATTTTCTTCTTTCAAAGTGGGGGTAGAGCCGATGCTTGAGAAACGCTCCGTTACCACCCGCAGCTTCCTCACATCTTTATCCAGTTCATCAACAATTCCTTTGTTCTTCACTTGCGGATCGTCACGCAACACCTCCACCCAGGCCATGAGCGATGAAAGTGGCGTGCCCAATTGATGTGCAGTTTCCTTGGCAAGTCCCACCCACACCCGGTTTTGTTCCGCTGTGCGCGAATAGTTGAAGGCCAGGTATGAGATAAAACCAAAAATGGCCAGGATGGAAAGTTGTATGTAGGGGTAGGCAATGAGTTGAGTGAGCAGGAATGAGTTTTTATAATAGACGAAATTTTTTCCAAACACTTCCTTAGTCAGCGGGTCTTTCAAAACGATTTCAATCGGTGGGTAGATTTTTTTCATTTCCGCCAATTGACTGCGCAGCACTTCATCTTTTTTAGAAGCACTCCAGGTGGAGTCAATATCCAGATTGTTGTAGGAAATAAATTCGTTATGATCATTCAACAGAATGGTGGGTATCGAATTATTATTATTGATGACGATCTCTTCCGTAATAAACAGAATGTCATTCTCTGATTCATTCGCAGCATACTCCAACGCACGAGCATATAAGTTTACCTGACTGCGCTCCCGATCTTTCAATTGACCTACAAGCCGATTGGTAAAATAAATTGAGCTGATGCTGATAGCGGTTGATACAGCCAAAATTATCCACTTCAACTTAGTGTTGTCCTGGTAAAACTCCATTGATGCAAGTGACGGTTTGGCCATAATTCAGAAATGGAAATTAAATAAAAAAACCGGATGAGTGACTCATCCGGTTTTCACATTGTCGATGGCTCTGTTACTCACGCATCAGGAACCACTTCACCAGTACTTTGTAATTTACTTTGGTGCCTGTCATCAGGATTCCCACACGGTAGATTCTTCCGGCAATCCAGGTGGTGAGAATGAACCCACCAATCAGCAACGCCATGGATAGCGCCAGTTGCCATGGAGGAACTCCGAAGGCTATTCGACCCACCATCGCTACCGGTGAGGTGAATGGAATAACCGATAGCCAGAAGCTGATGGGGCCGTGCGGATCGCGCAGGATGAACATGAATAACCCTAAGTAGCCAATCAATAGTGGTAGCGTAATTGGAAATTGAAATTGCTGTGATTCCTGAATCGATTCTACGGCAGAACCTACAGCCGCAAACAACGCACCGTACAATAAATATCCTCCCAAAAAATAAAAGATGAAGACGAATGCAATTTTTCCGAATGGTATATCGCTGATGTTGGCCAGCAGATTGTTCACTTTTGAATCTTGTTGATCCATGGCTTCTTTCATCTCGGGATTTTTCTCCATTTGTTTGGTCACTTCTTCCATCGCTTGTTTCTGCGGCATTTTTAATCCGAAGTAACCCAATACGCCTGTCGATAAGAATGAAATCAGAATAATCCAGATGGTGAATTGCAAAAGCCCCACAGAAGCAATACCAATAATTTTTCCCAACATGAGTTGGAAAGGCTTTACGGAGGACACAATCACTTCAACAATTTTGGAGGTCTTTTCATCAATTACTCCCTGCATGATTTGTATTCCGTAAATCAATACAAACATGTAAATCAAAATCCCAAGCCCAAAGCCGAGCCCATAAAGAATTCCAGAGTTGCTTGATTTTTCCTCACCCGTATCCGAAAGATTGATCTGGCTCAGGCTGACATTAGTTTTTAAACTTTTTAATGTTTCCTTATCAATATTATACGCTTCCAGTTTCAAATCATGGATGCGGCTCTCCAGGATATTCTCCAGGTCACCCACTTTTTCAATGCTGGGATTTTCCTTGGTGTAGATGGCAAATCCTTCAGGTTTGCTGATTTCAAAGGGTGGTATATAAAGTAATGCGAAGTCTTTTGTTTCGTTGTAGGTTTTCTTCGCTTGCTCTAAAGTCAGTTGCAGCGGAATGAAGGTAAAGCGCTTGGAGCTTTCGAAAACAAATTTTTTACTTTCATCCACAACGTATACCGTATCAGCTTTTGCCGAATCGGCCTCGCGTTTCATGATGTAGATTAATCCACCAATAATGGCCGGAAAAATCAACGGCACTAAAATAGTGGTAAGTAAAAATGATTTTTTTTGCACGCGGTTCAAAAACTCGCGCTGTATAATCAACCAGATTTTGTTCATAGTATGGAGGTGTTGGGTTAAACTTCTTGCAAGTGTTTTTTGAGCGTCTCATCGCCTTCGCCTTTTACCAGGCTGATAAAAATATCAGCCATGCTGGGTAACTTTTCCTGGAAGGCATACACCTCAGTCACATCAATCAGTTCGCGGATTAGTTCGTTTCCTTTTACTCCGTCTTTTGCCTGTATGGTTGATGTGAACAAATCGCCTTCAACAATTAGCTGACTTTTCAACGAGTAGCGGTCTGTAGGAAGTGTAAAATGATTGCCGCGATGCTCCACAATAAACGTATTGGAGCGATATTGATCTTTCACTTGTTTTTTGGGCCCTTCTAAAATCTTTTTTGATTTGTTGATCAGCGCAATGTGATCACAGAGTGACTCTACCGTCTCCATTCTGTGCGTAGAGAAAATGATAGTGCTTCCATTTTCTTTAAGTTCCAGTATTCGCTCGGTAATGAGTTGAGCATTTACCGGATCAAATCCAGAAAAGGGTTCATCTAAAATAATCAACTTGGGCTCGTGAAGAACGGTGCTGATGAACTGCACCTTTTGCGCCATACCTTTGCTGAGATCTTCTACTTTTTTGTGCCACCAGTCTTTGATTTCAAATTTTTCGAACCACACTTTTATTTTAGCCATGGCTTCGGCACGGCTTAATCCTTTCAATTGCGCGAGGTAAAGGAGTTGCTCTCCTACCTTCATCTTTTTGTAGAGGCCGCGTTCTTCTGGAAGGTAGCCAATCACGCCAACGTGTTTTGGATCCAGTTTTTCTCCGAAGATGGTGATCTCGCCACCATCAGAATTGATAATTTGATTGATGATTCGGATGAGTGTGGTTTTGCCCGCGCCATTGGGGCCCAATAATCCGAAAATTGTTTTTTGAGGAATGGTGATGCTCACGTTATCCAGCGCGGTATGTTCGGCATATCGCTTGGATACATCTTTTACAATAAGTGCGTCCACGTATTTTAGGGTTTGGTTGGCAGCAAAAATAGCTAATTCAAAATAGTGTACTCTTTTCAGAGAGAAGGTTATTTCTCCTGCTGAAACGAATTGTTGAATCTTGCTTATTTCTCTTTGAAGATGATTTTGCCCATCGATACATCCAAATCAAAGGTGAGGGCGTCTTTGGAGTTTTTAGTAAAGGCAGCATTGGCAAATTTATTATCGCCAATCTTCTTTAGATTTTTAGAGAGGTTTACACTGCACAGCCATGAGTCGTTGATCTTCACCATCACAGGCACGTTTTCATTAGGCAGTTGAATGACCAAGTTGCCAGCGCCCACACTTCCAATCACATGGTTGCTGGTAGATGGCTTTTCGCCACCGAAATCGAGGAACATATTTCCAAAACCAACATCGGCCACGACCACAGTAGAGCGGGAAAGATTTAGCTGGCGAGCATTCAGCGAACCCATATCTACCTTCACAAAAAAGGTATCCATGGCTACTTTGTTTTCCATGCCTGAATTGTAAGAAACATTTACATCGGCACTGCCCGTATTGATTTTTAATTTCTGAACGGCAAGGCCCGATAGGTCGATGTTGGCATTGCCAAGGCCATAGTCTAAATCAAGTGAATAAGGAGTTTCTTCTGTCAGGTAAACTTTCCAGAATTTGTCGGCAGGGTTTACATCGGCACCAAAAACCTGATAGGAGATTTTTTTGCCAACACCCTTATGACCTTCTTCCTGCAGGGCAAGCCTCACCATGCAGGTTTTATCGATTACTTCGTTGCTAAAAGAATGTGCATATTCATCCACATCCTGGTTGCTGTACACATTGAGAAGATCAGCGTTTTGGCTGGGGCGGATAAAACAATTGCCCGTTTTAGCTTTTAAGCTAAGTTTTACCAATTCACAATTCTCGACCTTTTCAACAGAAAACTGCTTCTTCACCTGGCCGATTACCCCCAAGGCACTAAAACTCCCTAAAAAGACCAATATCCATCTACGCATAAAGTGTGCTTACGT
The DNA here is from genome assembly GCA_966095315.1 of uncultured Cyclobacteriaceae bacterium. Lineage (GTDB taxonomy): Bacteria > Bacteroidota > Bacteroidia > Cytophagales > Cyclobacteriaceae > ELB16-189. Next base: position 44,613 of record CBHTSG010000012.1, read on the forward strand.
ATGGGTTATTATTTATGTTCGGTTAATGTAAGAAAGGTTACTTTTTAGCAAAAAAAAATAGCCCGTAATAAAAGTTTAACGGGCTATTCGGATAATGGTTTTAGGGTTTTTTCGAAAATCTACCCGAAGTATTCTTTCATACGTTCGAAAAATCCTTTCTCGTTTTCGTCAGGATGAGGCTGAAAATTAGGGGCATTACGCAGGGCCTCCAATTTTGCTTTTTCTTCTGAGGTCAATTTTTTTGGTGTCCACACATTGATGTAAATCAGTTGATCGCCCGTGCCATAGCCGTTAATTTCTTTCAAACCTTTTCCGCGAAGACGTAAGATTTTTCCGCTTTGAGTTCCGGGCTCGATTTTGATGCGAACTTTTCCGCCTATGGAAGGAACCTCAACCGAGGTGCCGAGTGCGGCATCGATGAAGCTTATGTGCAAATCATAGATCAGATTGTTGCCGTCACGTTTCAACTGCTTATCTTCCTGCTCTTCGATAAGAATCAATAGATCTCCCGGTACGCCACCACCGGGCGCATCGTTTCCTTTACCCGACATGGACAGTTGCATTCCATCACTCACACCGGCAGGAATCTTTACCGTGATCAAATCTTCTTTTGATACGAGGCCTGAGCTATCAACACCCGAAGGTCGCTTATCCAAGGTTTGACCTGCGCCATTACACGTAGGGCAAGTACTGGCCGAAACCATTTGCCCCAGCATGGTATTTACCACTTTGCGCACCTGGCCAGTTCCCTGGCAGGTGTTACACTTTTTATAGGTTACACCTTCTGCCTGTACAAGTCGATTGACTTTTAATTTCTTCTCTACGCCATTGGCAATTTCCTCCAGCGTAAGCTTAAGCTTGATCCTTAGGTTTGAGCCTTTGCGCTGCCGTGAGCGACCACCGCCTCCACCACCGCCAAAGAAACTGTCAAAGGGGCTTCCGCCTCCAAAAATATCTCCAAACTGGCTGAAGATATCCTCCATGTTCATATCATGGCCACCACGATAGCCGCCACTGCTTCCGCGTGAATGACCAAAGCGATCGTACTGTGCACGTTTTTCAGCATCGCTTAACACTTCGTAGGCTTCCGCAGCTTCTTTGAATTTTTCCTCAGCTTCCTTGTTGCCGGGATTTTTATCAGGGTGAAATTGAATGGCAACTTTCCGATAGGCTTTCTTGATCTCTTCGGGAGTAGCGCTTTTCGATACGCCAAGTATTTCGTAATAATCTCTTTTAGTCATGGTTCGATGTTCGAGGTTCGATATTCGATGTGTTCGAATTCCGATTTATAAAAATTAGTTTCCGTCTTCCTTTGTCTGCCAATTTTGATGGAGCTTAGTTAGCATCCTGCCAACATGATCCAAAAATAGCTTATATTCACTCTCCGTAATGTATCCACAATCTCTCGCAAAAGATATCCAGTTTTGAGTTTCGCCAGTGGATCCAAGTGAGTCAATTAAATGGAGTTTGAACTTATTTTCATAAAAACGCTTTGACCATCCTTCTGCAATATTTGCACTAATCGATCGGGAAGATCTTACAAGTTGCGATGTTAACGAGTACAGTTCTTCCTTCGGAAATTTCCTAGACGTTCGAAATAATTCCATAGCTACTTCATAAGACAAGGTGTAAACCTCTAAATCTCGAAAGGACTTGATCATTTCAAAATATCTAAATTTTCGAACTTCAAATTTCGAATGTCTAGCTTCCTACTACAACTTTGGCAAATCGAATTACCTTGTCATTTAATAAATAACCCTTCTCTACTACATCTACGATTTTGCCTTTTAGCTTTTCGTCTGGAGCTGGGATTTGGGTGATAGCTTCGTGCAGATCGGGATTGAAAGCAGCGCCTGGAGTAGTATCCATTAACTTCACACTATACTGCTCTAATACTTTTTTGAACTTGTTTTGAATCAGAAAAAAACCTTCTGCTTCTTTATCATTTTTGTCTTTGAAAGATTTCTCAGCGCGCTCAAAGTCATCGGCAATGGGAAGGAGGGATTTGATCAGTTGCTCGTTGGCCGATTGGATCATCTCCAACTTCTCCTTGGCAGACCTTCTTCTGAAGTTATCAAACTCAGCATAAAGACGAATGTACTTGTCCTTTGCTTCTGCCAATTCGTCCTGCAATTTCTTTTGAGGGTCGGCCTGATCTTGTTTCTTTTCATCAGTTGTAGGTTCCTCACTTTGGGTAGGAGGTGTCTCTGATACTAAATCATTGTGTTTTTCCAATTCAGGCTCCGGATGTATCGTATTTTCCATTGGTTCAACTTAAATGCAGATGCAAATTGACAAGAATTCTGCCAAATGACGAATTATGCCAAGATGGCGCTGGTTAGTGCAGGTTTTTCCAAATCAGGTCTTTCAATTCAGTAATGCCCTGATTGGTGACGGACGAGATAAAAGTGGCCGGTATATCTTTCGGTAGTTCTTTGCGTGTGGCTTCTTTCAATTCATCATCCAGCATATCTGATTTTGAAATGGCGAGTATGCGTTTCTTATCCAATAACTCAGGATTGTATTTTTTTAACTCATTCAATAGAATGGAATATTCTTGTTCAATGTTTTTTGAATCGGCCGGGATGAGAAAAAGAAGCAACGAGTTTCGCTCGATGTGCCTGAGGAAGCGAATGCCTAACCCTCTTCCTTCTGCTGCACCTTCAATAATACCGGGAATGTCGGCCATCACAAACGATTTCTCATCGCGATAAGAAACCACTCCAAGATTTGGGGTAAGAGTGGTGAAAGCATAATCAGCAATTTTTGGTTTTGCAGCAGAAACTACAGAGAGTAATGTAGACTTACCTGCATTTGGAAATCCAACCAATCCCACATCGGCCAGTAATTTTAACTCTAAAACAATCCACTCTTCTCGGCCGGGCTCACCGGGCTGTGCATGCTGTGGTGCCTGATTGGTGGAGGTCGCAAAAAAGGCATTACCTTTTCCACCTCGTCCGCCAGGGGTTAAAATAATTTCCTGACCATCTTCATTAATCTCACAGATGATTTCTTCGGTGTCTGCCCTTCGGGCAACGGTTCCCAGAGGAACTTCCAGAATTTCATCTTTACCAAATGCACCCGTCATGTTGCTGCCCTCACCACTTTTTCCTGGTTGTGCAATCACATGCTTTCGGTATTTCAAGTGAAGCAAAGTCCACAGTTGAGCATTACCCCGCAGAATAACGTGCCCTCCGCGGCCACCATCACCACCATCGGGTCCACCCTTGTCTATGAATTTTTCCCGATGAAAATGCAGACATCCTGCTCCCCCGTGGCCGGAACGAGAATTGAACTTTACATAATCAATAAAATTGGGAGATGACACGATGGTTAATTTTTGTAAGGGTTCAAACGTTGAGACTTCGACTACACTCGGACTGCTTGTGGAATTATCCTATGATTTTACAAATGTTATCGAAAATGGTATCAATGCTGCCGATACCATGCACTGTCTTTAATCTTCCTTGCTTTTCATAATGAGGAAGCACATGAACCGTTTTGGTAAAATACTCAACAATTCGCTTGTTTAGTTTTTCTTCTTCATCATCTACGCGATTGCCTTCTGTTCTTCGCTTGGCAATGCGATTGCGCACTTCCTCCTCCGTTACGTCCAGTGCAATGATGTGATGAATGGCCGATCCGTTTTCTTTCATGAATTTATCCAGCGCCTCAGCTTGGGGCACGGTGCGTGGAAAACCATCAAACAAGAATCCTTTAGCATTTGGATTTTTATCCAATTCCTCCTTTAACATGGAGATGGTGATTTCATCAGGCACCAATGCTCCACTATTCATGATTTCTTTTACCCGTTTGCCGAGCGGTGTATCATTTTTGGTATGCCAGCGAAAAAGGTCACCGGTAGAGATGTGAACAAACCCATACTTCTGAATTAGCTTTTCACTTTGTGTTCCTTTGCCAGCGCCCGGAGGGCCAAAGAGTACAACATTAATCATGATCGGTTAAGTTTTGGTTTTTGGGGTAAGGAAATGTTAAATGCAAGCCACGAAGATAGGTAATGATGGGTACATTTCCAGCCTTGGTTTTGGATCAGGCTTGCTTATAAAGATCTCGGTAATTTCTTCCGAGTCCATCATAGTCCAGGCCATAGCCCAGCACAAATTCATCGTTCAATTCGAAGCCAACATACTTCACTTCGATTTTTTTTTCACATGCCTGATGTTTTCTTAAAAGAGACACAGCTTCAACTGATTTTGCTCCCAGCCCGCGTAAATCCACAAGTAGCTTTTCGAGTGTTAGTCCGGTATCCACAATATCTTCTACAATGATAATATCCTGATTGAATAAGCTTTCGTCATGCCCAATAAGTGTTTTCAATTGCCCCGTGCTGGCCGTGCCCGAGTAGGATGATAATTTTACAAATGAAATTCTACAGGAAATCTTCAAATACTTCATCAGGTCAGCAGCAAACATAAACGATCCGTTGAGGATGGGAAGCAGTATGGGCGACTTATCTTTATAATCGTGGTTAATCTGTGCGGCAATCTCCTGCACCTTTTCCTCAATCTTACCGGATGAAATAAATTTCTTAAACTCTAAATCTTTAATCTTAATCATAATGAATAAACGGGAGGCAAAGATAAGAATCTGAAATTATTCAGGGTTGATTAAATGGTAATTGAGATTTTGCAAAAGTCAGGAGGCTAATACCGATCATCGATGGCAAAATTATTTTTTCGATACATCCATTGCCCTTGTGTGAAATCAGGAAACTCAACACTGTCTCCTCCTTTTTGGATCGATGATTCTGACAGCGGTGTAATGGCACTCCACGTTACTGCGTCATAAACATCCTGTGGTGTGTTGGTTTTATTCTTTACGGATTCAATAAATGCATTGAGCACGAACCAGTCCATTCCTCCGTGGCCTGCACCCGCAGCATCATTGCCAAATTTTTTCCAAAGCGGATGATCGTATTGGTCAAGCCACGACTGAGCATCTTCCCACCGGTGTGCTTGTTTACTTTTTCCTTCTATATAAATAGATTTATTCACGTCCATCCATATGCCATTGGTGCCCTGAACGCGAAAGCCAATGGAGTAAGGCCGCGGTAAATTAGTATCGTGCTGTAGCAAGATCGTTTCATCGTTGCTGGTGCGGATCATAGTAGTCACTACATCGCCCAGCTTAAAATTTATTTTTGCGTTGGGATGATGCTCCCCCCCAAGTTTCACGATGTGTTCATGTAAACCTTTTGCTTTGGAAGAATACGAAACCAGTTGCGTAAACCGATTGCCACGGTTGATGTTCAGCATCATCGCGATCGGGCCAATGCCATGCGTAGGATAAAGATCTCCATTGCGCATCACCGAATGTTGTGTTCTCCATTGTGCTTCTGAAAATCCTTTTTCGCCAAACTCAACACCACCTCCGTACGGATTTTTTCCATCATTGAATTTTACTTCGCGCAGATCGTGCTGATAACCGGCCTGAAGGTGGACTAGTTCACCAAAAATATTTTGTCGCACCATATTGAGTACCGCCATCACATCGCGTCTGTAGCAGACATTCTCCAGCATCATCAGGGGCATACCGGTTTTTTCAGAGGTGTGCACCAACTCCCAACATTCTTCAACAGTCATACCGGTAATAACTTCACAGCCTACATATTTTTTTGCATTCATGGCATCCAGGCACATGATGGTGTGCCACTCCCACGGTGTGGCAATGATTATGGCATCGATATCTTTGTTCTCTAATAACTTTTTGTATCCGTAGGGACCATCTAAAATCACCAGCGGTTTTGGTTTGCCCGATTTGGTGATCAGATCCAAACTCATATCCACCATGCGTTGCTGCACATCACAGAGGGCAACAACCTCCACATCGTTTCGCTTGAGTGCAAGGTCAAGATGATTTTGCCCACGCAAGCCTACGCCAATAAAACCGAGTCGCACTTTTGAATCTTTGTCTTTGGCAAAAAGGATGCTGGATGGAAGTATGGAAAAGGCAAGGCTGCCGGTAGCTGCTGCTTTGATAAATTTTCTGCGTGTTGATTTCATTGAAAGATTTTTTTAAAAATACAAAAGCCCACCTTTTGGGAGGGCTTTAGCATAAATTTCTTTGGATAATTTATTCCTTCACCAAGAATCGTGAAACTTTGGTAAAGCCATCTGAAGAGAACTTGGCGTAATAAACACCCGCTTTCAGTTGATTGGAAAATGTAAAGCCTGATTCGTTACCGGTCAATGCAAAGCGGCCCACCACACTGCCTACGTTATCGTACACAATCACACTGGCGTTTTCAGAAGGAACAAAATTGATTCTTGCTGCGATAGAATTTCCATCTGATGGATTGGGAGAAAATTGAATCTGTTTGTCACCGGCAAAATCAACACTGATTACTTTGAAGTATTCTGAATAAAGATCGTAATCTACCGACTTGAGTCGGTAATAATTTTTACCTACGAAAGGCAGTTCATCTACGAATTGATACTCGTGAACTTCATTGGTGGTGCCATGGCCATCCACTTTGCCGATGCTGACGAAGTTTGTTCCATTTTGCGAACGCTCGATATCGAAGTAGTCAAAGTTGAGTTCTGTGGCAGTAGCCCAATTTAATTTTACTTGTGATTCTTTTTTGGAGGCTTTGAAGAAAATTAAGGTTACCGGTGTAACGGTAGTACCGCAGGATGCTCCGTTAATATTGCAGCTACCTGCTGTTATGGAGCCATTGGATCCGGTAATAGTCGAGCCTCCACCGCCAGTGGAAATTGAACCAGTAACCGCAATTGTTCCAGTGCCAGTTGTTGCAATGTGCGTTCCATTACCACCTGCAATATTTCCACCCACTTGGAGAGTTCCTGATCCGGAGACTGTTAAATCCCCACCATTACTCATTGTTATATTCCCGTAGACAATCATAGTTCCGGTGATATTTAGAGTTAGACTATTATTGACTATCAAGTCTCCGTAGATATAAAGAGTCCCTCCGACCGTTAAGGTTCCTGAGTTTGAAAACGTCATACTCTTCTTTGTATTAGCATCGAAAAGAGTTTGCGAACCGAGTGTTAAACTTCCACCACTACTGACTGTCACAGTTTGGTTATTTCCGACTGAAACATTGCCAATTGTGTTACTGTTTGGGGAACTAATAGTGGGATTTGCGGAAATAGTAACATTTGTTCCTGTTCCACTTGGAACGGACGCAGGATTCCAATTGCTCGCAGTATTCCAGTCACCATTTGTTTGGAAAGTTTGCCCTTTTATGAGGCTTGAAGTTGCCAACAAAAAAAATACAACTAAAAAAAGTTGACTTGATTTCATGCGCCTTTTTATGTCAATATAACTTCAAAAGTACTTAATTTTTCCAACCAATCAACCCCAAATGGCTCCAGCGTCCGCATGTTGCCAAAGCTGTTTGTTTATTACTGAAACTACCCAACCTCCCCTTGCACCAAGCCTGCCCCAAAGATTTCAGCTAATTCAACAATAAATAGCATATTGGCCCTTAATGGCGACCGCTAAAATCAAGAAACTGGCCGGAGATACCGTTTTATACGGCCTTGGCAGTATCCTTCCACGGGTGCTCAACTTCCTTTTGGTGCCCCTGCACACCATTAATACCTTTTCCAAGGCAGAGTACGGTACTATTACCAAGCTCTTTGCCATCGTAGCGTTTATCAACGTGATCTATCTTTTTGGTATGGAAACGGCCTTTTTCCGCTTTTCCACTAAAGAAGGAGCTAACCGGCAGCGGGTTTTTAACCTGGCCCAAACGGTAGTCCTTTCCATCAGCGTAACCATTTCGTTACTCTTGATCTTTTTTTCTGACCCACTTGCAGCAGCGCTTGGCTCAGGCGTAAAGCCAGACTTTATTATTTGGCTTACCCTTATTATGCTTATCGATGCGGTGGTGGCTATTCCTTTTGCCAAACTCCGCCTTGAAAATAAAGCGTTCTTATTCGCCACTGGCAAAATCATTAATGTGCTTTTACTCCTTGGGCTCAACTACTATTTTTTGAAAATCAACTTTGACCCAACCATTGGTGTGGGCTATGTTTTCTTGGCCAACCTGGTTGCAAATTCATTTTTTGTGCTGTTCTTTTTCAAAACCCTTTTGGCGTGGAGGCCAGCGTTCGATCCTGCGATCTCCAAAAGCATGTTTACCTACGCGTATCCCATCATGCTCACCGGTGTAGCGGGTATGACCAACGAAATGTTTTCGCGCTTGACGCTGGAGTGGTGGCTGCCAGCAAATTTTTACCCCGGTCAGACTAATGAAGATGCGCTGGGAGTTTTCGGTGCATGCTACAAATATGCAGTTTTTATGAACCTGGGAGTTCAGGCATTTCGCTATGCGGCCGAACCATTTTTCTTTTCACAGTCATCACAAAAAAACTCTCCGGAATTATTTGCCCGCATCAATCACTACTTCATCATTACTTGTTCTCTTTTTTTTGTTGCCGTGAGCATCAATCTTGACCTGCTGAAGTATTTTATCGGACAACAATTTTGGGACGGGCTTGGAGTCGTTCCAATTTTACTGATGGCTTATTTGTTTTTGGGTGTGTATTATAATTTCAGTGTATGGTTCAAACTTACTGATAAAACCTATTACGGAACGTGGATCACACTGGGAGGTGCACTGATCACCATTTTGGCAAACTATATTTTGATTCCCTACTTAGGCTACATGGGCAGTAGTTGGGCTGCCTTGCTGTGCTATGCGAGCATGACTGTAATTTGCTATTGGTTGGGACAGAAATTTTATCCTATTCCATATGATTTATGGAAGTCGTTTTTTTACCTCATCGGCTCGGTGGCGATTGTATTTGCATCCTCATTGATAGAATTTAAAAGCTTGGTAGTGTCGGCCTCAATTCATACGATAATTCTCCTTTTATTTCTGGGTATAATTTATCTTCTTGAAAGAAAAAATTTCCGACAAGTTGAGTAATTTACTCAAAGGCCGGATCTCTCGATTTGATCTATTAATTGAAAGTTTGGAAATTACTCAAAGCACATGAACATTATCATCCCCATGGCAGGTCTGGGTAAACGCCTGAGGCCACACACACTCACTACCGCTAAACCTCTGTTGCCCATTGCTGGCAAGCCGATTGTTCACCGACTTGTGGAGGATATTGCAAAAGTTTGTCCGGAGAAAATAGAATACATCGGGTTTATCATTCATCCCAGTTTTGGTAAGCAGGTGGAGGACGATTTGAAATCCGTGGCAAAAGCCGTGGGTGCTGAAGGTAGAATTTATTATCAGCAGGAAGCTTTGGGCATTTCCCATGCCTTGCTTTTTGCAAAAGAATTATTTCTAGGGAAGGTAATTGTAGCGTTTGCCGATACACTATTCCGCGCAGATTTTAAGTTGGATACTTCTCTTGACGGAATTATTTGGGTGCAGCGCGTGGCCAACCCTTCGCAGTTTGGAGTGGTAAAGTTGAATGAGAAAGGAGAGATCATTGAACTCATTGAAAAGCCATCAACGTTTGTTTCAGACCTCGCCATCATCGGAATTTATTATTTCAAAAAAGGAGAAGTGTTACGAGAGGAAATGCAATACCTGATCGACAATAACATAAAAGAAAAGGGAGAGTTTCAGTTTACCACCGCACTTGAAAATATGAAACGAAAAGGGGCGGTGCTGAAGCCCGGAGAAGTGGCAGAGTGGTTGGATTGTGGTAATAAGGATAACATGGTGCAAACCAATCAACGCTATCTGGAGATTATCAAAGATCAGAACCTTGTTTCGGTAAATGCAAAATTGATTAACAGTAAAATTATTGCACCTGTATTTATTGCGGATGGTGTGATCATCGAAAATTCTACTGTGGGGCCACACGTGTCGATTGGCGAATCCTCCCAAATACGGGATTCTCACGTTACCAACAGTATTATTCAACGAAACTGTTCGCTTACGCGCGCCACTATCAGCAACAGTATGTTGGGTAATTTCGTTAGTTTTGAAGGAAAATCTTCCGACCTCAGTTTGGGAGATTATAGCACAGCCTCAACTAACTAAGTGACACTAATTCGACTCCATATTTTTTTTGCTGTTGTTACGCTATTGACCTTCGTCAATCACGCAGCCATTGCACAGCGCGATAAAAAGAAGAAAGGTTCAGAACCAACACCGCTGGCTACCGCTCGCGAACGGGAAGCTGAATTTTTCTTTACCGAAGGCGAAAAATATTTCATCCTCGAAGATTACGCCAAAGCATTATTGTATTTTCAGCGTGTGGCGGACTTGCAACCGGCTAATGCAGCGGTGCAGTATAAAATTGCTGAGGTGTTATCCAAGAGTTCTAAAGAAGAAGATCTTATTGCCGCTTCAAAACATGCAGACATTGCACTGAAGAACGAAAAGAAAAACAAATACATCTATTTATTAGCTTCCAACATTTATTCAAGCCTTGGGCAATTTTCTAAATCAGCAGAAACGCTGGAGCTGATGATGAAGGAAATCAAAGGCACGGAAGACTACCTATTTGAACTAGCCGCAATTTATTTGTACGATAATAAAACGGATGAAGCGATAAGGATTTATAACCTGGCTGAACAAACGCTTGGAGTGAACGAAGTTTCCAGTTTACAAAAGCAACGTATCTTTTTTGATCAGGGAAAAACGGATGAAGCCATTCGCGAAGGCGAAAAACTGATTGCAGCCTTTCCGGATGAAGAGCGTTATGTTTTGGCTTTTGCCGAAATACTATCGCAACAAGGTCAAACCGCCAAAGCAATTGACTATGTAGAAAAATTTCTGAAGGAGAATCCGGATTCGGGAAGTTCAAAAATGTTGCTTGCCGGATTGTATCGCGATAGCGGCCAGGAAAAAAAATCGCGCGAATTTGTGTTAAGCATTGTAGACGATGCCCAAGTGGATGTCAGCAGTAAGATTTTAATGTTGGGCACTTACAGCGCGTTGCTGTCGCAGAACAAGTCAAAAAATATTAATGACGAAGAGCTACAAAGTTTTGTCTTGGAGATTTTCAAAAAAACTGAAACCAATCATCCTCATGAGGCCAATGTTCATTTAGTAGGTGGCGATATTTTTATGACGCTCGAGCGCAGAAAGGAAGCAGAAGCTGAATACTTAAAAGCCATCCGCAGCGGTACTGCCAGCTACGAGGCATGGCAGAATCTTCTTTTGCTCGAATCGCAATCCGATAATTTTGATAGCTTGATTGCACATTCGGATGAGGCCCTGGAATTATTTCCTAATCAAGGAATGATCTATTACTTCAATGGCTACGGGCATCTCCGCAAAAAGCATTTCAATCAGGCAGCGCTTTCATTGGAGCAAGCCAAAAAACTTTCTAGCAGCAATGCTGAGTTTGTGAATGACATCAACAGTATGCTGGGCGATGCTTATGAAGGTGCCAAGGAATACTCCAAATCAGAAAAGGCATATGATGAAGCTTTGCAATTCAATCCGAATAACGATTTGGTGTTGAACAACTACAGCTACTACCTGGCCATTAGAAAGCAGAATTTGGAGAAGGCAGAGAAGATGTCGTCTCAGTTAGTAAAAGACCATCCGGATAATGCCGTATACCTGGATACTCATGCATGGGTGCTGTACTCAAGAGAAAAATATAAAGAAGCCAGAAAGGTGATGGAGAAAGTGATTAACAGTGGAAAAGCAACGTACATCCACTTTGAACATTATGGCGATATTCTTTATCAACTTGGTGAAGTAGATAATGCAGTGCAACAATGGCAGAAGGCAAAGTCCATGGGGGGTGATAATGCCGTGATAAATAAAAAGATTACAAACCGCAGAATTTTATAATTTTGCGGGCAAAACATCTCGTATTTAAGTTTTTTTCATGAACAAATTCCTCCTTCACGCCTTCGCTGTATTGATGTTACTTTCTCAGGCGTGCAGCAGAAAAGCAGTCCCCACGGTGGTGCCCGTAGCAAAGTCGATTGATATTCAAGAGGTCAATTTTGAATACATGCACGGAAAGGCCCGGTTGAATTTCAAAGACGAAAAGAAAGAGCGGGAAGTGAAGGCCAACATCCGCATTCGCAAAGACAGTGTAATCTGGATGGACATCCAGGTCGTTGGAATTTCAGGGGCAAGAGTACTCATCAATAAAGATTCTATTACCATACGAAGCAATGTTGAAAAGGAGTACTACGTTTTTGAGTACACTGAATTATCAAAGCGATTTAATTTCAACGTTGACTATTACGTATTGCAAGCGGCTATGCTAGGTAATCCAATCATTCGTAAGGCGCCCGAAGATGAGATTGGCGAAGAGCAGAATTTTAATTTGCTGAGTCAGAAGCAGGGTACTACCACCATTAAGAATTTCATCAACAAGGACACAAAAAAACTGGAGCGAGCCGAACTCGTAGAATCCGGATCAGGAAATAGTTTGAAGATCAACTACTCCGATTTTCAACCTGTTGGCGATAAGTTATTTCCTTACAAAGGTGTTATTGATGTGTTTTATAAAACGGCCACCGGCATCATCAACAATGCCATTACCTTTGAATACACGAAAGCCGAAGTGGGCGATCGGGAGTTGAGATTCCCGTTCAATATCCCCAAGCGATATGATCGTAGATAGGCGATTTATACTTTTTATTTTCTTTAGCCTTTGCTTCGCTTCCTCCTATGCGCAAAAAACTAAAGCACAACTTCAAAAGGAGAAGCAGCGAAACCTTGAGAAGATAAAAGAGACTGAAAAAATTCTTACCGAAACATCGGCACAAAAGAAGAATTCGCTCGGTGAATTGACTGCGCTAAACAGGCGCATCGAACAACAAGAGTCGCTGATCAAATCCATTAAAAGTGAAATCTCTCTTTTGGATGGAGACATCGATGAAAATAATCAGATTATCGAAGCGCTGGAGCGCGATGTGACAAAACTTAAAGAAGAATATGCCACCATGCTCTTTGCTGCACAAAAGGCCAGCGGCAAAGTAGATAAACTTACGTTCCTCTTTTCTGCCGAATCGTTTGATCAATTGCTGATGCGGTTGAAGTACATGGAGCAATACAGCAAGGCAAGAAAAGATCAGGCCGAAGCCATTGCCAAGGTGCAAAATATATTGGGGGATCAGGTAAAACTTATTGAAGGAAAGCGCCAGGAGAAAAAAAGTTTGCTCGCAGATGAGGAAAAGGAAAACAACCAACTGGCAGACCTTAAAGGTAAACAACGCACGTTGGTTAGAACACTGGAGAAGGAAGAGAAAAAGTTGAAACGTGATTTGGAAACCACCCGAAAGGCGGTAGCAGAACTGGATGAACTGATTGCCAAAATTATCAAAGAAGAAATTGAGCGCGCAGCGCGCGAAGCAAGAGAGCGTGAGTTGAAGAAGAAAAATAATGAGCCCGTAGCAGTGGCTCCTGATGTGGTGGCATTATCCAACTCCTTTGAAGGGAACAAATCAAAATTCCCTTGGCCCGTATCCGGATTTATCTCGCAAAAGTTTGGAAACCAGCGTCACCCTGTACTTAAGGGAATTGAAATTCAAAGTGATGGTATTAATATTCAAACACAGCAAGGTGAGCAAGTGAAGGCAATTTTTGGTGGAGAGGTGCGCGCGGTGGCGTTTATCCCAGGAATTGGTAATACAGTAATCGTCAATCATGGTGATTTCTTCACCGTTTATTCGGGTCTTAGAGAAGTGGCAGTGAAAAAAGGCGAGAAGATCGCCATCAGTCACCAAATCGGGCAGGTGATCTCCAATGCCGAAGGCATCTCAGAACTTCGTTTTAAAATTTATAAGAACACCACAGCACTTGACCCCGAGCAATGGCTTAAAAATTAAAGCCGGTGCCGTGGGAAACAGCCTCATCCCGTCCATCTAAATTTGCGTTTTTCAGTTCTGTGAATAAGCTATATCTTTACACTCTTAATTAAATGCTATGAAATCACTTCTTTTGATCGGAATGCCCGGTATGGGCGAGTGGGTGGTAATCGGATTGTTCGTCTTGATTTTCTTCGGAGCAAAAAAGATTCCTGAGTTTGCAAAAGGCCTTGGCAAAGGTATTCGTGAGTTTAAGGATGCTGTGGGAGGTGTGAAGAAGGAAGTGGAAGATGCCGGCAAGGAAATTCCGAAGATTGACGAGAAATAGTGCATCAAACCTATTCTAGTTTTCAGGAGATCCAACAAAACCTGAAAAAGGGTTTACTGTCCTGCGCGGATATTGTGCGCGGCCATCTGGCCACAATCGAAAACAAAAAAAATCTCAATGCCTTCCTCTCTGTTTACGGAGAGGAAGCTTTGCTTTTAGCCGAGCGTGTAGATCAAAAAATAAAAGCAGGCACAGCGGGAAAATTGGCGGGCCTTGTGGTGGGCATTAAAGATGTGCTCGCATACCAGGATCATCCCCTTCAAAGCGCCAGCAAAATTCTGGATGGATTTGTCTCTCAATTTACAGCAACCGCTGTTCAACGTTTGTTGGATGAAGATGCCATCATCATAGGCCGACAAAACTGCGATGAATTTGCTATGGGCTCTTCCAATGAAAATTCTGCTTATGGCCCTGTACTGAATGATATAGATAATACCCGCGTGCCAGGCGGATCATCTGGCGGATCGGCCGTAGCCGTGATGGCAGACCTGTGCCAGGTTTCAATCGGGTCGGATACCGGTGGATCAGTGCGACAACCAGCCGCCTTTTGTGGCGTGGTGGGCTTGAAGCCAACCTACTCGCGCATTTCAAGACACGGACTTGTAGCGTATGGGTCTTCGTTTGATTGTATCGGAATTTTTTCGAAAAGTGTGGAAGATATTGCCTTGGTGCTTGAGGTGATTGCTGGTGCCGATGAATTTGACAGCACCGTCTCTCAAAGACCTGTTCCGTCTTATTCAAAAGCCCTTACCGAATCGCTGCCAGGCAAAATCAAGATTGCGTACATGCGCGATACGATCGAATCGGAGGCTCTTCAACCAGAAATTAAAAGCGCTATTCTCAACAAGATCGAATGGCTAAAGGCACAAGGCCATGAAGTAAATGCGGTGGATTTTCCGTTGAATGAATATGTTTTACCCACGTACTACATTCTTGCCACGGCAGAAGCAAGTTCCAACTTGTCGCGATACGATGGGGTACGCTACGGATATCAAACTAAAAATGCTACAGACTTGCTTTCTCAATACAAGAAATCGCGAGCAGAGGCGTTTGGAAAAGAAGTGCAACGCAGAATCTTGTTAGGAACATTTGTATTGAGCGCCAGCTACTATGACGCCTACTATACAAAAGCACAAAAGGTGAGGAGACTGATTCGTGATCAGCTGAAAAAGATTTTTACCGAGCATGATTTTTTAATCATGCCCACCACGCCCACCACAGCTTTTAAATTGGGCGAACACTCCGGCAACCCAATTGAAATGTACCTGGCCGATCTCTATTCCGTGCAGGCCAATGTGGCCGGCTTACCGGCAATTTCTGTACCTTGCGGTAATGATCAACTGGGATTGCCAATAGGATTGCAGTTGATGGCAGATGACTTTGAAGAATTAAAGCTCCTTCAGTTTTCAAAATATGTAATGTAAGTTGAGTGTGATGAGAAAAATTTTGATCCTGCCGTTGTTGATTCTGTTTTGCATGACTGCAAAAGCACAGGTAGAACCAGTAGAACCTGTCGCAGATTCGCTCACCTGGCCGAAAGAAATTATTCCGGCCGATACCATTGAGGGTCAGGTAATGGTACCTTTTAATTTGGAATACATCCCTGCAGATGAAACGCCTGAATTGGTGGCAGATCGATTGAGTTGTTTGCAGCGGAAAATTGAGCTTACCTACAACGATCGTGTTCACTCCTTCATCAATTACTTTACCATACGCGATCGTGATTACACCAGGATGGTGCAGCGCAGAAAGGATTTGTACTTTCCATTATTTGAAAAGCATTTGCAGCAGTACCAGCTTCCTGATGAATTAAAATATTTATCCATTATTGAATCCGGTTTGAATCCACGGGCGGTATCCCGTGCGCGCGCGGTGGGCTTGTGGCAGTTCATGTCGGGCACGGGGCGTTACTTTGGCCTTCAAAATGATTGGTACATTGATGATCGCATGGATCCTGAAAAATCTACGGATGCTGCATGCCGCTATCTTTCACAACTTCATTCTATTTTTGGTGATTGGCAATTGGCGCTTGCTGCCTATAACTCAGGTCCGGGTACGGTGCGCAAAGCCATTCGCAAATCTGGATATAAGAAAACGTTTTGGGAAATTTATCCTTACCTCCCACGCGAAACACGCTCCTATGTGCCTCAGTTTATTGCCATCATTTATGCGATGAACTATGCTGAAGAGCACAACCTTTTAGAAATGGCACGCGAAGAAATTCCGGCACATGACACACTCACAGTGAAGCAATTTTTCCACTTCGATACGTTTGCAAAACTCACTGGCGTATGTTTAGAAGATATGCAAAAGTTGAATCCTTCGGTTCAGCGAAGCGTGCTGCCGGACAATGGACGAGCATACACCATCAGGATTCCGGTTATCGCCAAAATGAATCTTGAACTAAATCGAATCAGTATTTTGGATTCGACAAGCAGAGTTGGAAAAAAGGAAGCTGAGTTACTGGCCAAAAATTCTGCTGGAAGCACGTATGGGCGCGAGTTAGTTGTCTATCGTGTTCGCTCCGGTGATGTGCTGGGATTGATTGCCCAGCGGCATGGTGTACGAGTAGATGATTTGAAGAAGTGGAATAATTTGCGGGGCAATACGATTCACCCCGGTCAGCGCATCAATGTTTGGCTATTGCCCTCGATGGCTTCGGCAGCAAAGCCTTCATCAACAATAGCCATTGATCAGGATACTAAAACCTATACGGTTCAGCCCGGTGATACGCTGTGGGATATTTCTAAGAAGAAACCTGGACTTACTATCGAAAAGATTAAGAGTTTAAACAATTTGAAAAGCAACAAGCTACAGCCTGGTCAGAAGTTAATTCTCGGTTGAAGGACTTTTTTGTTGTGACTTTTCGGTGCTGATGGAATTTTAAAAGCATAAATCGTAACTGTTTCAGATGAAATTTTTCTTTTCGCTCTCACTCTTAGCCCTCATCATTTTTTCTTGTAACGATAAATCAGGAAGCAGCCTTCCACCGGCCTCCGGTGGCTCAGGCGATATGTATCTGGTGATGGATTCTGCACAGTGGAGAGGACCACTTGGAGATGTACTCGATTCGATTTTCAATCAGCAGATGGTTGGGCTACCGCGCAAAGAATCTATTTTTCGCGCCCGATGGATTGATCCCAGAAAATTGAATTTTGTTTTGAAGCAGGGCCGCAACGTTGTATTTGTGATGACACTTGATCAGAATACCCTGGGTGCACGTCAGATCAGAAGTTTTTTCACTCCGGAATCAATTGAGAAAATAAAATCAGACCCAACGATCTTTAACCGAGCAACTAAAAATGTATATGCCAAAGGACAGGAAGTAATGTACCTGTTTGGCAAGACAGAAGAAGAGTTGATTAAAAACCTGCGCAACAGTGGCTCACGTTTAGTTGATCATTTTGATAAAGCTGAGCGTTCGCGCCTGATGACTTCACTTTTTAAATCTGGAAGGATAAAAGGAGTGACTGAAATTCTACAGAAGAATTATAAGTGCGAGATGAAAGTTCCTTTCGGCTACCAGTTGGTAATGGAGGAGAAAGATTTTTTGTGGGTGAGGCAAATCAATCCGAAAGATGACAAAGATGTCTTCATCGCCCGAAAAAAATACACATCGCGGGAACAATTCCGTGGCGACAGCCTGATCAATTTTAGAAACGAGGTTTGCCGAAAATATATTTTTGAAGATCCTGAACGCCTGGATACCTACCTTGTGACGGAAACTGAAAACAAAGAAGTAGTGGTGCAGCAAACCAACTTTGAAAGCAAGTTTGCCATGGAAATGCGCGGTCTCTGGCGCACAAACAACCTGACCATGGGAGGACCATTTTTATCCTATGCCCTCGTGGATGAAGGTGAAGGTTGGCTGTATTACATTGAGGGATTCACCTTTAGCCCCTCCAGAAGTCAGCGCGAGATTATGCGCGAGTTGGAAACCATCCTTCACACGTTTCGCACCAGCGAGCAACTCACTGCGAAAGCCAAGTAGAAGGCTCAAATTCAAGATTAATTTCGCTTCGATCCTATCAGGTAAATCGTAAATTGCCTAAGCTAAACGTAAGGAACAATTATGTCTATAAAAATCAGAAAGCAAGACGCTCTTAATTATCATACACAAGGCCAACCCGGAAAGATTGAAGTTGTGCCCACCAAGCAATTGAGCACACAACTTGATTTGGCGTTAGCGTATTCGCCTGGTGTAGCGGAGCCTTGCAAAGAAATTGCCGCAAATAAAGATGATGTTTATAAGTACACTTCGAAAGGAAACCTGGTGGCGGTGATTTCCAACGGCACAGCAGTTCTTGGTTTAGGGAATATCGGGCCAGAGGCATCAAAGCCGGTGATGGAAGGAAAGGCAGTGCTCTTCAAGAAGTATGCAGGCATTGATAGCTTTGATATTGAAATTGATGAGACCGACCCGGATGCGTTTATTAAAATTGTAAAATCATTAGAACCAACGTTTGGCGGCATCAACCTGGAGGACATCAAAGCACCGGAGTGTTTCAGAATTGAAACGGAGCTGCGCGAGAAGATGAACATTCCCATCATGCATGATGACCAGCATGGCACGGCAATTATTTCTAGCGCTGCGTTGATTAACGCATTAGAAATTGTGAATAAGAAGATCGGTGAGATTGTGTTGGTGATGAATGGAGCCGGAGCCGCAGCATCTTCCTGTACCAAGTTATATCTCGCGCTTGGTTTAAAGAAAGAAAACCTGATCATGTGCGATAGCAAAGGAGTGATTCGCAAAGACAGGCCTGGTTTGGATGGTTCAAAATTGGAATTCGCCACCGGCAGAAATATCACAACCCTTCAGGAAGCACTTAAAGGTGCCGATGTTTTCATCGGGCTCTCCGTTGCCGATTTGTTGAAACCTGAAGACATCATGACTATGGCGAAAGATCCGATTGTGTTTGCGCTGGCAAATCCAAATCCGGAAATCAATTATGATCTGGCCAAAAGAACACGACCCGATTTGATTATGGGCACCGGAAGATCAGATCATCCTAATCAGGTGAATAATGTTCTTGGCTTTCCGTACATCTTTCGTGGAGCACTGGATGTTCGCGCAACTGAAATTAATGAAGAGATGAAGTTGGCTGCCGTGCATGCGTTAGCCAATCTTGCTAAAGAGCCTGTGCCCGATATTGTCTTCCAGGCATACGGTGTGGATAAAATTCAATTTGGCAGAGAGTACCTTATTCCCAAGCCACTTGATCCACGGTTGATCACCACCGTTTCACCTGCCGTAGCAAAGGCCGCCATGGATTCGGGTATGGCAAAAAACCCGATCAAAGATTGGGGGCAGTACCATCATGATCTGCTAAAACGAATAGGGATTGATCAAACGCTTACTTCACGCATTATCGATCTGGCAAAGAAGAAGCCAATGCGCATTGTATTTGCGGAAGCGGACCATCATAAAATTTTGAAAGCAGCACAGATCATTCAGGATGAAAAAATTGCCTTTCCGATTTTGCTGGGAAACCGTGCAGAGATAGAACGCTTGATCAAAGAACATAATCTTGAATTGCAGGACTGCAAAATTGTAGACCCGGAAGAGGACAAAGATCAAATGGAAAAGTACGCAAAAGCCTACTACGCCAAGCGACAGCGAAAGGGCATAACGTACTTTGATGCGACACGCGCCATGCGTGATCGTAATGCGATGGGCGCCATGATGGTGGAGTTTGGTGAAGCCGATGCACTGGTATCGGGATTGACGAAGGATTATCCCAGAACAATTTCTCCTTCACTTCAAATCATTGGCATGGCACCGGGTGTGAACCGTGTGGCTGGCATGTATATCATTATGAATAAAAAAGGCAATTTCTTTTTTGCCGATTGCACGGTGAATGTTGATCCCACCACAGAAGAATTAGTTGAGATCATTGGACTAACAGCACGAGGCGTAAAGTTTTTTGATGTGGAGCCACGCGTGGCAGTGCTTTCGTACTCAAACTTTGGATCAAGCAAAGGAGAGGTACCGGAAAAGACACGTGAAGCCGTAAAACTTGCAAAGCAAAAATATCCTGACTTGATTTTGGATGGTGAGATACAAGCCAATGTTGCATTTAATACTGAGCTGCAAAGCGAGGTGTATCCGTTCAGCGCGCTGGCCAAACAAGGCGCCAATACATTAGTGTTTCCAAACCTTGCTGCCGGTAACATTGCTTACAAATTGCTCATGGAAATTGGAGGGGCAGAAGCTATTGGTCCTATATTGTTAGGAATGAAAAAGCCGGTTCATATTTTACAATTAGGAAGTTCTATTCGTGAAATTGTAAACATGGCTGCCATTGCCGTGGTGGATGCGCAACTACACGAAAAGAATCAGCATTTTTGATTGATGTGAAATTTTTTGTCTTCAGTTACTTCATCTTCGCACTATTCGCTTGGATTGCTTTATGTAATCCAATGATCATGTAAAGGAGAATAACGCCTTTTACTATTGCCACTAAGGTTGTTGAAAATATTCCGGGATCACCGGAAGATGGTTGGTAGTAGGTGAACTGGCCCATGAAGCTCAAAAATAATCCGCCTACGCCAATGCCCCAGGCAGCAAGTAAATAGGAGACTGCATCGTTCTTCTTTTTTAATGCACGGTAAGCAGCATAAACAAAAATTGCTCCGAGCAGGTAATCATCAAACCAATTGAAGAACTCATTAAGATCAAGTATTTGGTGAATGCGTCTTACTGTTTCGGCTAGTGGTAACACTATTCCAATAAGCAGGGCCATTCGTGCGCTCGTTCTCAAAGGAACATTACTCATGGATTGATCGTTTTAGTTGACCATCAATATCCCACCAAAAAAGCCGAGGCGATTTTCTAAAACAGCACCGACTGAAATTTTTCTGGTGTAGTCAATGCCCTGGCGATTCCTTTGCTCACCGAGGTTAGTGCATTGGGGTCAATCGTAACGGGAAGTTTGAATGTTTTCTCAAATCGCTCCCGTATTCCCTTTAGCAAACCATTGCCACCGGTTACATAAATACCCGACTGATGAATATCGGCCGAGAGTTCCGGAGGGCAGGTTTGCAACGTGGCGTGTATTGCTTCTTCAATTTTTTGAATCGGAGAGTTCAATACTTCACATAATTCTGCTTCAGAAATTTCACGCTTCACGGGTATGCCTTCGATGAGATCTTTTCCGGTTACTGCAATTTTGTTTTGTACCCTGGCGAGCGAATCAGATACACACCCTAATTTTATTTTTACCGCTTCGGCAGTCTTCAGGCCAATAGCCATGTTGTATTTTTTTCGAAAGTGATCCCGTATCTCTTCATCGAGATGATCGCCTGCAATTTTTGAAGATTGAAATGCAGCAATTCCGGAAAGTGAAATCACCACCACTTCGGTAATGCCTCCGCCCATATCCACCAGCAATTTTCCTTCCGGTTCGCGTATATCCAACCCCAAGCCCAATGCGGCTGCCAGCGGCTCGTACATCAAAAAAGTTTTTCGCGAGGCAAACTGATCGAGGGCATCGCGCAACGCACGCTTTTCCACGGAAGTGGTATCATAAGGAATTCCCGAAAGGAGGTAATTGAAACCTCCGCGAAGGAAAGAGGGCTTGCTAACTTTTGACACCAACTCCTTCAGCATTTTTTTTGCCGATTCGCCATCGGAAATCACACCGCCTTTCATAGGCTTTACCGGTTTGAGGTGATGGTGCGTTTTCTCCAGCATCTCAAAAGCTTTCTCACCCACAGCTTCTACCCGGTTATTGTTTTTGTTAATCACCATGCAGGAGGGTTCTGCCAAAAGAATACTCGATTGGTTTGTCAGTAATGTATTATTGTTGCCAAGGTCAATGGCAAGATTTTGTGCGCTGGAGAGTGATAACATGGTAATGGAAATGTTCCGAAAAGTCGCGATCGTGAGGATGAAAAACAAATGAAAATCAATGGGCGGTCTCCCCTTGTTTACCTGCACAAATCCTTGTAAACTGCGTCTTATTTTTTCTTCAAATCCTGGAGTTGGCTTCAGGAGTTTGAATGACACTAAATGTCAAAGGATGATCGCCTATTTAAAGGGTAAGTTGGTTCGCAAGGACCCGTCTCATGTAATTATTGATGTCAACGGAATTGGCTACCAGGTTTCCATTTCACTCAATACGTTTTCGGAAGTGAAGGATCAGGAAAACATTCAGCTCTCTACCTACCTGCATGTGCGCGAAGATGCCCAGATTCTATATGGCTTTTCGAGCGAAGCCGAGAAGCAAATGTTTCAGCATTTGATTTCGGTAAACGGAGTGGGGCCCAACACGGCCATGATAGTGCTTTCCTACCTTCCACCAGCCGAATTAAAGTCGGCCATCGTGGCGGAGGATGCAGTGGCCTTGCAGGCAGTTAAAGGGATAGGAGGAAAGACCGCCCAACGATTGATATTGGAGCTAAAGGACAAGCTCAAGAAAGACGTTTTGGAAGACACGGGAAAACCCGGTTTGGTGCACAATACCGTGAAACAGGAGGCGTTAAGTGCGTTGGTGACGTTGGGAATCACCAAGGCTCTTGCAGAGAAAAGTGTCGATGCCATCCTGAAGAAGTCGGGAAGTGCCATTAGTTTGGAAGAGCTCATAAAACAAGCATTAAAAAACGCCTGAACCACGATTGATTGTAGCTACTCGGAAGATTCAGTTCATCCTCGGACTGGGCATTTGCATCGCAATATGCTTGCCTTCTTCTATTGCCTTTGCTCAAAAAAAGGATTCGACAAAAGTCGATACGCTGCAGCGCAATCTTAATCCGTTTCGACCTTCGTTTCGGCCGCGCGATCGTTACGGAGATCCATTCTCCAACTACACTACCTTCTCACCTCTGTTTTTGAAAGACCCGAAGAGCCTGAACCTCGATGTGCAGATTGACACAGGCATGAATTACAGCATCTTCGAAAAAATCGGGAATGTAAAGTTCCGCCCTACCTCAGCCATGTCGTTCCGCGATTTTAATCAACAGCAAGATCGGCTGTTACTAAAAAATTATTGGCAAAGCAGAAGCAAGGCGTTGGATGGTGAGAGTGCCGTGAGTAGCAGAAACCTGTTGCCTAAAATTTACATCAGCCCCGTGCTGGATAGAATTTTTGGTGGGAGTTATGTTGAGTTAATACCGCGAGGTTTTGTGACGCTGGATTTTGGTGCCACCTTTCAAAAAATTGAAAACCCTTCCATACCCATTCGCCAGCAGCGCAACGGTGGCTTTGAGTTTGATCAGCAAATCAATTTGAGTGTAGTAGGAAAGGTGGGTGAGAAATTGAAAGTGAGCACCAACTTTGACAACAACAATTCTTTTGACTTTCAGAATAACATGAAGGTGGAATACTCCGGCTTTAAGGAAGATATTCTGAAGAAACTGGAAATTGGTAACGTAAGCCTTCCGCTGAACAACAGTTTGATCACTGGCTCGCAAAACTTATTCGGTATCAAGGCACAAATGCAGTTCGGAAAATTATTTGTGACCACCATTGCCACAACACAACGTGGCAAGCAATCGGCCATAAAAGTACAGGGCAGTACGAATGGAACTTCCCAGGGAAGACCTTTTGAAATTGTGGGTTCCAATTATGATGATAATCGGCACTTTTTTCTCAGTCAATTCTTCCGCGACAATTTTGAAACATGGCTTGGCACGCTGCCACAGATCACCAGTGGTGTAAACATCACACGCGTGGAAGTGTATCTTATCAACCGCACGGTGGATACACAAACTTTGCGCAACGTGGTGGGCTTTATGGATTTAGGAGAGTCGGATAAAATTTACCGCAAGGATATTCTCACTTCCACCGTACCCAACGGTTATCCTTCATCGAATGAGTCCAATAATTTATTTTCCAAGCTGGGCACAATTTCTGCGGTGTCCGATGGAATCAATCAGGCACTGGAAGGATTAGGGTTGGTGAATGGAACCGATTTTGAAAAAATTACCAGCGCACGGAAATTATCACCCACTGAGTTCAGTTTCAATAAAGAGCTGGGCTACATCACCCTTCAACGCAAGTTGCAAAATGATGAAGCGATTGGCGTAGCGTTTGAGTACACCTACAATGGTCGTGTGTTTAAGGTTGGCGAGCTCACCGAAGATTATTCTAATAAGCCTGAGAATGAGGTGGTGTATTTAAAATTATTACGCCCGCGCAAAGGTCAGGACGGAATCAAAGACAAAAACGGAAGAATTCTTCCCACCTGGAACCTGATGATGAAGAACATTTACAATTTGAATGTTTCTCAGCTTACGCGTGAAGGATTTCAGCTTCGTGTGATTTATCGTGACGACCGCACCGGTATTGATAATCCGCAGTTGCAGGAAGGACAGATTGCGCGCACCAAACAATTGATTCAGGTGTTTGGTCTCGACCGGTTGAATCCTTACAACGACCCTGTGCCGGATGGAAATTTTGACTTTGTAGAGAAGATTACCGTGAACACAGAAACAGGGTTAATAATCTTTCCCTACCTCGAGCCATTTAATCAACCGCTTCGAAATTTGTTTGCCAGCGATGCTAACAAAGATTTCCTGATTTCGAAATACGTTTACGACACACTTTATCACACTACAAAAGCGGAAGCAGAACTGGTGGCCACCAAGAATAAATTTTTTATTGTCGGATCGTTCAAAGCAGGATCGGGAAAAGATATCGTCATTCAGGGCTTTAATATTTCACAAGGATCGGTAAAAGTTTATGCCGGAGGATCGCCTTTGCGCGAAGGAACGGATTACACCGTGGATTATACCTTTGGTAAAGTGACCATCTTAAACGAAGGCATTCTCAGCTCGGGCAAAGACATTGATATTACATATGAACAGCAAGATCCATTTGCATTTCAAACGCGCTCGCTGTTAGGTACACGTCTAGATTATAAGCTTAATGATGACATCAACATCGGCTCAACGCTTCTTTATTATAACGAGCGTCCGCTAATATCCAGAAACCTGATTGGCACAGAGCCGGCACGAAATCTTCAATATGGATTGGATGTAAATCTGCGAAAAGACTCACGCATCATTACCAAATTGGTGGATGCTCTTCCGTTTTTGCAAACCAAAGAGAAATCAACGGTTACACTCAATGCTGAGTTCGCTCAATTGCTTCCGGGAACATCGAATATTGTAGGAGGTGAAGGCACATCATTCATTGATGACTTTGAAAATTCTGCCACACCTTACAGTCTGATTAACCCGGTAAGTTGGAAACTCGCTTCGGTGCCGCAGGAGTTTGATCCTACGGGTGGCCAGCAAAATAATTTGGAGGCCGGCTACAAGCGCGCCAAACTGGCCTGGTATCAAATTGATAATTTGTTTTATCGCGAAAGCAGCCGTTACAAGCCCGGCAATATTTCTTCCAAAGACATGGAGAATCATTACGTGAGGCGCGTGCAGCCTCAGGAGATATTTCCGTTTCGCGATCCGTACGTTGGTCTTTTCAATGAGCCCATTTTCGATGTGGCCTATTATCCGTCCGAACGAGGACCGTACAACTACAATACTGATTTAAATACTGATGGAACGCTTAAATCTCCGCAATCTAACTGGGGAGGAATTACTACCGCCATTCGTACTGAAGTCGACTTTGATAAAGCCAATGTTGAATACCTGGAGTTTTGGATGCTCGATCCTTTCATTAACTCAGAGAATGGTAGAATCAATGATGGACGAAATCCTCCGCAAAGCAACACCACTGGAGGAAAGCTCGTGTTTCATTTAGGCAGTATTTCGGAAGATCTGATGCGCGATGGCAAACATGCTTTTGAAAATGGATTGCCCATCGATGGAAATCTGGCGGGCGGAAAAGTAACTGAAAATGAATGGGGGTATGTTACGAATCAACAATATTTGAACAATGCGTTTGACAACAACACCAGTTCTCGCCCCAATCAGGATGTTGGTTTGGATGGAATCAACAATGCAAAAGAACGGCAGAAGTTTAACAGCTTCATCAACAATGTAACCCCTTCGGCAAAGAACATTGTTACCAAAGATCCATCGGCAGATGACTTCAAGTATTTTCTCAACGGCTCCTATGATTCAGTAAATGCCAAAGTGCTGGAGCGCTATAAGAACATCAACGGGCATGAGAATAACTCACCAGTGCTTTCGGGCAACGAGCCCTTTGCACAATCGGGAAGCACCATTCCGGAAAACGAAGACTTGAACCAGGACAATACGCTTAGTGATTTGGAAGAGTATTACACCTACACGATTGATTTGAAGCCTGGTTTACTTCAGGTTGGAAAAAAATATATTGTAGACAAAGTAACGCCACCGGTAGGTGCCTTTGAGGGCGAAGTGACCTGGTATTTGTTCCGCATTCCTGTTCGTCAGTTTGATGATAAGGTGGGCGACATCAATGGTTTCAAATCGATTCGGTATGCGCGGATGTATTTAACCGGATTTTCGCAGCCTGTGGTATTGCGCATGGCAAATTTCAGGGCAGTAGGTAATCGATGGAGACGCTACACGGCAAATCTTGCAGAGTCGAACTTCAGTGAACCGATTGAACCTAACCTCGATAATTTTTCTGTCTCTACTGTGAACGTGGAAGAAAACGGAAGAGGCAATGACGTGAAGCCACCGTACATCGAGCCACTGAGAAGAGATCGCGATAACACTTCTACAATTCAGCGTAGATTGAATGAACAATCAGTACAGTTGTGTGCTACCGAATTGCCCGATGGTGATGCACGCTCCATCTTCAAAAACGTATCGCTTGACTTCTTCAACTACGGAAGAATTAAAATGTTCCTGAGTGCGCACGGAAAAAATCTGAAAGATGGACAACTCACGGGCTTCCTTCGTTTGGGTACTGACTTTGATCAAAATTATTATGAGATCGAAATTCCGTTGAAAATTTCTGATCCGAAGTCCCCCGTGTTTTCAGGAGATAATCGTGGAGGTGATGCGCTCTCAGCATTGTGGCCGGAAGAAAATCAGATTGATCTTGATTTGAACGAACTTTATGCATTGAAAGCAAGACGCGATCGAGAAGGATTTCCGTTGGGAGTTTTATATCCGCAGTCGGGCCCGCTGCAAGTGGATAAGCACGGGATTCGCATTTTTGGAAGACCTGATCTTAGCCAAGTAAAGATGATGATGATTGGTGTTCGCAACCCACGAAGTGATGATGGCAAAGCCGTGGATGTTTGTATCTGGGCGGATGAATTGCGACTTACTGATTTTGATCGCACGGCAGGATGGGCCACCAATGTGGTGCTTAATACCAAGCTTGCAGACCTGGGAACGGTGACCGGATCACTGCGCCATGTGAGCTTTGGATACGGTGGTGTTCAATCTAAAATATCGGAGCGTGCCCGCGGTGAAACCACTACTTATGACGTTTCGGCAAATATCAATGTGGATAAACTGCTGCCGCAAAAATCGGGATTGCGAATACCTATGTTCATTAGTTATGAAAATACTACCATCAATCCCAACTTTGATCCGGCCAATCCTGATCTTCGTCTGGCAGCAGCCTTGCGGTCGTTCAATTCAGATGCTGAACGTGAGGCTTATCGAAAATTAATTCAGGATCGATCGGTGCGCAGGAGTTTGAATTTTGCCAACGTGCGAAAAGTAAAAGTGAACAAGGATGCCAAGACTCACATTTACGACATCGAAAATTTTGCGTTTACTTATGCGTTCAGCGAAGCCACTCAAACCAATTTTAATTTACAGGATAACACGCGCAGGAATGTTAAAGGAGCAGTAGCGTGGCAATACACCACAAAGTTCAAAGGGTTTGAACCCTTCAAGGATGTAAAGTTTCTTTCATCCAAGAGCTTACAGTTGATTAAAGATTTTAATTTCAATCCCGTGCCATCCACTATTTCCGTGCGTGGTGAATTGGATCGATCGTTCACGAAGATGGTGTATCGCAATTCGGTGAAGGATGCAGCCGGCTCGCAACCCAACTTCCAAAAGTTTTTTGTTTTCAATCGTTATTATAACGTGCGCTGGAGTTTGACGAAATCACTTTCACTCGATTATAGCTCGCGGGTAAACGCCATTATTGATGAGCCCGAAGGAGATATTGATAGCAAAGAGAAACAGGACAGCATCATCAACAACTTGAAACGATTTGGTCGGATGAAAAACTTTGACCAAAGCATGACGGCTAATTACACATTGCCGCTTGAAAAAATTCCTGTCACCAACTGGCTTGGTGCCGAGTATCGCTACAATGTTGGCTACAATTGGAAGGCGGGTCCGCTGGAAACAAATGAGGCCCTTCAGTTGGGCAATATTATTCAAAATACAAACGACCAAGGGCTCACCGGAAGAATTGATATGGTGAAACTCTACAACAAAATCGGTTTCTTAAAATCCATTAATACACCCAAACGAACTTCCACCATTCCTCCGAAGACGAATGTTCCGGCAAAACCAGACACCGTTAAACGACCTCCGGATTTGAAAGCAGTGAAGGGATTATTGCGCTTGATCATGTCCGTAAGAAACATCAATGGTACTTACACCTTGACGCAAGGAACTGTTTTGCCAGGCTTTACACCATCGCCTTATTTATTTGGTATGGATAAGTTTTATGATGCGCCTGGCTGGGGATTTATTTTGGGCAGACAAGATGCTACTTTCCAGCAACGTGCCGCAGACAATGGATGGCTTACACGCAATGAAAAACTCACTACACCGTATAGCCAAAACCAAACCAAAGACATTGGCATGCGTGCCACCGTAGAACCTTCTTCTGATTTTAAAATTCAGCTTGACCTGAAGAAAACTTCAACAGCATCCTTCCAGGAAATTTTCCGCTACAATTCCGATTCACTTAATTATGTTTCCCTCAGCCCTAGCCGTTCAGGATCATACAAAGTGTCGATACTCACGATCAATACTGCCTTTAAAAATAATGAGAGCATCAACTCAACGGTGTTTCAGCAGTTTGAGAAAAACATTGCTGTCATCCGTGATCGCTTTGCATCCGTTACCGGCAATTCGTATGAAGGTAAATCGCAAGATGTTTTGATTCCAGCGTTCATTGCTGCATACACAGGGCAGTCGGCTGAACGTTCGAGCTTGTCACCTTTCCCGAATATTCCAATACCTAACTGGCGTGTAGATTATTCAGGGCTTAACAAAATACAAGCGTTGAAAGATGTGTTTCAGTCGGTCACGCTTAGTCATTCGTATAGTTCTAATTATTCGGTGGTGAACTATACCAATTCACTTTTGTACCGCAATGTGAATATTGCTCAGCAAATTGAAGATTATAATAAGGGCCAATATGCTCAGGACAAAGATGGTAAGCTGATACCCATTTATGTGATCAGTCAGGTAATGATCAGCGAACAGTTTGCCCCGCTGTTTGGAATCAACTTCCGCACCAAGAGTAAAATGAATGTGCGCTTTGAATACAAAACCAAACGCGATTTGTCATTGAATATCTCCAATGCACAAATCACAGAGCTGAATAGTAAAGATTGGTCAATGGAGTTTGGCTATACCAAAAGTAACATGAAACTTCCGTTTAAGGATCAGGGGCGTGTGATTACATTGAAAAATGATATCACGTTTAGAATGAACATGAGTGTGACAAACAATCGCACCATTCAGCGGAAGATTGATGAAATCAACACGATTACCAATGGAAACATTAATTTCCAGTTGCGGCCCAATATTGCCTATGTAGTCAATCAAAAGTTGAACATTCAGGCATATGTTGAGCGCAACGTTAACACACCGCTGGTATCCAGCTCGTACCGGAGATCTACCACGCGGGGTGGCATTAAGATTCTGTTTAACCTGGCGCAGTAGCATTATAATTCAGATTTACCAAGCATTATTTTTCAGGTTCGGGTAATCGTAATTCATAAATCTTGCCTCGTACTTCTTCGGGATTTTGTTATTTTTGAGCCTCTAAAAAAAGAACCTACTATTATGAATATTCCTGACGGACTCAAGTACACTAAAGACCATGAATGGGTAAAAATTGAAGGTAACACTGCCACTGTGGGCATTACTGATTTCGCGCAAAGCGAATTGGGTGATATCGTTTATGTGGATATTTCGTCCGTTGGCCAAGAGGTAGCTCAGCACGGAGTTTTTGGAACAGTAGAAGCAGTTAAAACGGTTTCTGATCTGTACATGCCCGTAAGCGGAAAAGTAATTGAGTTCAACAAGTCACTGGAATCGGCTCCGGAAAAAGTTAACCACGATGCATACGGAGAGGGATGGATGGTGAAAGTGGAAATGAAAAATGCGGCTGAAGCCAATGATCTTTTGTCGGCTGCCCAATACAAGGAACTTATTGGAAAGTAAATTGATTAGATACTAGATTCTGAATCTCAGGCTTCAGGTTAAGCTTCGAATTCAGAATCCACTATCAAGAATCATTGCCATGATCGAACTACCCACCATATCTGCAGAACAAACCAAGAAGCGCAAGCCAGATTGGTTGCGTGTGAAATTGCCCATCGGGCCAGAGTATGCCAAGGTGCGCAGGTTGGTAGATGATCATAAACTTCATACCATTTGCGAAAGCGGCAATTGCCCCAACATGGGCGAATGCTGGGGAGCAGGTACGGCAACCTTCATGATTCTTGGAAATGTGTGTACCCGCAGTTGCACATTTTGCGCAGTGGCTACTGGCCGGCCAACGGAGTATGATGTGGAGGAACCTAAGCGTGTAGCAGAGGCGATTAAGTTGATGGGCGTGAAGCATGCCGTAATCACTTCAGTAAATCGCGATGAGTTGAAAGACCGTGGTGCAGAAGTTTGGTATCAAACAGTGGTGCAAACTAAAGCGCTAAGTCCTGAAACAACCATAGAGACATTAATACCGGACACAAAAGGAAACTGGGATGCCTTGTATCGGATGATTGAGGGTGGCCAGGAAGTAGTATCACATAACATGGAAACGGTGGGGCGTTTGTATCGAATTGTGCGCCCCCAGGCGAAATATGATCGAAGCCTCGAGCAGATCAAACGAATACGAGAAGCCGGAAAGCGAACCAAGTCCGGAATTATGCTGGGCGTGGGCGAAACTAAAGAAGAAGTTTTCCAGGCAATGGATGATCTTGCCGCCAATGGTTTGATGATCCTCACGCTTGGTCAGTATTTGCAACCGACCAAAATGCATTTGGAAGTAGCCGAGTTTATCCATCCGGATACATTTGCCATGTACAAAGAAGAAGGCCTGAAGCGCGGGCTTAAATATGTGGAGTCTGGCCCGCTGGTAAGGTCAAGCTATCATGCCGAGCGGCATGTTCATGTTCCTTTTTAAAATTCGAATTCTTAAGATTTCTTTTCTCGGTTGATCCACGCAGTATAATCGGCTGGCGTATCAAGATCAATTTCTCCTTCAGGCAATTCCACGGCAATCACTTCGCTTGAATGTTCCTGAATAACTTTTCGGGCACCCTGGCCGTCTTCCATTTTTTGTAAACTATTAAAAAAAGTAGAACTGAATAGCGCAGGCACACCAATGGTGTCTCCATAATGAGATGCGACTATTGAAGCAGGGTTGACTAAATATGGGCGAATTAATTTCTCTATATGAAATTTGTTTACGGCTGGTTGATCACACACCATTACGATCACCGCAGCCAACGCTGGCATTTCGCTCAACAAATAACTTAATCCTTTTTTTAGCGAGCTACCCATTCCGTTTTGCCAATCAGGATTGATAACGATTTCAATGGGTAAGCCCTGAATGAGTTTGGTGTGTTCTTCCGCACGAGCGCCCAGTACAACCGCTACTTTTTCAATTCCACGGACTTCGATTGCGGTTTGAGCAGCTTTTAGCAACAGTGGCTTTTGGTCGACCTCCAAAAGTTGTTTTGATCGCCCCATGCGTGCGGAAGAGCCGGCAGCTAAAATCAGAATTGCAATCGTTGGATCGTTCGGCATAAAGTGCGATCAGAAAATCTTTTTCAAAAAAGAAATTAACATCAAAGCTCCTTCATCATCGCTTTGTATAACTCGATCATGGTTTTAATATCGTGCTTGTGAACCCGCTCATGCGGAGTGTGTGCGTTTAGTTCAGGAGCACCAACAAAACACCAGTCAAAGGGATAAGGACTTCGCTGCAATTCACCACCATCGCTAGATCCCATGCCTTCCACTTCCAGTTGATAATCGATTTTGTTTTCGCGCGCAATGTGAATGAGTTTGTTCACGAAACTTCTGCGCGGCAGGTTGCGATCGCGCAGTGAAATCACCACACCCTTTCCGTGATCTACTCCATCGGATATCCATGTGATGTCAGAAATCAATGCTTGACGAACGCCCCATTTTTTGAAAATGAATTTGGCGAGATAAGGAACCGATCCACCGCCATGTTCTTCCCAGCAACTGAATATGATGAGCCCATCTTTCAATGTTTCGGCAACTTTTAGTGCGTTATAAATTCCCAGGCGATTGTCAAGATAGGCGCTCGTGATAAATTCATCTGTTTCACGAAAATCAATTTTGTACGTGAGCGTAGTACCACGGTCGATGCTTCTGCCAAATTTGTAAAAGGCATGATTCTCTTTATCGTATTCCAATTCACATTCAATCTCACCGAGAGAATCCTTACCCACTAATTTTGTTCCCATTTCGGCATCAGGGCTGCCAATGCTAATGAGCTGGTTGAAGTAACGAACCGTAAAGCCAATACTATCCATGTGAGCGAAGATGGCCGTGCGGGGCTTGCCAAATTTCAAGATGAGGCAATCCTGAAATTCATCTCCTTCAATTAACTGCGGCTTCACCTTCCAATGAACAGACTCCTTTTTGATATACCGTTTCAAAAAATCCTTCAAGGGGGCTTCTTCACCTGAAGGAGCATGAATCTTACACAATTTCTTCAATAGACTAAACGAGGATTGTTTTATGGATTGCTTTTGTTTTTTCTTCATCACACAATTGCTTTATGCAACTTTATTGTAAAATTTGAATAGTTAAAAATTTCTCATGGAAGTATTTGTGCTTAACAAACAGAATTCAATCGCCAATCAGTTTTTACTGGAACTGCGCGATCTGAATCATCAGAAAGACAGAATGCGCTTCCGCAAAAATATGGAACGCCTGGGAGAGATTATGGCCTATGAACTTTCTAAGCAACTGCGCTTTCAGGAAGTGACCATTCAAACTCCTTTAGAAAAGACTACACTGCAGGTATTGAGAGCGCAACCGGTGATTGTCACTGTTCTTCGGGCGGGCCTTACTTA
Organism: uncultured Cyclobacteriaceae bacterium; assembly: GCA_966095315.1. Taxonomy (GTDB): domain Bacteria; phylum Bacteroidota; class Bacteroidia; order Cytophagales; family Cyclobacteriaceae; genus ELB16-189. The sequence continues at coordinate 77,850 of CBHTSG010000012.1, forward strand.
CTTCCAGGGTTTTTTGAATTATTTCGATCAATCGGATGGCGGGTTTATAGGCGCTTACCGAAAGGAAGGTGAGGATCAAATCGCCATCAACTTAGAATACCTGGCTTCGGGCGATCTTTCCGGAAAAGAAGTCATTATTGTTGATCCCATGCTCGCTACCGGAAATTCGTTTGTTCGTTCTGTCAATGCATTGCTTTCGCATGGCATACCTTCTCATATTCACCTGGTAGCATTAGTGGCCGCACCGGAAGGAATTGAAAATATTAAACGTAGCATAACGCTGCCCACCAGCCTCTACACCGTTGCCATTGATGAACGATTAAACGAACGGTTCTACATTGTTCCTGGTTTGGGCGATGCCGGAGATTTAAGTTTTGGTGAAAAAATTTAATATGCCCTCGCTGCAATATTCAAACTTATTCAAACGACTCCGTTGTTATCAATCATCACATTATTAGCAGTATCTTAGTCATGCGTAAATGATGTTGTTTATCATTGGATTTCAACTAAACGGAATAGAATATTGACGCACTATGTGGGAAGAGATTCTAAAAGCACTTTCGATTTATCTTTCATCCATGCTCAAGTTTATCCTGGGCCCTATTGGTGGCAAGGCGGTGGGATTAAGCCTCATCACCACCATGGTAGTGACGGCAGCCGGAATGATGACGGTGGTGGTAGCCCTGACTTATTTTGGTGAATACATTCGTGAAAAAATTATTGATCGTCTTTTTAAAAGGAGTGACAAGCCCAAAAGCAAGCAGCGAAGAAAGTGGATGGTGTTTTTTCGAAAGTATGGCCTTGCGGGAATTTCTTTTTTGACTCCATTGCTATTCACTCCTGTTGGCGGAACGCTGCTGGCTGTTAGTTTCACCAAGGAGCGCGAGAAGATAATTTTCTACATGTTCATCAGCGCCTGTGCTTGGTCAGTGATTCTTACGCTGGCAGTGTACTTCGGCTACGATGCCATCGTGGACATGATCAAGTCTTTTACCGATTATTAATTGAAGAAGGGAACTAACGGGCAAGGCTATTTGATGTCCTCGTCTGGCAGCACTTCAATGTCGTGAATCAACACACGCTTCGCGATGGCCTGTCCTGTTTTTGTGGCGGCTAAACCTCCCAGCGCAGTTTCTTTGTAGCGAGTTTCCATGCTGGAGCCAATTTCTCCCATCGCTTCAATCACTTCATCCACAGGGATCACGCTGCTTACATTGGCCAATGCAATTTGTGCAGAACTGTTTGCAATGGCCGCGGCACTGGCATTGCGCACCACACAGGGTATTTCTACCAGACCGGCTACCGGATCGCACACCAAGCCCAGCATGCATTGAACGGTAATTGCCACCGCATTAAAGATTTGATCGGTCGTTCCGCCAAGGCAATACACAATGGCACCACTGCCCATCGCAGCGGCTGTTCCGGTTTCTGCCTGGCACCCGCCTACTGCGCCTGCTATCGAGGCTTTTTGTTCCATGATTAGTGCAATGCCTGCTGCCAGCAGCATTGCTTCTAATATTTTTTTGTCATCGATGGAATGAATCTCTTGCAGCGTGAAGAGTACGCCTGGCATAATACCGGATGCACCCGCAGTGGGAGCCGCTACAATTCGGCCCATGCATGAATTCACTTCCTTGGCAGCGAGTGCGCGCGAAATGAGATTTTGAAATTCCTTTGATAAAACGGTTTGTGGGTGACGATAGACTTTTTTTGCACCGTTGTTGATCATGCCCGAGCGCGAAGTCATATCCTCTTCAAGTCCGGTGCGCACAGCATCTTTCATTACTTCCCACGCTCGCGAAAGGCCGTCCCAAATTTCCTTTTCCGTTCTGCCTTTTTGCTCGCGCTCGTAGGTCAGCACAATCTCTACCAGCGATTGCTTTTGTTCTTCACTGTATTTTTTCCATCCTGCAAAGGAGTCAAATAAAAATGCCATTCGTTCAACTTTAAGATCAAGTAAAATTCCTTCTTAAATACTTCATTTCAAACGTTTGTTTCTGATTTTTAATTGTTGTTATCTTGAATCATTGCCAATGGCATCATGATGATTTTGTTGCTGACCGGCATATCCATATTTTGAATCTGAAATTCAACCACCATGATTAAGAAGACACTTCTCTCGCTTTTAGTACTCTGTCATTTTGCCGCCATTGCACAGGATGAAAATACCATTCGCACCATCTTTGACGAAGCTCTGGCAAAAGGAAAATCGTATGAAATGCTTTATGATCTCACCACTAAAATAGGTCCGCGCTTATCGGGCTCACCGGGTGCAGCAGCAGCAGTGGAATGGAGTCGTCATGTCATGCAGGATTATGGTTTTGATTCGGTGTGGTTGCAACCCGTGATGGTGCCGCATTGGGTGCGCGGTCAAAAAGAAATTGCACGCATCATAAATTCAAAACGAGTGGGCTCACTGGATATCAACGTGTGTGCCTTGGGGGGCTCCATCGGCACAGGGCCAACCGGCAAAGTGGGGAATGTGATTGAGGTAAAAACGTTTGATGAATTGAAGTTGCTCGGAACAAAAGGTGTTCAAGGCAAAATTGTTTTCTTTAATCGCGCCATGGACCCTACAAAGTTGAATACGTTTGCAGCATACTCGGGTGCTGTGGAGCAGCGTGGAAATGGAGCATCAGAAGCTGCCAAGCTTGGCGCCATTGCGGTGATTGTGCGTTCTATGGGTTCAAACATTGAAGATTATCCGCATACCGGTGGACTTCGTTATCAGCCTAATGTACCCATGATTCCGGCTGTGGCAGTAAGCACGAAGCACGCTGAGTTGTTGAGTAAACTGCTGAAGGAAGAAAAAGATTTGCAAGTATTTATTGAAACGCATTGTCAGATTTTGGAAGACGCACCATCGTTCAATGTAATAGGCGAAATAAAAGGGGGCGAGTACAAAGATGAGATCATTGCTGTTGGTGGTCATCTGGATTCGTGGGATCTGGCGCAAGGCGCGCACGATGATGGCGCAGGATGTGTACAGTCGATAGAAGTGTTGAGATTATTTAAGCAAATGGGTTATAAACCAAAGCGCACCATTCGTGCGGTGATGTTTATGAATGAAGAAAATGGTTTGCGTGGAGGAATTAAATATGCAGAGTTGGCGGAGAAGAATAAAGAGAAACATATTGCTGCGATTGAATCAGACCGCGGAGGCTTTGTACCACGTGGCTTTACCATCAGCGCTAATGAGACAGCGAAATTTAAAATTCAAAGTTGGAAACCGCTGTTGGAACCTTATGGCCTTTCTGATTTTAGTCAACCCGGTGGTGGTGCTGATATTGGCCCGCTTGGCCCATCAGGCGTTCCGTTGATTGGATTCCTTCCCGATTCACAGCGCTACTTTGATTATCACCACACACCTGAAGACACCATCGACAAAGTCAATAAACGCGAGTTGGAGTTGGGATCGGCTTCGATGGCCGCGCTGGTGTACTTGATTGATAAATACGGTTTGAAATAACACCGGATGTTAAAAAAGTTTCTCTTCAGTCTCGTAATCACGCTTTTCTGGATTATCCTTATGGGGCAACTCATCAAGCCCGTGAATTCAAAACAAATTGTAGCGTTTGAATTTGCGGGCTCGGTTGACGCAGCGAATGAATTGATTCAACAATGGCAAGCTGCGGGAGTGATCGGAAATGTGTACAAAAGTATTTATCTGGATTTTATCTTTCTTGTGCTCTATTCCGCCACGATTTCATTTGGACTAATTTGGGCTGCGCTCATCACGAGCCGCGAACAGATAAAGAAGCTGTGTCTTTTATTTGCCGTATTAATTTGGGTTGCAGCATTCAGTGATGTAGTTGAGAATGTGGGGTTACTTCAAACCTTAGCACTTCCAGAAATATGGTCAGTGACTGTCTCGTTCTATTCAGCATGCATAAAATTTATGATCATTGGTGCGAGTATCGTTGTGTTTCTTGCGGGGCTGGTAGGAGCTACACGATTTGCTCTCGGCAAATGAGTGGCGTAAGCACAAGAAATTAAATACTTCTTTTTAGGTATTTCTTCAATCGCTGTTAAGTATCTCCTTTGCATATGCTTTTGGATATTATGCAATACGTGGTGGAGATTTTCAGGAGAATATTCTCTTCCATGCTCAGACTTTTCAGCTCACTTGTTCAATGGGAGTGGGTGAAAATCTGGTATTAACTTTTTGTAAATGTTGCTGCTGGTGTGGTTTGAAGATGAATAAAAAAAGTTGACCCTTTACCGTATTCTGATTTTACCGTGATTTTGCCATTAATTCTTTCGGCTGCTTCTCTGGCAATGTAAAGTCCCAAACCAGAACCTTTTGAATTTTCTGCTCCACGGAAAAACATTTCAAAAATTCTGGGCTGTAATTCAGTCCGAATGCCTTGCCCATTATCCTGAATGGCAACGATTGTCTGGTTTGCCTGAACGGAAGCAAAAATCTTTATCCATGATTCAACCTCTTTTCTTCTGAACTTAATGGCATTCGACAGAAGATTGTTGATGATGATCCGAAGGCGGGATTTATCTGTTGTAAGAGTAGTTTCTTTCAATTCCGTTAAGTCAATTTTTATAGTTTGAAATCCATCGGTAAATTTTAAATTTTCAATTACATCTTGACATAAGTCCTTTAAGAGAATGGGCTCGCTTATAATTTCCATGCGCTTGTTGCGCGAATAGTCGAGAATTTCAGATATAAATTCTTCCAATTTTTTCACACTCATTTCCATCTTACCCAAATAACTCTCTTGTGTTCCTATCGGGTCTTTAAAACTGATGTTAATTAAGCCCAGTAATGATTTAAGAGGTGCACTCAAGTCGTGCGAAGCACTGTATACAAAGCGATCCAGTTCTTTGTTGGCAACTTCTAACTCTTCATTCTTTCGCTGCAAGCTGATTTCAACTTTATGTAAATCATTGATTACTCTTCCGGTAACCGCTGCGAAAATATAGAGCAGCAGCATACCTAAATAAATGTTTATTGGATCACTTGTGTCTTGCACTGGAAAAATATACAGTTGCCGAACAAGAGTTGGTAACAAGTAGGTTATTAAGAATATATAATAATTTGTAATGATCGCAGGACCAAATCCGTAACGAAGTGCTACATACAATGAAAAAAAACCGTAGATGAACCATAACCGCTCGAACGGAACAAAGAAGGTCATTGCCAACAATATGACATAGATAATACCCAGCTGAGTTGATATCCTTTTTAACAACGCCCCGCGATATCTTAATTCTTCCGTGGGTGGATAAAGCAACCAGCCTTTGCGTTGCATGAAGGGTGTGCCATAATATAGAACAGGTAGAACCAATCCGAAACAGGATATGAAATCACCAAAGGAGTTTCGAATAAAGTACCTTAGCGAATCGCTGGCAGAGTGCTCATGAAAGTAAACCAGCAACGACTCCAAAAACCCCATTTCAACAATCGTTGGAATGAGAATAGCTAAAAAAGTAAAAAGCACGAGATGCTTGATGTCAGAAATCCAAAATTTCCCTTTCGAAAGCTTTGTGAACAATAGCCACGATAAGAAAGTAAACATTGTTTCAGGAATGGCATAAATGGGCCATTGACTAACATTATCTATTCCCCACATTCCAGTAGATATCGTGGCATTTATATACATGGCGGGTATTACTCGTAGAGGTCCCCACCAATTGATTAGAATGATGGAGATGGCTGTGGGTAAGTAATGATCTGCTACACCATGCGCATAGTTCAGCTGAAGAGAGATCTCTGTTCCAATGTGAATCAGAATAATCGGCAGCACCCACGTCCACCAGGGTAATGATTTATTTTTTGTTTCCTGCGGACTAGTCATATGCGGATGTGCAATTTTTATGTTGAACTAAAGTTAGTATAAAAACTGGCCTACTTTGCGTGGCTTTTTAAATCTGTAGTATATATAAGAGGACATTCACAATCGTTTTTTGTAATTTGAAAAAAGCTTTAATCCAAATCCATATGAAATATATAAAACTCTTTCTTGTGCTTGCCCTGTTTATATGCTTGTCGGGCAGCAACACTATTGTTCAAGACAAAGAGCCTGAAGTGATGAAAGGAATGACCGATCGTCACAATGAATGGAGAAGTAAAGTGGGTGTGAAACCGCTGGTATGGTCAAAATCATTAGCTGACTTTGCTCAAAAATGGGCTGATGAATTAGCGCGGAGAGGTTGTGACCTGGAGCACCGCCCGGATGGCGGCCAATGGGATGGTTCCATGTATGGCGAAAATATTTATTGGTCATCAGGTATGAAAAACATTGCTGCCGATGTGGTAGATGATTGGGCTGCAGAGATCGCCTATTTTGATGAGAAAGCAGGAAAATGTAAAGGTGGTATATGCGGTCATTATACGCAGGTGGTCTGGAGCAAGACTACTGCAGTAGGTTGTGGCATGGCCAAGTGTGGCGATCAGGAAGTGTGGGTGTGCAATTATAATCCACCCGGAAATTACGTAGGTCAAAGACCGTATTGATTCCTTAGTAGGAAAGTACATCCAAAACAATCTTCCAATTTTTGGTGTCTTCTTTTTTCCACACCCGAAACCACGAGACAGTGCGCTCTTCTGTTTTTCCGTTTCGGGTAATCATCATTTTCCCTTTTCCATAAACGTAACCGAGATCATTTGATGAGGCTGTCTCTCCGTTGATCACTTCCAAATTTTCGGGTATTGATGCATTCAGTAAAAACTTTTGCTTTTCCTCTGCCTTGGTTAATGGTAAGCTTCCAGTGTAAACAATTCTTGCTTCCTTTGAAAAATATTTTTTATAAGCCGCACTTTTATCTGTTTTGAACTTTGCTTGAAAAAGCGATTCGAGCTTGATCAATTCACTCTTCGATGATTTTTTCGATTTCCCTTTAGCAGGGCTTAGTGGTTTTGAGGTTGTTGATGCCGTAACCTTTTCGGTTGGAGCACCGTGGCGTGTGCCAATGTCCAAAACATTTTTCCAGGTTCCATCAGTCTGTTTTTTCCAGATGGAATTAAACTCACCAAAGGCAACCGGTTTGTCATCGGTTTTGTTAGCCCGGAATTCCCACGGCCCTGTGTTGTAACCAAAATCTCCGGAGGAAGCGATGTCACTATACGCTACTTCCCAATAGAGCCAGCCATTTCCCACAGGTTGTTTGCGAATTTCATCTTTGCCGATGATTGGTCCGTTTGGGCCTGAGGTAACTACATCATCGCTCAAGTAAAATAAGAATGCATCGCGTTGATTTTGATCTTTGGCCATCTGCACAAATGCTCTTTCGGCATTTACCATGGCTTGAAGATCAGGGTTGGTAAATTCCTGTGCATCCACGCAAGTGTAAAATGAAACTACCAGAAATAGGAAAGTAATTTTTTTCATGTAGCTAACTGTACACGAACAAACGAATTGGTATTGTTAAAGTTATTCCCCGTTTTGGGTGAATTCAATGCCGGATGGTTTTATCCCAATCACTTTGCACGGTGTCTTCCTCACTGTGTGATAGATACTCCACTTCCAAAAGGTGTCCCGAATATTTCTTGAACAAAATTGTATCACCTTTTTCTTTTTGATCGAAATGTTGAGAAGTGCAGTGCACGCGCAACACTTCATGCTCATCCGATTCTACCAGGGCAATCCATTGCGTGTAATCCGTGCCCTTGATCGTCATGGAACCTCCACCAACAGATCTAAATCCCCGGTAGGGCACGGTTACAGGTGTTACCTTGTTCTTCTCTACTTTTACTTTTTCAATAATTACTCCCTGGTGAATTTCTGGTTTGGAAAACAATTGATCGACAAAAATGAAACCAATGAGAATAACCACAGAGCACAGTGCACTCAGTGTGATGATAAATCTGATCGTAGATTTCATTTACGTGATGCCTTCACTTCAACAGGCGGAATGGCGCCACCTTTGTTTCCAAAAGAATTGCGAACATAATTGAGCACATCACTTACTTCTTCATCCGTCAAGTCAAACCCAACCATATCGGTGCTGTATGATTTGCCATTTACCTTGATGGATCCGGTAACGCCATACAACACTTGCTGAATGGAACGTTTCTTATCCGCCATCATGTAATCTGATTTTGCCAACGGAGGATAAACATCTTCTAACCCTTCACCATTTTCCATGTGGCAGGAAATACAATACGTAGAATAAACCTCCTTACCTCGGGTAATGGATGCCTTTAAATCAAACTTCGGTTTTTGCTGAAACGATAATAGGATGATGCCAATGCACGCAAGGAGAATAATTTGTTTTTTCATTTTGAGCGGTATAGGAAATAATAAAGTTGAAAGTTACAAAAATCGAATATGAATGGACTTTTTTCCATCCTCGGGTTTTTCTTTTGGGGAATTACAATTGAGTAATCATTATCAACACTTCATAAAGCATAGAAGATGGTCAGGAATGATTTACTTTTGAAGCCAGAAGTATCGCGCGATTTTTCGGAAAATTAATAATCATGAAAAAATTCTTAGCCCTGTTAATCGCAAGTTTTGTTGTAAGTGGTGCTTTTGCACAACACAAAATTGAAGTGGTAGTTAAACAAATCACTGAACCAAAGGGAATGATCGCTGTGGCATTGTTTTCGAATGCTACTGATTTTTTAAAAAAACCGGTAGCCTCTATGGAAGTCAAAGCCGAAAAAGGTGAAGTTCGTTTGATTTTTGAAAATATTCCCAGCGGAAACTATGCCGTTAGTGTGATACACGATGCCAATGGAAATGGTGAGTTGGACAAAAATTTCATTGGCATACCCAAGGAAGGATTCGGCTTTTCAAACGATGCCATGGGCAAATTTGGACCGCCCAGTTTTAGCGATGCACGGTTTAGCCTGGGTAATGAAAATGCGCCCCTTATTTTGAACCTGATATATTACTAGGCAAATCGCTAAACCCCTAATAGAATACCGTAAAACCGGTATGTTGTCATGTTGCGTTTAGCTGTCAAAATTGATTAGTTTTGAGGCTTTTACCGGTCAAAAATCTAACCATGTGCAGGCAGTTTCTGTTGACTCTTTTTCTGGGGCTTAGTATTCTTTCCGTTGGGGTCTGTCAGGAGTGGAAAGATGAGTATGTTAAGGCTGCCGAGCTGTATAACAACGGCTCATTGGAGGATGCGTTTTCTACCGCTTCTTCTTCGCTGAAAAAATATCAAGAGGCTGCGGGTGTGCCCAATGAAAATTATGCGGCCATTCTCCGCCTTCTTTCTTCCATTTGCTATACACAAGAGAAATTTGCCGATGGTCTCGGTTACATTGAGAAGGAACTTCAAATCAGAGAGCAAAGTAAAGACACCACGTATGCGATAGCCCTGTATAATCAGGCCCAATTCTTTCAGCAGTTAGGAAGTCATGATCGGGCGATTCAATCACTAACCAACTCTCGCGAAATTCTCGCTCAATATTACAAGCCCAATGAAGCATCTATTCTAGAGAAAAATTTGGGATTGGCGATTAACTATTACCTGGCGGGAAATTTTCAAAAATCGTTCGAATGGTTTCAGCAGGATGGCGGTGCTCTTGCAAGTGAGCGCATTGATGCGGAGCAGCGACTGGAAGGAATTTATTATTGGAGCCTGCTCAACTTTGAATCAGGAAAGAATGCGGAGGCCATTAATTCGTTTTTAAAAACGAAAGAATTATATGAAGCAGCCGAACTTCAGAATTCTACCAATTATGCGCTCGTGCTCTTTGCGCTGGGAGAGGCTTATCACAAATCAAGTCAGTTTGATAAAGCGGAGGAGACCTATCAACAAGCTCAGTCTGTCTTCGAAAAAGTTTCCGGAAACAGCGATGACGATTATTTCAAAATACTAAATGCGCGTGCCATCAACCTGGAGATGGATGGTAAATTTCAAGAGGCTGAAGCGCTGCAGAATAAAGTGAAGGGACACCCGGAAGGAAAGCTGGCTTATGCTTCTGCGCTCAACAATAGCGCAGCCATTGCACAAAACAAGGGCGACTTTGTAAAATCCGAAAAACTTTATCTCGAAGCATTATCGCAATTTGAGAATAAGGATAACGAGTCCATGCTTTCATACGCCACCACGTTGCAGAATTTGGGCATGATGTATTCCGAGAAAGGAGATCAGGCTTCTGCTTTAACGCGTCTATCCGAATCGCGCGATGTCATTGACAAGTTGTACGGAAATTATCACAAGCGCTATGTTAATGTGCTGAACAAACTGGGATTGGTACTCACCCGAAAGGGCAACATTGATGAAGCAAGTGCTACTTATAATCAAGTGCTGCAGGTGGCAGATAAAATGTTGGTGAAGCCAACCTCTGAATTATTGCAAACCGAGTTGGGCATAGCCGATCTGGAGCGCAGAAAAGGACATTATGCTAAAGCAGATTCTATCTATTCTAAAATAGTTGCTTCACATTTTCAGGATGCCAATCATCGTGATAGCAATTACCTTCTTACGCTTTCCAATTGGGCCGCTTCAAAGCAAACGCAAGGCAAACTGGCAGAGGCCAGAGATCTGATGAAAACGGTCTCCACATCCACCTTGCTTCAATTTGGCGCAATGACGCTTCCGTATGCGCAGTCGTTGGAGAACCTGTCGATATTAAATATGAAACTTGGCGACCTCACTTCGTCAAAGCAGGATATCAATTTGGCATTAATGATTTATGAAAAGGTTCTTGGCAAGGAATCGGTGCGTTATGCATTAGGAACCATGAGCCTTGCGAAGTACCACCAGATTAAAGGCGACTATACCAAAGCCGAACCTTTTTTGAAAAAGGCCCGTGAGATTACGAAGACTGCGGAAGGAACTCTAAGCGAAGATTACGCATCAGTGCTTAATGGCTTAGCCATTCTGTATCAAACCATGGGTAACTATCAGGATGCTGCTCCGCTGCTCATTGAAGCACGATCGATCTACGAAAGTAAATTCGGTAAAACGAATGCAGAGTATTCCACCGCAACACAAAACCTTGCTACCTTATATCAGTTGGAGAACAAACTGGATTTGGCAGAGCCGCTGCTGAAGGAGGCATTAGAAATTGATAAAAAAGTATTGGGCGAAACGCATCCTCAATATGGAATTCTGCTTCAAAACATGGCCACACTGTATCAAAAGCTGGGCAAGCAACATGAAGCAGAGCAAATGCTAAATCAGGCGTTAAATCTCACTAAGCTTACACTGGGTGTGGAGAATCCATCGTATGCTACCACGATCAGCAACCTTGCCGCGCTCTATCAGGATAAAAATGATTTTGCTAAAGCAGAGGCAACGTGGCTCGAAAGTGTTGAGCTACGAAAGAAGATATTAGGAACGAATCACCCTGACTACGCACGATCGCTTTTTGGTTTGGCCGGTGTATATCATGCGCAAGGCCAGTGGGAGAAAGCGAAGACCTATTACCAGCCGGTAGTGGCCAGCTATCAAAAGCAAGTGAAGGAATTTTTTCCGTCATTGAGTGAAAAGGAGAAGAGCGCATTCTACGCAAAGATCAAACCGGTATTTGATGCTTACCAGGATTTTGGTGTACAGTATTTGTCGGCTGTTCCCGCTCAGCGCGATGCCACCATTCAAGAGCTTTATGATTTGCAACTCTCTACCAAGGCAATCTTATTGAATGCAAGTAACAAAGTGCGCACACGCATTCTCTCCAGTGGCGATCAGGAACTGAAGAAGTTGTTCAACGAATGGCTGTCTTCAAAAGAGTTGATGGTTCGCTATCTAAACTATTCGCAAGCCGAGCGCGATCAATTGAAAATCGATTTGGTGCAATTGGAAAATCATACCAATGATTTGGAAAAATTATTGACTGAAAAGTCGGATGCATTCAAATCGCAATTTGAAAAGGATGAAATCTCTTGGCGCGATGTGAAAGCCACCCTCAAAGAGGGCGAAGCCGCGGTGGAGATTGTGCGGATTAAAAGAAAATACACCAAGGATTCAGTCTATTATGTGGGCCTGCTGGTGAAGCCCAATGTTGAAACTCCGGAGATCCTTGTTTGGCCTTTTGGCAATGGATTGGAAGGAAGAAAATTCAAGTACCATCGCAATACCATTCAGTTTCATTATACCGATACGTTGTCCTATCGGTTTTTCTGGAAGCCACTGGCAGAGCGATTGCAAGGCGTCAATTCTGTATTTCTGAGCTGCGATGGCGTTTTCAATAAAGTCAATTTTAATTCACTCTTTGATTCGCGCACCAAGCACTTTGTTATTGATGATTATGTTATCCGTCAGGTAAGTAATACGCGTGAGCTGGCCGAGAAAAAAATATCTACCTCCGCAAGGCAAACCTCTGCATCGGTGTTTGGTTTTGCTGATTTCAATTTGGCAAAAGCTGATGTAACATCCGCCTCCGCAAAACGGAAAGGAGGCGCCTATGGATTTGAAGGAGGCGAAATTCCAATTCTGCCTGCTACTGAAAAAGAAATTGATGGAGTGGAAAAAATATTGAAATCAAAGAATTGGAACCTGAATGTCTATAAGCAAATGAATGCTTCGGAAGAAAATGTGAAGTCAATGGCTGCACCGGGCGTGGTCCATTTCGCAACGCATGGCTTTTTCCTTAGCGATGTGGATATCAATGAAAATGAAAACAGTGAGTTAGTAACCAATCCGCTTTTCCGCTCAGGCATACTGTTGGCAGGAGCGGGTGTAGAGCGCAATGCCATGCAAAATGAGGAGGACGGAGTACTGACAGCCTATGAGGCCATGAACCTTAATTTGGATCAGGCGGAACTGGTAGTGCTCTCCGCCTGTGAAACCGGCCTTGGCGAAGTGCGCAACGGTGAAGGAGTGTATGGTCTGCAACGCTCATTTTTAGTGGCCGGGGCCAACACCGTATTAATGAGCTTATGGCAAGTAGATGATGTAGCCACGCAGGAATTGATGAATACGTTCTACACGTTTTGGCTATCGGGCGAGGGAAAGCATACTGCCTTTAGAAAAGCGCAGTTGGCTATGAAGGAAAAGTATAATGTTCCTTATTTTTGGGGTGCATTTGTTTTGATAGGGTATTGAAATAACATAAGCTATGAAGTTTTATTTACTGATTGTATTAGGTCTTCTATCCCTTGCGGGGATGGGCCAAACGCAACCAACCACCGCTCCGGTGGACTCCATGGTCTATTACAACAATACAAAGAAACCCGCCATTAGTGAAGCCACGGTTACGGAATATGCTCCCACCATTCAGGCGGATGGAAAAACAATTATCCTGCAGCGCAGCGAGTCGGGAAAGAAGTATGAGTTGTTTGAAGTGAAGAAAGAAAACGGAGTGTGGGGAAAAGCGAATTCATTGACGCAGATCAACGCTCAGGCCGACTCAACGGATTTGTTTGGTGGCCCTAGTTTAAGTTTTGATGGTAACACACTCTACTTTTTTCGCTCCGTTGGAAAGACGGGAAATCACGATATCTTTTTTTCTCAACGTTTGAAAGACGGATGGAGTGTTCCTGAAAGCATTGGCGCTCCGATCAATTCAGATGGATACGAAGCATTTCCCTCCATTAGTGCGGATGGAACCACGCTTTATTTTGTTCGCCAAAATAGTGATGGGCCGCAGGATAAGAATCTGAGGAAGGAAAAGGAGATGCTGTTCTGCCTGAGCATCTACAAATCAGTAAAGGATAAAAACGGTGCCTGGGGCAAACCCGAAAGACTTCCCTGGCCTATCAATCAGGATTGTGAGAAAGCACCAAGAATCATGGCCGATGGCAAGACATTGATTTTCTCTTCCCTTCGCCCGGGCGGAAAGGGTGGTTATGATATGTATCAATCTAAATTGAATGCATTAGGCGAGTGGTCGATGCCCGAACCGTTAAATTATGTAAACACGGATAAAGATGATCAGTTGCCCTGTATTTCGGCAGAGGGCGATTTAATGTATTACACTTATAATAATGCAGACATTTATTCCGTAGTGATTCCTCCCTCACTGCGCCAGTTCAGAAATAATATTGTTCAAGGCTACATCACCGATCGTGATTCGAAAGCAGGTATTGGGGCTGAGATAGTAGTAACGGATGCATTGACTTCTGAAATTGTGATGAAGCTGGAGAATAACCCATCGGATGGTCGCTACACACTGGTGCTTCCGGTAAATCGCAGTTTTAATATTGAGTTTAAGAAAGAAGGATATTCATCCTACACACATGCTCTTGATTTGCGAGGAGTAAAAAAATACCAGGAGATCGACCTTAATATTCAGTTGTTTAAAACCGTTCAGCTTTCAGTGAATGTGAGTGATAAGGAATTGTATGAACCTTTGCTGGCCGAATTGAAAATAAAGGAGAAGGGCCAGAGCAAGTTGATCAAGGATGTTACTACCAACCGAAAAGACGGACGTGTGCAGGTTGATTTACCGGTAGGCAAGGATTATGAGATCATCATCAGCGCTGATCATTTTAAGAGCGATGTCCTGGAATTTAATGTTTCTGGATTGGTGATTTACAGAAACTTTGAAAAGTACGTAGAGTTGCAGCCCGAAAAAATAGAAGTGCCGGTAAACGTTTCGGATCTGATGAACAACTCGAAAGTAAAATCAAAAGTGATTTTGAAAAACAAATCACGTGATGAAGTAATTGAAGTGAACGGCAACCAAACGGTGTCTTTGCGTGCCGGTGACCGATATGAGATGGAAGTAACGAGTGATCAAGGCTATGCATTTAATTCAACGGTAGTAGATCTTACAAAAGGCGGCTCCATATCTCCGGTAGAGGTAAAATTATTGAAGCTGGAAAAAGAAGCGAAGCTTACTTTGCGCGATATCAACTTTGAATCCAATGACTCAAAGTTGTCGGATATTTCGTTTACGGAGTTGAAGCGCGTGGTGCAATTGATGAATGAAAATCCATCGCTTAAGGTAGAGGTGGCTGCACACACCGATGACGTAGGCTCTGATGTTTATAACCTCACTCTTTCTCAAAAAAGAGCGAAAAGCGTGGTGGATTTTTTACTTGAAAATAAAGTAAGCCCTGAACGATTTATTGCCAAGGGTTATGGCGAATCACAATCTAAAGTACCCAATGATTCTGAAACAAATAAGGCAATCAATCGAAGAGTAGAACTTAAAATCCTGAGCATTTAAGGCTATGAGGAACCGAGGAATATATTTTGCGATCACACTCACCGTATTGTGCGTAGCATCAGCTCAAGGACAAATTAAATTCAAAGATTTGTTCCCCACCTTTATGGGCATGAGCAATCAGGAATTAAAAACTGCGCTTAAGCAATATCTTGTTACGGATCAGGATCATCCCAATGCCAACTTCAGACTGGCGTTGGTTTATGAGAAGAATTACAGAACGGCCGATCCGCTTACCGAATACGAATATGCGCTGGCAAACGCTGAGCAGGCAAAACTGCGCTATATCAAATCCAAACA
This sequence comes from uncultured Cyclobacteriaceae bacterium, assembly GCA_966095315.1. Lineage (GTDB taxonomy): Bacteria > Bacteroidota > Bacteroidia > Cytophagales > Cyclobacteriaceae > ELB16-189. The sequence continues at coordinate 93,178 of CBHTSG010000012.1, forward strand.
ATTGGTGGATGATCGTGAAGTATCGCGCAATAATGAGTACTACTTTCCGGTCTTTAAAACGTACGATGCGAAAGGAAAGCCTGATGTTCCGTTTGATATCGTATCAAAAAAAATCACCAATGGGTATGACTCTTGCCAGTTGTTCATCAGTCGTATACCTGCCATTTACCTCAACTTCACCAAGAGTGTAAATTTTTATGATAAGGCAGTGAAAGAGTTTGCTGCACTTAACAATGAGTTTCGCAGCCTGGAGGATTTGTATTTGTATTATGACAATGACATTGCCAATAGACTTACCGATTTGAAAAGTAACTATGATTCGGCACATCACTATTTTGACCGCTACCTGGAATTGACCAAGAGTTACCCGATTGCCTATCATAAACAATCGTATCACATTAAGCCTATTGTTACGTATCGTTTGGACGGATTAATTACGAGGATGAATTTTTTGGTGAATGATGTGGAGTTTTGGGATTATGCAAGCTGGGTAGATCATGTGAAGAAAAATGTAACCAATGACATTGCCAATCTTCGTGCAAAGCTTATTCAAAACGAAGACAAGCTCGATGAATCGCTAAAAAACATTTTGAATTCTACTGGCGAAAATATCAAAACCTACCATCCGGAAAAGCAACTGGTATTTAACCTGAACAATTACGATAAGCAATCGCTTGTGCTCGCCCTTCTGGATTATAAAACTTTTAAGCAAGACTGGCTGATTAAAAATAAAAACAATCCTGACGACTCGGTTAACCATGAGCGCAATGCGCAGATTTTAAGTGACCTTATCTACTCCAATCGCTCGGCCGATACATTGATGGAGCAAGTGAAAACCAGGCTGCTGCCGGAAAAGGTACGCAAACACAAAGATTTTTTAGAGCGCTATTATGGCAGTGAAGGCGGACTGAAAAAATATGTGAATGAGGAGTCTGACTTCATTTCCAAGACCTTCACGGAATACTCGGCAGGTTTAAAAATGGAGGTACTGGCGATGGCTTCAGCGATCGCGGCAGCCGATAAGGATGCGATCTTGCGTTTTGGAAAATGGGGTGTAAGTACTACTCCGATTGCTACGCCCACCAAAGAAGTGATTGACAAAGGAGAGCCGATCACGTTGCAAAAAAGAAAAAATCCGGATGGAAGCATGTACCTGGCTGGCATCTATAAACCCGATAAGAAGATTAACAATATCGTCACGTTTTTAGCCCGCGTAAATCCTGACGGCCGGCCAGGATGGATTAAGAATTTTGATTATAAGATCGACAGTGCAAGCGCAACGTCTGATTCTAATAACTATCTGGGGCCAATCATGCCTACACAAGAAGGCGTAGCGATCATTATTCGCTCTGTACAGCTTTCACTCCTCAACACACGAAATACATTTGTGTATGTAAATGAGAAATCAGAAGAGAAATTTAGCATTAAGCTAAAAGAGAAAGGCTACCCCAGAAAACTGATTTACACCGAAAAGACGAACTCATTTATTGCGGCCTTCAAAGGAGCAGAGGAAAAACAAGTTTACAGTAATGGCGAAAACCTTTCGGTTCTTGCGATCAACACCCTTGGTGATCAATTGTGGACGAGAACCATCGATTTTTCGGGCACGCTCACCGATATGATCAATTTAAATGATGGCTACGTGCTTAGTGGCAACTACACGGTCATTCGTGATCTTAATGGCAAGGAGTTCAGAACCAAATCGGGCGTAGGCGAAGTTAATCCGTTTGTTATCCGATTGAACGGCAGAGGTGAAATTCTGCGCATCAGCCCCATCACCGCGGGCAAGTCGATTTACATTTCACAAGTGGTGAAGGTGAGTGATAACTCCATCAACTTATTGGGTTTTGAAAGCTCGGTTGAGATCGGTCAGCAACTTTCCTTAGCCACCACACCGAGCATTATTCATATTATGACCAATCACCTGGGCGAGCGGGTGTGTTCAAATTTCTAAGCCAGATGCTCAGAAAATTCAAACGATTGCATTTGCATAATTAGAGCGTTTTCAATTTTTTTAGACTCATTTGAGTTGGGTTTGTTAGTTTCACAGCCCAAAAGACGAACGTCTTTTACCTAAACCATTTGTTCATGATCAAGAATTCAGACCTGTTCTCGTACAAATTCAATTCAGCCTATTCAAAACCTGTGGCGTATTTTTCAATGGAGTTTGCCATTGACCAACCATTGAAAATTTATAGTGGTGGATTGGGCTTTTTGGCCGGCTCGCACATGCGAAGCGCTTATGAACTGAAACAAAATCTCATTGGTATTGGCATTTTGTGGAAGTATGGCTATTACGATCAGGAACGCAATATGGATGGCACGCTCAAAGTGAGCTACATCGAAAAAAATTATTCTTTCCTTACTGATACTGGAATTGTATTTCCCATCACCATACACAATCATCAGGTAATGGTGAAAGCGTGGTTGTTGAAGCCAGAAGTATTTAAGACTGCACCCATGTTTTTGTTGAGTACAGATCTTCCGGAGAATGATCATCTGGCGCAAACAATCTGTCATCGTTTATATGATTCACACGAAAGTGCTCGCATTGCTCAGTCCATCTTGTTGGGAACCGGTGGCGCAAAACTTTTAGACGTCATTGAACGTGAAACGGAAGTTTATCATATGAATGAAGGACACGCTTTGCCGCTGTGCTTCTACTTGTTGGATAAATACAAGAATCTGGAGGAGGTTCAAAAGCGCGTAGTGTTCACTACACACACGCCTGAGCAAGCAGGAAACGAAACGCATCCGATTAATACGCTGGATGTGCTAAGCTTCTTCAATAATGTGGATTTGGAAACGGTGAAGAAAATTTCTGCACCAGATGAAAATAATCTGAGCTATACGTTGGCAGCGTTGCGCATGGCGCGCATTGCTAATGGTGTTTCTGCGTTACACGGTGAGGTGTCGCGCAAAATGTGGGAAGGGTATGATGCTATTTGCCCCATTACGCACATCACCAACGCACAAAATAAAACGTACTGGAGCGATGCTGTTTTGGATGACCACCTGAAGCATGGTGATGACAAGGGGTTGATGGATCGCAAAAAGGAAATGAAACGTGAGTTATTTAAAGTAGTAGCGAACCAGACCGGAAAACTATTTGATGAAAATGTGCTTACGATGGTGTGGTCGCGCAGGTTTGCCGGTTACAAGCGTGCTAACTTAATCCTTCGCGACTTTGATCGGTTTTTGAAACTGGTATCCAATGCAAAGCAACCCATTCAAATCATTTGGGCGGGTAAACCTTACCCTGAAGATTATGGAGCAATTCAGATATTCAACGACATTCATTTTAAAACAAAAAATCTTCCCAACTGTGCAATCCTTACGGGATATGAAATGCAATTGTCTGCATTGCTAAAGAAGGGATCTGATTTGTGGCTGAACACTCCTAAAATGTATCGCGAGGCATCGGGCACTTCGGGTATGACGGCCGCAATGAATGGAAGCTTGAACCTTTCGATACCTGATGGTTGGATTCCTGAGTTTTCGCGCCATGGTGAGAATTGTTTCATTGTTCAATATGCTGATTCAGACAATCATGACGTTCAAGATGAGTTTGAAAGCAATCAACTACTCACCTTACTGGAAAAGGAAATCATTCCCATGTATTATGCAAAGCCAAAATCGTGGATGCAAATGGTGAAGCAAAGCATGAAGGACGTAACCCCTATGTTTGACTCTAACCGCATGGCCAAGGAGTACTACGAAAAAATGTACACCGCAGTAGAAGAAAAAGTATCCAAGGGAAAAAAGACCAAAGGCGCAGTTGTTAATTCCTGAACGAATTCCTTAGCGCTTTAAGGATTACTGATCATTTAAATTCCAATCATACTCATAGTACGCTATTTGATAAGTGATTGGAATTTTTTCTTTCCGAAAGGAATTGATCCATTCTAGCTCGGAGTTACCATTGGTGGTAAAATCCTTTTTGTACCATTCAAAGATTTTCGAAAGCTCAACTTTTTTTGTCCCTTTATTTACCTTAAGCCACGCAGTATTGTTAAGGGCTGCCGTGGCTCTCTCGGTAAGTTGCTGCTCAAGCAGTTCGGGCATAAAGGCGAAACTTGCCAGCGGTGGGCAACTACGGGCGGCACAGGCGAGCGCAAAGTGAAATCGTGCGTCTTTATACATTCCCAATAATTTTTTGATTTCTAAACTATTCAGAGTCATTGTTTCTCCCGCCACTTTGTGCTTTATCTGATCAAAGAATCCACTTTGGTCCAGTGGTGACTTCAACGGGTAATGTTTCGCTACGTAGTAGATGACAATGATATTATACGCATTGATGTAAAATGCTTTCTTTTCGCTGTCAGTAGCGATCATGAGGTTCATTTCCCCAACGTGCTGGTATAGCTGCTCAGCTTCGGATGTCAGTTTGATTTTTGCGTAGGCAACAGCGCCATTCTTCACATATTTTTTCAGGAACGCATCCGCCTCCTTAAAAAACCCTGCAAGATCATTGCCCTGCCCATTGATCACAATCATTAAAAGTAAAAAGGAGATGACTATTCGTATCTTCATAGTTTGATAATATATTGATACATTCATTAAGCACAAAGAAGATTGTTTAGTTCAATGAATTTTGTCCTCTGCTTGACATTTATAGTAAAACGCTTCCACCATTTTTGAGGGTTTATGAAGAGCGTGGTTATTATTGGTAATGGTATTTCGGGAATTACTGCCGCCAGACACATCCGCAAGCGAAGCAATTTCAATATTACTGTGATCTCTTCCGAGACGAAGTATTTCTATTCGCGTACGGCCCTGATGTATGTATTCATGGGCCATATGAAATTTGAGCATACAAAACCTTATGAAGACACGTTTTGGAAAAAGAACAGGATTGAGCTGGTGCACGATTATGTTACGGAAATAGACGTAACGTCTAGAGCAATAGCCTTGCAATCCGGGCAACGAATATCCTACGATGATTTGATTATTGCTACAGGCTCAGTATCCAATCGGTTTAATTGGCCAGGTCAAAATCTTGGCGGAGTGCAAGGCCTCTATCATTATCAAGATTTGAAACAAATGGAAGAGGCTACTCAACATACGAAGCATGCAGTGATTGTGGGTGGCGGATTGATTGGTGTGGAGATGGCTGAAATGTTGTTCTCAAGAAATATTACGGTTACATTTTTAGTGCGCGAGCCTGAGTTCTGGAGTGTGGTGTTGCCGATGCAGGAGGCTAACCTCATCAGCCGTCACATTCGATCGCATCACGTTGACCTTCGGCTCGCAACTGAATTGAAAGAAATTATTGGCGATGAGAATGGACGCGTGAAGGGCGTTACTACTTCTAAGGGAGAAAGTATTCCGTGTCAGTTTGTCGGGTTGACCGTGGGAGTTTCGCCAAACATAGCCGTGATCAAAGGATCATCAATAGAAACCAAACGAGGTATTTTGGTGAATGAGTTTTTGGAAACGAATGTTTCCGGAGTTTACGCAATTGGTGATTGTGTGGAGCGTAACTATGAACTCTCCGGCAGGCGCACTATTGAACAAGTGTGGTATACCGGCCGCATGATGGGCGAAGTGGTGGCGCAAACAATCTGTGGTGAGCGAACCAGGTATGAGCCAGGCCCTTGGTTCAACTCCGCAAAATTTTTCGATATCGAATATCAAACCTATGGCTCGGTCGGACCAGCGCTAAAACCCGGAGAGGATGAATTGTATTGGGAGCATGAAAGTGGCAGGAAGGCGGTGCATTTGATTTGGAATAAGGTCGATCGTCAATTTATTGGAATCAATACGTTTGGCATTCGGATGCGCCATGAATGTTTTGATCGATGGTTGCGTGAACAGAAGTCGATTGATTTTGTGATGGAGCATTTACCTGAAGCTAACTTTGACCCAGAGTTTTTCAACAGGCATGAACCAGAGATCATTCAGCTTTTCAACTCAAAAATTAAATTGGTAACAAACCAGTAGTCGCAATGAAATACATAAAGTTATTTGGCCTTGCTTTGTTTGTTATTGGCTTTTCCATTTTCAATTTTTCTTTTTTTGGATCTTCGTACCGACTAGCAGAAAGTGCCATTGATGCTAAAGTCAGTGATTCAGCGAAAGCGAGATTGCTAAAGGTTGAACTGGCAGAACTACTGGGAAAGGAAACCAGGATGGTCTTTCCGTTCGTAGCTTCATTGAAAGATGCATTCCAGCGAGTGAATGAAAACCAACTTAAGCAGTATGAAATCAATCAGGATGAAATTCGCAAAATCGCGGCTGCCAACCCTGATCAATTTTCACTTAACTCCATTGATTCTGTATTTCCTGGAAGCGATGCAATTGCTGCATTTAAGAGAAAATCGTTTCGCGATTACGGAAACTGGCTGGAAGGGCAAACAGCATCTGCAGATCAACTTAAATCAGTATCGGATAACATCAGGGCTTATGCAATTGTGGGTCAATTCGGTTTTGACCGGTATGCCATCAAAGATCTGTCGTATTCGATCACCAAAGCTTCGGCTGCCGGACCTGTAAGAAGTAATCCATTCTTTTTTCTGATGATCTCTGTTGGCCTTTGCATTATTGGAGCCATGCTTTACATTCTTCCTAAACTTCAACTACCGGCAGGAATAAAGAACAACGGTATTTTTTTTAATTCGCTAAAAAACACAGGATGGCTTGGGCTCTTCGTAGGCACCTGGTTAATCGCCTTTTATATCGTTTTATATTTTTATCCGGAATACATGACCAGTTGGATCATTATGGTTGATCCTGTGAGTCGTATGCTGAATGGTGGTGAGGCTGGAAGATTTTTTCTCTATGGATTTTTGTACACACTCTGCATTCTGGTGATGGGTGTTCGCATGATGATTCACTACCGTCACAGTAACTATCAATTGTTACGCACCGTATCGGTTATGTTTTTTCAAACTGCTTTTGCTTTTCTCATTCCAGAGATCATGGTGAGATTAAATCAGCCTTATTTCGATTTCAAAAATATCTGGCCACTCGATTATAGTTTCTTCTTTGACTATCGCATCCATCAAATGATAGACAATGGAACAATTGGAATTTTTATGTTAGGCTGGGGCAGTGCATTGATTGTGATTGGTGTGCCAGTCATGGTTTATTTTTTTGGTAAGCGCTGGTATTGCTCATGGGTTTGTGGATGTGGCGGCCTGGCAGAAACCTTGGGTGATCCGTATCGTCAACTTTCCAGCAAATCGATGAAGGCATGGAAAGTGGAGCGATGGATGATTCACAGCGTATTAGTATTTGCTATTGTAATGACAGGTGGAGTCTTGTACACCTATTTCACAGGCTCAGCGTGGGTATTCTTTTTTGATAGCTACCAGGTGCGCGAAATTTATGGAGCCTTTATTGGTGCCGGTTTTGCAGGAGTAGTGGGCACCGGATTTTATCCTATGATGGGCAATCGCGTGTGGTGTAGGTTCGGATGTCCTTTGGCAGCGTACCTTGGAATTATTCAGCGATTTAAATCACGCTTTCGAATCACTACTAATGGCGGGCAATGTATTTCGTGTGGCAATTGCTCTACCTATTGCGAGATGGGCATTGATGTGCGGTGGTATGCGCAACGCGGACAGAATATAGTGCGCTCTTCGTGTGTAGGCTGCGGAGTGTGTTCATCCGTTTGCCCTCGCGGTGTTCTTAATCTTGAAGTGAAGGATGAAGAAGGAAGATTTGGCAAACCGATTTTGATTGGGAATAATAATATTAGTCTGACTTCAAATTCTTAGTGATTCGGTACGACAGGCAAATGGTTGCGTACGATGCTTTCATGTTTCCTTTGTGGTGCTCACTTTCAAATAGAGAGTAGTTTTCGGGCACTTGCCACGAATTGGCGAGTCGATTTGAGTACATGTCACCAAGTGAAATTAGCACGATTCGAAAGCCAACGTAAAATCGGTTGACATAGATAAACATACCTCCCATCGCTGCCACATTCGTTTTGCTACCGGGTTTGTCAATCAGGCTTCCCTGGTCGCTATAAATTGTTTCACCGATAATGTCACCCGATGCATCTTTGATTTTTATTGAGGCAATCTCTTGAAGATCGTACTTGAGCCAAGTGGTTCCCATTAATCCGAGCTCAATACCGGTTCGGTTATTGGGAATTAATTCACTGATTTTGATTGCTCCTCTGACTAAAACAGGGATATTAATTTGGGACGATGTTAATTCCGATAAAAATTCGTTTCCGGCATTTTGGTAGACACCAACGTAAGCTGGATTTGAATAAAAGGCACCAACGGCAAAATGCAATGATGCTCCATATTTTTCCCGCCTAAAAAGATTATCTACTTCAATACCTGGCGAGATGAAGTCCTTCTTTCGTTCGAAGGGAAAGTAGGGTGGGTTCTTTGGTGTGCCGTGGCCATTACTTACAAGATCTAAGAAATGAGGCGATTGAACGGTGAGGTTGATTCTCACCTGGCCGTTAGTTTCAGCAAACGGAAAAAGTACCAGCAGAAAAAAAAGTCTTCTAATCATAATTAATCACCTAACAGAATAAATGCCCCCCAATAAAATGGTGATGGGTATTTTGTTCTTAATTTCATTTGCGATTGTCTGAAGGCACGATGAATTTCTTCACCTCCAAGCCATTCTTGATAGAAATTTTCCATCAATTCTGAAGTAGCGGCATCATCTACTTTCCAAAGCGACATTAAAAGATTTTTAGCTCCGGCTACTTTCAAGCCCCTTTGCAATCCATACACTCCTTCACCATTCTTGAGTTCACCAAGCCCTGTTTCACAGGCAGAAAGTACCACTAATCTTGTTTCTTCCAACGAGAGATTGGTGGCTTCATAGGCAGTCAGAATTCCGTCTTCCCGATTCACTGATTTAGACTTTATCCCGCTCAAAATTATTCCTGATCGAATCATAGAATTCACTTGTCGTCCATCATCGGGTTGAAAAAAACCATGTGTGGCCACGTGCAAAACGCTAGCATTGCGGATGGCCTTCAAGTTCTCTTCGGAGGCTTGGCTGTTTAGAAAAACCTTAGGGGACCAATTGTGGTTGGAAAGAATTTTTTCGATGGATTCTATTTCAGCAGTAGTGCCGGGAAGATCTGCGAATTCCTGTTGTGTGAAATCAAGCAGATCTCGATCGCCTAAGGCGCGCAACGTCAGCGATCGTTCGCTTGGCACTTTTGTGTTCACGGCATCACTGGTAGCAGTTCCAAAGGCCGGCCGACCAAATAAATATGCAGTCGTTGTCTTAGGTTCTTGATTGGTATTAGTCAGGTCTTTAGTATTAGTTACAAAGATCAGATCGGTTTCATCCAGTATGTATTGGCCATTCGCTGGGTTTTGAAGTACGTTTAAGTTGATTTGATTATAAACACCATCTGCGGAGATAAAAATTTTTGTAACGCCATTAAGATGATCTCTTAATGGCTTCCAGAAATATTGATACGAAAGCTCATCAGATACCTGCTGACGAACGCAGTTTCGATAATGTGAGAGATAACGGCCTTCAAGCATATTGCCGTGCGAAAGCATAAAACCCTGAGGCGCTGAAAATCCAGGTTGTAACATCAAAAAAACATAAAAGACAGAATCAGAAAAATTAATGCCGGGGTTCATAGCAAGATTCAGATCGAATTCGCGTGCCCGAATGATTTCCACCGCTGCCTCACTCTTTTTTACGGCCTCTTGTACCTGTTGCCACTTTACCTCCTCTTTGGAGCTGGTGATGGCAGAAGCGGTTTCGTTTATTTCTTTTTCAAGTGAATTGATTCGTTGCTCTAATTGGAGTACCTCAAAATTGGATTTGCTATTGCCATCATAAAACAATCGCGCCATTTGATCGCGTGCCTGCTGCCATTCTTTCACCTTTCCGATCAGGACAGTATTACTGCTTGACAACAGATTTTTTCGTGTCTTGGTTATTTCATTTAGTAGCAGTGCCTTGGTAAATAATTGTGAGTTGTATAAAACTTCCAGTTGTTGTGGTGTGCTAATTCCCTTTTTTAATGAGCTTCCAACAAACGAATTGAATAAATCAAAATCCTTTTTCAAGGAAACAAAAAACTGTTCACGCTCATATTCACTCATGGCCGGAAAATTCTTGCGAATATTTCTTTCGTAAGATTGAAGCAATGATGTAAATGCCACGGTGGCAGAATCATAGTTTCCCCCAGTCCAAAAATATAATGCTTTCGTTCGGAGGACTTTGGCTTCTGCTTTGGAAAAGACGGCTTGAGTGGACGTTAATTTTTTTTCGGCCCTGCTTAAGAAGAGTCGAGACTGTGCTTTATTTCCACTAATAAGAAAATATCGGGCCTTCATTTCAAAGGCTGTAGCCAATTGCTCTGAGGTTGGGCTCAGCGTATTTAATGCATAAAAGTATCGTTGTAAATATTTCCAGGCTTCGCTTGTTCGCCCTTTTTGCAAACTTGTTTCAAAATGAAATCCATATAGTTGATAACGAAGTACATCAAAATTGAAGCCCGTAGTGGTTGCACGATCAAGAAGCGCTGCCCCTTCGGTAAAATGTGCTAAGGCTTTATCATAGTCGCCCACCTGAAAGTACAATTGCCCTAAGCCGATGTGCGGATACACCCTATGAACACTTCGTCTTTCGAAAACCTGCTCTCGCTTTTTACTTGAAATTCGATAAATCTCATCCGACTTCTTTTGATTACCGGCCATCGTGTATAAGGAGGCGAGTTTCTCGTATGCAAAAAAGTACAAATGCTTTTTTTTGGTTGTGAATAGTATTGACTTACCCTTTATTGGCTCCGCTGAAGTAAGGCAATAGATCAGCGTATCGGTATACTTGCACGCTTGTAGATAAAATCGTTCACTCAATGTGAAATCTCCGGCCGTCATGGCGCTGTCACCTTTCGAAATGATTTTTAAAATCAGGGAATTTAAATTGATCTTACCTTTTCGGTAGTCTGTTTCGGAATCCTGAGCTTGCAGGTAATCCCCCATCAGCGAAAAAACGAATATGATAATTGCGATGCGCATTTATAATAACCGATAGGTGACCTTTAGCCCATTAGAGTTGAAAATGAAGTTTTGGTAATAGAGCAAGAAGAGAGAACGATTTCTAGGTAGCGCCCAGTCAGATGAAAAATCTTTACTGCTGCCAAAAGTTTTGGATTGAGAAAATATAGAGAACCCGAAGCGTTTAATCGCTATGCTCACATCAAAATAGAATGAGGTGGAAAAGCGCGAAAAGTGACTCGCGATGTTTTGATGATCGGTGAGCTGTAAAAAACTTTCTTTCAGGCTGGCAGAAGCCAGGTAATTTTCCTGAAAGCCGAGATCGATATAAAATGCATTTGCATTTTGAAAGTTTATCCGCATCAACAGCGGAACAGATAAGTATGTGTTTTTTAGATCACTGGTATACGGTGACTCAGCGTAGTGATAGCCTGTTTGATTCAATTTCAAACCGGTCATCCAATAATAAATTCCGAAGAAGCGCTTTTCTATCTGCACTTCACATTGCAGGTATTTGCCTAAGCCGTAGTCATTGGTATAGGAACCAAGGGAAAAAGCATTGTTGTTTAAGCCTAGGTTTAAATTTGGTCCGGCATTAAATTCAGTATTCACATTTGATCCAACAGCCAAAAAAACTCTTGTTTGGCCGTACATCGAAAAGCAAACCAGAACAAATACAATTGACAGTGCTGTTTGTTTCATAAGGACCACTCTTACAAAATTTAATAATTGTCGGCCGAATTGCAATAAATAATACTCCGATCTTGATGAGATTGACCTAACTTTCCGCATCGAATGAAAAGAATCTGTGTAATTATACCGGCCTTCAATGAGGAGAATGCGATTGGTGAGGTGATCAGGGAAATACCTGAAGGAATTACCGAGGTTGTTGTCGTAAACAATGCATCTACCGATAATACAGCACAAATAGCCCAACAGGCAGGAGCTACCGTTTTGTTTGAACCCGTTCCCGGTTACGGTCGTGCTTGCCTTAAAGGCATTGACTATTTAAAAAAATCAACGCCACAGCCCGACATTATTGTTTTTTTGGATGGCGATCATTCGGATTATCCGGAAGAAATACCAATGGTGGCAAAGCCAATTATTGAACGCGATGCTGATTTAGTGATTGGCTCCCGCGCTTTAGGCAATAAAGAACAAGGCTCCATGACTCCGCAACAAATTTTTGGCAATTGGTTGGCTACACGACTATTAAAGTTGTTTTATAATACGAAGTTTACCGACCTGGGTCCTTTTCGTGCCATTCGCTTTGATAAATTACTGGAGCTTAACATGCAGGACACCACGTATGGCTGGACAGTAGAAATGCAGTTGAAAGCTGCTAAATTAAAAATGAAATGTATGGAAGTGCCGGTGCGTTATCGGAAACGAATTGGAGTTTCAAAAATATCAGGTACACTGAAAGGAACGGTTATGGCCGGTTACAAAATCATCACCACTATTTTTAAGTACCTCTAATGACGTTGCTGCAAATTATTGTCATCTTGTTTTATTCTCTTTCCTTGCTGTACATCTTTTTGTTTAGCCTGGGCCAGCTTCACCTTACCCTGCTTTATCTCAAATCAAAATCCGGAAAAAAAGAAGTGAAGAATGTTTCACCATATTTTCCAATGGTTACCGTGCAGCTTCCGGCTTATAATGAGAAGTATGTAGTGGAACGATTGATGGATGCGGTAAGCAAATTTGATTATCCTAAAAGCAAACTGGAGATTCAAATATTGGATGACTCTACGGATGAAACTACAGAATTAATCTTGCATAAGATCGAAGCACTGCGCCCGTTGGGTTTAAATATTCAGTTAATTCATCGTGAACATCGCGCGGGATTTAAGGCCGGTGCTTTGCAAAACGGTTTTCAATTAGCGCAGGGTGAATTCATTGCAATTTTTGATGCTGACTTTATTCCCAAACCTGATTTCCTTTTGAAGACCATTTCGCACTTTCAGCACGAGCAAGTAGGTGTGGTGCAAACACGGTGGGGGCACATTAATAAAAACTATTCGTTGCTTACGAAGCTTCAGGCTTTTGGATTGGATGCACATTTTTCAATTGAGCAAACCGGAAGGGGCGTTGCCGGTAGTTTTATAAATTTTAACGGAACATGCGGCATATGGCGAAAGGCAGCGATCGCTGATGCAGGAGGGTGGAGCCCTGATACACTCACGGAAGATTTAGACCTCAGTTATCGTGCGCAGTTGAAGGGCTGGCATTTCACTTATTTGGAAGATGTTGAAACTCCCGGTGAGTTGCCGATTATTATGCCAGCGATAAAATCACAACAGTACCGATGGAACAAAGGTGCTGCTGAAACAGCCAGAAAAATTTTTGGATCGATTTTGAAATCTTCACTTTCCGTTAAAAATAAAATTCACGCGTTCTTCCATCTTTTCAATAGCTCTGTGTTTGTTGGATTACTTATCGCTTCTGTGCTAAGTATTCCCATGCTGTATATCAAGCATAATCAGCCAGCGTTAGAAATACTCTTTGATGTGGGAATTGTGTTCATGATTGGATTTTTATGCATCTCCTATTTTTATTGGGTAGCTACAAAACAGTTTAATCTCGGGAATTCAGTGAAACAATTTGCTTCGCTTTATCCTCGCTTCCTTATCGTTTCCATGGGCCTTTCCCTGCATAATGGATTGGCAGTTGTAGAAGGCTTGATGGGCAGAAAGACTCCGTTTATCCGCACACCTAAATTTAATCTCACCACTTCTGATCATTCGTGGAAGAAGAACAGTTACGTTCAAGTGAACATCACTTTGCTTACGATAATGGAAGGACTTTTCTGTTTATATTTTATTTTCGGGTTGGTGGCCGGCTGGATGTTGAACGATAAAGGATTAATGATTTTTCATGCGATGCTGGCCTTGGGTTTTGGCAGTGTTTTCATTTATTCGGTGAAGCCCGCATTACATGATCGCTAAACGAGTTGACATCGGACTCATTTCGATTTCGCTTCTGGGTTATATTCTTATTGCGCAAACCGCGCGGCATGAAACAGTTCTGCTGCTAGGGCTTTTTGCTGTTTTGTTTATGGTCTATGGCTGGTTAATAACAAAGACCACCGAGATTGACCTATGGATTTATGCTGCGATTTTATTTCGGGTAATTTTTTTATTTTTCCTTCCACAGCTTTCCGATGATTTTTATCGATTCATTTGGGATGGCCGATTGCTGGCTGCCGGGTATCACCCGTTTTCGCATATTCCTTCCTATTACATGGAGCATCAGCAAAATATTCCGGGAATCACAAGCGCCTTGTTTGAAAAATTAAACAGCCCGGAGTACTTCACAATCTATCCGTCAGTGAATCAATTTATTTTTTGGCTTGGCGCGAAATTATTTCCGGATTCAATTTTTGGAAGCCTTACGGTGATGCGATGTTTTCTACTCTCTGCAGAGATTGGCACCATTTACGTTATTCGAAAGCTTTTGACACATTATCAATTGCCAGCACGAAATGTATTGATCTACGCTATTAATCCACTCGTAATTGTTGAACTAACGGGCAACGTACATTTCGAAGCATTGATGATTTTTTTTGTCATCGTTAGTTTTTGGTATTTGGTGAAAAGCAAAATTGTTTCATCAGCCATTAGCATTAGCTTTGCCATTGCCACAAAGTTATTGCCGCTGATTATTCTTCCATTGTTTATCTCCTGGCTTGGCTGGAGAAAATCATTGCTGTATTTTTTATTAGTAGGTGCGGTAAGTATCCTGCTGTTTCTGCCACTCATCAATGCTGAATTCATCCATAGCCTAAGTGAAAGCGTGGGTTATTATTTTCAAAAATTTGAATTCAACGCGAGCATTTATTATCTGGTGCGTGAGTACGGTTTTTGGAAGTATGGATATAACATCATTCAAACAGCGGGGTGGAAGCTAGCCGTGTGTTGCACACTGCTGATCGTGAGCTATTCTTTGCTGGTCAATAAAATTAAGAATCAATTTGGAGGAAGCCTGGCAAATGCAACTGCATGGACTTCGGTTCTACTCGTGTTTGTGATTTATCAGTTGTTAGCCACTACCGTGCACCCTTGGTATATCACACCGCTGATCGCCTTCTCCGCCTTTTCGCCATGGCGATTTTCATTGATATGGTCGTGCATGGTGCTATTGACCTATGCCGGGTACTATTCAGGTGGGTTTCAGGAGAACTATTATCTGACCACTCTTGAATACGTCAGTGTGCTGGTAGTCTTTGGTGTGGAGTGGTATCAGTTTACAACCAGAAGTAAAGAGTCAATCGAAGTGATCTCTACTTAATTCCCGGAACGAGATCACCACTTTCCACCTATAATGACGTTGACTTCATCACTACATTACCTGACTCAACACAGGAATTTCGGAATGAAACAGCAGTGTTTCCGTCACACCCAGTAGGTAATTACTTTTCCCTTTACGATTATGCGTAACGAGTGCCAGCACATTGGCGCGAAGCTTTTTCGAGATGTTCAAAATGCCTTCCTCCTTGCTGTAATCATTGTGGATAAATATGTTTGGCCGATTCTTAGATTGTGTGGCAGCAAATGTTCTTATTCTTTTCTCGATGGTAGTACTATCCACAAACTTATTCGGTGTGTTTACAAAGGTATAGTCCAATTTTGCATTGATTCCGCTGGCAAAATTTTTTATCCCTTTAAAGGACTCTTTCATTTTCTCTTCTTCAAAATCCGAAGCGAACAGAATCTTCTTCAATGAGACCGGTTTAAAATGTTTTTTAACAGACAGCACAGGGCAGGGGGAAACACGAATTACTTTCTGAGCAGTAGATCCAATAAATAGCCCATCCGATTCGCTAACACCATGCGCACCCATGATGATCAAATCCATTTTATGCCTTTCGGCAAACGATATGATTTGTTTATAGGCAATACCGCCAAATATGTGCGTGGATACATCAAGCGAATTGAACATTGGATGTTGTGCGAACTTATCAAGTTTGATTTCGCCATCAACAATGGCCCCCTCAATTTGTGGGTGTCGTTGTTGCTGAGCCACTGGCATTTTCTCCCAATCCTCTGGTGCCTGTGCAATGTGTAGAAGATGTATGGTTGCTCCGGTTTTGCTGGCAATGTAAGCTCCGGTTTTGCAGGCGGTTACTGAAAACGGAGAAAAATCAACAGGAATCAGTATGTTTTTCATGGCTCTTTAATGTTAGGTTCTACCTTAAAATACGGTGATTTTATGCTCACGGTTTGTGATGATCATCAAATGAGAATATGATATTTGTCAGGGAAAATGAAGGTGATGAAACAACGACTTATTATTTTTTATCGTAATCCAGTGCTGGGGAAAGTGAAGACACGATTGGCCGCCACCGTGGGAGATGCGCAGGCACTTGCCGTGTACCTGCGGCTGGCTTCACACACCTTTCAAGTGGCCGAGCAATGCGATTGTGATAAGGTTATTTACTACTCCGATGCTATCGATTCTGAAGATCAGTGGAAGTCTTTTGATAAGGCGATCCAAAGAGGTAATGATCTGGGTGAGCGAATGAAAAACGCTTTTCACGAATCTTTTGAACTGGGGTATGAATCCATTATCATCATCGGTACCGATTGCCTGGAATTGAATCCTTCGCACATCCTTAATGCCTTTCAGCTTTTGAAAAATAAAAAAGCAGTGATCGGGCCTGCAGCCGATGGAGGGTACTACCTGCTTGGTATGAATAGTTTATACGAGAATCTTTTTTCAGGGAAAGTATGGGGAACCAGCTCCGTGTTGCGAGATACGTTAAACGATTTTAGCCACATGGCCATTTCATATGGCCAACTAGAAATATTAAATGATG
The DNA here is from genome assembly GCA_966095315.1 of uncultured Cyclobacteriaceae bacterium. GTDB lineage: Bacteria > Bacteroidota > Bacteroidia > Cytophagales > Cyclobacteriaceae > ELB16-189. The sequence continues at coordinate 109,939 of CBHTSG010000012.1, forward strand.
TTGATGAGGAAAAGGATTTGCCTGCCGAATGGCGAAAACTTTTGCTTTAAAAGAATACGCGAAATCGAATTACGATTTTGATCTACTGTAATTTTTCCAAATCGCGGATAAGTATTTTTTTTCGATCGAAGTTGATCAGGTTCTTTTCTTTAAGTTCATTTAATATGGTGGTCACTGTTTGGCGCGAAGTTCCCGTAAGGGCGGCAATGTCTTTGTGAGTGAGCCGTGTGGGGATCATCGTTTCAAAACCAACTTTCTTTCCTTTCCAGGAAGCGGCATCTTTCAAAAACTCAATGATGCGGGTGCGGGCATCTTTGTAGACTAATAATTCAAGTTTGCGCTCCAACTTCATCAGGCGGAAGCCTACAAGTTTTAGCAGGCGAAAGCTCAGTTCGTGATTGTCTTTCATCAATGCTTTGAGTTCATCCAGGCTAAGCGGACAAATGACGGTATTATCTTCCATGGTTTGGGCAAAATCTTTTCTTTTCAGTTCACCCGCCACGGCCAGTTCACCAAATATCTCTCCCATGCTGAGGATTGAGTTTATCGCTTCTTGTCCATCATCTAGATAATGGCCGATCTTCACCCTTCCGCTAACGACCATGTAGATATGACTGGATTCTTCATTCGGAAAATAGATGAATTCGTTTTTCTTAAAATGAAGATAGGTGTGCGTTTGCCCCATCGTTTTTACTTTATGGGGGCACAGCGTTTGGTATAAATTCACGCTTTCAAAATACCAAAGTGCGGAAGAGGTGGACATTGGCGATTATTCTATAAGTTTAGCAAAAAATTGAGCAATAAAGTTCATGCAGGAGTTAAGGCTTTCGCAAATTTGGATTTATCCCATCAAGTCTTTAGGAGGGTTTCGGGTAACCTCGGCCAAGGTGCACGAAAAAGGACTTATGCATGACAGGCGATGGATGTTGATTGACAAAGATGGTGTTTTCATTACACAGCGGGTTCATCCTCTCTTGGCACTTTTTAAAACATCGCTGAAAGACGATCAACTTGAAATTAGTTTTAAAGGAGATACGATACTTCTTCCCTTGGCGGATTCGCATCAAAAGAAAGAACCAATAAATGCAACGGTCTGGAATGATACTGTTACTGTTTTTGAAGTGGCAGATCAGTACAGCCAATGGTTTTCTGATCGGTTAGCGATGGAATGCAAATTGGTAGCTTTTCCCGAGTCGAATGCCCGTCCGGTTGATTTGAATTACCAAATTTCAGGTGAACACGTAAGCCTGGCCGATGCCTATCCTTTTCTGATTATCGGCCAACGTTCATTAGACCATTTGAATGAAAAGCTGGAAGTGGCTGTCCCCATCAACCGCTTTAGGCCTAACTTTGTATTCACCGGTGGAGAGCCCCACGCAGAAGATCAGTGGAGAAATTTTAAAATCGGAAACAATCGGTTTGTTGGTGTGAAACTTTGCAGCCGCTGTGTGTTGACAACAGTTGATCAAGCTACAGCTCAGACAGGAAAAGAGCCATTAGCAACCTTATCCACCTATCGAAAACAAAATGGGAAGGTTAACTTTGGACAAAATTTAATTGCGATAGATCATGATGAGGTTTTTGAAGGAGATGCCATTACGTTTTAATATCACGTTGAGCGCGTTGATCGTTACCTTTGTGGGTTTGATTTCATGCGCTCCCAAGAATGAGAAATTACCAATCTTTGGTCAGCGATCATTTAATGGAACAGATACTATTTATCATACCATTGCACCCTTCCAGTTTGTGGATCAGGATAGCGTGACCATCACCAATGCTGATTTTAAAGATAAAATTTATGTAGCCGATTTTTTCTTCACCACCTGCCGCACCATCTGCCCGATCATGAAAACACAAATGCTGCGTGTGTATGAAGCCACGCAATCCATGCCCGATGTATTAATACTCTCTCATACCATTGATCCTGAATATGACACGGTAGCGTTGCTCCACGATTTTGCGCAACGGTTAGGGGTAGAGAGCAAGCGCTGGCATTTTGTTACAGGGGTGAAAGATTCCATTTACAAGATTGCACAAACCAGCTATTTCGCCACGGCAATGGAAGACAAAACTGAACCCGATGGATTCATCCACAGCGGTGCGTTTTTATTGATCGATCAGCAGCAACGCATTCGCGGAAAGTATGATGGCACCAAGGAAGAAGATGTCAACCAATTAATTGCCGATATTAAGAAGCTTAGAAATGAGTAATTGTAATACCTCATTTTTAAACACCTCCTGTCTTGCGTTTCTTCTGATATGCCTCACAACATTCATTGCAGGTTGTAATAAATCACCTGCTCGATCGGTTAAGTTTGATCAGTACTACGTGCAAGGAGAAATGCTGTATACCAAACATTGCAGCAATTGTCATCAGAAAAATGGTGCGGGCCTGGGCCTCGTTTACCCGCCTTTGAATGAAAGTGATTTTTTGGATGCAAACTTTGAAAACGTGGTGTGCATCATGAAATATGGTGTAAGAGGTGAGCTTACCGTAAATGGTAAGGTGTATAACCAGCCCATGCCTGGAGTGCCTTCTCTGACCGAACTGGAAATCGCAGAAATATCAACCTACCTTTACAATACTTGGAATCATTCTAAAGGAATGATAGAAATTCAGGAAGTAACTCAGGCCTTGCAGAAGTGCGAAGACTAAAAACAGCGTCTTCATTTTTATTTCATTGCCATTTTCTTTTACTTAAGGCTCGCGTTAGCGTATGAAACAACCCAAATACCGAAGTCTTATCTATACCCTTATCGGGGTATTGGTTTTCTACACTTTGGTGGTCATTTTATTGATGACATTGGAGGTTGGCACACCTGGTGCACACATGGATGGTATTCAGGACGTGCTTTGGTATATCGTGGCTACCATTACTACGGTGGGCTACGGTGATATTGTTCCCGTTACGCACTGGGGAAGAAATATCGGTTTCCTCGTGCTACTTTCAAGCTTAGGGGTTTATGGTTTTATTATCGGTCAGATTGCCAATTTTATGAGTACACTAAAAGAACAAAAGGAGTTGGGCCTCAATGGCACTTCCTTTAAAAATCATGTGGTCATTATCGGATGGAATGAATTTGGACAATCGGTCATCAGCCACCTGATTGCTGCGGGCCGTTTTGTGGCCGTCATTACCAAAGACCGGTCAAGCATCGAAATCATAAGGGAGTTTTATGACTCCAGAAAAGTATATACCCTGTATTCTGATTATAACAATTATGAGTTGTTGGAAAAGTCTAACATTCGTGAAGCTTCCATTGTATTTGTAAATCTGAATGACGACACTGAAAAATTGGTGTATGTCATTAATTTGAAAAAGCATTTCGCCAATCTCAATTACGTGGTTACCCTTGATAATGGAAATTTGAAAAGTACATTTCACAATGCGGGTGTAACCTATGCCATTTCAAAGAATGAAATTTCCTCAAAACTTCTCGCAAGCTATATCTACGAGCCAGATGTAGCCATCTTTAGTGAGGAGCTGATCGCCTACGCTCATGAAGATCATGAATATGATTTGAAGCAATTGCAAGTTCACAAGGACAACCCGTTTGCAAATGTGTATTATGAAAAAGCATTCTTTGATTTAAAGAAGAATTACAATGTGGTTTTGATTGGAATTGTAAAAGTTGTGAACGGAAAAAGAAACCTGATCAAGAATCCGGAATCATCCATTCAGATTGAGCCGGGCGATTACCTGGTGATGATGATGGACCGCAAGGGAGAGGATAAAATCAAAAATCATTTTAAAATAGCAGAGGGCGTATAAAAAAGAAGGGCGAGCTCCCCAGCTCGCCCTAACCCCAAAAACCCAACCCCTCAAACTATCCGTCACGGACTGACGGATTCAACACACTCTTTATGAAACAATCTCAACCTGATCCAGGTTGATGAATTCAAACTCTACTTCATTCTTTAGATCAACAAAAATTACTGCATCCTTGTTCACTTTCCCGGATAAAATTTGCTTGGAAAGTTCATTGAGTAATTCTCGTTGCATTACGCGTTTTAGCGGCCTTGCACCAAACTGAGGGTCAAATCCAAGCTTGGCGAGTCGATCCAGAGCTTTCTCTGAAATATCCAACCGTATGCCACTCTCTTCTAAACGTTTTTGCACCAGCTTAAATTGTATGTCTACAATTTTTCTAATATCATTTTTACTAAGTGGCCTGAACATGATGATTTCATCAATGCGGTTGATAAACTCAGGACGAACAGACTTTCGTAAAAGTTCTAAAACCTGGTCTTTTGTGGCCTCTAAAACATCGAAATAATTGTCCTCATTAATTTTTTCGAAGTTTTCCTGAATCAAGTGCGAACCAATATTAGTGGTCATAATAATAATTGTGTTCTTGAAATTCGCCACACGTCCCTTATTATCGGTAAGGCGACCATCATCCAGCACCTGCAGTAAAATATTGAACACATCCGGATGCGCTTTTTCAATTTCATCCAGCAAAATGACCGAGTAAGGTTTACGTCTTACCGCTTCGGTAAGCTGCCCGCCTTCATCATAACCAACATATCCCGGAGGAGCGCCAATGAGCCTGCTCACACTGTGTCGTTCCTGATATTCACTCATATCAATGCGCACCATGGCGTTGTCATCATTGAAAAGGTAATCTGCCAGAGCTTTTGAAAGTTCCGTTTTGCCCACACCGGTTGTGCCCATGAATATGAATGAACCGATCGGTCGTTTAGGATCCTGCAATCCAGCTCTGCTTCTGCGCACCGCATCGCTCAGCGCTTTAATTGCTTCTTCCTGCCCTGCCACGCGCTTTCCAAGTTCTTCTTCGAGTGACAACAATTTTTCACGTTCGCTTTGCAACATCTTGGCAACGGGAATGCCGGTCCATTTTGCTACCACCTCTGCAATGTCTTCGCTATCCACTTCTTCTTTGAGCAAGCTGTGTTCGCCCTGCATTTCCTTCATCTTAATTTGAAGGTCATTCAATCGCTTCTCGGCTTCTACAATCTTTCCGTAACGTATCTCAGCTACTTTGCCATAATCGCCAGCCTTTTCCAGTTGCTCTGCTTCAAACTTTAGCTTGTCAATGTTTTCTTTTTCTTTTTGAATGCCATGCACAATTCCTTTTTCACTTTCCCATTTTGCTTTGAGTGAATTACGATCGGCAGACAGTTCAGCAATCTCTTTGCTTAATACGGATTCTTTCTCTTTGTCTTTTTCTCTGCGAATGGCCTCACGCTCGATTTCCAATTGCATGATTTTACGATTCAGCTCATCCAGCTCTTCGGGAACAGAATCCATTTCTAAGCGCAACTTAGAAGCCGCCTCGTCCATCAGATCAATCGCCTTGTCGGGCAGAAAACGATCAGAGATATACCGGCTTGATAATTCTACGGAAGCAATGACGGCATCGTCTTTTATTCTCACGCCATGATGCAATTCATATTTGTCTTTGATCCCGCGAAGGATGGAAATGGAATCTTCTACCGAAGGCTCATCCACCATCACGGCCTGGAATCTGCGCTCAAGTGCTTTATCCTTTTCAATATATTTTTGATACTCTTTTAGCGTGGTAGCGCCAATCGCGTGAAGCTCACCTCTTGCCAACGCTGGCTTTAATAAGTTTGCGGCATCCATCGCACCCTCGCCACCGCCTCCCGCACCGATCAGTGTATGAATTTCATCAATGAATAAAATGATGTCTCCGTTGGAATCAGTCACTTCCTTGATCACTGCTTTCAAGCGCTCTTCAAACTCACCTTTGTATTTGGCACCGGCCACCAGCAAACCCATATCGAGCGATACAAGTGTTTTGGTTTTCAGATTTTCAGGCACATCACCATTCACAATACGTTGTGCCATGCCTTCCACGATCGCGGTTTTACCAACGCCTGGTTCACCCAATAAAATTGGGTTGTTCTTTGTGCGCCTTGATAATATTTGCAGTACCCGCCTGATCTCTTCATCACGACCAATCACAGGATCAATTTTTCCTTGCTTGGCCAGTTCGTTTAGGTTTTTGGAATAGCGCTCCAGCGATTTGTATTTAGACTCAGCATTCTGATCCGTTACGCGCGATCCACCTCTTAATTCTTTTATGGCTTTGATCAGCCCGGCACGCTCAAAGCCAGCATCTTTCATAATGGAGGCAACTTTATCTTTTGAAGACAACAATGCCAGTAACAAATGCTCAACGGCAATAAACTCATCTTTGAATTCGCGCAATTCTTTTTCTGAATTTTGCAGCACACCGTTGGTAGCGGATGATAAGTAAGGCTGTTGGCCAGATGCCTTTGGATAGGATCGGATAATTTCTTCCAGCTTCGACTCCAGTATGGGCGCATTTACATTCAGTTTCTTAAACAGATAATTGGAAACGTTTTCATCCGTTTCCAAAATCGCCTTTAACAAATGCCCTGGCTCAATGGAGAGTTGCTGATTACCCGTGGTGATTTCAGCAGACTTTTGTAAAGCCTCCTGTGCTTTTATAGTGAATTTCTCGAAGTTCATATTCGTAACTATTGACGGATTTCAATCATCAAATTCGAATCCATCTTGCCAAACTCATTGTTTCGAGAAAATTTGACATTAAATTGAAATTAATTCAACTTGTTTCAGTCAAATTGACCTAACTCATGCCAAAACGCACTTCTAAAAAACAACGCCCTGTTCAAAACTCTTTATTGGTAGAAGTTGCCTGGGAGGTATGCAACCAGGTTGGTGGAATTTATACGGTCATTCGTTCCAAAGCGCCTGCCATGATGGAAAACCACAGTGGTAATTTTTGCATGATTGGCCCCTACATGAGTAAAAATATTTTGGCAGAACTGGAGCCTCTGAATGATAGTGCAGATGTTTTTGGATTGGCCGCAACAAGCCTCAGCAAAATGGGGTACGATGTGATTTATGCCGAGTGGTTGATCACCGGGAAGCCGCGCGTGGTGCTGTTGAACCCTAATGTGATTGAAGAGAAAAAACTAAATGTGATTAAATACCTTCTGTGGAAAAATCATAATATCTCCATTCCGGCTGGTAATGCTTTGGTTGATCAGGTGATTGCCTTTGCTTTTCTTACCAAATTATTTTTTGATGAACTCGTAAGAATAGCCGGGCCTGATCAAAAAATATTGGGTCACTTTCACGAGTGGATGGCGGGCCTTCCTATTCTTGATTTGAAGCGCGATCAAATGCCGGTGAAAACAATTTTCACCACCCATGCTACGCAACTGGGGCGGCACCTTGCTATCAATTCTCCTTTATTCTACGCTCACCTTCCATTCTTTCGGTGGGAAGACGAAGCCAAAAAATTTGGTGTGGAAACCGAAGCCGCCATTGAATATGGTTGTGCACAAAGCTGCGATGTGATGACCACCGTAAGCGATGTAACAGCGCGCGAGTGCAAGCACCTTTTAAGGCGAACCCCTGATTTTATCCTTCCGAATGGATTAAACATTCAGCGGTTTGAAGCGTTGCATGAATTTCAAAACCTGCATGCAAACTATAAAGAGCAAATCCATCAGTTTGTGATGGGCCACTTTTTTAATTCTTATTCTTTCGATCTGGACAAAACCATTTATTTTTTTACTTCAGGGCGCTACGAGTATAAGAATAAAGGGTTCGACCTAACACTGGAAGCATTGGTACATCTGAATCAACAACTGAAGCAGGAAAACTCTGATATCACGGTGGTGATGTTTTTTGTGACCAAGCGCGACTACTATAGCATTAAACCGGAAGTACTGCAATCGCGGGCGGTGATGGAGGAAATAAGACAAACCTGTGATGCCATTCAACGACAGGTAGGGAAGCGATTATTTTTTGAAAGCACCACACGGCAGGATAATCGCTTACCAGAACTAAATGATTTTGTAGATGAATACTGGAAGCTGCGCTACCGCAGAACGATTCAATCGTGGAAGAGTAATAAGTTACCACTGCCGGTTACGCATAAATTAGTGAATGAAGAGCATGATGAAATTTTGCAATTTCTCACGAGGAGAAATTTGTTGAATAAGGAAAGTGATCGTGTCAAAATTGTGTACCATCCCGATTTTATTAATTCTACCAACCCGTTGTTCGGTATGGACTACAGTCAGTTTGTTCGGGGTTGTCACTTGGGAATTTTTCCGAGTTATTATGAGCCGTGGGGTTACACACCATTGGAGTGCATGGCGAGTGGAGTGCCTGCAGTAACGAGCGATCTCAGTGGCTTTGGCGATTACTTGCTGCGCAACATGCCCGATTATGAAAAGGGCGGTATGTTTGTAGTGGAGCGTGGCAAGCGCACATTTGATTGGAGTGCACGCCAACTTTCAAGCTTCCTCTACAAATTCTTAACGCAGGATCGCAGAAGCCGAATCATGCAGCGCAATAATGTAGAAAATTATTCTTCAGCTTTTGATTGGGAGAATCTGATCCGGCACTATGAAGAAGCATATGAAAAAGCTGCCGGCTAGCGTGTGGACTTTTTTACTCAATCAAAAATGTAAGACTATTTGCTACGCGCTGATTTTTGCCATCTCCCAACCGATAATACTTTTCTTTCGTGTAGAACTCCATCGATACTCGCCCAGCACACCATCTTTGCGAATAACACGATGACAGGGAATTAAGAAGGCAACGTGATTAGAGCCAACTGCTGAACCAACTGCTTGCATCGCTTTTGGATTTTGAATGCTTTCGGCAATTCCCTGATACGTGGTTACACTTCCGGTAGGCAATTTCAATAAGGCTTCCCAAACCTTCACCTGAAAATTTGTTCCCTTCACAAACACATGTAATTTCTCATGTTGCGATGGATGAAAGAAAATTTTGTCAATGAATGCTTTGGTCAAATCCTGATTCTGATGGAAGACAGAATTATGCCAGTGTTCCTTCATCGTAAAAAATTGTTGTTGAGGATCTTCATCAGTATTGATGAATGACAGCCAGCAAATGCCCCGTTCGGTTACGCCAATCAGCACCAATCCAAAAGGAGTTTCGTGCATGCCATATTCGATGCGTATGCCCGAGCCGCGCTCTTTGTACTCTTGTGGTGTTACCGCTTCAAGGGTGGTGAAAAGATCATATACCCGCGATTGACTGGAGAGCCCTGCCGCTTCTGCGGCTTCCACTAAATTCCTGGTCTGTTCCAATTTATCTTTCAGAAAATCTACCGTTAAGAACTGAAGAAACCGTTTCGGGCTAATACCAGCCCATTCGGTGAAAATTCGTTGAAAATGGAATGGTGACAAGTGCACCTTTTCTGCCACTTCGTCAAGATCAGGCTGGCGCTTGAAGTTTTCTTCCAGGTATTTGATGGCCTGCTCAATGCGCAGGTAATTGATGTTCTGATCTACCACAATCATAAAGCTATTATTTTTTGATGACACAAACTTCGCCTATAACAAATCCCTGTTCAACCTGTTTCTTGCTAATGAAAATCAATATTTTAGCACTTTAACCTAATTTCTTTCCTATGAAATCGTTTCTTTTTAGTGTGTTATTTCTGCTGGCGGTGGCTGCCCATGCCCAGCAAAACTACGATACCGTTCGGGTGCGCCCTCTTAAAATTACGGAGCAGATTTACATGCTCAAGGGTGCTGGCGGAAACATCGGTGCATTGATTGGCGAGGAGGGAACGCTGCTCATAGACGATCAGTATGCTCCCATGTTTAATAAAATTAATGGCGCCATGAAAACAATTGATCCGGGCGAAATCCGCTTTGTGATTAATACCCACGTGCATGGCGATCACTCCGGCAGCAACGAACGGTTCAAAAAAATTGGAGCCACGTTGGTAGCACACGATCAGGTGCGTGAGCGCATGATGAAAGAACAGGTGAACACCCGACTCAATCGAACTACCCCACCACGCGATAAAGAAGCCTGGCCGCTCATTACTTTTTCTGATAAGCTTAATTTCCACCTTAACGGTGAAGACATTGTGCTGCATCACTTTGACAAAGGTCATACCGATGGTGATGTGGTAGTTCAATTTAAAAAGGCGAATGTAGTGCACACCGGTGATGCGTTTGTTCGCTATGGCTATCCGTTTATCGACACTTCGAATGGTGGTTCGGTCAACGGTTTTATTTCTACACTGGATAAGATATTGTTACTGATTGATGATAATACCAAAGTAATTCCAGGTCATGGAGAGTTGGCAGTAAAAGCGGATGTGAAAAAATTAAGAGATACTATCGCTAATATTCGCGATCAAATAGCGACAGCACTTAAGAAAGGTAAGAAGCCCGAGGAAATTCCTGCACTGGGAATTACCGATAAGTATGAGGCTGAATACGGAAAGGGATTTGTGAAGGGAAAAGATTTTGTATTGTGGATCGCGGAAGATTTAAAAGCTGCTAAATAATAGCACGCTGATCATATTTCCACACTTGATATTTTTCGCGCAAGCAATACCCACACGGCCTGAAGCCTGATTGAATCGCGTCTTCCTCTGATGTAAAGAAGACGCGATTTTCTTTTTTCATGCGCTTACCGGAAGCACAGGTTAAGGTTCCATAGATTTTTAGTTTTCGATTTCCACCGAGCACAAGGGTGCCATTTTTTATTTTTTGATGTAGCTCAAATTTAGAAATGGTATCGTGCGTGATCATTACTGAATTGATTAATTGAAAACCGACATATTAATGACCATCATGGAAAATAATACCCAATGTATAGCGCTCACCGGTTTTTACCACGCTCACTCCATGCTTTATGTTGGCCCGATAGTAGCCGCGCGTACCTTGCACCGGGCGAAAGTTGGTGGTGATGATTGCAGCATCACCTTGATTCAAGGATACGACTTCAGCTTTTGATTGAGCGCGGGGCACTTGTTCTGTTAAAATTAATTCGCCTCCCTCAAAATCTCTGCCTGCCTGGGTCAATGCAATCACTACCTGAAATGGGAAATAAATTTCGCCATACAAATCCTGATGCAATGTGTTGTGTCCACCAGCCTGATAATGCAGGATCAATGGCGTGGGCCTTGCCTGACCTTTTGCGTGACATTGCTCAATCAGTTCGCGATGGTGCTCAGGGAAAGTAGTTGCAATGGATAACTGTTTCATCCAGGCATTGGCAAGATGAGATAATGGAGCGTAGAGATTTTCTCTCAACGATTGAATGAGTGATGGCAATGGATATTGAAAATATTTGTATTCACCTTCTCCAAAGCGATACCGTTTCATGTTGATGACGTTGCGATAAAGAGAATTGTTATGATACAGTGACGTAAGTTCTTCACACTGGCGTGTTGAAAGTAGGGATGGTAAGATGGCGTAGCCCCTGGCATCTAAACTATTGTAGCGCTTTTTCCAATCAATTGTTTCCATATGTCTTTGGTAAAATTGAAGGAACCAGGGGAGGCATTCAACCCGAAACTTGCTAACATGATATTTTTGTTCAGGTAATTTCAATGGGTGCAGAGTGATGCTTGATCTCCGAATTTTATTCCTACATTCATCATATGGAGAAAGAGTCAAACGAAGGATTGAAGCGTGTGATTGGTGTGCGATCGCTTGCGGCCAATGCTGTTAACCTTACGGTAGGCTCTGGTATTTTCACGTTGCCCGCAGTGGTGGCGGCATATCTTGGCCCCGCAAGTTTTATAGCCTACTTGCTTTGCGCTATTTTAATTTCGATGGTGCTGTTGTGTTTTGTTGAATCCGGAAGCAAAGTTACTTTGTCCGGTGGTGCTTATGTGTATATCGAGCGGGCCTTTGGGCCATTTGTTGGATTTTTGGCAAGCACACTTTTTTGGTTTGGTTACTGCCTGATGGCCGATGCAGCCGTAGCCAATATTGTTTGCGACAATCTCGCAGTTTTTTTTCCTTTATTTAAACAATCAGTATGGCGCTATTCATTGATGGCTTTGCTGTTTGGAGGCATAGCCTGGCTTAATGTGCTCGGTGTAAAGCAGGGAGCCACGCTAATGGAGATTTTTACGGTGGCGAAGCTTTTGCCATTGTTATTGTTTATTGTAATTGGAAGTTTTTATGTGCATCCGGAAAACTATGTAGTTACGGAATGGCCTTCATGGAAGAAAATCGGTGAAGTTTCTATTATTCTTTTCTTTGCATTTGGAGGAGCAGAAGCTTCATTAAGTGCAAGTGGTGAAATTAAAAGGCCTTCTTATACGGTTCCCCGTGGCGTGCTACTGGGGGCGCTCATTATCTTATTACTTTACGTTTCAATTCATTTGGTGGCACAGGGAATTCTTGGGCAAAATCTCGCCAACTATCCCGATGCACCGCTTGCTACGGTAGCGCAAGTCGTAATGGGCGATGCGGGTAATGCGTTGATGGTGTTAGGTGCGTTATTATCAGGTTTCGGTTTAATCAGTGGAGATATACTTACCTCTTCACGCTTGCCCTATTCATCTGCACGAGATGGATTACTTCCAACATTTCTTGCTGCCGTGCATCCGAAATATGCTACACCACATTTTTCTATTGTGTTCTACTCCGGCCTTGGATTTACGATGGCTGTTTCGGGTGGATTCCGACAATTGGCCATTTTAGCAAGTGCTGCGCTGTTATGCGTATACGTTGGTGTTGTGCTGGCTACCATACGTTTGCGAAAATTCAAATCCGCGGAAAATGCCTTTCTCATTCCCGGTGGTCTTCTGATTCCGGTCCTTGCCCTGTTAGCCACGCTGTGGTTTCTTTCCAATCTTTCAATAAGAGAAATTGCTTCCGTAGTCATCTTTCTTTCCTTTTTTGCGTTGGTGTTTTTTACAATGAAATGGATTAGAAAGCCGTTACCATGACCATCGCTCTGCCTAAGGAATTTTCGTTTGAACATGCGCTCAGCTTTTTGAAACGCTCTCCGCGTGAAATACTTCACCGTGTAAATGAACAATCGGTGATGAAAGCGCTGGAGGTGGAAGGCAAGTCTTATGTTTTTCAAATTGACTATCACCCACACGAGCTGGTAGTCAATTTTTTAAATAATGAGCCAACAAGTATCGATGAGATTACGATCGCAAATTACATCATCGAATGGTTCGATATTCAAACAAATCTGAAGCCGTTTTATCAACTCGCGAAAGGTGATGCATTATTAAGTCCATTGGTAAAAAAATATTTCGGATATCGCATTGTTGGGCAGCCTGATCTTTTTGAATCGCTGGTGTGGGCAGTGCTGGGGCAACAAATTAATCTTGCATTCGCGTATACATTAAAACAGCGCTTTGTGGAACAGTTTGGCAAGCGAGTGGAATGGAACGGACAACCTTTTTTCTTGTTTCCCACTCCGCATGTGGTAAAGCAGATAGAGCCTGAGCAGTTGATTGCGCTGCAATTCTCAAAACAAAAAGCCATGTACACCATCAACATTGCCAACGCATTTGCTGAACAGGTTGTGAGTAAGGAGCGATTGGCCACTTTACCTTTAACGCAAGCCAAAGAGGAGCTTATGAAAGTTAAGGGTGTGGGCAACTGGACGGCCAACTATGCATTGATGAAAACTTTTCGTCATCCTGACGCCTTTCCGCTGGAGGATGCCGGTGTGCATAATGCTATTAAGAATTTAAAACGCATGAAGTCCAAGCCGACTCTTGATCAGGTGAGACGTGTTTTTAAAAAATATAAAGGATGGGAGGCTTACGCTACACTTTATCTTTGGAAGAGTTTATGACAGCCCTTCAGCAATCAGTACAATTGATTATTGAACAGATGCTTCTTCTTTCAGTCGCAACGCAAACAACACTGGCCAGTTTTTTCCGGTGACAAGGAGTGTTTTTGATTTTTCTTCGTAGGCAATGCCGTTTAGCACATCTGGGTTGGCATTGAACTTCAGTACCTCATCCTGCAGTGTAGAGAGATCCAATCTTCCCACCACGGCTCCTGTAGCAGGATCTATCTTTAGGATGAAATTAGTTTGCCACTGATTAGCATAGATGAAGCCATCAATAAACTCGAGCTCATTAAGATTCTTCACACGCGCACTACCATCTTTCACCAATACTACGTGGTCATCCTTCAATGAAGTTGTATCTACAAAATGCAAACGATCTGTTCCATCACTCACAATCAGGTGCTTCCCATTGTGGGTGATACCCCAGCCCTCGTGTGTGTAACTGAATTCTTTTACCTTTTTAAAGTCGGATAGGCTGTACACAAAACCAGTATGACTTTGCCAGGTAAGTTGGTATACTTTATTATTTAGGATAGTAATGCCTTCGCCAAAGTAGTTATCAGCGAGAATTACTTTCTTAGTTTGTTTGCCGGTAGTGATATCCACTTCGCTGATCCACGAACCTGTTTGCCCTGTGCTCTCGTATAGTTTTCCGCGGTTTACCACAAGGCCCTGTGTGAAGGCGCTCACATCATGAGGGAAAGCTTTGACCAATTGAAAGCTGATCAAATCATTTGGAGGCAGTGCTTGTTCTTTTTGCGATCCGCATCCGATCATCAACACTACGCCTACTACTAAAGCACAATATTTTATCATGGCATTATTTCAACAATTCTTTCACGTCTTCGTCCGGCCCCAGATTATTCATTTGTGTTAGAATTTGGGGATAGCGTCTGCTAATATACGGTGAAGGCGGTTGCACTTTGTATTTTTTTGGGTTGGGAAGGCAGGCAGCAATCATGGCTGCTTCACTGCGCGTCAATTTTTTGGCAGATTTTTTAAAGTAGCGCTGTGCCGCAGCTTCCACACCAAAAATGCCTTTGCCCATTTCGGCTACATTCAGGTACATTTCTAATATCCGTTGCTTGCCCCACACCAATTCAATCATAAAGGTAAAGTACACTTCCAAGCCTTTGCGAAACCAACTTCTTCCTTGCCAAAGAAAAACATTCTTGGCCACCTGCTGACTGATGGTGGAAGCACCCCGCACGCGTTTTCTTTTTTTGTTTTTTTCTTCAAGGGCTTTTTTGATGCTGGTGAGATCAAAGCCATTGTGATCCGGAAACAGCTGATCTTCCGAAGCCATTACCGCCAGGCGTATGTTGGGCGACATCTCTTCAAACCGAACATAATCACGTTTTAATCCATATCCCTCGATCAAATTAGTAAGTTGTGTAACCGTGATGGGTGGGTCAACCCACTTGAGCAAAACGATGTACACCAACTGCGATACAAACAGAATGAGGAAGACCTTACGTAGAAACTTGAAGAGTCGTGAACGAAGGATTTTTTTGAACATAGATTAAAGTCAGCAATAGCGAGGCGAAGATAGTGATTTGAATGTATTGTGAGCATGGATAATTTCTTGAATTGACGTGGCTGAATAATTAATGTACTTGATGGAAAGGCACGGAAATTGATTTATCTTTCGTTGCGAGGTGGCGTATAGCTTCACGTTGCTTTCAAGTTGTTAAAGATATTAACCGAATAGACAAATAATAACTTATGAGAGTAATACCTGGTCTTTGCCGGTGTTCGTCAACGGCAAGCACACAAAACGGCACGTAAATGAAGCCACTCATAGTTAAATTTCTTCCCGCGCAAGCGTAAGTATAGCGAACAATCATGTTGGAGAAGAACTCCAACTGGGTTTTGGCTAATAAGATGTCTACTTGGTTTCCAAGCCTTTTCCGGTGATCTTCACCGGGAAGCAAGGTGAACGTAAAAGGAGGTAGATCATTTTTAATTTTCTTTTTGGGCAATAGCTCGAGACAGTCAGCCGTCATATTGGAGAAGAACTCCAACATGGGCTTTGGTTAATAAGATGTCAACTTGGTTTCTGTTTTTGCCCGAAGCCTTGCCTTTTTGAACTGCTTCATAGCAATGGATCGTTTTGCAATCTGAATAACCATTTTCAAATTGAACATTTGTATTCAACCTTCAAATGACCGAACTTCAGGGGAGCTTGCATTTGGAGTTTTAACTTATCAGCAATAAAGCGCGAGTGATTTTATTAATAGTGCAGGAATGGACTTAAGGAAAATCTTTGCTAATTGTATTTTGTTCCTATTGATATCAATTTCCTGCATTGACCAATTAGATATCAGTGATTTCACAATTAGTTCAAATTTTCCCGTGGTGATTGATGGTTACATATCCAATTTAGACGGACCTTACACCATTACGATTACGAGATCTTTTGATTTGGAAGCGAAGTATCAGTTGAGAGAAGGATACTCCGTAAGGAAACTGACTGTTTATGGTGACAATGGGCAAACGGAAGATCTTGTGGAACTAAGCAAAGGTGTTTATCAGATTAACAAACTTAAGGGAGAAGTAGGTAGGGCATATTGGCTGCGAGTAGAATTTTTAGACGGCCGGATATATGAGTCAGTTCCTGACACACTGATGGCTAGTGGAAAAATTGATAGTGCATACTATATGTATGATGAGAACAAAGATATTAATGGCACGCCAGCACCTAAATTTGTGTTCAGATTAAATGGCACCGGAGTGAAGGACATCTATCGGTACATGTGGAACTTAACAGCCACTTTTAAAGCGGTGACACATCCTGAATATGATGTTAATAAGAATTGCTATTTTTTTGAAGGTAAATGCAATTTCGTACCACCTTGTAGCGGAATGCGGAACGTTAGCAACTTTACCCAATTTCCTGAATTTGTAAAAGCGTTACCGTGTGAATGCTGCACGTGTTGGTACAATATCTATAACACTGAGCCGATTTTAAGTGATAGAAATTTCATTCGTAGTGTAGATTATAGGAGTATTTTAGTAGGAAAAGTTCCTATCAATGGCTGGACGTTTATGGAAAAAGTGAGAGTTGAAATGTCGATGAAAAGCCTTAGTAACAGAACGTTCAAGTACTTTGAAAGTATTCGTGATCAGAAAAACGCAATAAATAGTTTATTTCAGCCCATCACGGGTAAAATCCCTTTAAATTTTGTGCAACTGGCTGGCACGAAACAAGAAGTGCAGGGAATTTTCTATGCAGCTGGAATGGATAAACGGGATTTTTACATTTACCGGGCGCAGGTGCCCAATAACAAGACCTTGCCCACTCCAGACGATTTAACAAATCTAAGTTTAGGTTGGGTAAGTTGCCT
This sequence comes from uncultured Cyclobacteriaceae bacterium, assembly GCA_966095315.1. Classification (GTDB taxonomy): domain Bacteria; phylum Bacteroidota; class Bacteroidia; order Cytophagales; family Cyclobacteriaceae; genus ELB16-189. The sequence goes on from CBHTSG010000012.1 coordinate 126,881, forward strand.
CAATTTGTATCCTAACTCGACAAATATTAAGCCGGTGTTCTGGCAAGATTAGGAAATCCTTCTTAGCAGGCATTTGACGATAGCGAACAGTCATGTTAAAGAAGAACTCCAACATGGGCTTTAGTAAGCCCACAGCGGAAAACATGGGAAATTGATTTACCTTTCTATTGCAGGTGGCGTATAGCAAATCGTTGTATCCGGCAATTTAAAATTTTTAAGATATAGTAATTGACATAGACTATGAAACAATTTATAGTAGCAACTTACATTATCCTAAACCTGGTTAATTCTGTGATTGCTCAACAAAATGACTTCACTGTAAATGGACTTATTCTTGACGAGGAAACAAAAGAACCAATACCCTACGCTAGTATCAGCATTACAAACACAACGCGTGGAACAGCAGCTAATAAAAATGGGGAATTCCACTTGGTAATAAAGCCCTCTGACTTACAGGAATCAATAAAAATATCTTCAATCGGTTTTTTATCTAAGACGTTGTTAATCGACAGTCTGAGGACCAAAACAAAGTTGATATTAATTGAATTAAAATCAGACGTTAAACAGTTGAATGAAATTGAAATTAGTCAAAGCCCGATTAATCCTATTGATATAATTAAATCCGCCATTGATTCTGTGGGTAAAAATTATAGAACGGAGGATTTTAACCTTGAGTTTTATTCCGAAATGACTACAGACAACCTACTCACAAATCAAAAATTCAAAGTTGAGTCATTAATTCTAGGTTACTATAGGGGATATGCCAGTAATGTTGATAAGAAATTTGAAATCTTAAAAAAGAGAGCTTCCGGGGACAACCCATTAAAGGCCTCTGATTACTCTTTTTGGCCCACTCTTGAAATTCATAGAGCTGACCTTATTGCCGACCCATATAAAACAGGTATTCTCAATCAGAATAATTCGGAAAAATTTCAATACAAATATATGGGGATACTAACGTATGACACCGATACCGTTTACCATATTGATTATTTTGCACCAAAGCCTTCGCAAAAGATAACAGGGTATGGAATTGTTCCTAAAACCTATAAAGGTTCAATTTTTATTACTACCACTACCAACGCAATTGTAAAGCATGAAATAATGACTGACCAATTCTCGTATTCCATTATCTACAAAAAATACGAAAGACACTATTTTCCATATTTCATTAGTGGAGAGAGAAGATTAGATGGAAAGAACATGTTTTCAACAGTTTATAATTTAGTTCGACTAACAAATATTGGACTAACTAATATTAAGGTCATTGATTATAAGACAAATGAATTTCAGAATCTAAGTGAGCTGCCGGACGATAAGGAATTTTGGGATTTGTATTACCCTGTTAAATGAAAATTAGAAGGCGAGCTATAATCAAGGCTAATTGCAACAATTTGCAATTTATGAACTGCCAAGCGGTAAAATTCACTCTGAATAATAATGAGATGAATTCACATTTCCATCTGTGCTACAACCCGCACTGATAGCCTTTTCTTCAAAATTTTATTTACTAACGTACCTCCAGCACCGGAGCATTCGCAGCCAGCACAATCAAATCATTATCCGTTACATTTTTCTTTTCGTCTGCCACGATCAGGAAGTTTTCATAAATAGTATCCAGATCCGATCCTTCCACTTTATGTCCTAATAACTCAAGGCGATGCTTCAATGCTGCACGACCACTGCGCGCAGTCAATACAATCGAAGAAGAATTCACACCCACATCGGCAGGATTGATGATCTCATAATTTTCAGCATGCTTTAAAAATCCATCCTGATGAATGCCTGATGAATGGGAGAATGCATTTCTTCCCACAATCGCCTTATTGGGTTGCACGGGCATGCGCATCATGCGACTCACCAACTGACTGATGCCAAAAAGCTTTTCTGTTTTGATATCGGTGTAAAGACCAAGGTCTTTGTGTGTCTTCACGGTCATCACCACTTCTTCCAGTGACGTGTTTCCTGCGCGCTCGCCAATTCCATTGATGGTTACTTCTACTTGTCGCGCTCCACCAATCAAGCCAGCGATGGTGTTGGCCGTAGCCATTCCCAAATCATTATGACAATGCACCGAAATCACTGCTTTGTGAATGTTGCTTACATGCTCGTACAAATATTCAATGCGTTTCTGATAGAGATGTGGCAAGCAATATCCTGTAGTGTCCGGAATGTTTACCACGTCTGCCCCAGCGGCAATCACGGCTTCTGTCATTTGAGCAAGAAATGCTAAGTCAGCACGACCGGCATCTTCTGCATAAAACTCAACTTCAAAGCCTTTACTCTTGGCATACTTCACCGCCCACACACCTTGCTCCAGCACTTGTTCGCGATTGCTTTTGAACTTGTGATGAATGTGCACATCAGAAGAGCCAATGCCCGTGTGGATTCTTCCCCGCCTCGCATACCGTAATGCTTCTGCGGCCACATCAATGTCTTCTTGCTTCGCGCGTGTCAGTCCGCACACGATTGGATCTTTGACGGCTCTTGAAATTCCAATCACCGAAAGGAAATCACCGGGACTTGAGATCGGGAAGCCGGCTTCAATCACATCAACGCCCAGCGCTTCAAGCTCACGTGCAATGGTAATTTTTTCTTCCGTAGCCAGTTGACATCCGGGAACTTGTTCGCCATCGCGAAGTGTGGTGTCGAAGATTTGAATTTTTTGACTCATGACGTATCGTTGTTAGTTGATCGTTATTTGTTACTCGTAACCGGTGCGAGGATTTGGATTAATGATTTTGATATTTGAAGACCCATCTGTTGGGTATTCAGAATTTTATCTTTCGCAGTAGAAGCATCTGCAATGTCAACGGTGCGATAACCTGCTTTGAGTGTTGCTTCTACCGCCTGAATGATGGCGTCTGATTCTTCTTTTAGTTGAAAAGAGATGTCAAGCATCAACGCAGCGGATAGGATAGAGGCAAGTGGATTAGCAATTCCTTTTCCGGTGATGTCGTGTGCACTTCCGTGAATAGGCTCGTACAATCCAACCGTGTCGCCAACAGAGGCAGAGGCAAGCATGCCCATCGATCCTGCGATCTGTGAAGCTTCATCGGTAAGAATATCACCAAATAAATTGCCGGTGACAACCACATCAAAGCTTCGGGGGTTTTGAATGAGCTTCATCGCAGCGGCATCCACAAACTGATGTTCGAGTTGAACGTCAGGATAATTCTTTGCCACTTCCGTTACCACTTGCCGCCATAGGCGCGAGCTTTCCAAAACATTTGCTTTGTCTACGCTGATTACTTTTTTCTTGCGCGTGCGTGCCGCCTGAAATGCTTTGTGTGCGATGCGCTCCACTTCATATCGCTGATAGATCATCAGATCATATGCAGTGTTCCCATCATCTCTTCTTCCCTTCTCACCGAAGTACACATCGCCTGTGAGTTCGCGAAAGAATAAAATATCGGATCCTTTTAAGATTTCTGGTTTGAAACTCGAGGCGTGGAGCAACTCATCAAATAATTTGATGGGACGAAGATTAGCGTAAAGGCCAAGCTCCTTTCTCATCTTTAGCAAACCCTGCTCCGGACGTACTTTCAGCGTTGGGTCATTGTCATATTTCGGATGACCCACAGCCCCAAATAAAATCGCATCGCAGTTTTTAAGTTTTGATAATGTTTCTAATGGCAAAGGATCACCGGTCGCCTCAATTGCATCATGGCCAATGATGGCTTCATCAAATTCAAATTGATGATCGAAAAGTTCAGCAATTTTTTCTAACACGCGTTTTCCTTCAGCTGTTACCTCTTTGCCGATACCATCTCCCGGAAGAATTACAATTTTCTTTTTCATTGTGTTCGTTATTAGTTGTTCGTTCTTGGTTGTTCGGGGTTCGAATAACGAACAACCAACAACGATCAACGACTTAATGCGCTAAATCAAATTCCCTCACTTCTTTATTTAAACTCAATAGATAATCAATATCGTCATAGCCATTCATCAGGCAGGTTTTCTTGTAAGCGTTGATCTCAAACTTTTCCTTAACTGCGCCCACTTGCAAAATCTGATTGCCAAGATCCACCACAATTTCAGTCGAAGGTTTCTCTTCAACAGCTGTCAAGAGTTGCTTTAAAAAATTATCGGAGACGACAATGGGCAATAATCCATTGTTCAAAGCATTATTTTTAAAGATGTCGGCAAAGAAACTGGAGACCACCACCTTGAATCCAAAATCGTGAATGGCCCACGCAGCATGCTCGCGACTGCTACCGCATCCAAAGTTTTTGCCTGCTACCAGAATTTTGCCGGAGTATTTTGAGTCATTCAAGACAAAATCTTTTACTGGCCTGCCCTCCGCGTCAAATCTCCAGTCGCGAAATAAGTTATCGCCAAAACCTTCGCGGGTAGTTGCCTTTAGAAAGCGTGCAGGAATAATCTGATCCGTATCCACATTTTCGTTGGGCAGTGGAACGGCTGTTGATTTAAGCGTTATGAATTTTTCTTTCATACCATTAATGTTCTGATGTCTGTTACTTTCCCGGTGATCGCGGCAGCCGCTGCGCTGAGCGGGCTCGCCAGAAACGTTCTTGACTTTGGTCCCTGACGTCCTTCGAAATTTCGATTCGAAGTACTGATGCAATATTTTCCGGCCGGCACTTTGTCTTCGTTCATTCCAAGACAAGCCGAGCAGCCCGGGCTGCGCAATTCAAATCCGGCAGCTTCAAATATTTTATCGAGGCCTTCCTGAATGGCTTGTGCTTCCACCTGTTTTGATCCTGGTATGACCCACACTTCAACACCATCCGCTTTTCGTTTTCCTTTTACGATGGATGCTACTAATCGTAAATCTTCAATGCGTGCGTTCGTGCAACTGCCGATGAAGACATAGTCAATCGCTTTTCCGAGTAAAGCCGAGCCGGGCTCGAGCCCCATGTACTCCAATGATTTCTTAAATGAATTTTGCTCGCTGATTTCTTTCAACTCTTCTACGGTGGGAATCCGATCCGTTACCTTGATGCCCATACCGGGATTCGTTCCGTACGTGATCATCGGTGCAATGTCGGCTGCATGGTATTGAAGCACTACATCATACTGAGCACCTTCATCGGTTCGTAGCTGTTTCCATTCTTCTACTTTCGCATCAAAGGCTGCGCCTTGTGGAGCAAACTTTCTTCCTTTGATATAGTTGAAAGTCGTTTCATCAGGTGCAATCATTCCACCCCGTGCACCCATTTCAATACTCATGTTACAAATGGTCATGCGCGCTTCCATGGAGAGGTTGCGAATCGTATCGCCAGCGTACTCCACAAAAAAGCCAGTGGCACCACTGGCAGAGATTTTCGAAATGATATAAAGAATAATATCCTTACTGACCACACCGGGCGCTAACGTTCCGTTGATCTCAATCTTCATGGTCTTGGGGCGGTATTGCAAAATGCATTGCGTGGCTAACACCTGCTCCACTTCACTCGTACCAATACCAAAAGCAATATTTCCGAAAGCACCGTGCGTTGAGGTATGACTATCGCCACACACGATCGTCATGCCGGGCAATGTTAGTCCAAGCTCCGGACCGATGATGTGTACGATGCCTTGATACGGATGACCAAGATCGTAAAGCTCAACACCAAATTCTTGGCAATTTTTTCTTAGCGTTTCTACCTGATGCCTGCTCAATGCTTCCTTGATGGGAAGATGCTGATCTTTTGTTGGAACATTATGATCAGCTGTAGCCGTGGTGCGTTTCGTATTAAAAACGCCAATACCTCGTTTTCTTAATCCATCAAATGCCTGGGGGCTTGTTACCTCATGAATAAAATGACGGTCGATAAACAAAGCATCTGGATAGCCTTCTGCTCTTTTCACGACATGACTTTCCCAAATTTTTTCGAAAATCGTTCTAGGTTTCTTCTCGCTCACAACAATCGTTAGTTTGTTTGACAGGCTTAAAAATGAATTCGCCCTGTCAAAGGGTTTTTGACAGGGCGAATTTTTTGTTTTTGATTTCTCTTACGAAGATGAGAAATAATTCAGTGATCAACTCATCTCATCGCGAAATTATTTGATACGCTTACTACTGTTAGTTTTGATGTTGTGTCGATCAAATTTCTTTTTCTACCACCATGGCAAGGGTAATTTCAATTCATTCACGGAGTTGATAATCAAATCAGGTTTGAAAGCATATTTGCTGAGTTCTTCTTTTTTAGTGATTCCACTCAATACAAGAATTGTTTTGTATCCTAATTGAACACCGCCCTGAATGTCGGTATCCATCGTGTCGCCAATGATGGTCGTTTCTGCAGCCTCGAGGCCGAGTGCTTTACGCGCAGAACGCATCATCACTGGACTAGGCTTACCAATCACAAAAGCTTTGATGCCGGTAGCTTCTTCAATCATTGCAGTAGTAGCCGCAATACCCAAATTGTTCCATCCTTTTTTCTTAGGCGATGGATCGCGATTGGTGGTAATAAATTTTGCTCCCGCTAAAATCATATCGATGGCACGCTGCACCATTTCGAGCGTAAAATTTCTTCCTTCGCCCATCACCACAAAATCAGGATCACTGTCCACCATTTTGATTCCATTTTCATGAAGGCTTGTGAGCAAGCCCCCTTCGCCAAGCACGTAGGCCGTTCCATTTGGAATTTGTGTCGCTAAGAATTTACCCGTTGCCATGGCACTGGTGTAGATATGACTTTCAGTAACCTGAATTCCAAGCTTGGCTAATTTGCGAACGGCTTCCAGTCGTGTGCGCTGACTGTTATTTGTCATGAAGCTGAATGGAATCTTTTGATCAAGCAATTGTTTAATAAATCCATCCGCGCCCGGTATCATTTGATCGCCACCATAAACAACTCCATCCATATCGATGAGTAAACCTTGTGCCATACTTGAAACTAATTTGTTACTATTCAAATATGTTGATTTTATTCCACTTTGCCCAAGCCCTGATGATATTAGATTGAATTAAGTTTTTGTTAAACAAGGTATTCGAAGAGATTCTCGTTCTGATTCACCAGTGTATAATTAAGTCGGTGTTCATCCATCCGGTGAATCAGCGAATTGAAATCCGATTTTGACTTCACCTCAATGCCTATGAGCGCTGGCCCGGTTTCCTTGTTGTGTTTTTGAATGAATTCAAATCGAACAATATCATCCGTAGGGCCGAGAATATGATTGACAAATTCTTTGAGTGCTCCGGGACGCTGAGCAAAACGTACAATGAAATAATGCTTCAGTCCTTCAAAAAGCAGAGAGCGTTCTTTGATCTCCTGCATGCGATCGATGTCGTTGTTTCCGCCACTCAGAATGCACACGACTTTTTTTCCTTTGATCTGATCGGCATACTGATCTAATGCCGCAATGGACAATGCACCCGCAGGCTCGGCTACGATCGCATCTTCGTTGTACAATTGCAAAATGGTCGTACTTGCTTTGCCTTCCGGCACGAGCAGCATGTCCGTCAAAACATCTTTGCACAATTCAAAATTCAACTCGCCTACTTTTTTGACAGAAGCACCATCGATGAAGCGTTGAATTTTATCCAGCACCACTGGTTTGCCCGCAGCCAATGCTTCTTTCATGGACGGAGCGCCCAGCGGTTCGGCTCCCACAATTTTTGTTTGAGGCGAATATGTTTTTAAATATTGACCGACCCCTGCACAAAGACCACCGCCACCGATGGGAACAAAAACATAATCAATGCCGGAGATCTCTTCCAGAATTTCTTTTGCAACTGTACCCTGGCCTTCAATGATCAAAGCATGATCGAACGGTGGAATAAATTCCTTGTGTTGCGCGCGCGCAAATGCCAACGCATGATGCTGGCATTCATCAAACGTATCGCCAATTAGTACGATCTCGATATGTTCACCGCCAAACATTTTCACTTGCGTGATTTTTTGTTTGGGTGTGATGGCCGGCATGTAAATCACGCCATGAATGGAAAGGGCTTTGCAGGAATACGCGACACCTTGCGCATGATTGCCTGCACTGGCACAAACCACACCGCGTTTGCGCTGCTCATGGCTTAAGCTGCTGATCAGATTATAGGCACCCCGAATTTTATACGATCGAACCACCTGCAGATCCTCGCGCTTCAAATAAACCTCCGCCTGAAATTTCTCCGACAGCTTTCGATGAAACTGCAAAGGAGTCTTGAGCACTACGTTTTTCAAAACGAGGTGTGCTTTGTTGATGTCGATCGTATATTCTTTTGTTTGAATCATCTTCGTTGATGGTTGATCGTTGCTCGTTATTCGTTGGTGGAGTTGCTAGCAACGAATAACGAACAACCAACAACTAATTAATCATACTTGCCTCTACCGATGCCTTCTCTGGTCTTAATGATCTTACGGCAGCGCCTGCTTGCCACAATTCGCTTTCACGAAGTTCTTTTAATTCTTCCGCCAGCTTTTCGCGATAGTCAGGTTTGCTGCATGTGTCGATGGTACGTTTTGCTTCTGCCCCACTTGCAACACTTTCGTAAAGTTCTTTGAAAACAGGAAGGGTAGCGGCTTTGAATTTCTTTTTCCAATCCAATGCGCCACGTTGTGCCGTAGTAGAGCAATTGGCATACATCCAATCCATTCCGTTTTCGGCTACCAGCGGCATGAGACTTTGTGTGAGCTCTTCTACCGTTTCGTTAAATGCTTCTGAAGGAGAATGACCTTTCGAGCGGAGCACTTCATACTGCGCTTCAAAAATTCCAGCGATGGCGCCCATTAATGTTCCGCGCTCGCCACTTAAGTCGGAATAAACTTCTTTTTTGAAATCGGTTTGGAATAAATATCCTGAACCAACTCCGATGCCCAGTGCGATTACGCGATCTTTTGCTTTACCCGTTGCATCCTGGAAGATGGCATAGCTGGAATTGATGCCCTTTCCTTGCAGAAATAATCTGCGCACAGAAGTGCCCGAGCCTTTTGGTGCTGCGAGAATCACATCTACATCTGCCGGTGGAACAATTCCGGTTTGCTCCTTGAACGTTACTCCAAAACCATGCGAGAAGTAAAGCGCTTTTCCTTTTGTGAGGTGTGGCTTAATGGATGGCCACGATGCAATCTGACCTGCATCCGAAAGCAGGAACTGAATGATGGTTCCGCGCTTGGCTGCCTCTTCAATTTCAAATAATGTTTCTCCGGGAATCCATCCGTGCTGAATGGCTTTGTCCCAGGTCTTCGATCCTTTGCGTTGTCCGATGATTACATTGAAGCCATTGTCTCGCAGGTTCAGTGCCTGAGCCGGACCTTGCACGCCATAGCCGATGATGGCAATCGTTTCGTTGCGCAACACATCCAATGCTTTGTCCATTGGAAACTCTTCGCGCGTCACTACTTCTTCTACCGTTCCGCCAAAATTAATCTGTGCCATAATGAATTTGGTTATTAGTTTTTCGTTGTTAGTATTTTGTTTGCTTTCAACCTTGTTATGCTACTTCCAGTTTTGTACTGTTGTCGAGCAGCGCCAGAAACTTCTCACTTCCGGAATAATAGTGAGCATGCTCTACTTCAATCAATTTTTCCAATTGATGTTTTACTTTTTCTACCATGTCGGGCGTGGTGTGCAGAAGCAATAAGGCGCCACCTCTTCGGAAGTCTCCTTCATTTTCGTGCGCGATCAGTTTTTTAATTCGCACGCGTCTTCTGTTGAGCACATTGACAATTCGGTTGAGAATTGAAAAATTATTGTCTGCCGCAATCTCGAGTGTAAATTCTTGTTTGATCATAACGCCTATTATTTTGTTACTGACTTTGGAATTTCTAAAATCACTTCCGACACACCAGCACCGGCTGGCACCATCGGAAATACGTTGTCTTCTTTCCCCACCACGGCTTCTAAAAAATAGGGACCGTCTGCCTCGAGCATTTTGGTTAACGCCTCTTTTAGTTTGTCCCGCTCAGCGACTTTTTCCGCAGGTATGGAATATGCTTCCGCGAGTTTGATGAAGTTCGGATTAACCATTTCGGTGAAGGAGTAGCGTTTCTCGTGGAAGAGTTGCTGCCACTGACGCACCATTCCTAAAAAGCTATTATTGAGCACTAAAATTTTCACCGGAATTTTATACTGCATGATCGTGCCGAGTTCTTGCACCGTCATCTGGTATCCACCATCGCCAATGACGGCAACCACTTGCTGTACGGGTTTAGCAAGTTTGGCGCCCATCGCAGCAGGCAACGCAAAACCCATTGTGCCTGCACCGCCCGAGGTTACATTCGTTCTTGGATTTTTAAATTGATAGTAACGCGAAGCGATCATTTGATGTTGACCCACATCGGTGACAAGGATCGCTTTGCCTTCGGTCAGCTGTGAAAGTTGATGAATGACTTCCGCCATTTTCAATTCATCGGTTGAATTAAATTCGTGATGAATTACTTTTTCGTATTCCTTTTCATTGAGTCGATGGAAACTTTCGATCCACTCCTGATGCTGTGCAGGTTTGCAGACAGCCGTTAATGCTTTTAATGCTTCTTTCGCATCGGCATGAACGGCAACATCTGCTTTGATAATCTTGTTGATTTCCGCTTTGTCAATTTCAATGTGAACGACTTTAGCCTGCTTTGCGTATTTGCTCACGTTACCTGTCACGCGATCGTCAAAGCGCATTCCCACTGCAATCAGCACATCGCATTCATTCGTATTAATATTCGGTCCATAATTTCCATGCATTCCCAGATAGCCAACATAATTTGGATGATCTGTTGGAAATGCACCAAGGCCTAGTAACGTACTCGCCACTGGTATTCCTGTCTTTTCAGAAAATGCTTTTAATTCTTTCGATGCATCGGAAAGCAACACACCTTGTCCGGCAAGAAGGTAAGGCTTCTTTGCCTGATTGATTAATTCCGCGGCTGCTTCAACAGAAGAAAGCTGAAGTAATGGTTTTGCTTTGTAGGTGCGGATGTTTTCGCATTTTTTGTATTCACCAAACTCAAACATTTCGTTTTGAGCATTCTTGGTGATGTCAATCAACACCGGACCAGGTCTTCCTGAAGTGGCAATGTAAAATGCTTTTGCTACAGCATCGGCTATGTCTTTTGCTTCCGTTACTTGCACGTTCCACTTCGTTACCGGAATGGTAGTGTTCACCACATCGATTTCCTGAAAGGCATCCGTACCCAACAAGTGCGCAAACACCTGACCGGTGATGCACACTAACGGAGTTGAATCGATCAGTGCATCGGCAAGTCCTGTAACCAGATTAGTAGCGCCCGGCCCGGAAGTGGCAAACACAATTCCCGGTCTGCCCGACACTCTTGCAAAACCTTGTGCAGCATGAATCGCGCCCTGCTCATGACGAACCAAAATATGATTGAGTCGATCGGCAAATCCATACAGCGCATCGTACACGGGCATGATGGCTCCACCGGGATATCCGAAAATTGTATTTACATCTTCCGCGAGCAGACAACGCAACAACGCTTCGGATCCTGAAATTCTTGTCGTGACTGCGGCCTTCTCCTCAGTCTTCGTCAGTAACGCATCCATCGGCAGCGGTTTTTACAGTTTTAGCATATTTATAGAGCACTCCACTGGTCACGCGAAGTGCCGGAGCTTTGTAGTGTGATCTGCGAATGGCGATGGTCTTCTCATCGACCAATAAATTCACCTGATGCTTTTTTACATCAATCTCAATCCAATCTCCATCTTCCACCAGCGATAGCAATCCGCCATCAAATGCTTCGGGTGTGATGTGGCCCACTACAAACCCATGCGTGCCACCACTGAAACGACCGTCAGTGATGAGTGCAACTTTTTTTCCGAGGCCTGCACCCATGATCAATGAAGTGGGCTTCAACATTTCAGGCATGCCCGGAGCGCCACGCGGTCCAACAAAACGGATGACCACAACATCTCCTTCTTTGATTTTTCCGGAGCGTATGCCATCCGTCAATTCAAACTCTCCATTAAAAACTTTTGCAGTGCCCTTGAATCGTTCACCTTCTTTACCAGTAATTTTTGCCACGGATCCTTTTGTCGCGAGATTTCCGTAAAGGATCTGAATGTGCGCAGTTTTCTTCAACGCTTTTTCAATGGGTACAATCACATCTTGTTTTTCAAAATCCAACTCAGAGGCAGCTTGCACATTTTCGGCAATTGTTTTTCCCGTTACGGTGATGCAATCACCATGAAGGAAACCTTTCTGCAAAAGATATTTCATCACAGCAGGCACGCCACCTTTGCGATGAAGTTCTTCCATCAAATATTTTCCACTCGGCTTCAAGTCAGCCAGCAATGGCGTCTTATCCGAGATGCGCTGAAAATCATCTTGAGTGATTTTTAATCCAACACTTTTCGCCATGGCGATTAAATGCAGTACAGCATTCGTACTTCCGCCAAGGGCCATGACAATGGTGATCGCATTTTCAAATGCTTTCTGTGTCATGATGTCGCGTGGCTTGATGTCTTTTTCTAAAAGAAGACGAATTGCTTTTCCTGCATCAACACATTCTCTCGACTTTTCTTTGCTGAGTGCTGGATTTGATGAAGAGTAGGGCAATGCCATTCCAAGCGCTTCGATAGCCGAAGCCATCGTGTTTGCGGTGTACATTCCGCCACAGGCGCCTGCACCTGGACAGGAATTTTGAATGATGCCTTTATAATCTTCATCTGAAAGTTGGTTCGCCAATTTTTCACCGAGTGCCTCAAAAGCTGAAACAATGTTCAACTCTTTTCCTTTGTAGTGACCACCGGCAATGGTGCCACCGTATACCATGATAGCGGGGCGATTCAATCTTCCCATCGCGATCAGTGACCCCGGCATATTTTTATCGCAACCGACTACAGCAATTAATCCATCATAATATTGCGCGCCACAAACGGTCTCAATCGAATCTGCAATTACTTCGCGACTGACCAGCGAGTAACGCATGCCTTCCGTTCCGTTGCTGATGCCATCGCTCACGCCAATGGTGTGAAAAATTAATCCCACCAACTCCTGATCCCACACGGCTTGCTTCACTTCTGTGGCGAGTGCATTCAAATGCATGTTGCAGGTGTTGCCGTCAAAGCCTGTGCTCACAATTCCCACCTGTGCTTTTTTCAGATCATGCTCCGTCAAACCAATGCCGTACAACATCGCTTGAGAAGCAGGCAGCGTTGGGTCTTGTGTAATGGTCTTACTGTATTTGTTTAGTTCCATTTTTATGTTTGGTTGTTCGTTGATCGTTATTGGTTGTTCGATTGTGAATTCACGAGTAACGAACAACCAACAACGAATAACGACTCATACAATCACGTACGAATAACTCTTATCCAACACAATGCACTTATAAGCTTCCTGTACAATTGCTCCCAAAGATTTTTTCCACGGCTTCTGAAATGACTGACCTTCGATCGATTCTATGCCGATGACTTCCGCAGCGGTACCGCAGAAGAAAGCACTGTCACCTTCAAATAATTCCTCGGGCCGCAGGAAGCGTTCTTCCACAGGAATATCCAGCTCACGACAAATTTCCAGCACTGTGGCACGAGTAATGCCTGGGAGAATATTTCCCAGCGGAGGAGTGTACAGCACACCTTCTTTTTCGAAAAAGAAATTAGCACCGGGACCTTCGGCAACAAATCCACTTCCATCCAACATCAACGCCTCATCAAAGCCACGTTGTTTTGCTTCGGTGGTTGCAAGGATAGAGTTTACGTAATGACCACAAACCTTTGCTTCCACTTTTACCGATTTTGGATTGGGGCGTTGATACGATGAAATGCAAACGCGCAATAACTGATCTCCAAGATATTTTCCCCATTCCCATGCAGTGATCATCACCGAAACTTCTTTTGGCGCTGTCAATGACATGTTGGGACTGCAGAAAACCAAGGGACGGAGGTAGGCATCAGTAAGATTATTTTTTTCCAATACCTGATAACTGATTTGTGTGAGTTCTTCGGCACCATAGTGAAAAGGAATTCCTACTAATGCGCAACTTCTTTTCAATCGCTCGAAATGCTCATGTGCCTTGAATATCTTGACACCATGCACTGTATTGTACGATCGAATTCCTTCAAATGTGCCATAACCATAATGAAGCGTTTGACTGAAGAGATCGGTGGTAGCGTCTTTTGCTTTTAAAAATTTGCCATCAAGGAAAAGTACGGTGTCGTTGTTGTAATACATAAATTTTAAAACAATCGTTAGTTGGTTGTAAACACTATAAAACAAAACCGCCCCGACTTAGTCGGGGCGGTTGCTAATTCGTTTTAAAAATCAAATTACCATCGCCCCGCTTTCGGCAGAATAATGACGATTGCAATAATGAGCACAAGCACATTCGTGATCTCTCCGATCCCGAAAAACTTCACTTTATTTTCTACGCTACGATTCATTTTTCTTGTGCTCTGATACAAGAATGGAAAATTTTATCGGGAGTTTCAACGATCAGCCATAAAAAATTTTTCAAAACAGAGGTAACGAATGTTAGGTAGATACGCATTAGTTGCTCGAAAGATATTCCGTAATACCATCCCGAATCAAGGTAAACGTTCTGATTAAAGTAGCTTCGTCCTCTTCCAGCAAGGTTACGCGAAAGCCTTGTAACTCTGAACAAAATGAAGAGATTGGCACTACGCAAACACCCTTCCCGCCAAGCAAAAAGTAAACAAAACGTTTGTCTAACGGCATTTCCTGACTTACCCATTGCCCAACTAATGTTTGGATAGATGGATTTTCAATCCTCATTTTTTGATTTGGCTTAAGAGTGCCATCCCTGAAAATGATGGTGTTGTAGAACGCTCCAAACGTTTCGTTGAATGTCAGTTGTGGTACAGTGTGCAGAATGTCGGCAATGATTTTACTGCGCTTGCCAATGTTGCGATTGGTTTCCTCACGATAAACTTTGAAGCGCGGATCGCCCATAATCTTTGGAATAGCTAGTTGAGGAAGTTTAGTAGAACATACTTCAATCATCTTGGCATTGTCCAGCGCCTGGCATAAACGATTGAAGTCTGTATCCTGATCGCGATTGTAGTACTCCATCCATCCGCAGCGTGCTCCTGGCCATGGCAATTCTTTTGAAATACCTTTCATGGCAATGCCGGGTACATCTTCGATAATCTCTGCCAAAGAGTAAGCACGTGCACCATTGTAGGTAATGTTGAGATAAATCTCATCGCAAATCAGAAACAGATTGAACTCGCGCGCGATGGCTACAATTCGCTTGAGTGTTTCGAGGGGATATACCATTCCTGTGGGATTGTCAGGATTGATAATGAGAATGCCCACCACATTGGGATTGTATTTTACCTTATTATAAAGGTCGTCAAGATCAGGATACCATTTGTTGTTGGGATCTAATTTGTAAGTAAGTGGTTCGTGACTCGCATGAGCTGCTTCTGCACTGGAGTGTGTGGAGTAGGCAGGTGACGGACCAATGACGCGCGAAGTCGGAGCGATGTATTGATATACTTTGGCGATGGCATCGCCCAGACCGTTGAAGAAACAAATGTCTTCGGGAGTGATCTGTGCTCCTTTTCGTTGATTGTTTTGATCTGCTAAAAATTGACGCGTTTCTAAAATTCCTTTGCTGGGGCAATAGCTGTAGGAATCATTTTGTAGCGCAAGCGTTGAGATGATTTCTCTGATCCATGGTGGCAGGTGATGATTTTTTTGAATAGGGTCTCCAATGTTTTCCCAATAGATCTTCTGACCAAGATTCCTGATTTGCTCCGCCTTCTTTACAATTTCCCGAATCTCGTAGCTGAGCTCGTTGGCACCTTCGCTTAATAATTGTTGACGCATAACTTTGAATGGATCACCTTCAAAAGTCGCAGTAATTATGAAAGTGACAAGTGTTAGGCTGTAAAATTAGAGGACCATTTGTTTAGGATGCTCTGTAAACTCAGCCATGGCCTCTTCAGCCTTCTTGCTGATCATTGGTAATTTTTCCATCGCATGCACATCGACAGCATACACGCCAAAATCTTCCGTTACGGCTCCACGCACTTCATAAAATCCGCGACCGCGAAAAGGGAATTGACGAGCTGAGTTTGGAAAATGAACGGTATCAAACACCTCTCCGCGTACATCATAGAAAGTGCCAAAGCACATGTGTTCTTTGGCCTTCATGGTGTAAGCATCTTTGGTGGTGATAAGGTAGCCCACCATGCGTATCGATTTATTTTTCTTGTCCGGAAGCTGCAGCGCAACGGTATCGCCAAAATCTTTGGTAGCCACAAGATCAAATGGATTGCAGAGCGGAAAACCAAGAAGTTCAATCTCATCAAAGGCATCTTCCAGTTTGTTGCGCTTCAATTCTGGGAGCGGATATTCTTTGGGCTCTGTTTCAAAAAGATCAATGGACGATTCTGAAAACCGCCCTACCTTGCGGCTGGAGTTTCCAAGAGTCTGATTAAAAAACAACATCGACTCCCACAATAATTGCTGCTTCGTTTTTCCTGTAAATCGAAAGGCCCCGAGGCGAATGAGTATACGCAATTGTTCCAAGCCAATGCCGGGTGTTCGCCTCAAAAAATTATCCAGGTTTTTATACGGTCCATTTTTTTCTCGCTCGGTGGGAATGTGTTGGCCGATTTTTGATTCGAGACTTTTCAAATGTACAAAGCCGATGTAAATCTGATTTCCGTAAATAGTCGTGAGGTATTCACTTTTGTTTACACACGGTGCTTCAATCTGTGCTCCGTTCATGCGGGCTTCATGAAAATAAAATTCCGTGCAATAGAAACCACCAAAATTATTAATCACGCCCACCATAAACTCCAGCGGATAGTGCGCTTTCAAAAATAAACTTTGATAACTCTCTACGGCATAGCTGGCCGAGTGACCTTTGGCAAACGAATAACCCGCAAAGCTTTCGATCTCAAACCATACACGGTCAGTAACTTTCTGGTCGTACCCTCGCTCAGCGCATCCTTCAAAGAAGCGGTCTTTCACTCGCTGAAATTCTTCACGCGAGCGATATTTGCCCGACATGCCTCTGCGCAACACATCGGCTTCGGTCAACGTGAGTCCTGCGAAGTAGTGCGCCACTTTGATCACGTCTTCCTGATACACCATCACACCATACGTGTCGTGCATGATTTCATCCATTTTAGGATGGATGCTTTCATAGGTGCCTCCGTTTCTTTTAATATGAAAACGCTCGATGTACGCTTTCATCATTCCCGAGCTGGCCACACCCGGCCGAATGATGGAGCTAGCTGCTACTAATGTCAGGTAATCGTCACATTTTAATTTTCCCAGCAGCATGCGCGTGGCAGGCGACTCTACATAAAAACAACCCATCGCCTTGCTGTGACGCATGAGGTCTTTTATTTTGTCATCTTGTTTGAATTTTTTGAATTCGTAAACATTGATATCAATTCCCTGATTTCGTTTTACATGCTTCACGGTCTCCTTGATGTGACCCAACCCGCGCTGACTGAGAATATCGAATTTATAAATGCCAAAATCTTCGGCCGCATGCATTTCAAATTGAGATACCGGCAAACTCTTGGGTGGAAACTCGGTAGCGGTATAATGATAAATGGGTTTCTGGGTGATCAGCACACCTCCGGCATGAATGGAAATGTTGGCGGGTAGTTCTTTCTTTACGATGTATTCGGCATACGCCATCACCTTTTGCGCAATGTGATCGCGTTTGATGCGTGGATCATGCCTGCCTTCCACCAGAGCATCAATTTCTTCTTTTGGCAAACCAAAAACCTTACCCAATTCACGAATGATGGACTTACCTTGATACGTAACATGTGTTCCCAACAAACACACGTGCTCTGTGCCGTGCTTCTTGAAGAGATAGTCGTAGATAGCGTCACGATTATCCCATGAAAAATCGATATCAAAATCAGGTGGTGAGATGCGCTCTTCATTCAAGAAACGTTCGAAAAATAAATCCAGCTCAATGGGATCCACGTTAGTGATCCCCAGGCAATAGGCCACCGTACTGTTAGCACCACTGCCACGACCCACAAAATCAAATCCTTGACGTTTGGCGAAATGAATAAGATCATCGGTGATCAGGTAATAGGCGGTGAATCCTTTTTTGGCGATGATGGCCAACTCTTTTTCAATGCGCTCGTTCCAGATTTTTTTGTCGATGTCCAGTGCTTCGTAAATTCGTTTGTATCCTTCCAGTGTTTTCGCCTTCAGGTATTTTAGATCTTCCTCCAGGCTTCCAAAAAAATGTTTTTTGTTTTTGTCTTCGCCCAATTTGCATTCGATGCTACATTGATCCAGTAATTTTTTAGCGTTGACAAACAATTCCGGAAAATTATCAAACTCTTTTTGTAGATCGTTTTCAGACAACATGAACTCGTCTTGGCTTGCCTGCTGGTGCTCCGGAAGTTTACTGAGCAGTGTATTGTTGGCAATGCAGCGAAGCAACCGATGCGTGTTGTGATCGCGGTAAACAATTTTCGACTTTTTTGTTTTTGAATCGACTATTTTTTCAGGTGGTAAAAACGTGACCGGATGAATCGCCACAAATTTGTGCATCAAGTCATGAGAATAGGAATGAGTAGCAAAAGAATGCAACTCGCTACTACGAACACCAATAAATTCTTCATTCCTCAGAAGGTCTGGCTCGATCGCCCGAAAGGGATAAATGAAAAATACATTTTCAATAAAGGGAGCGCGACTGGGTAATTTCTTTTCTTCCCGGTTGTGAAACGATAAAAAACGATTCAGTTTTTCAAAGCCATCATTATTTTTTGCAAGAGCAATGTACAGCAAGTCATTCTCTGCTGATCGAAATTCAATACCAACAGCAATCTCAAGGTCATACGGAATTTTTCCATATTTGGTAAGACCTCGCTGCGATACAGATCCCGGAGTGACCACGGCCCGGTTCTCATCGCAGATGCGAAGCATTTCGAGATAAGACGAGACATTATTGATCTCCGTCAGTGCCAGTTTATGAATGCCACAACGCTTCGCTTCGTTAAAGAGCGTTTTGATCGGCAACGTGCCATATTTAAAACTGAAGCCTGTGTGACAATTGAGATACATAAATTTAATGAGCCAATTTTCAATTTTACAATGATCAAATCGTAAGATTGCATTACGACTCGATCAGTTAGGCAGGAACTCAATCGTGCGATCTCATCCATTCCCAATGCGCCATCACCATTCGTATTTCGCCATAGCTATAGTCATCGCCCAATTCCTGCTTTAGCGGCCCAAGCGCTTTGCCACCGATGTCTTCAATTGCTTTTTGAATGTTAGGAATTTTCCAGGCATCCATCACATCATCAATGGAGAGCGCTCCTTGTTGAATGTAAAATGACAAGTGCGTTTCAATGGTAGACAAACTTAAATTTCGCTGCTGCGCAATTTCAAGTATGGAATGACCCAGTTTGAAAAGCTCAAGGCTTTGCAGTTTGGTGTCGGTTTCTTTTTCTGGCCTTTCTTTGCGAATGCGCTTTGGTGTTTTTAAATGAATGCGTGATTTCAAATTGTAATTGCGACAATAATTCGCCACCACTTCCCAAAACTGTTTTCCGTAGCGCTCAATCTTCACCTGACCAAAACCCGAGATTTTTAAAAACTCCTCTTTATTGTGTGGCAAATATTCAGCGATCTCCATCAAGGTCGCATCCGACAGAACAATGTAAGCGGGTACGTTTTCTTCTGCTGCAATTTTTCTTCGCACTTCTCGGAGTTGCTCAAACAAATCTTTTTCGTATTCTACCGATTGTTGCGCTACCTGAATCCTTTCTTTTGTTTTGGTGAGCATCACTTTTTCTGATCCTTTCAAAACGCCAGTACTTTTGGTAGTGAGCTTCAATACTGGGTATGTTCCATCCGATTTTATAAGATATTCCTGTGATACCAGGTCGCGAATCACATCACTCCATTCGTCTTTGCTCACATCGGCACCAATACCAAAAGTTTTTAGTTGCTTGTGCTCCTCCTGAATTTTTGAAGCATTCGATCCTCTCAAAAAATCGATGACATAACCCGCGCCAAATCGCTCTTGCAATCGCGTTACGGCAGATAAAACTTTTTGCGCCAGCACGGTTCCGTCCACCTGCTCAATTCGCGTGAGACACACATCGCAATTGCCACAATAGGCATCAGCAGTTTCGTCAAAGTAGTTGAGTAAATATTTTCTGCGGCATGTGGTAAGATCGCCATACGCAGCCATCTGATTTAATTTCTTCAAATAGATTTCCGTTTGCTCAGGATTGTTTTCAATCTCTACAAACTTCTTCATCTTACTCACATCGGCATAGGAGTAAAATAATAGTGCTTCGCTATTCAATCCATCACGGCCGGCACGACCGGTTTCCTGGTAGTAGCTCTCTACATTCTTGGGCAAGTCCATGTGTACAACATAACGCACGTTTGATTTATCGATGCCCATACCGAACGCAATGGTAGCCACGATGATCTTCACCTCATCGCGAAGAAATAACTCCTGATGCTTACCGCGCACTTCTTTGTCAAGCCCGGCATGATAAGGCAGCGCCTGAAATCCCATCGACTTTAAATCATCGGCCAGCCGCTCTACAGAAGCGCGGGAGAGACAATAAATAATTCCTGATTCGTCTTTGTGCTTGTCCAAAAAGTCAATCAATCGATCAAAACTATTTCGCTTCGCCTCTACGGTGTAACGAATATTGGCCCGATTGAAACTTGAAATGAAAATACCCGGCTGATTAAGTTCTAATTTTTCAACAATATCTTTTCGGGTGAGCTTATCAGCAGTGGCGGTGAGGGCAATTACGGGCACATGAGTAAACGAGCGCTTCAGGTGCGCCAGTGTGAGATACTCCGGCCGGAAATCATGACCCCAATGCGAGATGCAATGCGCTTCGTCAATGGCGATGAGGCTGAGATTAAAAGTAGATAATTGACGGATGTAATTACTTTCGGGTGCGAGGTAAAGAAGTTTTAACGAACCCGCTCGAATTTTCTCTACTATCTCATTCTGCTCCTGACTGCTTTGCGTGGAATTCAGATAGGCCGCAGAAATTCCGTTGACACGCAACGCATCTACCTGATCTTTCATCAAGGCAATCAATGGAGAGATCACCACGGTGAGCCCATCAAACATTAAAGCCGGAATCTGATAACACAGCGATTTGCCACCGCCCGTGGGCATGAGTGCAAATGTATCTTTCTTCTGCAGTACAGAATTGATAATCGCTTCCTGTTCCAGTCGGAAAGAGTTGTAGCCAAATTTTTCTTTGAGAATCTGAAGTGGAGCGTTCGTGTCCATCTTAAATCTACTTTCGATTGCTAAGCTAGGGAAAGATTGGAGTGAGGTACCCATAATCCTCCGACTCTCTTCAACACCGTGACATGTCCGCATTTGAAATAATGACTATAGGATTGATCCTTCAGGGCTTTCCATGCAATCTCAAAATCGCGCGAGTTTAAATTCCGTGCAATAGTAATGTGTGGCATGATGGGCCGTTTTTGTATTCGTTCGTTAAGATCATAAATGGGAGATTTATTTACGATGTCGAGATAAATAGTACCATTACTGCGAAAGAAATTTAAGCCTTTTAGAAAAATATTGAAGGGTTTAATATCGGCTATATTATCGCTTATTCTATATAGATCATTTTCATTATGGCGATCAAAATATTGCAACAGTGATAAGTGAGCTTTTGAGTGGAGACTGTTGTATGAGTGACCGATGGATTGCAGAACAATATTCTTAAGATAGGCAGCATGTTCCATTACCTCTTGCGATGGAGATATCACCAAGAAGAAAGAATTTATGGATGAGTTCATATTAACAATTAATTAAATTCTCGACCTCGGTCTGTGTCCCCAGACCGAAATCACGAATTAAAATCGCTCCCGATAATGCGTTACAAAATTAAATTCATCCTCACCTGTTTCATAAAATCGAGCTGACGACCATTTATAATCTTCTGGCCTTATTACCAGGTTCCATTTTTCCTGAAGTGGATTGTAATGAACATAGTTTAATTTTTGTTCCACTTTTTCTTGGGTATTCATTAAGACCGCCAGTGGATCTCGCTGCCAAAACCGGTGTTTCCTTTCGGTATCACCCTCTTCCTTATAGGGCGTGATATCCAAGGGGTATTTAGTCTGGATTATATTTAAAAACTGATGACTAGTGAATTTATTAAAACTTGCGTAAGGCATTTCCTTTCCATTCTTCTCGATCATTTCCCAAACTACATGCAGATGATTTGGCATGATGACAAATCCATAAATAGCAATCTTTTTACGCTTCACTAATTCCCGCCAACATTCAATTATGATTTCTTTGAAATGATCGTTTTGCAATAAGGTATGCCAATCCTTGATGGTATCCGTCCAGAAATAGGGTTGGTTTAATAGCATTCTCGAATTTCGAATGCCATATTTCATTTCGTTGGAGGTTAGCATTTTCATATTTGTTAGAACTATACCTTGGTTTTTGAAATGATTAATTCCAAACCTCGGTCTGTGTCTTTACAGACCGAAACAATTAAATAAATACTTTCATGTTTCTTCATCTTAACTTAGTTGATCATGTTTTCTATTCCGGCCTGTGAGGACACAGGCCGGGGTTTTGACAGAGCCGAAGGGTGGCTTCTTAATCCTCGGTCTGTGTCCTCACAGACCGAAAATATTTCAATAATTAATCAAATTCTTGCTCACCTTGCCCTTAAACATATTCATCTCCATCCTCACACGATTGCTCACATCCAGGGTGGTGGCGCGCACCAATTTCTCCACACCATGTTTGTGTTTGATAAAGTCCATGGCTTCATACAGATTGATGTCTTCCTCCGTATCGTCAAACAAACTGATCTGGTGATTGCCGTGAACGAGATTGCTCAGGCGCACTCCTACCAACCGAATCAGCATTCTGCGCTGATAAAGTTTATCGAACAGCTCTTGTACCACTTTCAAAATCACATGATCAGAAGATGTGTAGGGGATATGAATTTGTTTTGTCTCCGTATCAAAATTCGAATATCGGATTTTCACCGTGATGCAGGAAGTAAGTTTTTTTTGCTCGCGCAATTGAAAAGCAACTTTCTCCACCATCGCAATGAGAATAGATTTTAATTTTTTCACATCAATCGTGTCGGCATCAAAAGTAGATTCGGTGGAAATGGATTTTTGCTCACTGTAGGGCACTACGGGCGATTCATCAATACCGTTGGCCTTGTTCCACAAGCTGATTCCGTTTTTTCCGAAGGCACTGATTAAAAACTTCACCGGCATTTCGCGCAAAGTTGCCACCGTGCGCACGCCCATGTCGTATAGAAAAGCTGAAGTTTGTTTTCCTACCATCGGAAGTTTTTCAATGGCGAGTGGTGCGAGAAAATCTTTTTCCACTCCGGCCGGAATTTGTTTTTGTGCATTGGGTTTAAATTCTGCTGTAGCCACTTTCGATACCAGCTTGTTTACCGACAGTGCCATGGAGATGGGCAGACCGCTTTCCTTCATCACCTTATTTTGTAACTCCACCGCCCATTTGAAGGTGCCAAAAAAGCGATCGAGTCCTGTTGCATCTACATAAAATTCATCGATCGAAGATTTTTCAAACATCGGAGCTTTCTCGGCAATAATCTCCGTCACCTGGTGTGAGTACTTACTGTAGGCTTCCATGTCGCCCGAGATCACTTTGGCATCGGGGCAAAGTTGCAGGGCCAGGTACATGGGCATGGCCGAGTGCACACCAAATTTGCGCGCTTCATAACTACAAGCCGCCACCACGCCACGCCTGCTTTGGCCGCCAACAATTAATGGAAGGCCTTGTAACCTTGGCTCTTTTTTGCGCTCCACCGACACAAAAAAGGCGTCCAAATCCATATGAATAATGCTTCTTTCTGGCATATAAAGACAATATTACTAAAATAATTAGCAAACATTCGGGTCGATTGTAAATAAATAAAAAAGAGGCATTTGGGCGGCATTTCGGGCTGTCACTACTCGCCAGCCTTACCCGCTTTCCATTTCGGGCCTGCCTGTCGGCAGACTGGCTCAGACAGACCGTTCCATCCCGGCCGCAGAAATTCATCCTTCATTAAGAGAGAGACATACCCAATCCTACGGAGTACAAAATCCCCTGCTCCCGCGGATGGTCTCTTTATTAATACCAGCCTATTTTAAGCATTTTAATTTTCCACAATGAAATCAGTTTTCCGAATCATTTTTTACCTGTTGATTGCCCTGCCATCGCTGGCTCAAAATGATTTTAACACCCGCTTTCAAAGTGCCTTCAGTTTTGTGCAGCAAAAGAATTTTCCGCGTGCGCTGGAAGAGTTTAAAAAATTGGATCAGGATTTTCCTGCACAAAGTAATGTGCATGTGCAAACCAGTTGGTGTTACCTCATGCAGGGTAATCTCAACCTTGCCAATAGCTATGCCGAGAATGCAATCTTTCTGGATCAATTCAATGTCTCGGCCTGGGCAATTTATTCTTATGCCCTGTTTGCCTCCGGCAAAGAACAAGAAGGATTCAATGCCTTGAACATTGCCTTTTGGCTTTTGCCAGACGATAACAGCTTTCAATATTTTACGCAGGATTTTGATGACGTAATTGCTGCCGGATATTATTCCGCCATTTTCAGAAAAGTAAAACAGCAGTCGGGTGAGATGGTGAACGCACGCGATCGTTCCTACATCGCCATCAATAGTTTGATTGGGTCCGCCTATCAATCCGCCACCAGCGGCAACATGAATGAAGCTATTCGCAATTGTCAGAAGGCAGTGAACACACCCTTGCCTACATCGTACAATGTGTTTAAAGGATTTGTGGCACAACTGGCCGGCAGAATGCTTGCCTACTCACAACACCTCAAAGAGGCTGCACCGTTTTTTGAATTGGCGTTGTCGGAGTTTAGCAAGTATTCATTTGCAAATGTGATGAGCCGCACAACAACGGTCACTGCACTTGCCGATGCTTACGCACTCAGTTATGATCATCAGCGGGCTTTTGATCTGATGAATGCCAACGTGAGCACAGCCTTGACGTTGCCCGCTATTGCTGAACTTGACAAAGCCAGGTTTCTCAATATGTTTTGCAGCGTGTCTGCCTCCTTAACCAAAGGTGACTTTATCAAGCCATATGCTGAGGCGTTAGTCAACTGCACTAACTTAGGCCTTGAGCAGCCCGCGCTGGTTGCCAATGGCTACAATCACCTGGGCTGGATTTATCAGGGCGGAAGAACAGCTCAGGAACTGGAGATGGCTGGTGTGTATTACAACAAAGCATATTCCATCAGTGAAAAAGCCGGCCTTACCGAACTTTCCAATAATATCCTGAACAACTATGCACTCTTTCTTCAAAAGAGTGGCAAGGCCAATGAAGCGCTCATGATTTACTATAAAGACACACAGGAAAGAATTAAGAAAGGAGACTTTCTCGGTGCCGAAACGAACTACAATAACATGGGCGCCATTTACCTGCGGGCCAATCAGTATAAGAATGCTGCAGAAATGTTTGCTGAGTCAATTAAAATCATCGAACAATACCGCGATCGCTTTAAAGGCGAGGAGAAACTCAACTTTATGGCGAGGGGTATCAGCAGCTATCAGTTTATGGTGATGGCATTGGCAAAACTCAACGACAGCAATGCGTTGTTTGAAGCACAGAATAAAGAACGGGGCAGGGTGCTCTCCGAAATGTTAGGGAATAGCTCCTTTAACAAATCCATGACGCTCGCAGAGTTTCAAAAAATGCTGAAGCCGGATGAAACTGCCGTGATGTATACCTCGCTTGAGCCGGGAAACGTAATCATTCACGTTATCAATAAGACATCAGCCTTTGCTACCGCCAATGAAAAGTTTGATCTGTTTGTCAATCTTAAAAAGCGATTTCTCGATCGCATGCAAAAGTTTTCATCCAAGCCAGGCTACAAACCGGTAGCGGCTGAAGTTCAGGGCGATTTAGCGTATCAACTTAATCAACAGGACATGGATAATTTCATGCAGCTTACACGCGAGTTGCTGCAAACGAATATTCCTGAGCGCCTTCCCTTCCTCAAACAATTTACCGATGCGTATTATGAATTTCTCATTAAGCCCATCGAATCAAAAATCACCGGCAAGAAATTAATTCTCTTCCCCGATGGGTTGTTGAATTTTTTACCTTATGAAGCCCTGACCGATGCCAGCGGAAAGTACCTGGTAGAAAAGTATGATGTTCGTTATTCGCAATCGGCTGAGGTGAAGCGTCTGATTGAATCGCGCAGCTATACCCAGCCGCCAAAAGCTTTGCTGGCATTGGGAGGCGCTCAGTTTGAACAAATGAATGAAAAGACTGAACCGATCAAAAGCACCGATCAATTATTTGAGTTGCAGACGCGTGCTGCGCAAAATGCAGAGCAAGGAAAATCGCAACGCGAAATTTATGCAGCACTGGGTTTTGGAAAAATGAATTACCTCGCAGGCTCATTGACCGAAGTAAAGAAGCTACAGGAAATGTTTGGCGCGGCCGCAGATGTGTATACCGGAAATCAGATGACCGAAAATTTTGTGAAGCAACTCGCAGCTTCCGGTCAACTTCAACATTATCGCATTGTGCATTTGGCTACCCACGGTTTTGCTTTACCTCAGATTCCGCAACTATCGGGCGTAGCCATGAGCATTTATGCCCATGCACAAGGTAATGAAGACGGCTACCTCACAGCACCCGAAATTTCTAAACTGAATATGCACGCTGATCTTGCCGTGCTGAGCGCTTGCGAAACTGGTTTGGGAAAAATTTATGGCGGTGAAGGTGTAAACGGACTTACACAAGCATTGCTGGTGGGTGGTGCCAATCGCGCCATTGTTTCCTTGTGGCCCGTTTCGGATGAAGGCACGATGTATTTTATGACTGGTCTCTACGAACTTACTGAAAAGCAGGGAAAGAGTTATGATGAGGCGGTGAACATGATGAAACGAAAATTTATCGCTGGAGAATTTGGTGAACAATTTAAGCTACCCACGATTTGGGCACCGTTTGTTCATTATGGGAAATGAGAAAGACAGGGAAAGCCCGGTGCCGCTAAGCCTCCTGCTCAGTCACTCAAAATTTCTAAATTCACTAATCTTGAATCTTGAACTTTGAATAATTCTATTTCAAATCCAGCCTCACCACATTCTCCACATGCACTGTGTGCGGAAACATATCCACTGGTTGAATATCGGTCACATTATATTTTTCAGATAAAATTTGAAGGTCGCGTGCCTGCGTGGCAGGATTGCAGCTCACGTACACAATGCGTTTCGGTGCGGCCACCAACAGCATTTTGCAAACATCTTCGTGCATGCCTGCGCGTGGCGGATCGGTAATGATTACATCGGGCCGCCCATGTTGCGAAAGGAAAGAATCGTTCAGCAAATCTTTCATGTCGCCAGCATAAAAATCAGTGTTACTGATGCCGTTGATTTTTGAATTTACTTTTGCATCTTCAATGGCAGCAGAAATATATTCGAGGCCAACAACTTTCTTTGCATGGCTCGCTACAAAATTGGCAATCGTGCCCGTACCGGTGTACAGGTCATACACTAATTCATCACCTTTCAGATCGGCCATCTGCCACGCCACTTTGTATAGCTCGTACGCCTGATCTGAATTGGTTTGATAGAATGATTTCGGGCCCACCCGAAATTGCAGCGTCTTCTTTCCATCGGGTGTTGGCATCTGCTCAGTGATGTAGGGATTACCTTTCCAGCAGGTCACATCCAAGTCGGCAAACGTATCGTTCTTCTTTCCGTTGATGATGTAGTTGATGGACGTGGCCATCGGAAATTTCTCTGCTATGGCGCTGAGAATTTTTTCGATCCACTCCATTTTATCGTACGTCACCTGTAAGATGATCATCACCTCACCGGTATTTGCGGTGCGAATGGTGAGCGTCCGGAGAAAACCAATTTGCTTTCGCAGATCGAAAAAAGGAATTTCTTCTCTCACCGCAACTTCTCTGGCTAATAAACGAATGGCATTGGAAGGATCGGGTTGCAGATAACACGTGGCCACATCAAACACACGGTCGTACATTTTTGGAATGTGATAACCCAGGCCTACTTCAAATCGTTTTTCTTCAATGGCCAGATTCAATTCTTCTTTGGTGAGCCAGCGATTGGCCGTAAAAGTGAAATCCAGTTTGTTGCGGTAGTGCTGCGTTTTTTCTGAACCGATAATTTTTTTGATGGGAGGCAGCTCCAATCCGCCAATGCGCTCCAGGTTGTCGATGACTTGTTGTTGCTTGTAATTGAGTTGCTCGCTGTACTGAATGTGTTGCCACGAACATCCACCGCACGTTCCAAAGTGCGAACAAAAAGGTGTAGTGCGGTGAGGCGACAGTTGTTGAATTTTTGTCACCCTGCCTTCCAGAAAACTGCTTTTAATTTTTGTCACTTCTGCCGTCACCACATCACCCGGTGCGCAGCCCGTCAAAAAAATAACCTGCCCGTTCACACGTGCCACGCACTTGCCCTCGGCCGCCATCGTTGCCACTTCGATGTTTTCGATCAATTCACCTTTTTTCATTTGGGTGGCGAAATTACTCAATTATGGGGGTTTTAGTCGCGTATCGAAATTGGTATATTTCGGTTCTGCTGCATGAAGATGAAAAAGTTTTATTTGACGCTATTACTGATTATTTCTATTCCGGTAATGGCATCGCACATTGTGGGTGGAGAGTTTGAATTGATCCATCTTTCCGGTAGCACGTACCGACTCAACCTGATTATTTATTTTGATCAGATTAATGGAAGTATAGGCGCAAAAGATGCTGATGCCCGCGTGTACATCTATCGCAAGCGCGATAAACAGGCCATGGGCAATGTTCTTCTCGTGCTAAATTCTGAAACCAATGTTTCTTATACACAGCCTGCTTGTTCGAAAGGCGAAATTGTAACACGCAAGCTTACGTACACATCCACGGTTGTTCTTTCCCCCGAAGTTTATAATGATCCCGAAGGATATTATGTAGTATGGGAGCGCTGCTGCCGAAATTATTCTATCACTAATATTTATAGTCAGGTTCCGCAAGGAGCAAATATTTCAGCAGGGCAAACTTTTTATCTTGAGTTTCCTCCGGTAGTAAAGAATAATGAGCCTTTCGTAAATTCTTCTCCGCGCTTGTTTCCACCGCTCAATGATTATGCATGCCCATTCCGTCCTTACTATGTAGATTTTGCCGGCCAGGATGACGATGGCGATTCACTGGTGTACACGCTCACCACTCCGTTAAATACAACATCCAATGTAGCATTGCCGCCTCCTTCGGCAGGTCCTTATCCTACTATCATCTGGCGACCTGGTTATAGCTTAACCAATATTATTAATGGTTTACCAGATTTACGCATCAGCACGGATGGATTGCTCACCGCCACTCCGCGCACGCAGGGACTTTTTGTGTTTGCGGTAAAGATTGAAGAGTATCGCAAAAAAATAAAAATAGGAGAGAGCAGACGCGATTTTCAAATGCTGGTGTTAGATGCCTGCCGCAAGGCTGAACCTCCGCAGATTGAAGGAAAAAAATTAACCGATGCATCGTACTCCACTACCGGAAAAATGACGGTAAGTTTTGCCAATACGGTAAGTGATGACGACCGCTGTATCACCGTGCGCGTGTCCGATCCGGATGCCAGCAAGATTGAAGATAATTTTTCAGAAAAAGTTTCCATTCGCGCGGTGGGTTTGAATTTCAAGAATAAGAACCTGACCGAAGTTCTGCCCGCGGTGACCAACGCCACCCTAATAAATGGAAGCACAGTAGATTTCAGAATTTGCTTTCCACAATGTCCCTACTTTGAAGGAGGTCCGTATCAGTTGGGAATTATTGCCATGGACGATGCATGCAGTTTGCCCTTGTCGGATACCTTGCGAGTAACGGTGAATGTTGAACCTCCAAAAAATACAGATCCTTATTTTACTTCACAAGAACTGACCATTGCACAATTGAATGAAGGAGATCAGCAAGTGTGGGCATTTCAGGCCAAAGATGACGAAGCCGATGAGTTAGTGGTTTCCGTGCTCACCGATGGATTTGTATTGGCCGATGCCGGAATGAAATTCACCATTCTCAAACAAGAAAAAGGTTTAGTGAGTGGTGAGTTGCGATGGGATACGTATTGTAATATTTATGATTTTACGAAACGCACATCTTTTGAGGTAAAAATAAAAGTGGATGATGTAGACCAATGCAATTTTGGTGATCCTGATTACGCCATCTATAAATTAAATGTAAAGCTACCCGGCAACAGCGATCCGATTATTGATACTGACTTAACGCCCGATAAAGAAGAGCGAAAAGTGGTGGGCCTCAAACGAAAAGTAAATGAAACGCTGGAGTTTAATGTGATCGGCAAAGATGTGGTGGACAATGACTACCTCACGCTCAGCGTTCGCGGAAAAGATTTCAAGCCTTCGGATTATGGCGCTTCATTCCCCTCCGTTTCCGGTAACGGCATTCTCCAATCGCATTTCAAATGGGATATTGGATGCAGTAATGTAAATCCTAAAACGAAGGACACTTTTGTTTTTCAATTCATTGTTGTTGACAATGCCAACAAGTGTAAATTTTATAAAGCCGATACCGTAGATGTGGAGGTGACCATTCTTCCTCCCGACAATGAAAAGCCTAAACTTACCGTGCAGGATATTTACAATCGAAATGTGAAGGATACGCTGGAGTATTTTTTAGGTCAACCCATTCGACTGGATTTAATGGGAACCGATGCCGACTTACTTCCCGCCAAGGATTTACTAAAACTTACCTTAATAGAAGCGAAGGGAAGTATTGAGCCGGTGGGTTATGTGTTTGAACCGAAAGATGGAAGGGGAGTGGTACTTTCCTATTTGAGCTGGGCACCCGATTGTTCTATTTTTCAAAATGGCATTTTTGAAAATCGTTACACCTTCAAATTCCGGTTGGGCGATGATCGATGCTTTAACAGCAAAGCAGATACGGTGGTAGTCCATCTGAAAATAAAAGATTACGGAGAAGATGACGATAAATTTCTTCCGCCCAACGTGTTCACTCCCAATGGCGATGGCCACAATGATTACTTTGCATTAGAAGGTATCGATCCTGGTCCGGAGGATAAAAACTACGATAAAGAAATTGCTTTTCCGCAGGACAATTGTATGCGCAGGTTTGAGTCCATCACCATTATCAATCGTTGGGGAAATAAAGTATTTGAAAGTACTGATCGTAAGTTTCGCTGGCACGCTACTCACCAGCCAGCTGGAGTCTATTATTATATTATAAAATTTACCAATACCGAGTACAAGGGATCACTCTCGGTTCGTTTTTAAAGGGCGATGGGAATTACATTCATTTCTTTGATGTAGACTTCCTGCCCCTTCCATTGTACTTTCATCCAGATGTCTTCTTTTCCCAGAAGAATAAGTTGATGACCTTCTCCGGCTATGCCTGCCACGGATGAGCCAGCCGAAGGACCTGTCATTAAATAAGAGGGTGACTTTGCAATAATGCCGGTTTGTAAGCCCTGAAGAAAGTTAAGTTGGTAAAGCAGCAGCCCTGAAAAAATGATCATAACGATCAATGCGAAAAGGGGAGCTTTGCCTCGCTTTTTTTGGTAATAGATAATGGCACTGAGTAAGACTAGAATTGAAGTAAATGCCAGCGCTAAAATCTGGTTATATTTTCTCATGAAATGACCGATTTCAAAATCACTTCCAAAATCATAACCTTCCAATCTGAATTTGGCGGCCATCTCGGTCATTTTGGTCAACGCTTGCTCATCATCAGAGGCTAAAAAGTAGAGATTAAGGTAATACAAGCACAGACCCGTATGGCCCAAGCCTTCCTGAATGTAAGCCATTTTGAGAAGCATGGCCGGAGAATAATGATGGTCTTTTAATACAAGCTGGTAATTGTCAAACGATTGTGTGAATTGCTTGGCGCGAAAGAGCGAATCGGCAGTCTTGATTTTTTCGGGGTAGGAGGCACCAAAAGAATGCGAAAAAGAAATTAGCGCGAGCAGCAGAAATTTTAAAAAGCGCGTTTGTATTTTTTTCATATTCGGTTACCTTTGTGCCCTCAATTACGGAAATGCCTTTTAAACAGGCAAATTCGTAACTCCGATAAGCGAATCGGACGATCTTGTAGCACATCCCGATGCTTCGAGGTAGAGCAAAGTAATCGGGAGAAAAGATTCCGTAGCTCAGCTGGTAGAGCAATACACTTTTAATGTATGGGTCCTGGGTTCGA